>NZ_LT608327.1:0-600000 GCF_900095705.1 Fusobacterium massiliense | reverse complement strand
GTAAAATTAGTCTCTGACGTCCGTATCAGTTCAAAGAACCTGTGTTATTGAGTCCGTAGAACTCATACAGATATCAAGAGATTTCTTTATTTATAATAAGAGAATATTAAATTTTTTCTTTAAGTTCTTTTACTGATTGAAAAATAAAATCAGGAATATAAGGGCTTTCTTTTAACATCTTTTCATCAGTTTCACCGCTCATAACTAAAATTGAAGTTAAATTGTTATCAATTCCTGTTCTGATATCAGTATAAAGTCTATCTCCGACCATAGCCAATTCTTCTCTTTTCAAAGAATATTTATCAATAATAGCATCTATTATATGTCTATTAGGTTTACCAATCACTACAGGTTCTTTTCCTGTTGAAGCTTTTATAAATGCCATCATAGCACCGGCATCTGGCATAAACTTTCCACCTTCTAAAGGACAATTAAAATCAGGGTGAGTAGCAATATATTGAACACCATTAGCAATATATTCACAAGCTATCCATAATTTTTCATAAGTTAAAGTAGTGTCAAAACCTAAAACAACAAAGTCTATTTCTTGATTTCTATCTTTAATAAGTTGGAATCCTTCTTTTTCAAATTCTTCTTCTAAATCTTTAGTTCCTAATAAAAAAACTTTAGCATTTTTTTTAATATTCGAAAGATATATAGTAGTTGCTTCTCCAGAAGTAAAAATATCTTCTCGATTAGCTTCTATGCCTAATTTATTTAATTTTTCAACATATTTATCTTTATTTTTTGATGAGTTATTTGTCAAAAAAATATATTTTATATTTTTATCTCTTAAAGTCTTTAAAAATTCTTTAGCACCATCAATTAGTTCATTACCAAGATAAATAGTTCCGTCCATATCTAGTAAAAAACACTTTATATTTTGTAGATTTTTCATAACTTCTCCTAATCTTATCTAAATAAATTTGGGATAAATAATGCTATTGATTCTGAATAAGTTACAACGAATAATACTATAAGAAGAGCAACTATAAAAGGCCATACCTCTTTTAAAAACTCTTCCAAGCGTACGCCAACAATAGAGCATACAGTGAACATCATAGAACCAAAAGGTGGAGTTAATCCTCCGATCATAATATTTACTATAAATATAACTCCAAAATGTAAAGGATCTACACCCAATGCTTTTACAGCAGGAACCAATAATGGAGCAAGTATTACAAGTGCTGCTCCTCCTTCTATAAACATTCCAACAAATAATAAAAGTAAGTTTATAACCATTAATAAAACTAATTTATTATCTGTAAAGTCCATTAATGCTTGAGTTATAAATTGAGGAATTCTTTCAAGTGTCATATAATAACCAAAAACTTTAGCAGAAGCTATTATTATCATAACAGCACCAGTACTTTTTACAGTTTCCATTAAAATTATTGGTATATGATGTAATTTTAATTTTTTATAAACAAAGAAACCAACTAAGAAACAAAAGAAAACAGCAACTCCTCCTGCTTCAGTAGGAGTAAATATACCTATTCTCATACCCATTATGATTCCAAATGGTATAGCTAAAGCCCAAATTGATTTTATTGTTTGTTTAGCTATTTCAATAGGACCTGCCATTCTTTCTCTTGAAGGCTCATAGCCTCTTTTTTTAGAAATAATATAAACTGTTATCATCATAGAAACAGTCATTAAAATTCCAGGGGTATATCCTGCTAAAAACATGTCTCCAACTGGAACATTGGCAATTAAAGCATATAATATTAAGTTTGTTCCAGGAGGGATAACAGGACTTACTGCAGATGAAGCTGCGGTAACAGCAGCTGAAAATTCTTTAGAAAATCCTTTTTTTATCATTTCTGGAACTAAAATTTTTGATTCCATAGCAGCATCTGCATTTGCTGAACCAGAAATTCCACCCATCATAGCACTTAAAAGACAGTTTACTTGTGCAAGACCTCCCTTCATATGACCAGCTAAAACTTCTGCCATATTCATAAGCTCTTCACTTATTCCTGAATAATTCATAACTGAACCAACCATTATAAAGAAAGGAACTGCTAGATATGGGAAAGATTCAACGGATGTAACAAATTGTTGAATAACCATGTCCATAGACATTGTTGTGTTTAAAAATATAAAATAAAATAAAGCTGATCCCATTAAAGCAAAAGCAATGGGAATATTTAAAAAGAATAAAACGAATAATACTACAACTGGATATAATGCTTCCATATTTTCCTCCCTTATTGATTAGCTTTTGTTAGAAATGCTTTTTTAAAACTTTCTATCGTAAAAATGATAGAATAAAGTGTCATAAGAGCAAAACTAATGACAATTGCAAAGTTAATATAGCCATAAGAAAGTTCCAAGGCAGCAGTAATTTTTGAAGAACTACTTACATAAGTAAAACTAAATATACACATAAGTCCACTTAGAATAGTTAGTAAAATATATGTTAAAAATTCTACTATATCTCTTATTTTTTCTGGTAAAAGAATTACAATAGCTTCAACCCCTATAAGACCTTTTTCTCTATAAGCAGCTGCAGTTCCTAAAAATATTGTCCAGACAAAACAACCAACAGCAATTTCTTCAGTCCAAAAATAAGTAAACTTTAAAAAATATCTTGTAAATACATTCATTATTACAACGATAGTTGTAACACTAATAAATATACTACCGATATATAGTTCAATCTTTTTTAAAAAATCTTTCATATGTACTCCTTAATTTATGAAAAGGGCTGTTATAACAACAGCCCTAGTATTTATTATCATATTCTGTTATTGATACTAATATTATTTTCCGTTTTTAATGTCTTCTCTAATTTGTTTTAAGTTTTCCATAATTTTGTCATAAATTCCTGGAGTCCATTTAGGGAACATTCCATATACAGGAGCAACAGCTTTGTTGAATGCTTCAGCATCTACTTCATGGAAAGTAACTCCATTGTCTTTTAATTTTTGAGCATATTCATCTTCTAATTTTTGAGTTTCAGTTAAATTGTCTTGAGCACCGTTATCAAATTCTTCTTGAATAATAGTTCTTTCTTCATCACTTAAACTATCCCAACATTTTTTAGAGATACATACAGCTGAAACACCTAATAAATGACGAGTTAAAGAATATTCTTTAACATTTTCATATTGTTTAGTTCCATAAAAACTTAAAATAGACCCTTCAAGTCCATCTATAACACCTTGTTGTAATGCAGCGTAAGTATCAGGATAAGGCATAGCAACAGGGTTTCCTCCCATAGCTTCAACAGTAAATGTGTATAATTGGCTAGTAGGTACTCTTAATTTAAGTCCTTTCATATCTTCAGGAGTTTTTATAGGTTTTTTAGCTTCGATATTTCTGAAACCAAATAACCAATCCAAAGATAGTACTTTAATTCCTTTTTCAAGAGCTTGAGCATTTAAATCTTGAACTAATGGAGTTTTAACCATTCTTAAGTATTCTTCAAATGATTGATATAACATAGGTCCTGTAACAGCATTGTAATCAGGAATATAATCTCCTAAGAAATTAACTCCATCAACTAAAATCCAATCTGATCCGTTTGCAACTTGTTCCATACCATCTTTACCAATAGGTAAAGTTCCACTAGTAAATAATTGAAGTTCTAGGCTACCATTACTTCTTTTATTGATTGCATCAACAACTTTAACTAAAGATTTTGCTGTTTGTTCATCATCAACGAATTTTGTAGTAACTTTAATAACTCTAGCTTCTTTTTTTTCACCTTCTTTTTTACCACCACAAGCAACTAAAAGTAATAAGACAGTTGAAAGCATAATTAAAGATAAAATCTTTTTCATAAAATCCTCCCTATTATAATTTTATATCTAATTATATTAAAAACACTTTTTATTCAAAAGATATGCTTTTAATACATCATTTTAATGTTATCATACATATTTTAAAGTGTCAATATATTAAGATATAAAATTTGATTTTTTTTTATCTATTTTTGTACATTTTTTAATCATAAATAAAATTTGTTGATAAATAAAAAATTCTAGGAGTTCAATGAATACAGGTATTTTGAATTAATACGGACGTCAGAGACTAATTTTAGCTATCTTTCCTTATAAAAAAATAAAAAGAGGGTTAAAAATCCCTCTTTAGATAAGATATTTTTTATTATTTCTTTACTCTTTCAACATATTCGTTGTTTCTAGTATCTATTTTAATCCATTCTCCTTGTTCAACGAATAAAGGAACTTGAATTTCAAATCCTGTATTAATTCTAGCAGGTTTCATAACTTTTCCAGAAGTATCTCCTCTTAATCCAGGTTCAGTGTAAGTAATTTCTCTTTCAACGAAAGTTGGTAATTCTATTGCAACTGGAGTTGATTCATAGTAAACAACTTCTAATTCCATTCCTTCTTCAAGATAATTTAGGGCATCTCCTAAATCTTCGCTTTTTAATTCAATTTCTTCCCAAGTTTCTGGGTTAGAGAATACATAAGATCCTCCATTTTCATACGAATAAATAGCTTTTACTTTGTCTAATTTAATATCGTCCATTTTGTCGTCAGCTTTATAAACAGAATCTGTCATATTTCCTGATATTAAATTTTTCATTTTAAATTTTACAACAGCAGCATTTCTTCCTGACTTGTTGTATTCAGCTTTAAGTACAACGAAAGGGTCATTTCCTATTTTAATTGTACTTCCTGCTCTTAATTCTTGTGCAATTTTCATTATTAATTTCCTCCTATATTTTCTATAAATGTTTTAAATTTATCTATTAAATTACAGTTTTTTATTAAATACTTGCTATATTCTATATTATGATGTTTTATTTTATCATAATTCTCAAAAAAATATGAAAAATTATTTTTATTTAAATTATAATCTAAAAATTCTTTTTTCAATTTCATATCATTTGGACAATATAATTCTAAAAAGCTATTTAATTTTTGTAGATGTATATTTTCTTCTTGAGGGTAGATGTGCCACAAAAATGGAACTCCTAACAATAGTGCTCTCCCCAAGCTATCTTCACCTCTAACAAAATTAAAATCACATATAGCTAAAAGTTCTTCGTATTTATCATAAGTGAGAAAAGGTAATTTAACAAATTCTATTTTATCATAATAATCATTATTATCAAAATATTTTATAAAATTTTTTTGAGTTTTTTCACTTAAAATAAATAATAGAATTTTTTTATTTAATTTTTTTAAATACTCAATAAAAATATCAAAGTTTTTTTCATAAGAAAATATTGAACCAATGATATCATAATCATCTTTAAAACCTAGTTCTAACAAGATATTTTTTTTATTTTTCTTAGCATTTTGAGTTCTTTCCAAAAATTCTTTATCTAAAATAAGACCACCACTTTTTTCAGATAAACCTGGAATGTAGAAAAACTTTTTTATATTTTCTCCCATAAAAGATTCTTGTAAATGAAAACTATCCACCCATTCTTCACAAGAAAAATATTCAAGGTTAATGATTAAAGTTTTCTTTTTAGAATTTCTTATTTTACTCATATAATTTTCTGGAATATTGCAAGCAAAAGTTTCTATAACAAGCTCAGCAGGTTTGTTAAGACTTTTAATTTCATCAAAAGTAAAAATTGGAATGTAATCAGATTTCTTTATTAAATTTATTTCAGATGTTTTATTTACAATAAATCTAATTTTTTTATTTGGATAAACTCTAAATAATTCTCTTGCAAACCTATAAGCTACACCAACATCTCCATAATTATCAATAACTTCACAAAAAATATCAACACTATTTATATTCATTTTTAATTTTGTCTTTCTTGTTTATGTCTTTTTTTTATATTATCTTCTTTTATTGATTTTGAACTTTTATTGACAATATTTTCTTTATTTTCTTTTTTTTTGTTTTCACTTTTTATGTCATTAGATTCATTAATATTTGCATGAGTATTTTCATTTTGTATATTTTCAGATATATTTGCTTCTTCTTTTTTAATTTCTTTTATTTCATCATTTTTGTTAGTTTCTTTTTTATTGTTTAAACTTATATTTTTACTAGCAGATGTTCCAATAGAGATACCACTACCACCTAAACCAAAAGAAGTTCCTAAACCAATAGTACATGCATTACCTAGTATTACGGTAGCCAAAAGTAATAAATAAATTTTTTTCATAATATTTTATCTTCCTTTCTCTTATTTAAGATATTTTTATAAAATTTCTTCTTTTTTAATTTCTTTAACTTCTCCTAATTCTAGATTTTCTAGTTCAATTTTTCCAAATTTTATTCTTTTCAAATATACAACCTTGTTTTCTACAGCTTCTAACATTCTTTTTACTTGATGAAATTTACCTTCTTTTATCGTAAGTTCTAGACTTTTATTAGTTAGTTTTTTTACTTTAGCAGGTTGAGTTATATATCCACCAATATCAATTCCATTTTCTAATAAAGGAATACTTTCATCTTTTATATCTTTTTCAACTTCAACATAATAGACTTTCTCTACATGGTTCTTAGGAGACAATAATTTATGATTTAATTGTCCATCATTTGTAAGTAGTAGAAGTCCTTCAGTGTCTTTATCAAGTCTACCAACAGGAGCTAAATCTTTTCTTATTACCCATTCAGGAAGTAGTTCCATAACAGTTTTATCTCTTCCATCTTCAGTAGCTGTAATATATCCGGCTTCTTTATTTAAAATGTAATATCTGTATTTTTTATAAGTTAAAGTTTCTTCAAGATATTTAACGATATCTGTATTTTCGTCTATATTTTGGTCAGCTTTAACATTAAAAGAATCATTAACAGAAACTTCTTTATAAGAAATCATTTTTTTTACTTCTTTTCTAGTTCCAAGTCCACATTCAACCAAAAATTTATCTAATCTCATAAGATTCTTCAACTTCCTTTCCTTCAATTTCCTCTATTTCAAGTTTCTTTTTTTCTTTATCTTCTTCTACTCTTTTTCCATCTACATACATATATTCTTCAGTAAAACCATCTGAATAAGTATATTTAGCAAGTCCATTTAAGACACTATTATAATAATTAACTTCTTCTATATCTCCGTTTGAATAATAATACACAGATTTTCCATTTTTTGTTTCATTTTTTGAGTAACTATATATTTCTTTATCTCCATTTTTATAGAATTTAATAGCTTTTCCTATTTTTTCTCCATGAAAGTAATTAAAAATTTCTATATCCCCATTTGTAAAATAAAGCTTCGCTTCTCCATTAATAATTCCCTTATTGTGTAAAAATTCTATTTTATTTCCATTTTTAAATTCAATAAGTCCAGTACCACTATTGCTAGTTAAATTGTTATAAGTTTCAATTTTATTTGTATTATAGTCTGTGATAAGCAAATTATAATCACTAAAATCTTTATTAGCAGTAAATTCTAATAATATAGCTATTTTATCATCAACAAAAACTTGTTGTCTTAAAGTATTATCTTTAGTTTCAACTATTATAGTCCTATCATCATCAACTTTAGATTTAAAGTGATAGAATTCTTCTTTTGTAATAAGAGATATTACTTGTTCATATAATGATTTTTTATCAGTTTGGGCAAAATCATTTTTTTTGATACTTTCAAGAATAGAATTTTTCCATTCAGTCCTTTTTACTTGTTTATCTTTTTCTTCAATAAATTGTGAGTATGAGCTAGTATTTTTATAATAAATAAAAGCAATAAAAATAATTAAAAATAAGGCTAAAAATCCTATAAATTTTTTTTTACCTAACATTTTATTTTTCATATTTCATCATTCTCTTGTATGTATAAAATGCTAATCCAGAAGAAATTATATAAATAAATATTTTTAAAGCTGAAATTGAAATAAATTTACTAGCATCATTTGGAATCTTTATAAATAAAACTATATAAAATAATATAAAAAAAGCTATATGAGAAAAAGTTGAATACTTAAAAATATTTTTTTTAGATTGTAAACTAGAAAAAATTATAAGCCCTGCTATAGCAAGGAATATAAAACCAGATAGTAATAACAAAATGTTAAGTTTTTTGATATCGCTACTAATTTGAGCTAGCTCTCCTAGACCTTTAAAGAAGTTGACACTATAATTACCAAAAAATGGGACTTTAATTACGACTAAAGAAAAAAGTAGTGTATTTAGTATTGAAATTACTCCGGCTGTAATACCTAAAGTTCTTACTGGGGTATTATTAAATTTTTCTTTAATATCTCCATCAATAACATTTTTAACTTTTTCTTTAACAACTTGAGTATCTTTTAGGCTATCAGCTAATTTTTTAAAATCAAAACTAGGTTGAAAAGAAATATTCATTATAAATTCCCCACTTTTTAAATTCCTAGATAGTTCAGATATTTTTAAAGGTTCTTTAATTTCAAGATTATTTTTCTTTAATTCTTCATATTTTAATTTTAAAGTTGATTTAGCAATGTCTTGTATACTTTTTTCTGTTTCAGCTATACTTGAAATACCTTCAAAATCTGGATAAGTAATTAAAAATTTCCCATTTTCTTGTTGCTTTACGACTATACAATAATTTAAAATATTATTCATTTTTTAATTTCTCCTTTTCTTTTTCTATAATTCTTCTATTATACTCTTTTCTTGCTTTTTCCATCCATTTATCTTGAGATATCATTGCTTTACCAACAGCAACAAAATCTAATAAATCATTTTCGACAAGCCAACTAGCTTGTTTTTCTTTTTTTATTTTACTTACTCCTATAACAGGAATATTTACATATTTTTTAATTTCTGTTCCCATATATATTATCCAACTCTCAGGAAAATCATTTGGATAAGAATTAATTTTTAATTGATTTTTATAGTCTGGATTAGGAACTCCACTAGATACATGAAGTATATCTATACCGTAACTTTCTAAAAGTTTGGCATTTTCTATTCCATCTTCAAGTTCTGGTTCATTTCCCCCCATTCTATATCCTAATATAAAATTATCATTAAATAAATGCTTAGTATTTTCAATTAATTTTCTTGAAAAGTATAGATGTTCACCATATTTGTCTGTTCTTTTATTCCAAATTTTTGAATTTAATTGAGATATTAAGTACTTATGAGCTCCATGAATTTCTATGCCATCAAATCCACAATTTTTGGCTCTCACAAAAGCTACTTCAAATAATTTTAGTATTCTATCTAATTCTTCTTCTGGAACATTATTAATTTCTTCTTTGAAACCGGCGTGATGAATTTGTATCATACAAGGAACATCATATTTATGTATTTCTTTTGCAATTCTACTAAGTCCATCCATAAATTTATCGTCCCAAATACCGATTTGATTTTTTCTTAATTTTCCACTCTCTTCAACTGCAGATGCCTCAACTATTATAAGACCAACACCACTTCTAGCTATCATTCCATACCATTTTATCAAGTTATCATTTACATAGCCATCATCAGAAACAAGAGAAAATCTAACCATTGGAGGTAAAACAATTCTATTTTTTATATGTATATTTTTAATTTTATAATCTGTAAAAATATTTGCCATTTTTTTCCTTTCATAAAGTTAATAATATAGAAGAATACCAGCTAAAGCTGATAAAATTATAAGACTTATACTACCAATATTAAAAAAAAGTCCTCCAATTATAGTAGCAACAAAAATTATGTATGACTTGTAATCAATAAAATTATCTTTTACAAAAAGAGCAATAGCAGCAGCTAAGATTAATCCAACGATTGTAATTCTCAATGCCTTAAATATTCTTTTTACTACTGGCAAATCACTAAATTTTTCTAAGAAAATAACTATTAAAGTAATTATAATTAGAGAAGGTAATATAACACTTATCGTAGCAATTGTAGAACCTAGAGTATTAGCTATTCTATAGCCAACATGTGTAGCTAAATTTATGGAAATTGGACCAGGAGTGATTTGAGAAACTGCAACTATCTCCATAAAATCATGAAAACTAATCCAATTATTTACATCTACAACTTCATGTTGCATAAGTGGAAGAATAGCATAACCACCACCAAAACTAAAAAGTCCAACTTTAAAGAAAATATAAAATAATTTTAAGTATATCATTTTTTATCAGCTTCTTTTTCTTTAATTTTAAAATATAAATTACCTAATATCATAGTTAGAATAATAATATATATTGGAGAAAAATTAAAAAATCTTATTAGTACAGCTACAATTATAGGGAAAATAAAATTTTTACTATTTATTTTAGCAGATTTTCCTATTTTGTATACAGATATAACAATTAAAGCAGTAATAGCTGGTTTTATTCCATTAAACATTCCTTGAACTATATTTGTTTTTCCATAGGCTAATAAGAATTGGCTTAAAAATAAAACTATAAAAAAAGAAGGTAAGACTGCACCTAACATTCCAACTATCATACCAGGAAAACCGGCTATTTTATATCCAGTTATAACGGATATATTAACAGCAAGTACACCTGGGGTAGATTGTGCTATTGCCATACCATCTAAAAATTCTTCTTGACTTAGCCAAGATTTCTTATTAACGATTTCATCCTCTATAAGAGATAGCATAGCATATCCACCTCCTATAGTAAATGCACCTATTTTAAAAAATAATATAAAAATTTCTAAAATTCTATTCATTAAATTGTTCCTTTATAAATAAAATCAGTTATTTCTTTAATAATTTCATAGGCAATTTCTAATTTGTTTTTGCTTTCTAATTTTTTAGAGAAATTATTCTTTCCTATAATTTCAACACCAGCAGTTTCACTACTCATAGTACTTGCATCATTAGCTACAATTAAATCAAGGTTTTTCTTTTCTAATTTTTTTAAAGCATTTTCTTTTATATCATTAGTTTCAGCAGCAAAACCGATTAATATTTGTTCCTTGCTTTTAATTTTACCCATTTCAAACAATATATCTGGATTTCTAACTAGCTCTATAACTAAATCAGAGTCAGATTTTTTTATTTTTTTATTTTGATATTCTTTAGGTCTGTAATCTGCAACAGCAGCACAAGAAATAAAGATATCAATATCTTTAAATTTTCTTTTTACAGCTTCGTACATTTCTAAAGCAGATTCAACTTGAATAAATTCTTTTAGATCATTAGGAATTTTTAAATTTGTAGGACCACTAATAAGAATAACTTCAGCTCCGAAATCAATGGCAGCTTGAGATAAAGAATATCCCATTTTTCCACTAGAATTATTAGATAGGTATCTAACAGGATCTATATTTTCTTTAGTTCTACCACTAGTTATTAATATTTTTTTTCCTTTTAGCATTTTTGGAGAAGAAGCTATTCTACTTAAAATATAAAATTTTTCAAGTTCTTCAACAATTTCAAGTTCACTCTTCATTTTTCCTTTACCAACATAATCACATGCTAAAAGACCTTCATCTGCATCTATAAATTTATAACCGTAAGATTTTAATTTTTTAATATTTTCTAATAAAATTGGATTTTCATACATATTAACATTCATTGCTAATGCAAAAAATACAGGTTTTCTTACAGATACTGCAGATAAGACAGTAGAAAGCATATCATCTGCAATTCCATTAGCAACTTTCCCAATGATATTAAAAGTTGCTGGGGCTATAAGTATAATATCTGCCCAATCAGCTAAAGAAATATGTTCAACTTCATAATGTGAATTAGTATCCCACATATCCACATAAACTTTATTTTTTGATAGTGTTTCTAGTGTTAAGGGAGTAATTATTTGTGTAGAATTTTTTGTCATAATAACCTTAACATTATATCCCTTTTTCTTCAAAAGGCTAATTATACCAGCTGATTTATAGGCAGCAATTCCTCCAGTAACTCCTAATAAAATATTTTTCATTTTATTTAACCTCTTCAACAATTCTAAAGTTTGTATAGTATTCTTCTCTTTTACTTAAGAAATCATTTATTTGTGAGTCTTTAAATCCATATTCTTTAAGTATAGAGAAATCAAAATCGCTAATATCATCTGCAAACTCTAAATTAAGTTCAGAAAAAACAGTTAATAATTTTTTAGAAGAAAATATCTTTGAAAGTTTTATCCCTTTATTTAAAGCAGTGTTTATATCCCAGTTGTATTTTCCAACTTTATAGTTATCAAGTATTTTTTTGGCTTCATCAATATTTTTTTCATCTTTTAAAAGTGTATAAAAATCTATTGGAAACAATTCATCAACAAAAGAAATATTATTTTCGCTAAGTTTTTTTACAATATCCTCATACTTTTTTTCAGAAAAGAGTTTTTTTACTTCGATTCTATATTTTGTAGGTTGTTTGTCTGGATTAATCTTATAAACAGCAAGAAGATCTTTATATTTTTTTACATCTTCCATGTTTTTTTTAAGATTTCTTTCAAAAATTTCAAGTTGTTTTGGACTGAAAGTATTTTTTACCTTTTCCAGTTCAACTTTTAACTCGTCATTTTCTTTTTCTAGCTCTCTAAACAAATTAGTAACTTCTTTTAAATCTATTTTTAAGTTTTTAATTTCCTTTTCTTTTTTTTCAAGTAATGAAGTTTTTTCTTCTATTTGTTTCAAGTATTTTTCTTCTTTTTCTTTAAATAGAAAATCTAGTGCCATTAAACTCCTCCCTAAGTTTTATATTTCGTTATGATTATAACATAAAAAATAAAATAAGATAATTAATTTTTATAAAAAACTTTCTCTCTATATTTGTACATAGGATAAATCCATAAAGCTAAAAAGATTATTGAAAAAATTATTAATTTTAAGAATATATTATTAAAATATGTTGAAATAAACAGTGCTATTAATGCTGATATAGATATTTTAATAAAAGAAATAATTATATTTTTCAAATCTAATTTAACATATAATTTATTATAAATGAAAAGTAACAAGAAAAAATTTAATCCGGATGAAATTGAAGTAGCTAATGCTAAACCACAGTGTTTAAAATTTTTGATTAGGATAAAATTCAATGCTATATTCATAATAATTGATAAAATAGAAAATTTTGCAGGTCTTTTATTATCACCAACAGCATAGTATGCTTTGCTTACTAATTGTACTCCAACATAAAAAATAAGTCCTAGTGAATAAAAAAGTAGAGCTTCTGAAGTTATTTTAACCGCTTCTTCCCCAAATTTTCCATAAGAAAAAATAAGTCTAATGATTTCTTTTGAATAGAATACCAATATTAGTAAACTTGGAATAGTTAAAAAGTTTAAAAAATTTATAGCTCCGACCAATCTTCTATTAATATCAACTTTGTCATTATTAGCGGCAGCCTTTGAAATGCTTGGGAACAATACATTTGATATAGTAACACCAAAAACTCCAACTGGTAATAAATAAACTCTACTTGCATTTTCAAGTGCTGTAATAGAACCAGCAACTAAAAATGAAGCAAAAAATTGGTCTATTATTGTATTTATTTGTCTTGCAAAAACTCCTATAAGCATAGGGATTAATTTTATTCCTAATAATTTTACATAGGTATCTTTCATATTAACTTTAAAAGAATATTTTTTTAAGAGCTTAAGAAAAGGGAAAAATACTACTAAAAATTGTAAAACTCCTCCAATTAATACTCCATATGCAAGGGCATCTATACTAAAATATTTTGTAAGATACATAGCAGAAAAAATTATTGATAAATTAAAAAAAATTGACGTTGAAGCAGGTATAACAAAATATCCAAAAGTATTTAATACAGAACCTATCATACCTGAAAGTGATATAAATAAAAAATAAAAGGACATTATTTTTAATAATCTTGAAGCTATAATTTTTAAATCGTCAGAAAAACCAACTACAATAAAATCAATGATATAGCTTGAAAAAATTATCATTAAAATACTTATAAAAAAGCTAAAAATAAAAGTTATATTTAAAATAGAAAATATATATTCTTCACTTTTTTTAGTTCCTTCTTCTTTTTTCTTCTTATGATACAAAGGAATAAAGGTATTTCCTAATGCTCCTTCTCCTAATAATTGTCTAAAAAAATTACTTATTTTAAATGCACTATAATAAGCATCAGTAAGTACAGAAGAGCCAAAGAAATAAGCAACTAAAGTTCCTCTAAAAAGTCCTAATACTCTACTTATCATAGTTATTATCATCGTATGTATTGATTTTTTTAACATTTTATTATCTCTCCATCAATAATATTGATTTTACCGTCTTTATAAAGTTCCAAGATTGCTAAGAAAATATAAACTAAATGCAATTTGTTCTCAGCTTCTAAAAAAAGATTATCCATAGATATATTGTTTGTAAAAACCTTTATGAGTATATCATCCATAACATCTTTTAAATCGTATTGTTTTGTTAAATTTAACTCCATAATATCATTAAGCTCAACTTCGTTAAAGTAAGCTCTATAAATATTGAAAATATCTTGACTTGTAATTTCTGTTAAATCATAATCTTTAGCAATTTTTTTTATAGTTCTTTTACTTTCTCCCCTAGAATAGGATATGTTAAATTCATTTTCAATATCGGATATTTTAGGAATAATTTCTTTAAATAATTTATGCTCTTCCAATCTTCTTTTAAGAGAGTTTTCTTTTTCTTTGTCAACATCAATGTTTAGCAAGTTTAAAGTTTTTATTTCTAATAATTCAGAAACTATAATTAAAAAATCAGACTTAATTTCAACATTTTCTTTTTGAGATTGTTCTAAAACTTCAAGATATTCATCAATTAATTGTGATATATTTACATCAAAGATATTAACTTTCTTTTTTTCAATCAAATTCAGTAACAAATCAAAAGGACCTTCAAAATTACTTAATTTTAAAACTACTTCCATTTTCCATCTCTCTTTTATGCTTTTTCCAAGAATTTACATTATCTTGAATATTTTCTTTCAGCTCATCTATTGAATCGAATTTTTTTTCTTTTCTTATAAATTCAACGATTTGTATATATAATTTTTCTCCATATATTTCTTTATCAAAATCTAATATATGTACTTCTAAACTCATTTCTTGTTTTAATGTAGGGTTAAAACCGACATTAACTACACCATATTCAATTTTAGAATTTTTATCTCCTACCTGTAAATATGCTCCATAAATTCCAGAAGGAGGATATAATCGGTTATCCATTTTTATATTTGCAGTTGGGAAACCTAATTTTCTTGCTATTTTTTTTCCATGGATTACTTCACCTATTACCAACATAGGATGGTCTAAAAAAGCGATAACTTGATTAAATTCAGATTCAAGTATTTTTTTTCTAATGATACTAGAACTAACTAACTCATTATTAACAGTAATAGGTGGCATTTCTGTAACTTTTATATTATGTAATTCAGCTAAGTATTCAAGGTCCTCAGTTTTTCCAACACCACCTTTTCCAAAAGAAAAATTAAAACCAACAAAAATTTCCTTTACTTTTAATTTGTTTTTAAGGATTCTAACAAATTCCAATGGAGTGTAGTCTAAGAAATTTTTATCTAATTTTTGTGTAATTACAATATCTACTCCTAAACTTTCTAAAAGATATAATTTTTCTTCTGTGGTATTTATATAGTTAAATTTTTTATCTGGTTGCAAAAGTTCTAATGGATGATTTTCAAAACTAAAAACTACTGCTTGACAGTTTTTTTCATGAGCTGCATGAACAGTTTCTTTTATAAGTTTTTTATGTCCATAGTGAACTCCATCAAAGTTTCCTATTGCAACATAGGTATCTTTAAAATTTAAATTTGTTGATAAGATATCATTTATTACTATCATTGTTAAATATGCTCCTAACTTTTAAATAATTGTATTATTTTCTTCGGATAAAAGAGAATTATAAATTTCTTCTATTCTTCTAAAACGATTTCTTATACCAGATTTAGATATGTTAATTATATCAGCTAATTCTTGTAAAGAATTTTCTGGATTATTCAATCTTAGTCTAGCTGCTTCTTCTAAAGCAGAGCTTAAACTATTTAAACCTACTCTATCATCAATAAAGTTTATCATTTTTATTTGATGATTACCAGTGTTTAAAGTTTTAGTTTCATTTGCTACTTCCCAATTCATTTCTCTAATTGTTTTGTTTTTTAAGTTTTTTATTATAGTTGTTTCTTCGTATTCAAAAAAATGTTGAATAGCATCTATTAAGACTAAAATATCCATAATATCTTCTGAATTTCTTAAATAAACAAGAATTTTACTTTTTTTAGTTGTTTTAAAAACTTTTTTATTTTTAGAAAATAAAAGTTCATATAATTTGTCAGCTGATTCTTCATTATCCAAAAAGAAATCTAAAGAATATTCTTTCTTAGGATCTTTAATATAACCACAACTTAAGAAAAACCCTCTTATATAACCTCTGAATATTTCTTCATTTTGAATTATATCTAAAAAGCTAAATTTTAAAGATTCTAAAAATTCTTTTAAACCTTTTTGAAAATATAAAGAAATTGTGTATATTGTATGTTCTGAAAATCTCTTAGAAACAGAGTATTTTATTCCAAATTTTAAATCAACAACTTTTTTTAGAAGATAATAAACTCTTTTTGCTAAAATAGAATTTTCCATTTTTATATCAATTTTATCTTTTAAATAAAAAGACTTTATTTCAAAAATAGCTGATAATTCTGCCAAACATTCTAAATTAGTAACAGGATTTTTTTTAGTAATCTCCTGTTTCACATTTGAGCTATATGACACAGGAACATCACTCCTTTCTATAATTTTATTTTGCTTTAGCCCAATTTGAGCCTACATTTATGTTAATTTTTAAATCAACATTTTTTAATTTTATTGTATTAGTCATTATATCAGATAAAAACGTCGAATATTTTTCAATACTATTTTCATCAATCTCAAATATAAGTTCATCATGAACTTGCAAAAGTAAAGATATATCGTTTTTATCTTTTATATTTTTTGCAACTTCAATCATTACCTTTTTAATAATTTCAGCAGCTGTACCTTGAATAACTGTATTAACAGCCATTCTTTCTGACTGAGATTTTATGTTTTTATTATTTGAGTTGATCCCGGCAATAAATCTTTTTCTACCAAAAAGTGTTGTCACATAACCTTTTTCTTCTGTCTCTTCAATGATTTCTCTTTCAAATACTGTAACTTTAGGATATTGTTTAAAATATCTATCTATATATTCAGATGCATCTTTTACCGGAATTTTTAATTCTTTAGCGAGTCCGAAAGGAGTTTTTCCATATATGATACTAAAATTTATAATTTTAGCTATTATTCTTTGCTCTCTTGAAACATCTTCATCATCTGAAAGATTAAAAATTCCTCTAGCAGTAAGGTCATGCAAATCCTTGTCTTCTTTATAAGCTTTTATAAGATTTGGATCTTCACACAAAGAAGTTAATACTCTTAGTTCGACTTGGGAATAGTCTATACTCATTAGAACTTTTCCTTTTTCAGCTATAAATCCTTCTCTAATTTTAATTCCTTCTTCAGTCTTTACCGGTATATTTTGTAAATTTGGTTCAGATGAAGAAAGTCTACCAGTAACAGTCCCTGTTTGATTTAAAGTGGTATGCACTCTTGAATTTTCGTCCTTTAATAAAGGAAGAGTATCAACGTATGTTGTTTTAAGTTTATTGAGTCTTCTATAATTTAAAAGTAAAGAAGCTATTTCGTATCCCCAACTTTCTAAATCTTCCAAGACCATAACATCTGTTGAATATCCTGTTTTAGTCTTCTTTCCACTAGGTAAGTTTAATTTAATAAATAAAATTTCTCCTAATTGTTTTGGAGAATTTATATTAAATATCTCTCCAGCCAATTCATAAATTTTAGTTTCAACTTCATTTATTTCTTTTTCTAATTCTAAAGAATAGTTTTTAAAGTAATTAGAATCAATTTTTATTCCATTTCTCTCCATAAGTGCTAAAACTGGTATAAGAGGCATTTCTGTTTCCATTAAAACATCATACAAGTCATTTTCATGCAATAAGGTATTTATTTCGTTGTATATAAACAAAATACCTTTGCTTATATCAGTAATATAAGGAGCAAATTCGTCATTTGTTAAAGATTCTGGTAGAGCTTTAGCAAATAATGTCTTATAATCTTTAACCTCTAAATTTGAATATTCTGAAATAGGAAGAATAGGATCAATTTTTGTTTGAGAACTTATAAGATGATATGCAATCATCATATCAAGGTACATATTTTTAAATTCTATTCCTAAGTTTATTAAAGACTTAAAATTATAAGATATGAATTTTAAAGTTAAAGTTTTAATAAAATCAGAAAAAACTAATTTATCTAGATTGCTACTTAATAAACCACTATGGAAAAGAGGAAAATAAAAATCTTTCTCTTCTGTAGAAATGGCAACGCCATTGCTTTCATAATAAATAGAAGCTATTTTTGTGTATTTCTCAAAATATTCTTTTATGTTATTTAATTTTTCTATATTGTCAATTATTAGAAGTTCTCTATTATCTAATTTTAAATTTACTTCATTATTATTGATATAAGTTATTTCTTTTTTAGTTTCATCAAACTTATTTTCTAAAATATTTTCTTTTGGGAATAAAGTTTGTTCGTTGTCTGAAATCTCTAAATCTAATTTTTTTATAAACATTTTAAACTCTAAAATTTTACAAAGTCTATATAACTTATCTTTATTTAAAGAGTATTTTAAATCATCTATACCGAAATTTAAGTCAAGATTTGTAAATATGGTAGCTAGTTCTCTACTTAAAAATGCTATGTCTTTTTCATTAGTAATATTATTTATAAGAGAAGCACCTATTCCAGCAATACTTTTTAATTCATCTAAATTATCATATATTTTTTCTAAGCTATCATATTTAGAAAAAATAGCAAGAGCTTTTTTTTCTCCAATTTTAGTAACACCTGGAATTCCATCACTTTTATCTCCTATAAGTCCAAAAAGGTCAGGTATTTTTTCAGGTATAACACCTAAATAATTTATAACGTCCTCAGAATTCTTCAAAATTCCAAACTTTTCACCTTTTTCACCTTTTCCTAATAAGGCGATAGAAATATTTTTTTCCACTAATTGAGCTAAATCTTTATCTCCAGTAACTATAACAACTTCTATATTTTCCTTAGCGAGTTTTTTAGCTAAACTCCCTAACACATCATCAGCTTCATAGCCATCAATTTTATATCTTTTAATATTATATGCATCTAACACTTCCTCGATTCTGGGAATTTGAAGAATCAAATCTTCAGGAGCTGACTGTCTATTAGATTTATATTCTTTAAAAATTTCAGTTCTTTTTAAAGAAGATCTCTTAACATCAAAGGCAGCAGCCATATAATCAGGTTGAAATTCATTTATTATAGTGAGTAATGTATTGATAAATCCGTAGACTGCCCCAGTGGGTTCATTTTTAGTTCTAAAATTCATATTTGCAAAATATGCTCTGTACATTATTGCACTTACATCTAAAAGTACAGCTTTTTTCATAAAATTACCTCTCGATTTTTTATTTATTTTATTTATTATATCACAAATAGTTAGAATATAATTTTTTATTTTAAATTTTATTTTAAAATAAAATATAGTTTTTTAATTTAAATTATGATATATTATAAAAAAATTAAATTTTGTATGAAATAAAAAAGGAGACCAAAATGAAACTTAGAAATGTAGAAACAGCTCTTAGAGCAGATATTAGCCAAAATGTACCGAATGGAATTGATGCATTAGGTATATTTGATAATTTGGTTCAACCTGTTTTTCCTTTTCCAGTAGATAATATAGCTATGATTCTTTCTTTTGCAGAATTAGAAGGACCAACAATGTTTGAAATAAGAGTAAATTCGCCAAGTGATGAATTAATAACAAAAGGAAGTTTTGGAGTATTACCTGATGAATATGGATATGGAAGAAAAATTTTAAATACTGGAAGTTTTTTGGTGACAGAAAGAGGAAAATATACAATAGATGTATTTGAATTATGTGCTGATAAAAAATTAAAATTTTTAAAGACAAAGAGATTATTTAATGCTGATTATCCACCTAAAAGAGAATTTTCAGAAGATGAAATAAAAGAAATTCTAGAAAATGAAAATTTGATAAGAGTTGTGAAAACCGAATTTAAGCCTTTAGAATTTGCTAATGATGAAACAGTAGAACCTATAAAATTTCAGATTTCACTAGATAAAGATTTACCATTAGCAGATGGTCATATTGCATTACCGGAAGATAATATCATAGAAATAAAAGGTAAGAAATTTGATATGACTGGAATGAGAAGACATATTGAATGGATGTTTGGAAGACCTATTCCAAAAGTTGAAGAGTCAAAAGAAAATGAAAATTCAGAAAATATAGAAAAATAATATCTCATAAAAAAGTCTCTTGATAGCTGTATGAGTTTTACGAGCCCAATAAACATAGGCTCCAAACTGATACGAATGTCAGAGACTATTTTTTATTCAATTTTTACTTTACTATAGAGAAATAAAACTACTTAATATTAAAAATATTTTAAGTAGTTTTTTAATTTAATTACTTGCTAAAAGTAATTTAAAATGTTAAAATTTACAAAATTAAATAAATTAGGAGGCTATTGTGAAATATAGAATAGAAAGTTTGATCGATAGACAAAAAGTTGAAAGCAGAATAAAAGAATTAGCAAAAGAAATTGAAAAAGATTATGCAGGTGAAGAAGTAGTTTGTGTTGGTCTTTTAAAAGGCTCAGTAATTTTTTTAAGTGACTTAGTAAAAGAAATAGAAACTCCTGTTATTATTGATTTTATGAATGTATCTAGTTATGGAAGTGAAACTGTAAGTAGCGGAGACGTTAAAATACTAAAAGACACTGATTTAGATTTAAGAGGAAAAAATGTATTAATTGTTGAAGATATTATCGATACTGGATTAACTTTAGAATATGTTATAGATTATTTTAAGAAAGTTAAAGGAGTTAAGACTATAAAAACTTGTACATTATTAAGTAAACCTGACAGAAGAAGAGTTCAAGTAGATGTTGATTATATAGGGTTTGAAGTTCCAGATAAGTTTATAATAGGGTATGGACTAGACTATGATCAAAAGTATAGAAATTTACCATATATAGCTGTAGTTATTCCTGAATAGGAGAGAAAATGGAATATAAACATAAGAAAAAGTATGGTCAAAATTTTTTGAATGATAGAAATGAAGTTTTAAATAAAATAATTGAAGTTTCTAACATAAATTCTGAGAGTAAAATTTTAGAAATAGGACCAGGTCAAGGTGCTTTAACAAAGTTGTTATTAGAAAAAGCCAAAAAGGTTACTTGTATAGAAATAGATAGAGATTTAGAAAATTTCTTAAGAAAAGAGTTTTCAAATAAAGAAAATTTTGAATTAGTTATGGGAGATGTTTTGGAGGTTGATTTTGAAAAATATATTGAAGAATCAACAAAGGTGGTTGCAAATATACCTTACTATATAACTTCTCCTATTATTAATAAGATTGCTAAATATAGAGAACTAATTGATGAAGCCTATATAATGGTTCAGAAAGAAGTAGGAGAAAGAATTTGTGCAACAAAAGGGAAAGAAAGAAGTGTATTAACTTTAGCTATTGAATATTTAGGAGAAGCAGAGTATCTATTCACTATTTCTAAAGAACACTTTACACCTGTTCCAAATGTAGATTCGGCTTTTATTTCAATAAAGTTTTATAAAGATAAAAGATATGAAAAATTAATTAATGAAGATTTATTTTTTAAATATATAAAAGCTGCATTTTCAAATAAAAGAAAAAATATAGTTAATAATTTTGCAACAATGGGGTATTCTAAAGATATTGTGAAAGAATATCTAAATAAAGTAAATATTTCTGAAAATGAAAGAGCAGAAAATGTGTCGATAGAAGATTTTATACAAATAATTAATGTTTTTGAAGGTAGATGATTTTTTGTGAATAAAAGTTATGAATTTTTAATTCAGAGTAAAAGAGAAGATATAGATTTTATAAATAAAATAGTAGAAGCCTATGAAGGTGCCGGAGTTGTGAGAACACTGGATCCTGTGAAGGGGATAATTAGTGTTATTTCTACTGATGACTTCAAAGATTTTATGAGAGATATTTTGATTGATTTGGGTCAAAAATGGGTTGAGTTGAAGATAATTGAAGAGGGTGCTTGGAGAGGTACTCTATAATGGAGGATATTGTGGAAAATTTAGAAAATTTAATTAATTATATTGTAAAAGAATTAGTTGAAACAAAAGAAAAAGTAAATATAACTTATGAAATTTTAGATTCAACTGTAACTTTTAAAGTAATGGTTGAAAAAGGTGAAATGGGAAAAATCATAGGGAAAAATGGATTGACAGCTAATGCTATAAGAGGAGTTATGCAAGCTGCAGGAGTTAAAGATAAATTAAATGTTAATGTTGAATTTTTAGATTAGGAGATAATATGGAACTTTTGGTAGCAGGAAAAGTTTTAGGCTCTCATCATTTAAAAGGAGAAGTAAAAGTAGTATCAGATTTAATCAATGTTGATTTGCTGGTGGGAAATAAAGTTCTTCTTGAATTGGAAACAGACGAACAAAAAATATTTACTGTCAAAAAAATAGATAAATTTGTAGCTAATAAATGGATATTTTCATTTGAAGAAATAAACAATAAACAAGCAGCTACTGAAATAAGAAATGCTAAGATAAAAGTTAGAAGAGATATTTTAGGAATAGCAGAAGATGAGTATTTAGTAAGTGATATGATAGGTTTTAAAGTGTATGATGTGAAAGAAAATGAGTGCCTTGGAGATTTAGTTGAAATTATGGAAACAGCAGCTCATGATATTTATATTGTTGAAAGTGAAGAATTTGAAACAATGATTCCAGATGTTGATGTTTTTATAAAGAAAATTGATTTTGACAATAAGAAAATTTTAGTTGATACTATAGACGGTATGAAGGAACCTAAGGTAAAAAAATGAAAATAAATATCTTGACATTATTTCCTAAAATGTTCGAAGGATTTATAAGTGAAAGTATAATTGCTAGAGCTATAAAATCTGAAGTAGTTGAATTTAATATAGTGGATATAAGAAACTATTGTTATGATAAGCATAAACAAGCTGATGATATACCTTTTGGTGGTGGAAACGGAATGGTAATGAAACCAGAACCTATTTTCAGAGCTTTGGAAGATGTTAAAGGAAAAGTTATTTATACTTCTCCTCAAGGTCAAAAATTAAATCAACAACTTGTTAAAGAAATTTCAGAAGAAAAAGAAATAACCATTATTGCTGGTCATTATGAAGGAATAGACGAGAGAATTGTAGAGCACAAAGTTGATATGGAAATTTCGATAGGAGATTTTGTTTTAACTGGAGGAGAACTACCAGCAATGATAATAGCAGATGCTATAATTAGATTATTACCTAATGTTATAAAAAAAGAGTCCTATGAAAATGATTCGTTTTTTAATGGTTTGTTAGATTATCCACATTATACTCGTCCAGCAGATTTTAATGGAATAAAAGTACCTGATGTTTTAATATCTGGAAATCATAAAAAAATAGAAGAGTGGAGAATAAGAGAAAGTTTAAAAAGAACTTATATAAGAAGAAAAGATTTGTTAGAAAAAAAAGATTTAAGTAATTCTGAGAGAAAAATTCTAAATGAAATAATCAAAGAATTGGAAGGACAAAATAATGAGAAATAAAGTTTATTTGAGTTTAGTTCATTATCCAGTATACAATAGAAATAAAGATGTAGTATGTACATCAGTAACTAATTTTGATATACATGATATTTCAAGATCTTGTGGGACATATGAAATAAAAGGATATAGATTAGTTGTGCCAGTAGATGCACAAAAAAAATTAACAGAAAGAATAATAGGTTATTGGCAAGATGGGACAGGAGGTCAATACAATAAGGATAGAGAAAAAGCTTTTAGAAGTACAGATGTAATGGAAAGTATAGAAGCTGTAATTGCTGAAATTGAAAGAGTAGAAGGGGAAAAACCTTTAGTTATAACAACATCTGCTAGAATTTTTAATAACAGCATTAGTTATGAAAATTTATCAAAGAAAATTTATGAAGATGACAAACCATACTTATTGTTATTTGGTACAGGTTGGGGATTGACAGATGAAGTTATGGAGATGTCTGATTATATACTTGAACCGATTAGAGGAAATTCAAAATACAATCATTTGTCAGTTAGAGCAGCTGTTGCAATAATTTTAGATAGGTTATTTGGTGAAAAATAATTTTAAAATTAGAATAAGGAAAAGGTTATGAGTGAACAAGTTTTTATAGAACCAAATATAGAGTTTTTTTCTAGGTTAGGATTAAATAGTATTAAAATTAATAGTATTATTTTAAATAAAAGAGCAAAAAAAATTATTTTTAATTGCTCTGTTTCTTCGTTAGATTGTATAAATGATATAGATTTGATATATAATGATATTTTATCAAAATTTGGTTCTGAATTAGATATTGAATTTGTAACGGAAAGTAAAAATTTAAACTTGGAAACTGAAGAGGATATAAAAAAAATTATAAATAGGGCTATAGAACGATTGAAAGTAAAAAATTCAACCTCTAAAGCCTTTTTGCGTTTTTATAAACTACATATCAAAGAAAAGCTTATAATTGTTGAATTAAATGACTTTAGTCATAAAAATATATTAGAGGAAATGGGAATTGCAGGGAAAATTGAAATTCTTTTAAATGAATATGGTTTAAATAATTATAGAGTATCATTTAAAACAGGAGATTTATCAAAAGAAGTTGTTGATTTTAAAGAAAAAATAAAAGAAGATATCAAAAAAAATGAAAAAGAGTTTCAAGAAGAAGTAGCAAAAAATCTTCCAGTTAATCAAAGTGTTGAAACAAAAGAAGTGTTTAAAGCAAAATCTGATTTTAGAAGAGGATCTAAGACAAAAGAAATTAAAGAAAACTCTATCTCTATGAAAGAGTTTTATCAATTGTATGATGGAGAATCTTGCGTTGTGGAAGGAGAAATTTTTTCAACTGATGAATTAACTACAAAAACAGGAAAAATATTAAGAACTTTAAGATTAACAGATGGAACAACTTCTATTACAGCTAAATTTTTTAGTGAAGCTGATGAAAAATTCGATTTGTATGATGAAGTTAATGTAAAAATAAGTGGAAAAGTTTCAACAGATACTTACTCTGTTCCAAATGAAAAAATAATAATGATAAATACAATAAATATTTTAGAAAAAACTGGGAAAAATAAAAAAGATAATTCTGAAGAAAAAATGGTAGAGTTACATACACATTCAAAAATGAGTGAAATGGTTGGAGTAACTGATATAGAAGATATCATAAAAAGAGCCAAAGAATATGGGCATAAAGCCGTTGCAATAACTGATTATTCTGTAGTTCATTCTTTTCCGGGAGCATATAAAACTGCTAAAAAACTTTCAACAGAAGAAGATAAAATGAAAATAATTTTTGGTTGTGAAATGTATATGGTAGATGATTTGGCTCCTATGATAACAAATCCAAAAGATAAAAAAATAGATGAAGAAGAGTTTGTTGTTTTTGATATAGAAACAATGGGATTAAACTCTCACACTCATGAAATTATTGAAATTGGAGCAGTTAAAATAAAAGCTGGTAGAATATTAGATAGATACTCTCAATTGATTAATCCAGGAAGACATATTCCTGAACATATTACAAATATAACTTCTATAACAGATGATCAAGTAGCAAATATGCCAAAGATTGATGTAGTTATAAAAGAATTTGTGGACTTTATTGGAGAAGCTGTTTTGGTTGCTCATAACGCTCCTTTTGATATTGGATTTATAAAAAGAGATATAAAAAAATATCTAGCTCTTGACTATGAATGTTCTGTGATAGATACTTTGCAGATGGCAAGAGATTTATTCCCAGATTTAAAAAAATATGGTCTTGGAGATTTAAATAAAACATTAGGTCTAGCATTGGAAAATCATCATAGAGCTGTCGATGACTCTCAAGCAACAGCTAATATGTTTATTATATTTTTAGAAAAATATAAAGAACAAGGATTTGAATATTTAAAAGATATAAATAATGGATTTGAAGTAAATAGAAAGAAACAAGGTTTGAAAAACATCATAACTCTTGTTAAAAATCAATCTGGATTAAAAAATATGTATAAGCTAGTTTCTGAAGCTCATATAAAATACTTCGGTAATAAAAAAGCTAGAATACCTAAATCAGTATTAAAAGAAAATAGGGAAGGTTTATTAATAGGAACTTCTTTATCAGCTCATTTTATGAATACTGGAGAATTAGTTGATCTTTATTTGAGAAATGATTTAAAAAAAATAGAAGAAAATATTAAATTTTATGATTATGTAGAATTATTACCTAAATCAACATATAATGAAGTTATAGAAAAAGATAATACAGGAGCTTTAGGTTCGTATGAAGAAGTTGAAGAAATGAATAAATATTTCTACGAAGTAGCTAAAAGAAATGAAGTTTTGGTTACTGCAAGTTCAAATGTACATTATCTTGAAGAATATGAAGATATTATTAGATCGATATTATTATATGGAAGTGGAACTGTTTATAGAGAAAATCAATATAGAATAGATAACGGTTTTTATTTTAGGACTACAGAAGAAATGCTAAAAGAGTTTAGTTATCTAGGTGAAGAAGTAGCAAAAGAAATTGTAATAGAAAATACTAATAAAATTGCAGAAATGATAGAAGATGTACAGCCGATTCCAAGCGGATTTTATCCTCCAAAAATGGATAATGCAGAAGAAATAGTAAGAACTATGACTTATGAGAAAGCTCACAGGATATATGGTGAAAACTTACCAGAGATAGTTAAAGCCAGACTTGAAAGAGAGCTAAATGCAATTATAGGAAATGGATTTTCAGTTCTATATTTATCAGCACAAAAATTAGTAAAAAAATCATTGGATAATGGATATTTAGTTGGTTCAAGAGGATCAGTTGGTTCTTCTTTAGTAGCATTTATGATGGGGATAACAGAAGTTAATGCTTTATATCCACATTATATATGTGATAATCCAGACTGTAAACATTCTGAGTTCATAGAAAGAGAAGGAGTTGGAATAGATTTACCTGATAAAATTTGTCCAAAATGTAACCAACAGCTTAGAAAAGATGGATATTCTATACCTTTTGAAGTTTTTATGGGATTTAATGGAGATAAAGTTCCAGATATAGATTTAAATTTTTCAGGAGAATATCAATCTGAAATTCATAGATATTGTGAGGAACTATTTGGTAAAGAAAATGTCTTTAAAGCAGGAACTATTTCAACTTTGGCTGAAAAAAATGCTGAAGGATATGTGAAAAAGTTTTTTGAAGATCATAATATAAGCCAAGCTAAAGCAGAAATTATGAGATTGGGAAGATTATGTCAAGGAGCTAAAAAGACAACGGGTCAGCACCCAGGAGGAATGGTAATTGTTCCTAAAGAAAATTCGATTTATGAATTTTGTCCTGTTCAAAGACCTGCCAACGATGAAACAAGTGAATCAACAACAACTCATTATGATTATCATGTTATGGATGAGCAATTAGTAAAACTTGATATACTTGGTCATGATGATCCAACAACAATAAAATTACTTCAAGAATATACAAATATTGAAATTAAAGATATACCTCTTGCTGATAAAGATACTTTAAAGATATTCTCATCAACAGAGTCATTAGGTGTAACTCCAGAGCAAATAGGAAGTGAAATAGGAACTTATGGTATACCAGAATTTGGTACAGGTTTTGTTAGGCAGATGCTTATAGAAACAAGACCTACAACATTTGCAGAACTTGTGAGAATATCTGGGCTATCTCATGGAACAAATGTATGGCTAAATAATGCTCAAGAATTTGTTAAAAATGGACAAGCAACCTTATCCCAAATAATAACTGTTAGAGATGACATTATGAACTATCTAATAGATCAAGGAATAGAAAAGGGAACTGCATTTAAAATAATGGAATTTGTTAGAAAAGGAAAACCTAAAAAGGAACCAGATAGTTGGCAAAAACATTCTGAACTTATGAAAGAAAAAGGAGTTCCAGAATGGTATATAGAATCTTGCAGAAGAATAGAATATATGTTTCCTAAAGGTCACGCAGTTGCTTATGTAATGATGGCTATGAGAATAGCATATTTTAAAGTTCATCAACCACTAGCTTTTTACGCTGCATTTTTATCAAGAAAAGCTGATGATTTTGATATGGAAATTATGAGTAAGGGAGTTCTAGCAAAAAATAAATTAGAAGAATTAGATAAAATTATTCAAGAAAAGAAAAAATTAGATGTTAAACAGAAAACAGAACAGGCAATCTGTGAAATTATAATTGAAATGGAAGCAAGAGGAATAGAACTACTTCCAGTGGATATTTATAAGTCTGAAGGTAAAAAATTTACTATTGAAGATGGTAAAATTAGAATACCATTAATAGGAGTAAATGGTCTTGGAGGAGCAGTTATAGATAACATTTTAAATGAAAGAAAAGACGGAGAATTTATTTCTGTTGAAGATTTAAAGAGAAGAACAAAGATGTCACAGACAGTAGCAGATAAATTAAAAGCTATTGGAGCAATTGCTACTTTAAATGAAACGAATCAAATTTCATTATTTTAAAGGAGGAAGATTTGAGGAAAGTAATTTTAATGGTAAGTTTATTTTTTATAGTGTCATTTGGAATAAGTGCTTATAATTTTCCAATAGATAATCCTTATTCGGCAACAATAATAGGAAGTTCAACGCTTATGACACCGGGAATAAAAGAAAAAATTCCAACAAAGTATTATGATGTTAAACTAAAAGATGAAAAAGATATACCAGATGTTTTTTGGTATGCAAAAGATTTTAAATTTTCTTTTACAAAGCAAAAAAATAAAAAGGCACCTTTAATTTTTATTTTAGCAGGAACAGGTTCTGATTATAAATCAGTTAGAGTAAAAAATATGGAAAAAATATTTTATACAGCTGGTTATCATACTTTGTCAATTAGTTCACCTATGAGTGCTCAATTTTTAATATCTGCATCAAAAAATGTTGCACCTGGTTTACTTTTAAATGATGGAGAAGATATATATAATGCTATGAAAGCTGCTTATAATAAAATAAAAAATCAAATAGATGTTTCAGAATTTTATATTATGGGTTATAGTTTAGGTGCAACAAACTCTGCTATTGTATCTTTTATTGATGAAAATGAAAAAGTCTTTAATTTTAAAAGAGTATTTTTAGTAAATCCAGCTGTTGATTTATATAGTTCAGCAGTAAAATTAGATAAATATTTAGATGATTTAACTGATAAGAAATCTCTTGGAATACAAAACTTAATAGAAGGTACTTTAGTAAAAGCTAAAGGATTAATGCAAGGAGAAAATAATAAATTAAACTCTGACGCTATTTATGAAATAGTAAAAGGAGATTTTTTATCAACAGATGAAAAAAAAGCATTTATAGGACTTGCATTTAGATTGAGCTCTATAGATTTAAATTTTATATCTGATATATTTACTAAAAGTAGAGTGTACACTAAAAATCCAGAAAGTATAAATAAATTTACAAATTTAAAACCTTATTATAGTGAAATAAATTTTGCAAATTTTGAGGATTATGTAAAAAAAATAGGCTATCCATTTTATAATAAATTAAGAGATGGAAATTTTAATCTCGAAGGTTTAAAAAAAGAAGCAAATCTAAATATTATAGATGAATATTTAAGAAATTCAGATAAAATTGTGGCTGTAACAAATAAAGATGAGTTAATATTGAGTGAAGAAGATTTTACATATTTAAAAAATACATTTAAAGATAGAATTATAATATATCCAAAGGGTGGACATTGTGGAAATATGTTTTATAAAGAAAATGTTGATATTATGGTAAATTATATAAAAAATGGGGTGTTTAAATATGAAAATTAAGAAACTATCTTCAATATTCCTATTTTCATTAATTTTTATAGCTTGTAGTAATAATCAAATTAATACTGAAGAGAACAGTTATAATGAAACAATAAAACCAGAGAATATTAATATTCTTGAAGTACAAAATTTTATAGCTAATGAACCAGATCCGTGGGAACCATTTAATAGAAAAATGTATTATTTAAACCATCAATTAGAAAAAATTGTGGTTAGTCCAGTTATAAATACATATAGATATATAACACCTGATTTTGTTGAAGATAGAGTAACAAATTTCTTTAAAAATACTAGAGTTTTAAATACTTTAGTTAATTCTACTTTACAAATGAAAGGTAGAAAATCTATGAAAGCTTTAGGGAGATTGAGTATAAATACTATTTTAGGATTAGGTGGAATGTTCGATGTAGCTTCTAAAATGGGAATGCCTAAGCCTTATGAAGATTTTGGACTAACTCTAGCTCATTATGGAGTAGGGAGAGGTCCATATATAGTCTTACCTTTATTTGGACCTAGTTATTTAAGAGATGGAGTTGGAATGGCTGTTGATACAGGAGTTTCAAGATATACAGATTTTTATAAAAGTATGGAATTATTTAATACTAATAGTATAGGAATGACTACACTTAAAGGCGTAGATAAAAGAAAAAGTGTTCCGTTTGAATATTATGGAACAAGTTCTCCATTTGAATATGAGTATGTTAGATATTTATATAGTAAATATAGAATGTTACAAGAGGAAACAAGAAAAGAGATATTTTAAAAATAAGGAGGAAAGAATATGGATTTAAAAGAAAAAGTGCTAGAGTATAAAGAAGAAGTAGTAAAAGAAATACAAAATGCAATTAGAGTTAAAAGTGTAAAAGAAGCACCTCTGCCTGGAATGCCATTTGGAGAAGGTCCAGCTAAAGCATTAGATCATTTTATGGATTTGGCTAAAAAATTAGGATTTAAAGCTGAGAAATTTGATAATTATGCAATGCATATAGATATGGGAGAAGGAAAAGAAACATTAGGAATACTTGCACATGTTGATGTTGTCCCTGAGGGAGATAGTTGGACTTATCCTCCATTTTCAGGAACTATAGCAGATGGTAAAATCTTTGGAAGAGGAACATTAGATGATAAAGGTCCGGCAATAATATCACTTTTTGCAATGAAAGCAATAGCAGACTCTGGTATAAAATTAAATAAAAAAGTTAGAATGATTTTAGGTGCAGATGAAGAAAGTGGAAGTGCTTGTTTAAAGTATTATTTTGGTGAATTAAAAATGCCTTACCCTGATATAGCTTTTACACCTGACTCTAGTTTTCCAGTAACTTATGCTGAAAAAGGTAGTGTTAGAGTAAAAATAAAGAAAAAATTTAATACTTTAAAAGATGTAGTAATAAAAGGTGGAAATGCATTTAATTCTGTTCCGAATGAAGCTCATGCAACAGTACCAGTGGAATTTTTTAAGACAGTTGAAAATAAAAATAAAGTAGAATTTTCAAAAGAAGGAAATTTTTATAAAATATATTCAGCAGGAATCCCAGCTCATGGAGCCTATCCAAGTAAGGGATATAATGCAGTATCAGCATTATTTGAAGTTTTTAAAGGTTTAGAAATAAAAAATGAAGAATTAAAAGGTTTGGTTTCATTTTTTGATAAATTTGTAAAAATGGAAACTGATGGAAAGTCTTTTGGGGTTAAATGTACTGATGGAGAAACTGGAGATTTAACTTTGAATCTAGGAAAAATAATTTTAGAAGATAATGAACTTGAAATTTGGCTAGATATGAGAATACCTGTAAAAATAAAAAATGAAGATATTATAGAAACAATAAAGAAAAATATAGAGGATTATGGATATGAATTTGTTTTACATTCTAATACTCAACCTCTATATGTCGATAGAGATAGTTTCTTAGTGTCAACTTTAATGAATATTTATAAAGATATGACAGGAGATATAGATGCAAAACCAGTAGCTATTGGTGGAGGGACTTATGCAAAATATGCAAAAAATGCTGTGGCTTTTGGAGCATTACTTCCAGAACAAGAAGATAGAATGCATCAAAGAGATGAATATTTAGAAATTTCAAAAATAGATACATTATTAAAAATTTATGTAGAAGCAATTTATAAGTTAGCAAAATAGTTAGGAGAAATTATGCAGAGTAAATTAACAATAGAATCAAAAGATTCTATTGAAGAATATACTAAAAATAGATATGAGATATGTGATTTAAGTTTTACAAATTTATTTTTGTGGAGCTTTGGAGAAAATACAGAATATGAGATTGAAAATAATGTTTTGACTATAAGAAGTTTTTATAAAGGAAAAGAATATTACTTTATGCCACTTCCTAAAGAAGAAACCACTGAAAATATTGAAGAGATGAAAAGAAAGATAAATAAACTTATTGATAAAAAAGTACCAATTCATTATTTTAATGAATATTGGTATGAAAAATTAAAAGATGATTTTCCTTGCTTAAAAGAAAAAAGAGATTATGAAGACTATATTTATTCTTTTGAGAGTTTATCTACTTTAAAAGGACGACACTATTCTAAGAAAAAAAACAGAGTAGCTAATTTTAAAAGAAATTATGACTTTGTATACGAAAGTATAACAAAAGAAAATATTCACGAAGTTATAAAATTTCAAAAAAAATGGTTTGATCTTTATTCTGATTCAAATGAAGAAATATTAAGAAATGAAAATACAGGAATACTTGAAATTTTAAATAATTGGGATAAATTAAATATCAAAGGCGGGCTTTTAAAGGTAAATAATGAAGTGATAGCATATACTTTAGGAGAAAAAATAACTCAAAATACTGTACTTATCCATATAGAAAAGGCATTAATTGATTATGTTGGAAGTTATCAAGCAATAAATATGTTTTATTTAGAAAAAGAATGGGAAAATATTGAGTATGTAAATAGAGAAGATGACTTTGGAGATGAAGGGTTAAGAGAAGCAAAGATGTCATATAAACCTTTGTATTTATTAAAAAAATATAGTATAGAAAACTAATAACAAAGAACCTAGCTAAAGCTAGATAGGAGGATTATGTATTTAAAAATATTATTACAACTTATTGGGGGATTAGGCTTATTTTTATACGGTATGGAACACATGTCTTCAAGTATGCAAAAAATAGCAGGACCAAAGCTAAAGAAAATTTTAGCTTCCCTAACTAATAATAGAATTTTAGGAATTTTAGTTGGAATAATTGTAACTGCTTTAGTTCAATCATCATCTGTGAGTACAGTTATGACAGTTGGTTTTGTAAATGCTTCACTTTTGACATTAAAACAAGCATTAGGTGTGATATTAGGAGCTAATATAGGGACAACTATTACTGGTTGGTTACTTGTATTAGACATAGGTAAATATGGGTTACCAATAGTTGGAGTTGCCAGTATTCTTTTGATGTTCACAAAAAAAGAGAAGTCAAGAATAAATTTAAGTGCAATAATTGGAGTAGGTTTAATATTTTTTGGATTACAACTTATGAGTCAAGCTCTAAGTCCTTTAAAAGATTTACCAGAGATAATTAACCTTTTTAAAATGTTTAAGGTAGATTCGTATTTTGGATTATTAAAAGTTACAGCTGTTGGTGCAATTATAACAGGTTTGATTCAGTCTTCTGCAGCAACAATTGGAATAACTATAGCTCTTGCAACACAGGGACTTATAGATTATCAAGCTGCTGTTGCTTTGGTTCTAGGAGAAAATGTTGGGACAACAGTAACAGCACTACTTGCTTCATTAGGAGCTAAGCCTAATGCAAAGAGAGCTGCTTATGCTCATACTTTAATTAATTTGATAGGGGTAATTTGGGTTACAACAATTTTTAGATATTATCTACAATTTTTAGATATATTTATTGATTCAAAAGAGCATATTGGGCCAGCAATAGCTGCAGCTCATACAATATTTAATGTTACAAACGTGATTGTCTTAACTCCATTTGTTTCTTTTATAGATAAATTTTTATTGTATATAGTAAAAGACACAGAAACAGATGAAACAAGAGTAACAAAACTAGCTTCTTTACAAATGACATTACCAAATTTAATTATAGATCAGACAAAAATAGAAGTAAAATCTATGGCTGATATTATAAAAAATGTATTTTTGAAATTAGAGGAAAGTTTAATTGATAGGGATAAGATTCAAAAATACAATGAAGAAATAGTTGAAGCTGAAGAAAAATTAGATTTATATGAAAAAGAAATATATGATTCAAATTTTTCTTTATTAAGTAAATCATTAAGTCAAAATCTTATTGAAGATACAAGAATGAATTTATTGGCTTGTGATGAGTATGAAACTATAGGAGATTATCAAAATAGAATAGCTAATAGATTATATATGATATTTGAAAATTCTATTGAACTAGATGAAAAAAGAAAAACAATGTTATTTAAATTACATAGTTTAACTGTTGAGTTATTTTCAGATATAAGTAAAGGGACTGAAAATAGAGAAAAAGAACTCTTTTCTACAGGAATTAGAAAATATCAACTAGCAAAAGCATATTATAAAGAAGTAAAAAAAGAGCATTTTTCTAGTTCGGAAACAATTTCACCAAAAGTAAATACTGGATATCTAGATATTATAAATTTCTATAGAAGAATTATGGATCATACTTATAATATAATAGAATATGTCATGAAAATATAGGCCAAATTAAACTCTCGAACTTTTTAATAAGATTCGAGAGTTTTTCATTCTCTATAGGAAAGTATAAAATTAAATAAAAAAATAGAAAGGAGATAGATAATGATAAATCAAGTAATACAATTATTAAAAGAGAATTTTAACTTTTTTCTTAATTTAACAATAGAACATATTTTGATTTCATTACTAGCTATAACCATTGCTAGTTTATTGGGTATTATCTTAGGAATAATAATTAGTGAATATAGGAAGTTTTCAGGTTTGATATTGGGAACTGTTAATATACTTTATACTATACCCTCAATAGCACTATTAGGATTTTTTATTACTATCACAGGAGTTGGAAATACAACGGCACTTATTGCTTTAATAATATATGCACTTTTGCCAATAATAAGAAGTACGTATACAGGGATTATAACTATAAATCCCCTAATAATAGAAGCATCTGAAGGAATGGGAAGTACAAAATTACAACAACTATTCAAGGTTAAATTGCCATTAGCATTACCAGTTTTGATGTCAGGTATTAGAAATATGGTTACAATGACGATAGCACTTGCAGGTATAGCTTCATTTGTTGGAGCAGGAGGCTTAGGAGTTGCAATTTATAGAGGAATAACAACTAATAATTCAGCTATGACTTTTCTAGGGAGTTTACTTATAGCAATTTTAGCTTTAATTTTTGATTTTATATTGGGACTTATAGAAAAAAGAATGACTAATCATAAAAGAGTAAAATATAAAATAAATCTAAAATTAATAATTTTAGGACTTTTTATAATTATATTTGGACTATATTTTTCTTTAAATTCAAAGAAAGAAAAAATTATAAATATTGCAACAAAACCTATGACAGAGGGCTATATTTTAGGTCAAATGCTAACTGAACTTATTGAACAAGATACAAATTTAAAAGTTAATATCACAAATGGAGTTGGTGGTGGAACTTCTAATATACACCCTGCAATAGTTAAGGGAGAGTTTGATTTGTATCCTGAATACACAGGAACTTCTTGGGAGACTGTACTAAAAAAAGATGAAGCATATAATGAAAGTAAATTCGGAGAGCTTCAAAAAGAGTATAGAGAAAAATTTAATCTTCAATGGACAAATTTATACGGTTTTAATAATACTTATGGTTTAGCAGTAAATAAGGATATAGCAGAAAAATATAAATTAAAAACATATAGTGATTTAGCAAAAGTCTCAAATGACTTAATTTTTGGAGCAGAATATGATTTTTTTGAAAGAGAAGATGGCTATAAAGAATTAGAAAAAGTATATAATATGAATTTTAAAAAACAAATAGATATGGATATAGGACTTAAATATCAGGCCATGAAAGAAAAGAAAATTGATGTTATGGTAATATTTACAACAGATGGTCAACTCGCAATATCTGATGTAATAGTTTTAGAAGATGATAAAAAGATGTACCCGTCATATAGGGCAGGAACAGTTGTAAGAAGTGAGATTTTATCTGAATATCCAGAGTTAAAACCAGTTTTAGAAAAATTAAATAATATTTTAGATGATAAAAAAATGGCAGATTTAAATTATCAAGTTGAAAGTAAAGGAAAGAAACCAGAAGATGTAGCAAGAGAATATTTACAAGAAAAAGGTTTATTGGAGGTGAAACAATGATAGAATTTAAAAATATTAGTAAGAATTATGGAAAACAAGAAGTAATAAAAGATTTTAATTTAACTATTGAATGTGGAACATTTTTAACTATCATAGGTTCATCAGGCTCTGGGAAAACAACAATTTTAAAGATGATAAATGGTCTTATAAAAGCAGACAAGGGAGAAATTTTAATAAATAATAAGAATATTCAAGATGAAGATTTAATAGAACTTAGAAGAAAAATAGGTTATGTAATTCAAGGGAATATTTTATTTCCACATTTAACAGTTTTTGATAATATTGCTTATGTGTTAAATTTAAAAAAATATGATAAAAAGGAAATTGAAAAAATTGTAGATGAAAAAATGGATATGTTAAATCTTTCAAGAAATTTAAAAGATAGATTACCAGATGAGTTATCAGGTGGTCAACAACAGAGAGTTGGAATAGCAAGAGCCTTGGTAGCAAATCCTGATATAATATTAATGGACGAGCCTTTTGGAGCAGTAGATGCTATAACAAGATATCAATTACAGAAAGATTTAAAAGAATTACATAAAAAGACAGAGTCAACCATTGTCTTTATAACTCATGACATAACAGAGGCTTTAAAATTGGGGACAAAGGTTCTAGTGTTGGATAAAGGGAAAATTCAACAATATGATATACCTAAAAATATTTGTTCTAATCCTAAAAATGAATTTGTTAAGCAATTATTAAAAATGGCGGAGATGTAAAAGAAGATAAGTAAAGAGATTTAGTTAAACTTCTAAATGAATATATTAGTTTATAGAGCTTTTTGAACTTAAAAAACCAATATGTAGGAAAGTATAAATTTAAATAGTAAAAAAATTAGTCTCTGACGTCCGTATTAGTCTAAGAGCCTGTGTTCATTCAGTTCATAGAACTCATACGGTTGTCAAGAGACTTTTTTATAACAAAATATTAATATATTTTATAATTTAATTAATCATTAGAAAAGTTTAATTATCGAGGATTAAAAACAAAATCTTTAACAAAATAAACTTTAATATTTTTACCATTATGATATATTGGTTTAAAACGCCATTTTCTAATAGCTTTCATAACTTCTGCATCAAAGCCTAAATCTTTATGTGATTTTACGATTTCAGTTTTCTCTATGTTTCCTTTTAAACCAACTAAAAACTTGACAGTAACAGTAACTTTTTGAGAGTAGCCTATATTTTCAGCTTGTTCTGGATAATCAGGCTCAACTTCATTTAAAATTTGGTAATTAATTCCTTTAGAGCTTAGAGCTATATACCCTCCATCCCCATCTGAAATAAAATTGGAACCAAAACCTCCATTACTATCAGAAGAACCAGAACCACTTCCAGTAGAAGAAGCTCCAGAGTTTTCATTAGTAGAAGCAGGCTGACTAGTAGTATTTTCTTCATGTTTCATATCTTTTGCATTTTTATTTGAAATATTACTTTCAATTTCTTTTTCAATTTTTTTAGGTTCTTTAGTTTCTTCAACTTTTTTGATTTCTTGATTTTTAGGTTTAGGTTTTTCAGCTTGTTCTTCATGTTCTTTATCAGCTAGAACATTCGATCCTGGATTAGCAGAAACATTTTTTGCAACAAATGTTATCGGAACCACAGGATTTAACTTCTCATTTTCAAAATCATTCAATTGCATAAAACCAAATCCAAAAATAAAAAATAAGTGAATTGCAAGAGATATTAAAATATATTTTTTCATAATACCTCCTATTCATAGAAATTTAAACCTAAATTATCTACACCATTTTCTTTTATTTTTGTTACAACATCCATAATAATTTGGTATTTTAATTCTTTATCTGCAGAAACTGTTGCTTCTTTAGCTGTTTTTAAATATCCATCTAATTCATCAAAGTTTACAGGATTTATTTTACCATTATCAGATACAAAATATTTTCCATCTTTATCTATAATAATTTCAATACTTTTATTTTTTTCAGTTTGTTGAATTGTAGAGCTTGGTAAATCTATTTGAACAGAACCAAAATTATTAAAAGTTGTAGTTACCATGAAGAATATAATTAAAAGGAATACAACATCTATAAGTGGTGTCAAATCAGGTTTAGCTGAAGATCTACTTTTTCTATATTTACTCATAATTATCTCCCAAACATTAATATATTAATTATACTAGTGGCAATATCATCTATTTCATTTTCCATTTTTTCCAATCTTCTATTTAGATAACTATGGAAAACTATTACTGGAATAGCAATGATAAGACCAGCTGCAGTTGTTAAAAGAGCTTCAGCTATACCATCAGCAACTATTGTTGCATCACCAGAACCGAATTTAGAAATGTTTGTAAATGCCTTTATCATACCAGTAACAGTACCTAAAAGTCCAAGCATAGGAGAAATATTTATTATACTTGATAAACAGTTTAATTTACTTTCAAAAGGAGCAGTCTCTGTTATGACAATTTCTTTTAGAATATACTCATAATATTGAACTTCAGTTGATTCTTTATTTAAATTTTTAACTTTTTGTATAAATCTTTTAATAGCACTAGACACACAACTTTTTTTTGTATCACAAAGATTCTCAGCTTCTAAAAATTTTTTTTCAGAAATTAAATTGATAATATCATCTTTAAAAGTTTTTCCAACACCTTTTTCATTCTTACTGAAAAATACTAATCTTTCTAAAACTACTGCAAATGCTCCAATTGATATAAGTACTAGTACCCATAAAATTGAACCTCCAACTTCTAAATAATGTAACATATAACCTCCTAAATAAAATAAAATTTGATAATCAACCTAAAAGTACACCATATTATTTTATAAGTCAAGTAATTTATTTTAAAAATATTTTTAAAATTAAATAATATATAAATAATATAAATAAAGTCTCTTGATAGCCGTATGAGTTCTACGAGCTCAATAAACACAGGCTCTTCGAACTAATACGGTATCAGAAACTATTTTTTTTATTTAATTTTATACTTTAAAAATAGTATTTTTTATATTCTTAAAAAATATGGTATAATAAATAAAATATTATAACTTTTTTTAAGGAGAAAAATGGGAAAAATTATATTTTTTACTGGTGGAGCAAGGAGTGGTAAAAGTAAGTTTGCTGAAGAATATATAAAAGAAAAAAAATATGAAAAAAAAATCTATTTTGCAACAGCAATTCCTTTTGATGAAGAAATGAAAGATAGAGTAAAAAAACATATTGAAAGAAGAGGAGAAAGTTGGATAACAATAGAAGCATATAAAAATTTGGTTTCAAATTTAGATAAATATATTTTAGAAGCTCAAGTAATTTTATTTGATTGCATAACAAATTTTGTTACGAATTTTATGATAATGGATAGAGAAGTAGATTGGGACAATGTGAATATAGATGTCGTAAATAAAATAGAAACTGAAATTGTGGTTGAAATAACAAAATTTTTAGAATATTTAAAATCAAAAGAAATAGACTGTGTATTTGTAACAAATGAAGTTGGTTTTGGACTTGTTCCAGAGTATCCTTTGGGTAGATATTTTAGAGATATCTGTGGAAGAATAAATCAAATTGTAGCTAGTTATTCAGATGAAGCATATTTAGCTATATCTGGAATTAAAGTAAAAATAAAATAAAAAAATAATAGGAGGAATATAATGAAAGGCTTTTTATTACTTTTGTCATTTATGACAAGATTACCTATGCCTAATTTAAAATATGAGGAAGAAAAATTAGGAAAATCAATGAAATTTTTTCCATTAGTAGGAATAATAATAGGATTTATATTATTAGTTTTTACATTGGGAATTTCATATTTATCAAAAAATTTAACAGTATCGGTATTACCATTAACAGTTATTGTAATAATATTAGTTGATATTGTAATAACTGGGGGCTTACATCTTGATGGATTAGCAGATACTTTTGATGGGATTTTTAGTTACAGAAGTAAACAAAAAATGCTAGAAATAATGAAAGATTCTAGAATAGGAAGTAATGGAGTTTTAGCACTTATTCTTTATTTTTTAATAAAATTTGTGTTATTATTTTCAATTGCAAGTGAATATGGTGGAGAATACTTAATGTTTGCTGTATTAACTTATCCAGTTGCATCTAGACTATGTAGCGTTGTTAGTTGTGCCTCTGCACCTTATGCAAGAGCAACAGGAATGGGGAAAATGTTTGCTGATAATACAAAGTTATTTGATGTTATTATTGCTTTTATTTTAACAGTGGCTTATATTTTTGTCTCTTTGATTGATAAAAAAATTATGCTAATAAATTTTATTATAATTTTAATATTAATTTTTATATCTTATGGTTTTTCAAAATTAATTGAAAGAAAAATTGGAGGAATAACTGGAGATACTTTAGGAGCTTTAGTTGAACTTACATCTCTTTTATATTTATTTTTAATATTGTATCTTCCTTCTTTTTTCCTTTATTAAATATTAGGAGTAAAAAATGGGGAAATTAATATTGGTAAGACATGGTCAAACTGAATTGAATTATAATAAAGTTTTTTTTGGTAAATTAAACCCATCTTTAAATGAACTAGGAATAGAACAAGCAAATATGGCTAAGAAAAAACTTTTAAATATTTCTTACGATAATATTTATTCAAGTCCGTTAAAAAGAGCAAAAGAAACTGCTGAAATCTGTAATCATTTAAAAAAAGATATAATTTTTGATAAGGATATAGAGGAGCTTAATTTTGGAATTTTTGAAGGACTAACATATGAAGAAATTTTAGCAAAATATCCGGAAGAAGCTAAACTTATGGAAAAAGATTGGAAAAATTTTAATTATAAAACAGGAGAAAGTCCTTTTCAAATGTATGAAAGGGTAATTTCATTTTTAAAAAGATTAGATTTTTCAAAAGATAATTTGGTTGTTGCTCATTGGGGAATCATAAACTCAATATTAGCTTATTTAATAGCTGGGAATATGGATGTTTATTGGAAATTTGATATAAAAAATGGTTCAGTTGTAGTGCTTGAAGGTAATTTAGATTTTTGTTATCTTACAAGATTAGATTAAATAATTTTAGAAAGTGGATAATATGAAAATAGAACTTAAAACAAAAAAAGATTTATTTGATTTAACTAATAGTATAGAAAAGGTAAATTTAGAAAATATAAAGAAAGCTCAAAATGAATTAAATAGAAAAATGAAACCAGCAGGAAGTTTGGGAATATTGGAAGAAATATGTAAAAAAATAGCTGGAATATATGGGTATCCATTAAAAAAAGTAGAAAAAAAATGCCATATTGTTGCAGCAGCTGACAATGGAGTTATAGAGGAAGGAGTTTCTTCATGTCCTATAGAGTATACAGCTATTGTTTCAGAAGCTATGCTTAATAAAATTGCAGCAATAGGAATATTTACAAATCAATTAAATATAGAATTTAATTTAATCGATGTAGGAATAAAAAATGATATAAAAGGAACTTACCCTAATTTTTTTAATAAGAAAATAAGAAGAGGAACTAATAATTTTTATAAAGAAAAAGCTATGTCTGAAGAAGAATGTTTACAAGCAATTTTTATAGGAATAGACATTATTTATAAAAAAGCAAAAGAATTCGATATTTTTTCAAATGGAGAAATGGGAATAGCTAATACTACTACAAGTTCAGCTCTTTTATATTCAATATTAAAAGAAAATATAGATGAAGTTGTAGGACTTGGTGGTGGACTTAGTCAAGAAGGATTAAATAAAAAGAAAAAAGTTATTAAAGAAGCCTGTGAAAAATATAATACTTTCGATATGGATATTGTAGATATGATTTCATCAGTTGGAGGTCTAGATATAGCTTGTATGGTAGGAATGTATATAGGTTGTGCATTAAATAAAAAATTAATGTTAGTTGATGGTTTTATATCATCTGTTGCAGCTTTACTTGCTTGTAAAATAAATCCATTAATACAAGATTACTTGTTATTTACTCACAAAAGTGAAGAACCGGGTGTAAATTTAATTTTAAATCATCTTAATGAAAAAGTATTTTTAAATATGAATATGAGATTAGGAGAAGGAACAGGAGCAGTATTTGCTTATCCTATGATAGAATGTGCTATAGAAATGATTAATACAATGAAATCTCCTGAAGAGGTGTATAAGTTATTTAATTAATTGATAATATAGGTGATAATATGGATGAGAATATTAACTTGGGACATAGAAATAGAATAAGACAAAAATTTTTAGAAAATGGAATAAAAACATTTTTGGACTATGAAATTTTAGAATTATTATTGACATATAGTATACCTAGAAAAGATACAAAAGTTATTGCAAAAGAGCTAATAAAAAAATATAAAACTGTTAATGCAGTTTTAAAAGCAGACTACAATGATATAAAAAGTTTGAATATTAAGGGATTAGGAGAAAATTCAATAACTTTTTTAAAATTAATAGGAGATGTTTCAACTGTTTTATATGAACAAAGTATAAAAGAAAAACCGGTTGAATACTCATCAGAAGAAAAAATTTTAAATAAAGATATGTTATTAAAATATTTAAGAAGTAAAATAGCTTTTGGAAATATAGAAAAATTTTATGTAATTTATCTATCGAGCTCTAATGAAGTAATAAAATTTGAGGAAAATTCATCAGGAACTTTAGATAGAAGTTCTGTTTATCCTAGAGAGATATATAAAAATGTGATAAAATTAAATGCTAAGTCAATAATTTTAGCTCATAATCATCCATCAGGTAATATCAATCCCTCAAAATCTGATATAGATTTAACTAATGAGATTGCAAAGGGATTAAAAAATTTTGGTGCAATATTAATAGAGCATATTATTATAACAAAAAATTCTTATTTTAGTTTTTTAGAAGAAGGATTAATATAGATTGGAGAAAAAATAATAAATGGAAAATATTATAGAAGAGAATTTAACAGAAAAAGAAGTAATTATAAGTACGGATCCTGAGAGATTACATAAAGTTCTTGTAGTAACCTTTGAAATCACAAAAAAGAGATATTATTTTGAGGTATTAGGAGAAGAAAAATATAAAAAAAATGATAAGGTTATTGTTGAAACTATAAGAGGTAAAGAAATAGGTATAGCTTCAAGTAATCCGATTATGATGAAGGAAAAAGATTTAGTCTTACCTTTAAAACCAGTTTTAAAGCTTGCAAGTGATAAAGAAGTTGAAACTTATATAGAACAAAAATTAGAAGCTGAGGAAGCTTTTAAGATTTGTAAAGAAAAAATATCAAAACATCAACTTGAAATGAAATTGATAACAAGTGAATATACTTTTGATAAATCAAAGTTGATTTTCTATTTTACTGCTAATGGAAGAATAGATTTTAGAGAACTTGTAAAGGATTTAGCCCTAATTTTTAGAACAAGAATAGAATTAAGACAAATAGGTGTTAGAGATGAAGCTAGAATATTAGGAAATATAGGACCTTGTGGTAAAGAGCTTTGTTGTAAAACTTTTATAAATAGATTTGATTCTGTATCTGTAAAAATGGCTAGAGATCAAGGGCTAGTTATAAATCCTACAAAAATATCAGGAGTTTGTGGAAGACTTCTATGTTGTATAAATTATGAATATGCTCAATATGAAGAAGCATTAAAAGACTTTCCGGCTGTAAATCAAAGTGTTGGAACTCAGATGGGAGAAGGGAAAGTAGTTAGTATTAGTCCTCTTAATGGTTTTCTTTATATAGATGTACAAGATAAGGGAATTTCAAGGTTTAATATAGAAGATATCAAATTTAATAGAAAAGAAGCTAGTATTTTAAAAAATATGAAATCAAAAGAAGAAATTGAAAATAGAATTTTAGAGAAAGAATAAAATGCTAAGAGAAGATGAGATTTTAGAAGATTTAGATGGGAAAAAAATTATTCAAAAAAAAGATGGTTTTAAATTTGGAATAGATACGGTAGTATTATTTAAGTTAGCTGAGAAATCTATTAATAAAAGTAATTCAAAAATATTAGATATTGGAACAGGGAATGGAGTATTACCTCTGTTTTTATCTGAAAATAAATATTTGAATGAAATAATTGGAATTGATATTCAAGGAGAAAATATAGAGAGAGCTAAGAAAAATTTAAAAATAAATAATATAGAAAAAAATATAACTTTTGAATATTTAGATGTAAAAGAATACAAAAAAGGAAATTATTTTGACTATGTAATATCCAATCCACCTTATATGGAATTAAATGGGAAAAAAATAAACGATAATTTACACAGAGCAATTTCAAGACACGAAATTCAACTAAACTTAGATGAATTTATATCTTTGGCAAAAAAATTTTTAAAGCCAATTGGGACATTGTTTTTTGTTCATAGAACACATAGACTCGTTGAAATTATAAAAAAGTTAGATGAATATAATTTTTCAATAAAAAAGATAGTATTCATTTATCCTGAAAAAAGTATATCATCTATTATGTTTGTTGAAGCTGTAAAAGGAAAAAAAGTAAAATTGGAAGTAGAGAATTACTATATATCGGAGGAAAACTCATGACAAAAATTGCAGTTATTGGTTCAGGTGGATGGGGAATAGCTTTAGCTATTTTATTAAATACTAACGGACATAAAATTACTATTTGGTCTTATGATAAAAAAGAAGTAGAAGAATTGAAAGAAATTAGAGAAAATAAGACTAAATTACCTAATATAAAGATACCAGAAGAAATTTTTATAACACATAATTTAGAAGAGGCTATTAAAGATAAAAATATAGTTATTCTAGCTGTTCCATCATCTGCTATAAGAAAAATATCAAGTAATATAAAAGATTTAATTAATGATGAGCAAATTATATTAAATGTATCTAAAGGATTAGAAGAACATACTTTAAATACTATGACTGATATCATAGAAGAAGAAATACAAAAATCCAATGTTAAAGTAGCAGTTTTATCAGGACCAAGTCATGCTGAAGAAGTTGGAAGAGGGATACCTACGACATGTGTTGTATCTTCACATGATAAAAAAACAGTAGAATATTTACAGAATATTTTTATGAATCAAAATTTTAGAGTTTATACAAGCCAAGATACGAGGGGAATAGAAATAGGTGGAGCATTAAAAAATGTTATAGCTTTAGCTGCAGGAATAGCAGATGGACTGGGATATGGTGACAACACAAAAGCAGCCTTAATAACAAGAGGAATAAAAGAAATTTCTATCCTAGGAGTTGCTATGGGAGGAGATTTGTCAACTTTTTATGGATTAACAGGTCTAGGGGATTTAATCGTAACTTGTGCTAGTTTACATAGTCGTAATAGAAAAGCTGGAATTTTATTAGGAAAAGGCTACAAATTGGAAGATGCAATAAAAGAAGTTAATATGGTTGTTGAAGGTGTTTATAGTGCTAAAGCGGCATATGAAGCTGCTAAGAAGTATAATGTAGAAATGCCTATCATTGAACAAATTTATGAGGTTCTTTTTGAAAATAAAAATGCAAAAGAAGCTGTAAATGAACTTATGTTAAGAGATAAAAAAATAGAAATGAATCTTTGGAAGTAGGGGAAAATGAGAAAAATTTTATATGTTTTTGTATTAACAGCATTTTTTAATGCTTGTTCTTTTTTAAATAATATAGATGATAATACACCTATAAAAGAAATTGAAGAAAAATTACAGTTAAAATACGAAGTTTTATCAGATGAATATTTTAAAATATTAGAAAATCCAATAAATGATAAGGATAGAAAAAATATTTTAGAAAAATTTGAAAAAATGAAAAATGAAACACAAAAAATAAAAAATTCTAGAAAAAATATAAAAATTGAAGAATTAAAAGTATTTAATTCATATATTGATAAAATTAATCTTAATATTCAGTATTTAAATGATTTAGCTGATTAAGATAATTAGAAAAGGTAATTAGAATGAAAATAAATATTAATAATATAATAGTTTCTATAAATAAAGATCAAAATAAAGAAATATATATGGAACTTGAAAAAAATGGAATAAATAAAAATAATATTGAAAGTTTGAAGTATCTAAAAAAATCTATAGATAGCAGAAATAAGAGAGATATAAAATTTATTTATACTTTAGAAATTGATTTAAAAAAAGATATAAATATTGAGAAATATAAAAAACTTTCTATTGCACAAGAAGAAATATACGATAAAAGGTTACCACTTTATCCAAAAAGAGAAATAGCAGTTGTAGGAACAGGACCAGCTGGACTTTTTTCTGCATTAAGACTTGCTGAATATGGATATATTCCCATTGTTTTTGAAAGAGGAGAAGAAGTAGATAAAAGAAACAAAACAACAGCCAATTTTATAAAAACTGGAATATTAAATCCTAATTCAAATATACAATTTGGAGAAGGTGGAGCAGGGACATATTCAGATGGTAAATTAAATACTAGAATAAAAAGTGAATATATAGAAAAAGTCTTTAAAGATTTAATCGATTGCGGTGCTCAAGAAGAAATTTTTTGGAATTATAAACCTCATATTGGAACTGATGTATTAAGAACTGTAGTAAAAAATTTGAGAGAAAAGATTAAGTCTATGGGTGGAAAATTTTATTTTAATTCTTTGGTAGAAGATATTGAAGTATTAAATTCAGAATTAGTAGGATTAAAAATTTTAGATGTAAATACTAATAATAGCTATACTTATCCAATAGATAAGGCCATTTTTGCAATAGGCCATTCTTCTAGAGATACTTATAAAATGTTATATAAAAGAGGAGTTGCAATAGAAAATAAGCCTTTTGCTATAGGAGTTAGAATAGAACATTTTAGAGAAGATATTGATAAAATGCAATATGGAGAAGCTGTGAAAAATCCTCTTTTAGAAGCTGCAACTTATAATATGGCTTTTAACAATAAAAAAGAAACTAGAGGAACTTTTTCATTTTGTATGTGTCCTGGTGGAGAAATAGTTAATGCCACTTCTGAAATTGGAGGCTCATTGGTAAATGGTATGAGCTATTCAACAAGAAATGGGAAATTTTCAAATTCTGCAATAGTAGTTGGAATCTCTGAAAAAGATTATGGAAATCAAATTTTTTCTGGAATGCATTTACAAGAAGAAATTGAAAAAAGAAATTATGAAATCGTTGGTAAATACGGAGCTATTTACCAAAATATTATAGATTTTATGAAAAATAAAAAGACTAGTTTTGAAATAGAAAGTAGTTATAAAATGGAACTATGTTCATATAATATGAATGAATTTTTTCCTGATTATATTACAAGAAATTTACAAACAGCTTTTGAAAATTGGAGTAAAAATAATTTATTTATTTCAAGAAGAGTTAATCTTATAGGTCCAGAAACTAGAACATCAGCTCCAGTAAAAATATTGAGAGATATAAAAGGAGAATCTATAAGTATAAAAGGACTTTTTCCAATAGGAGAAGGGGCAGGTTATGCTGGTGGAATAATGAGTGCTGCAGTTGATGGTATAAAAATTGTAGATTTATCTTTTACAAAAAAAATAAGTTGAATTTAAAATAAATAAGGTCTTTGGATAGCCGTATGAGTTCTACGAGCTCAATAAAACAGGCTCAATATTATATTAATATGTTAAACTTAATTAAGTAATTTTAATCATAGAAGAATAAAATTTACAGAAAAAAGTTCACAGCCTCGAGACTAATTTTCTAATTAAATTTATACTTTTAGAATATAAAAAATCCTTGACAGCAGATATCAAGGATTTTTTTTTATAGAGAATTAATCATTTATAGCTTGGTTTAAATCTTTTATTAAATCTTCAACATCTTCTATTCCAACAGATAATCTTAATAAGCATTCATTTATACCTCTAGATAATCTTTCATCCATAGGAACATCAGCATGTGTTTGATACATAGGATAAGTTATTAGACTTTCAATTCCACCTAAACTTTCAGCAAACTTTATTATTTTTACATCTTTTAGTATTTTTTTTGCTCTATCTGGACTATCTACATGAAAAGATACCATTCCACCAAAGCCCTTGCTTTGTTTTTTAGAAATTTCTATTGATGGATGTTCTGCCAAACCTGTATAGTAAACATTTTTAACAGCTTTTTGAGTTTTCAACCATTCAGCTATTTTAGTAGCATTTTTTTGATGTTGTTCCATTCTTATATGTAAAGTTTTTATACCTCTTAATACAAGCCAAGAATCAAATGGTGCTAAACAAGCTCCTGTTGTTTTATAAATATATCTTATTTTTTCTTTAAGTTCTTCAGAGTTTGTAACTAAAAATCCAGCTAAAGTGTCATTATGACCAGCTAAATATTTTGTCCCACTATGAACAACTACATCTGCACCTAAGTCAAGAGGTTTTTGAAAATAAGGGGTTAAAAAAGTATTGTCTACAACTAATATACAGTTATTTTCCTTTGCTATTTTAGCTACTTCCTGTAAATCTGTAACTTTCATCATTGGATTTGTTGGAGTTTCAATGTATATCATTTTTGTATTTTTATTGATGGCATTTTTTACATTTTCAATGTTATCACTTTCAATAAAAGTTGTAGAAAGGCCATTTTTTTTAGAAATATTTTCCAATAATCTAATAGTTCCCCCGTATAAATCATCAGTTGCAACAATATGATCTCCTGGAGATAATATTTCTATTAAGGTTGTGACAGCTGCCATTCCAGTGCTAAATGCTACAGCATCTATTCCATTTTCTAAGTCACAAACTACTCTTTCTAATTCTTCTCTTGTCGGATTTTGTAATCTTGAATAATCAAAACCTGTCGATTGTCCAAATGCTGGATGTTCAAAAGTTGCTGATTGATATATAGGACAGCTAATTGCTCCTGTATTATCTATATTTCTTCTATCTTTTTGTCCATGAACACAAATAGTTCCAATTTGTTTTTCCATTTTTCCACCTCTATATTAATGATATGTTTTATAAGTATACCACAAAAAGAGAATTTATTAAAAAAATTCTAAAAAAATCTTATTTATTTTAGATGTGGCACTTTATTTTACAATTTATAAAAATTATTTAAAATTAATTTCTTGATAAAATAAAAAATTATCCCTTGTGACGTCCGTATTAGTTCGAAGAGCCTATGTTTATTGAGCTCGTAGAACTCATACGGCTGTCAAGAGATTTTATTTATTATAATGAGGGATTATAACTTAATTAATTTAATTTTCCACCTTCAACAACTATTGAATCTGGATTAGCAGAATCTCCATAGATTGGTTCTAAAGTAGCTTTATATGCTTCGTGGAAAAAGTTTTCTTTTCCTAATTCAACAATTTCATTATTTATCCAATCTAATAAATCTTTATTTCCTTTTTGTACAGCTACAGCTATAGTATCAACATCTCCAAGAGAATCTATTCCAACAGTAAATCCAGGATTAGAAGTAGCCCAAGCTAAAACTTCAGTATTGTCTGTTGAGAAAGCATCTCCTCTTCCATCTAGTAAAGCATTATATGCATCAGTATAAGCATCATATTTTTGTAATTTTACTTCTGGGTGATTTTTAGAAAAATAATACTCTGCAGTAGTTCCTTTGCTTACTATTAATGTTTTATCTTTTAATTCTTCAACACTTTTAATAACAGCTCCATTTGGAGAAACTACTCCTAAAGAAACTTTCATATATGGTAAACTAAAATCTACTTTTTCAGCTCTTTCAGGAGTTACAGTAAAGTTAGCTGCAACTATATCTGCTTTTCCAGTTTCAGCATATTCAACACGACTTGCTGGATCAAGAGAAATATATTCAACTTTAACACCTAAATCTTTTGCTAAACGATCTGTAAAGTAGATATCAAATCCTACATTTTTTCCATTTTCATCAACATATCCGAAAGGAGCTTTATCTGTAAATACCCCTATTCTTATAACACCACTATCTTTAATTTCTTGAACAGTTCTTGCTTTTGCAGTTGTTGTTTCTTGAGATTGACTGTTATTTTCAGTCTTATTTCCACAAGCTGCTAAGGCAAAAACTGCCACTCCTACTGTTGCTAATTTTAAAACTTTTTTCCAAATTTTCATTTTTTACCTCCATATTTATTTTTATTTTAATTTAAATTAATAATACTTATTATAATATTCCAATAGTTGTATAAGTTCTAAGAATACAATAAACAGATATATAGCAATTATTTCTTAAAACTAAATGTATTTAGAAATTTTTGAGCTCTTTCTGTTTTAGGATTAGAGAAAAATTCTTCAGCTTCTCCTTCTTCAACAATATATCCTTTATCCATAAATATAACTCTATCAGCTACTGCTCTAGCAAATTGCATTTCATGGGTAACAATAACCATAGTCATTCCATCTTTAGCAAGCTCTAGCATAACATCTAATACTTCTCTTACCATTTCTGGATCTAATGCTGCAGTAACTTCATCAAATAGCATTATCTCAGGATTCATACACAAAGCTCTTACTATTGCAACTCTTTGTTTTTGACCACCAGATAATTGTCTTGGATAAGAATTTTGTTTATCTAATAAATTTACTCTTTCAAGTAATTTTAAAGCTTGTTTTTTAACTTCTTCTTTATTTCTTTTTTGAACTTTTAAAGGAGCTAATAATATATTATCTAATATAGTTAAGTGTGGAAATAATTCATAACTTTGAAATACCATTCCAATTTTCTGTCTAATTTTTGTCATATCTTCTTTTAACTCAGAAAATTTTATCTCATCATCTAGAATAATTTCTCCACCTTGTATATCTTCAAGACCATTCATACATCTTAAAAACGAGCTTTTCCCACAACCAGAAGCACCTATTATTACAACTACTTCTCCTTTATGAATATCTAAATTTATTCCTTTTAAAACTTCTAAATTTCCATAATTTTTTATAATATTTTTTGCTGATAATACGACTTTATTTAATTCTTTCATATTTTACTCCATTTCTTTTCTAAGTATTTTGCTAATATGGATAATGGCCAACAAGTTAAGAAATATAGTAAGAAAATTACTCCATAAATCCAAATTGCACCATTAGAATATTCAAATCTATTTGTATCTATTATTTGTTGCCCAACTTTTAGAACTTCTATTATTCCTATTAGTACAACTAAACTAGTTGTTTTTATCATTCTTGTAACTAAATTAACAGACAAAGGAATAAGTCTTCTAATAATTTGTGGGATAATAATATAAATATTTATTTGTATTTTATTAAATCCTAATGCAACAGCACTTTCTATTTGACCTTTAGGTATACTTTCTATAGCACCTCTAACTAAATCTCCCATTTCTGCTGTTCCCCATATAGTAAAAACTATTATTGCACTTGTTTCTGGTGAAATATGTATACCATATATTCTTGTTACTCCAAAGTATGCTATGAACAATAATACTAATGGAGGCATTATTCTTATAGTTTGTAAGTATAGCTGAGATATTATTTTTGTGAATCTATTTTTTATTGTCATAAAAAGTCCAAATAGTATTCCTAAAAATATTGATAATAAAGAAGATATTATACTTAGTTTTATAGTTATCCACAATCCTAAAAGAAGTCTTTCAAAGTTTGTTCCTTTAGACAGTAGACTAATTACTGTATCCAACATATTTTAACCTCCTTTCTAAATATACACCAAAAAGTGAAAGAGGTAATAATATTATCAAGTATCCAAGCACTAACATAAATAACGATTCTTCTGTTTTATAATAAAGTCCGATTAAATCTTTTGTAATAAACATCATATCTACTAATGCTATTGCACTAAATACCGATGTTTCTTTTAATAGAAAAATTATATTAGCTGTTATTCCAGGTAAGCTGATAACAAATGATTGAGGTAAAATTACATATCTCATTGTTTGCCATTTATTTAGTCCTAAGCTTATTGCAGATTCTTTTTGAATCTTATCTATAGTTTCTAAGGCACTTCTAAATGTTTCTATCATATAGCTTCCGCCTAAAAACGTAAGACCTATTATTCCACATATTTCCGGACTAAACTTTAAGCCTATTTTAGGTAAACCAAAGTACAAGAAAAATAATTGTACTAAAAGAGGTGTATTTCTGCTTAATTCTATATAGCATATTACTATTGATTTAAAAAATTTAAAATTTTCATATAATATCCAACTTCCAATAATTCCTACAATGATGGAAAGGACTATTCCAATCGAGCCTATTTTTAATGTTAATATTCCAGCATGTATGAATTCTGATGTGTGTTCTGTAATAAATTCCCAATCCATTTTTTACTCCAATCTTAAGGTTAATAAAATCCAAAGTATGATTTTATTCTTTATTTAATATGTAAAGATTCTATCATTTGAGCATTTTTTCTGCAATAAAACCATTTTTCTTTTCACAGGTTCTATTTTTTACTCTATATTTTATTGAAATTAAAGTTTTATTAGATTTTAAGTTCGAGTTTTAACAACTTATTTTGAATTTACACTTTTCTATGGAATAAAAAAGTCTCTGACGGAACCTGTGTTCATTGAGCTCGTAGAACTCATACGGCTGTCAAGAGACTAATAATCATTTAAATTTATACTTTTCTATAGAATAAAATAGAGATAGTACACTTTTAAAAGTGTACTATCTCTAATGAAAAAAGTTATTAATAATTATTATCACTATTTGAAATATTTTTTTAAGATTTTATCATATTCTCCGTTAGCTTTAATTTTATCTAAAGCAGAATTTATTTTTTGAACAAGAGCTGTATCATTTTTTCTAAATGCTATTGCATAATCTTCTTCAGCAGCAGGAATATTAGCAATAGAGAATTGTTTACTATTAGCTGTATATTTTTTAGCTGGTTCAGAATCTAGCACAACTGCATCTATTTTATTTTGAGCAAGAGCCATTATTGCAGCATAAGCAGCATTAAATCTTTCAACTTTAACTCCTTTAATAGCACTAACAACAGTATCTCCAGTAAATCCTAACATTACTCCAACTTTTTTAGTAGATAAATCATTAAATGATTTTAGAGATTTATCTACACCTTTAGTTATAACAACTTGTTTAGCTTTAAAGTAAGGTTTAGAGAATACAACGGCTTTTTTTCTTTCAGGAGTTGCTGTCATACCAGCTATAACCATATCAACTTTTTTTGTTTGAAGAGCTGGAAGTAAACCATCAAAAGCCATATCTTTAACTTTAAATTCAATTCCAGTTTCTTTTGAAATTGCATTTAGTAAATCAATATCAAAACCAACTACTTGATTTTTTTCAAGATATTCAAATGGGGCAAATTCTGCATTAGTTCCTACATAAACAACATCTTTTGCAAAAAGAGAAATAGAAAAAACAACCGATAAAACTACCAACATCATTAATTTAAAAATTTTTTTCATACAAACCACTCCTTTTAAAATTTATAAAAATTAGATACACAATTACTTATTTAAAACTTTATTTAAGAAATCTTTAATTCTTTCATTAGTTGGATTTTCAAAAAAATCTTTAGGAGAACAATCTTCGATAATTTGCCCATTGTCCATAAAGAAAATTCTATTTCCAACATTTTTTGCAAATCCCATTTCATGAGTAACAATAAGCATAGTCATTCCTTCATCAGCTAAATTTTTCATAACATCAAGAACTTCTTTTATCATTTCTGGGTCAAGAGCAGATGTAGGTTCATCAAATAAAATTACTTCGGGTTTCATAGCTAGAGCTCTAGCTATTGCAATTCTTTGTTTTTGACCTCCAGAAAGCTGAGTTGGATATGAATTAGCCTTATCTAATAATCCTACCTTATCCAATAAATATTGGGCATATTTTTCACTTTCTTCTTTATTTTCTTTTTTTACTAACATAGGAGAAAGTGTTAAATTTTCTAAAACTGTCATATGAGGGAATAAATTGAAATGTTGAAACACCATTCCAACTCTTTCTCTTATTTTATTTATATCAGTATTTTTATCCATTAAGTCCATACCATCAATATAGATATGCCCATCAGTTGCTTCTTCTAATTTATTGATACATCTAAGAAAAGTTGATTTTCCACTTCCAGAAGGACCTATAATTGATATGATTTCTCCCTTATTGATTGTAGTTGAAATATTTTTTAAAACTTTTAAATTTCCAAAATTTTTAGATAAATTAACAATATTAATCACTTACTTTCAACCCCCTTTCAACTTTTCTCATAAACATTGTAAATATAGAAGTAAGTATTAAATAGATGAAACCAACTGCTAGTAGAGGTTCGACTCCTCTATATGTTTGACTTGTGATAATACTAGCTGCTCTTAATAAATCTATACCTCCAATAAAACCTATAATTGAAGTTTCTTTTAATAAAGTTATAAATTCACTTACAAGAGCAGGAAGAATATTTTTAATAGCTTGAGGAACGATTATTTTTTTCATTGTTTGTGAATAAGTTAAACCTAAAGCTCTTCCAGCTTCCATTTGTCCTTTATCTAGTCCTTCTATTCCAGCTCTAATAATTTCTGCAACATAAGCACCAGAGTTTAATCCGAATGCTATTCCACCAATTATTAATACAGGTGTTTCTCTTAAAAAACCAACAAAAACTAAATTTGCAAGTATCATTAATTGAACAACAACAGGGGTACCTCTTATAATATCAATATAAATATATGCAATTTTAGATAAAGGATTGAAGTTTTGAAAACCTTTTATCCTTTTTAAAGGATACCAATGAGATAATTTCATTATTGCTAATAAAAGTCCCAATACAATTCCTATAACTGTTGAAAACAATGTAATTCCGACTGAAAAGATAAGCCCATCGACGATATACATATATCTATCGTCTGTTAAAAAGGTATCTTTTAAAATTTCTAAATATTCCATTCTAACCCCTTTCAATTAAATATAAATATTAAACTATAATTTTTTTGTTTTTTAAATTTATAATTTTCTATGTAATAAATAAAGTTTCTCGACAGCTGCAGACTTCTACAAGCTCAATGGACACAAGCTCTTATAACTAATACGAACGTCAGAGACTAATTATTTCTATTTACTTTTATATTTTCTTATAAATAAAAAAAGGAAATTAAGATATATCAGATTTTAACTGAATACATCTAAGAACTTCCTTATCAATATTTTAAAATATAAAAACACAGATATACTAGCTATCTGTGTTAAATTTACTATTTACCAAAATGGCAAAGTTAGGCTAATATATAAATAGATAAGGCTACATATTAAATTGTTTTTCTTTCCTTATCATTATTCTCCTTAGCATAACTTTCCTCCTTAAAATTTTATTTTTTATAATTATATTCTTTTAAAATTTAAAAGTCAAGAAAAAAATAAAATAAAAAAAGCCAATTGCAGATTTTTTAATAATTTTATTAAGTTTAGCAAAATAATTTTATTGAAAAGCTAATATATATATGATAGAATAAATAAATAATTTCTAAATAAAAATTTTAGATTTAATAATTTATGTAGGTGAATTTTTTTATATGAAAAATAAAGTAAAAGATATGACCAAAGGATCTATCTGGAAAATTTTATTATTTTTTTCCTTACCTTTGTTAGGTGCAAGTTTAATTCAACAACTTTATAATACTGCTGATATGATTTTTGTTGGAAACTTTGTAGGTAAAGAAGCAACGGCAGCAGTAGGAGCAAGTAGTTTAATATTTACTTGTATAATTGGACTTTCTACAGGGGTATCCATTGGGGTTGGAGTTGCAGTTTCACAAAAGATAGGTTCTAAAGATTTTGAAACAGCTTCTAAAATTTCTCATACAGCAATAAGTTTTGGAATAATTGGTGGAATTTTTCTTACTATTTTAGGAGTTTTTTCGTCAGAATTTTTACTAAAGCTTTTAAATACACCAGAAGTGATAATGGATGACTCTGTTCTTTACTTAAAAATATATTTTTTAAGTATGTTACCAATGATTTTATATAATATTGGATCAGGAATAATTCGTTCAACAGGAAATTCTAAAACACCATTTTATATTTTAGCATTCGGTGGAATTTTAAATGTAATAACAAATTATATTTTTATTGTTCTTTTAAAAAATGGAGTTGCGGGTGTAGCCATAGCAACAACTTTTTCTCAGACTGTCACTGCAATAATTGTGATGACTTATTTGTTTAAAAATAAAACTGTAATAAAATTTAGTTTAAAGAATTTAAAAATAGATTTTCATCTATTAAAACAAATTTTATATTTTGGTTTACCAGCAGGATTGCAATCAATGCTTATCACCTTATCAAATATTATAGTTCAATATTATATTAATGGTTATGGTGGAGATGCAGTTGCAGCTTATGCAACATATTTCAAATTAGAAAATTTTATTTGGATGCCAGTTGTTGCAATAGGACAAGCGAGTATGACATTTACAGGACAGAATGTTGGAGCAGAAAATTACGAAAGAGTTAAAAAAGGAGCTTTAGTTTCTATAGCTTTATCAGGAGCAATAAATATATTTATTGCAACAATAATATTAACAAACTCTTATACTTTTATGAGAATTTTTATAAAAAACGAAGAGATTATTTATTTAGGTTCACAAATAGCTTTAACAACTTTCCCTTTTTATATATTGTACACAATACTTGAAGTATTAGGTTCATGTCTGAGAGGAATGGGATATTCGATAGTTTCGATGTATGTAACTATGATTTGCCTTTGTGGTTTTAGAGTTACCTTACTATATGTAATATCAAAATTTAATTTAGATTTTAAATCAGTTGCCTATGTTTATCCAATGACATGGTGTCTGACAGCAATAGTTTTTATTTTTGCTTTTTGCAAAATTTTAAATAAAAAAATGTATAAACTATAATTTTAAAGGAGGCAAAGTGATTAAAAACAATTACGTTAACAGAGCTTTACAAATTTTGTTAGTTCTATTTGGAATTAGTTTCTTTACATTTAGTTTGACTTATTTATCTCCAGGAGATCCTGCAGAAATAATGCTAACAGAATGTGGAAACCTTCCCACACCAGAATTACTAGAACAAACAAGAGCAGAATTAGGACTCGATAGACCTTTCGCAGAACAATATTGCAGATGGGCAGGTCATGTATTACAAGGGGAAATGGGGAAATCTTATTCTTTAAGAGTACCCGTTGTAGATAAAATAAAAACAGCTTTCTTCCCAACATTAAAACTATCATTATTATCTTTAACATTTATGATAGTAATTTCAATACCTCTTGGAGTTTTAGCAGCAGTTAAAAAGGACAAGTGGCAAGACTATTTTGTAAGAGCAATAAGTTTCACAGGACTTTCTATTCCAAGTTTTTGGTTAGGATTGATATTCTTGAGTATTTTTGGAGTTATGCTTCGTTGGGTAACGGTTTCTGGAGGAAAAGCTGATTTTAAATCAATGATACTACCAGCTTTCACTTTAGGATTTGCTATGTCAGCAAAATATATAAGACAGGTAAGACATACTGTTATTGAAGAGTTGAATAAAGACTATGTTGTTGGTGCTAGAATGAGAGGAATAAAAGAGAGTACGATTTTAGTAAAACATGTTTTACCAAATGCCTTAATTCCTTTAATAACTTTATTAGGACTATCTCTTGGTAGCCTTTTAGGAGGAACTGCAGTTATAGAAATTATTTATAATTATCCTGGAATGGGAAATATGGCTATAAAAGCAATTTCATTTAGAGATTATCCTTTAGTTCAAGCCTATGTTTTATTAATAGCTTTAATTTACTTGGTAGTAAATTTAATAGTTGATATTTCTTACAAATATTTAGACAAGAGAGTTGAGGGGGTAAACTAATTGAAAATTATAAAGTTTATGAAAACACATAAACAATTTACTTTTTTTCTAATTTTAACAATTATTATTGTCTTAATAGCTTTTTTTGCAAAGTCAATTGCTCCTAAAGATCCTCTAGCTGCTGTAATGTCAAAACCATTGAAAGCACCAGATAATATAAATTTATTGGGGACAGATATTTTAGGAAGAGATATATTATCTCGTATTATTTATGGAACTAGATATTCGCTGTTTATGACTTTAGCATTAGTGGCTGTAGTATTTGTCATAGGAACTCTTATGGGACTTATAGCAGGATATTTTGGTGGAATTGTTGATATGGTGATCATGAGACTTGCTGATATGATGGTTTCATTTCCTGGGCTTATACTTGCAATAGCAATAGCTGGACTTTTAGGTCCAAGTATGACAAATGCAATTATTGCCATTTCTGCTGTTACTTGGACTAAGTATGCAAGACTTTCAAGAAGTATGGTTTTAAAAATAAAAAAAGAATTATATGTTGAAGCTGCAAAACTTACAGGAAGTACAGACAGACATATTCTAGCAAGATATATTTTACCTAATATGTTTACACTTATGCTAGTTACTGCAATATCAGATATTGGAGCATTAATGCTTGAAATAGCAGCTCTATCATTCTTAGGTTTCGGAGCTCAACCTCCAACTCCAGAATGGGGAGCTATGTTAAATGAAGGAAGAACTTATCTTGCAAAAGCTCCTTGGCTTATGTTATATCCGGGAATTGCAATAGTTATAGTTGTTGTAACATTTAATATGTTAGGAGATAGTATAAAAGATTTGATTGATATCAAAGAGGAAGATTTTTAATAGTTTGCAATAAAATTTTAATATACAAAAAATTATGAAAGGTGGGAAAATTTTAATGAAATTTTTTACAAAGAAAAGTTTTTCTTTTCTAATGGTAATTTTAATGATGTTTACTTTAGTAGCTTGTGGTGGCGAGAAAAAAGAAGCTACAGGAAAACCTGTTGAAAACGGAGAGCTTGTTATAGGGGTTACAAGTTTTGCTGATACTTTAGAACCAACTGAACAATATTTTAGCTGGGTTATTACTCGTTATGGTGTTGGAGAAAATTTAGTTCGTTTTGATGAACATGGAGAATTGCAACCAATGCTAGCAGAAAGTTGGCAAATAAGTGATGATAAATTAACTTGGGAATTTAAAATTAGAAAAGATGTTAAATTCTCAAATGGAAATCCTTTAACTGCTGAAGCTGTTAAATCTTCATTTGATAGAACATTTAGAAAAAGTAAAAGAGCAGAAGGATTCTTCAAACCAGCTTCTATAGTTGCAGAAGGAGATACTTTAAAAATAACTACTGATAAACCAGTTGCAATTTTACCTCAATGTTTAGCAGATCCTTTATTCTTAATCATTGATACATCTGACAACGTTGAAGAATATACAACAAATGCACCAATTTGTACTGGTCCTTATGTATTTAAAGAATTTGTTCCAACTGAATATGCTATCGTTGAAAGAAACCCTAACTACTGGAATGGAACTCCTGCTTTAGCTAAAGTTACATTTAAATGTATCAACGATCAAAGCACTCGTGCATTATCTCTAAAAACTGGAGAAATTGGAGTAGCATATAACTTGAAAATAGAAAATAAAGCTGATTTTGAAGGAGAAAAAAATATTAATGTTCAAGAATTAAAATCTTTGAGATCAACTTATGCTTTCATGAATCAAAATGGAGTTTTAAAAGATTTAGCTCTACGTCAAGCTTTACTTAGAGGTCTTGATAAAAAAGCTTATGTTGAAAACTTATTAGGTGGAGCAGCTACTGCAGGTAAAGCACCAATTCCTCCTACATTGGATTTTGGATTCGATCAATTAAAAGATGAAAATGCTTATAATCCTGAAAGTGCAAAAGAAATACTTGCAAAAGCTGGATACAAAGATATAGATGGAGATGGATTTGTTGAAACTCCTGATGGTAAAAAATTAGACTTGAATTTTGTTATCTACACAAGTAGAGAAGAATTAAAAGTTTATGCTCAAGCAGCTCAATCTAACTTAAAAGATATCGGAATAAAAATGACTTTAAAAACAGTAAGTTATGAAACTCTATTAGATATGAGAGATAATGGAAACTTTGACTTATTAATTTGGAACGTTCTTGCTGCAAATACAGGAGACCCTGAAAAATATTTATATGAAAACTGGGATAGTGGTTCTGCTTCAAATAAATCTGGATATAAAAATGCAAAAGTTGATGAATTGTTAGATCAATTGAATGCTGAATTTGATCCTGAAAAGAGAAAAGAATTAGCAATTGAAATTCAACAACTAATAATGAACGATGCAGCAACAGTATTCTTTGGATATGAAACAACTTTCTTATATTCAAATAATAAAGTTCAAAATTTAAAAATGTTCCCAATGGATTACTATTGGCTAACAAAAGATGTTACAATTACTGAATAAAAGGAGACAAAATGTTAGAAATTAAGGATTTAACGATACAATATGGAGAAAAAGATGCTGTCGTTAAAAATTTCTCCCTTTCTATGAAAAAAGGAGAAATTATAAGTATTGTTGGAGAATCTGGTAGTGGAAAATCTACCGTTCTTCGTTCTATATTAGGTGGACTATTGGGACAGGGAAAAGTTACTGCTGGTGAGATAAATTTCAATGGAAAATCATTGTTAAACCTTTCTAACGATGAATGGCGTCGACTTAGAGGTCCTGTTATTTCAATGATTGCTCAAGACTGTGGTGGAACTTTAAATCCTATTAGAAAAATTGGATCACAATATGTTGAATACATCAATTCTCATTCTAGCATGAGTAAGAGTGAGGCTGAAGCAAAAGCAATTAATATGCTTGGAAAAGTAAGATTGCCTGAACCAGAAAATATTATGAAAAGTTATCCTTATGAACTCTCTGGTGGAATGAAACAGAGAGTTGGGATAGCTATGGCACTTACATTTGAACCAGAAATTGTTTTAGCTGATGAGCCAACTTCAGCACTTGATGTTACAACACAAGCTCAAATTGTTAAACAAATGATGGAACTAAGAGATGAATTTCATACTGGTATAATTATAGTTACTCATAATATGGGAGTAGCTGCATATATGGCAGATAAAATTATAGTTATGCAAAATGGAGTTGTAGTTGATAGTGGAACAAGAGAAGACGTTATAAATAATCCTAAAAGTGATTACACTAAAAAATTGTTAAAAGCTATACCTGAAATGGATGGTGAGAGATTTGTCTAAAAATCATGAATTAATAATGGAAGCAAAAAATGTCACAAAAAAATTCGCAGTTTCTGGAGGAAATAGTTTAACAGCTTGTGACAATATAAATTTAAGTATGTTTAGAGGAAAAACTTTAGGAATTGTTGGAGAGTCTGGTTGTGGAAAATCTACATTTTTAAGAATGTTAATGAATTTAGAAAAAACTACTTCTGGAGAAATTTATTATAAAGGGAAAAATATTAATAAATTTTCTAAAAATGAGATTTGGGAAAGTAGACAACATATTCAAATGGTTTATCAAGATCCAGGAGCATCTTTCAATCCGAGAATGAAAGTTGTTGATATTTTAACAGAGCCTTTAATAAACTACGGAAGATTAAAAAAAGAAGATAAAGAAAAAAAAGCTATTGAATTACTTGAAATGGTTGACTTACCAGCTAGTTTCATAGATAAATATCCTCAAAATATGAGTGGTGGTCAAAGACAAAGAGTAGGAATAGCTAGAGCTTTATCTCTTGAACCAGAAGTTTTAGTTTGTGATGAGGCAACATCAGCTCTTGATGTTTCTATACAAAAAAATATTATTGAACTTTTAGTTAAATTACAGGAAGAAAGAAATCTTTGTATAGTTTTTATCTGTCACGATATAGCTTTAATACAAAAATTTGCTCATGAAGTAGCTGTTATGTATTTAGGTAATGTTTTAGAAATTTTACCAGGTGAAAAGTTAAAAGATAATGCTTATCATCCATATACAAAAGCTCTTCTAAATTCTTTATTCTCTATCAATATGGATTTTTCTGAAAAAATTGCAAGTATTGAAGGGGATGTTCCAAGCCCTATCGATCTACCAACAGGTTGTGTTTTCCAAGGGCGTTGTGCTTATGTGAAAGATGAATGTAAAACTAAAAAGCCTATTTTAGAAAATGTTCAGGACAAACATCAAGTTGCATGTTATTTCACAAAAGAAATAAATAGTTTATAGCATAAAAAAAAGCCAATTGCAGATTTTAAAAAAAATCTTTTGCAATTGGCTCTCTTTTTCTGTAAAATTTATTTGGACTAAAACATAATAGACATATTCTTTTTACTATTCCTGAAGAGTTAAGACCTTTTTTCTTTTACGATAGAAACTTACTTTCTAAACTAGCTACTGCTGTCAATAAAACTATGGAATATCAATTTCATAATCGCTACAAGAAAAATAATAGAAAAAATATACTTCCTAAATCTTCTCCAGATTATTTCACTAACTCTGATATCGTTCACTATGGACTTATCATTGTTATTCATACTTTTGGTAGAGATTTAAAATGGAATCCTCATATTCATGCTCTTGTTTCTTTTGGAGGATTTACTAAAAATTTTACTTTTAAAAAATTAGACTACTTCCATGTACCTTCTATTGCTGGACAATGAAAATATCATGTACTTGATATTGTTAAAAATGGTAATTATCCTAATCCTAAAATTAAAAATTTAGCACTAAAAACTGTTTCTAAACTATATAAAGAAAATAAAAGATTTTTCTTTAATGTAGGTTCTGGTAATGTTAATTCTCCTAAAGGAATTGTAAAATATTTAGGTAGATATCTCGCTCGTGCACCTATTGCTGAATACAAAATTATCAATTACGACAATAAAAAAGTTACTTTTTTCTTTAATGATTTAGCTAATAATAAAAAGAAAAAATATGTAACTATGGATATAGATAAATTTGTTCAACAAGTTCTTATTCATTTACCACCTAAAAATTTTAAGATGATTAATAGATTTGGTTTTTATGGGCGTAATATCACAACAAAATTAAAAGAGACAATTAAAAAGTACAAAAAAAGATCTTCTAAATCTGAATATTCTTTTTTTGTAAAACAATCTATTGAAACATTTGATGTACATCCTTTTATGTGTCCTCATTGTAAAATTATGATGGAGAAACAAGAAATCTATGTAAGCGCTAATTGGTATGGTCGGACCATACATAAAATTTATTTCTAATAGTTCTCTAATGACCATTTTCATTAGAGCTTTTTGTCGTGCAATTTTTTTAATTATTTTAAATATTTCTATAAATATTATCTTTTTACTTAAACCGATATCTTCACATTTCTTTTTTTATTTGACCTCTTTAAATTTATACTTTCCTATAGAATAAATAAAGTCTCTTGACAGCCGTATGAGTTCTACGAGCTCAATAAACACAGACTCTTCGAACTAATACGGACGTCAGAGACTAATTTTTAATGTTTATTTATATATTTTTCTATAGAATAAAAAACTTGATTTAAGCCCTAATATAGTTATAGATTTTAAAATTCAAATCCTAATTGTCTATATGCTTCATATAATATAATAGCAGATGAATTAGAAAGATTAAGAGATCTTCCCATAGGTATCATGGGAATAGTAATACATCTTTCAGGATTTTTGTTTAAAATTTCTTCTGGAATACCTCTTGATTCTGGACCAAACATAATAAAATCATTTTTTTCGTATTTGACATCAGAATATTTTTGTTTAGTTTTTGTCGTTGCATAAAATAATCTAATATTTGGGTTAGCTTCTAAAAATTCTTCAAATGATCCCCAAATTTTTAAATCTACTAAATGCCAGTAATCCATACCAGCTCTTTTTACTTGTTTTTCATCTAGAGAAAAACCTAAGGGTTTAATTAAATGAAGAGTTGTATTAGTAAGAACACAACTTCTTCCTATATTTCCAGTGTTATATGGAATTTCAGGTTGATATAAAACAATATTCATGATTAAGTCAGATATTAAAATATATACACGATAAATTTTTATAAGTTTAAAGAGTATATAAATTTAGTATCAGCTAAACCTCCTTTTTTATTTTATTTATAAATTTTCCAAATGACTTGTATTTGAAAAATCAGTTATTTTAAAATTTTTACCGTCATAGTTAACAATAGTATAACTTGTGTTTTTAGGTATATCTTCCTCACTCAAAGTTTCAATACCTTCACCTTTTATATAATGTAATAAAGTTTTTAAAGCTGCACCATGACTTACAACTAAAATTCTTTTATAATTCTTATTTAATTCAACAAATTTTTCTAATCCTTTTCTTAATCTTTCACTTAGTTCAATAAAACTTTCTCCATTGTAAGGAGTTGGATCGTAGTGAGCTTGGTCAAAAAAGAAGTCTTTTAATTGTTGAGGATGTAATTTTTTAAATTCATCATGTTGCATTCCTTCCATTTTACCCATTGAAATTTCTTTAAAATCTTCAAAAATTTCAACTTCTTGTGCTCTATTTCCTTTTATATAATTAGCAGTATCGTAAGCTCTTTTTAAAGGACTAGAATAAAATTTATCAAATTCGATATTTTCTAATTTTTTACCTAAAAGTTTAGCCTGTTCTATTCCAAGTTCTGTTAATGGAGAATCAGAAAAACCTTGAAATCTTTTTTCTGTATTCCAAATTGTTTGACCATGTCTAACAAAATAAATTTCCATATATTGAACACCTCCTTATATTTTGTTATAATAAAATATTAATAGTATTATTTTATTTTTTATTTTACATTATACAAGATTTTGATTGATATGTAAAATAAGTTTAAAATGGAGGTAAAATATGAAATTTTTAGGAGTAATTCCAGCTAGATATTCTTCAACTAGACTTGAAGGGAAACCTTTAAAAGATATATGTGGGCATACTATGATTGAATGGGTGTATAAAAGAGCTAAAAAATCAAAACTTGATCAACTTGTAGTTGCAACAGATGATGAAAGAATTTTTAATGAAGTTATAAGATTTGGTGGTCAAGCTATAATGACGGATAAAAATCATGAAAATGGAACAGCAAGAATAGCAGAAGTTTGTCAAAAAATGTCAGATTTTAATGTAGTGATTAATATTCAAGGAGATGAACCTCTTATAAAACATGAAATGATAGATTCTTTGATAGATAGCTTTAACAAGGATAACAGCTTAGTTATGGCTACTTTAAAACATAAAATAGAGAATAAAGACGAAATTGAAAATCCAAATAATGTAAAAGTTGTATGTGATAAAAATGATTTTGCAATATATTTTTCAAGGTCTGTAATACCTTATCCAAGAAAAGAAGAAAAAGCTAATTATTATAAGCATATTGGTATATATGGATATAAAAGAAGTTTTGTAATTGAGTACTCACAAATGAAAAGCACTCCTTTAGAGGAAACAGAGTCTTTAGAACAACTTAGAGTTTTAGAAAATGGGTATAAGATAAAAGTTTTAGAAACTCCTCATGGACTTATAGGAGTAGACACTATTGAAGATTTACAAGCAGCAATAAAATATATAGAAGAAAATAAAATAAAAATAGATTAATAAATGTAATGGAAAGGGAAAAAAATGAAAAAGAAACTAGGATTAGTATTAGTATCAGCATTACTTTTGATATCTTGTTCAAATGGAAATGTAAAAGTTTATAGTGGAAAAAATGTAAAAGGAAATGATATAAAGGAAATAAAAATAAATGAAAATAGAAAAGTTAGAGAAAAAATAAAGTTAAAAAATTCGGCCTTTAAAGAATTAAAATTACCTATACCTCAAAATACTTTTGGGAGTGAAATTCCATATTTAGTTCCTATAAATGATAATAAACAAGAAGATTTTGATGTGTTTGAAGAATATAATGAAGCTAAAGCTTTAAAATATTTTAAAAATCTAAATTTAAGAGGTCATGGAGATAATTCTGCATATTGGAGATGGAAAACAAGAATTGGTAAAAGAGAATTATTTAGTAAAATCCCAGATAGACTAATAAGTATGTATAAAAATAATCCTAAGAATGTAATGACTTTAGTAGGAGATGAGTGGAAACAAGTTCCTTTAAAAAATATAGGAAATGTAAAAGATATTATAGTGGCTGCAAGAGGAGAATCAGGAATAATTACACATTTTTTAGTAGTAACAGACCAAAATAAATTTTTGATTGCAAAAGAATTTAATGTAAGAAAATTGTTATCTACAAATACTGCACTTTATGGGGCAAAGGGAACAGAAGGGGAATATTCAGCTAAACCAATAGTTCCTAATGTAGTATCATTACCTTCAGCATATTTAGCTTTGGAATTTGATGGAGATTACATAAATATTTATGGTGGAGGCTATGGTCATGGAGTTGGAATGTCTCAATATGCAGCTTCAACATTAGTAAAAGATGGATTAGATTACAAAAAAATATTAAGTAGATATTATTATAATGCAAAATTAGGAGAAGTTGCTGATATATTAGGAGACAAAAAACAAATAAAAGTCGGAATAACAAGTGCTGGTAGTTTAGAACATAGCAGACTAACTTTATTTTCAGATAGAAAACTAAGAATTTATAATGATGATTTTGATATAACTGTTGGAGAAAATGAAAAAGTTGAAGTGAAAAGTATATCTGGAATTGTAAATTTAGTTTTAGAAAATGGAAAAGTTATGACAACAAGTAAACCTTTAAATTTTGCTACTGAGGGAGAATATACAACTATAAGTCCTATAAAAAAAGGACATACAATAAGTCCTAAATACAGAGGAATTTTGACATTGAGTCCAAATGGTCAAAATTTAAGAGTAATAAATACTTTAGATATAGAAAAATATTTATTACAAGTAGTTCCTAGTGAAATGCCTAGAAGCTTTGGAGTAGAAGCTTTAAAAGTTCAAGCTGTTGCAGCTCGTACTTATGCTGTTAGTGATATATTGAAAGGAAAATATTCAAAAGATGGTTTTCATATAAAAGATACAGTAGAAAGTCAAGTTTATAACAATCAAGTAGAAAATGATGATGCAACAAAAGCTATAAAAGAAACAGAAGATGAAATATTAACTTATGATGGACAACCTATTGATGCAAAATATTTTTCTACATCTTCTGGATTTACAAGTCATGCTCATAATGTATGGTAATAGAGGAAAGAATGGATATCGAAAATATAAAAATTGAAACAGAGAGAGATTATGAAAATTTTTTAAATTTTCTTGGAACACTTAAAGATACAAAGTATAGGGAGTTTAACTTGAAAATTGTAGTTCCAACAACTACAGATATAATAGGAATAAGAAGTCAAGTTTTGAGAAAAATTTCAAAAGTGATAACTAAAAATTCAGCAGAGAATTTTTTGAAAATTTTTGAAAAATTATTTTCTGAAAATAAAATAGAATATTATGAAGAAAAAGCTATTTATACTTTAGTTTTAGGTTCATATAAAGAAGAATTTGAAGAAAAATTAAAGAAGATAAATTTTTATATTTCTATTATTGATAATTGGGCAATTTGTGATTTAGCTCCTTCAAGTTTTAAATTTATAGCTAACAATAAAGAAGAATTTTATAAATATTTGTGTACGAAAATAAATTCAGAAAATATGTGGGAACAAAGATTTGTTTTAGTAATGTTACTTGATTTTTATATTGATAATGAGAACATAGATAAAATTTTTAAGATTTGTGAAGACATAAAAAGCGAAGAGTATTATGTAAAAATGGCTAAAGCATGGCTTTTATCAATGTGTTTTATAAAATTTAAAAAAGAAACATACAAGTTTTTGAAAAAAACAAATTTAGATAAATGGACTATTAATAAAACTATTCAAAAAATTAGAGAATCATTGAGGGTTAGTAAAGAAGATAAAGAGAAAGTTTTAAATTTTAAAAGAAAGGATTAAGGAATGATAGATAAAATTACTATAAAGGGAGCAAGGCAACATAATTTGAAAAATATAGATATAGAATTGCCCAAAAACGAATTTATTGTAATAACTGGAGTAAGTGGAAGTGGAAAATCTTCATTAGCTTTTGATACCATCTATTCTGAAGGTCAGAGAAGGTATGTTGAAAGTTTATCAGCATATGCAAGACAATTTATTGGTCAAATGAATAAACCTGAAGTTGATAGTATAGAAGGTCTATCTCCAGCAATTTCAATAGAACAAAAGACTACAAATAGAAATCCTCGTTCAACAGTTGGGACAATAACGGAAGTTTATGATTATTTGAGACTTTTATTTGCTCACATAGGTACTGCTCACTGTCCAATTTGTCATACTGCTGTAGACAAACAAAGTATTGATGAAATAGTTGAAAGCATTTTATCAAAATTTGAAGAAGGAAGTAAAATTATATTACTTGCACCAGTTGTAAAAGATAAAAAGGGAGTACATAAAAATATATTTTTAAATTTATTTAAAAAAGGTTTTGTTAGAGCTAGAGTAAATGGAGAAATTCTATATTTAGAAGATGAAATCACTTTAGACAAAAATAAAAAACATAATATAGAGGCTGTTGTAGATAGATTAGTTTTGAAAAAAAATGATAAAGACTTTGAAAGTAGACTTAGTCAATCCATAGAAACTGCTGTTGAATTATCTAATGGAAAATTAGTTGTAAACGATGGTAAAGAAGATTTTTTATATAGTGAAAATTATTCTTGTCCTAATCATGAAGAAGTAAGTATACCGGAATTAAATCCAAGACTATTTTCATTTAATGCACCTTATGGAGCTTGTTCAGAGTGTAAAGGTCTAGGTAAAAAATTAGAAGTTGATGAAAATAAACTAATTGAAAATATTGAATTATCTATTGAAGAAGGTGGAATATATATTCCAGGAGCTATGGCTAGAAAGGGATACAGTTGGGAAATATTTAAGGCTATGGCAAACGATGCAAAAATTGATCTTACAAAACCTGTGAAAAATTTAACTAAGAGAGAAAAAGACATAATATTTTATGGCTATGAAAAAAAGTTTAAATTTGACTACACAGGAGGAGAATTTGATTTTCATGGCTATAAAGATTATGAAGGAGCAATAAAAAATCTTGAAAGAAGATACTATGAAAGTTTTTCAGAGGCTCAAAAAGAAGAAATAGAAAATAAGTATATGGTAGAAAAACTTTGTAAAGTTTGTGGTGGGAAAAGGTTAAAAGGGGAAGTTTTAGCTGTAACTATTAATCAAAAAAATATAATGGAAATTTGTGATATGAGTATAAAAAATTCATTATCTTTCTTTATGAATTTAAACTTAACTGAAAAGCAAGAAAAAATTGCTAAAGAAATTCTAAAAGAAATTAGAGAAAGACTAACTTTTATGACTAATGTAGGTTTAGATTATTTAACACTTTCAAGAGAAACTAAAACCTTATCAGGTGGGGAATCACAAAGAATACGTCTTGCAACTCAAATAGGTTCAGGTCTTACAGGGGTACTTTATGTTTTAGATGAACCAAGTATAGGCTTACATCAAAAAGATAATGATAAATTATTAGCAACACTTAATAGATTAAAAGAATTAGGAAATACATTAATAGTTGTTGAGCACGATGAAGATACTATGATACAAGCTGATAAGATTTTAGATATAGGTCCGGGAGCTGGAACTTTTGGTGGATATGTTGTGGCTTTTGGAACACCAAAAGAAATTATGAAAGATAAAAATTCTGTTACTGGTAAATTTTTAAGTGGAAAAGAAAAAATAGAAATCCCAAAAACTAGAAGAGAATGGACTAAATCTATAAAACTTTATGGTGCTAAAGGAAATAATTTAAAAAATATTGATGTAGAATTTCCTTTAGAAGTTATGACTGTTGTAACTGGAGTAAGTGGAAGTGGTAAATCTTCATTAGTCAATTCAACTCTATATCCAATTTTGTTTAATGAACTGAATAAAGGAAAGCTATATCCTTTAGAATACAAAAAAATAGAGGGACTTGAGCAAGTAGAAAAAGTTATAAATATAGATCAAACTCCAATAGGTAGAACACCAAGATCAAATCCTGCAACATATACAAAACTTTTTGATGATATAAGAGACATATTTGCTGAAACTCAAGATGCAAAGATGCACGGCTTTCAAAAAGGAAGATTTTCTTTTAATGTAAAAGGTGGAAGATGTGAGGCTTGTCAGGGAGCAGGAATACTAAAAATAGAAATGAATTTTTTACCAGATGTTTATGTTGAGTGTGAAGTATGTAAGGGTAAAAGATATAATAAAGAAACTTTAGATGTTTATTATAAAGGAAAAAATATTTACGATGTATTAGAAATGAGTGTGCTTGAAGCCTATGAATTTTTTAAAAATATTCCTTCACTAGAAAGAAAATTAAAAGTTTTAATAGATGTAGGTTTAGACTATATAAAATTGGGGCAACCTGCAACAACTTTATCTGGTGGAGAAGCACAAAGAATTAAACTTGCAACAGAGCTTTCAAAGATGAGCAAAGGAAACACTATTTATATTTTAGATGAGCCAACAACAGGTTTACATTTTCAAGATATTAAAAAATTATTAGAGGTATTAAATCGACTTTTAGAAAAAGGAAATACAGTAATAATTATTGAACACAATCTAGATGTTATAAAAACTGCTGACTATATAATTGATATAGGAATTGATGGTGGGGAAAATGGAGGAACAGTTGTTGCAAGAGGAACACCTGAAGAAATTGCAAAGTCTAAAAAAAGTTATACTGGAAAGTATATTGCAAAAATTTTAAAAAAATCAAAATAATGAGCTTAAAAATTTCATTTTACCTGTGATAAGAAAACTTTACAAAACAAATAATAAATAGTATAATTTAAAAATTAGATTATACTATTTTTTTACTCTATAGGAAAGTATAAATTTAAATAATAAAAGTTAGTCTCTGGCGTCCGTATTAGTTCGAAGAGCCTATGTTTATTGAGCTCGTAGAACTCATACGGCTGTCAAGAGACTTTATTTAATATAAAACTAAAAAGTAGAGAGAAGGGAATTAATTATGAATAAAAGAATAATAATTATTGGTGGAGTTGCTGCCGGAATGAGTGCAGCATCAAAGGCAAAAAGATTAGATAAGAGTTTAGATATAACTGTCTATGAAATGACGGAAGATATTTCATGGGGAGCTTGTGGCTTACCTTATTATGTTGGAAATTTTTATGAAGATAGCTCAACAATGATAGCTAGAACTTATGAAGAATTTTTAAAAGAGGGAATAAATGTAAAATTAAAACATAAAGTTGAAAAAGTCGATTTTAAGAATAAAAAGCTTCTTGTAAAAGATTTAGTAAAAAATGAAGTTTTTGAAGATTTTTATGATGAACTTGTTATTACAACAGGAGCAAGAGCTACTAATCCAAAAAATATAAAAAACATTGAAGCTGATGGTGTTTATAATTTAAAATCTTTTCAAGATGGATTAATAGTAAAAAAAGAAATCATGAAAAAAGAAAATGAAAACATAATTATAATTGGAGCAGGATATATAGGAGTTGAAATTGCAGAAGCAGCTTCAAAATTAGGAAAAAATGTTAGAATTTTCCAACATTCAGATAGAATATTAAATAAAACTTTTGACAAAGAAATTACTGATATTTTAGAAAATCATATAAATGAACATAAAAAAGTATCATTACATCTAAACGAAAGCCCTTTAGAGATTATGACTTTTGAAAATAAAGTCATAGGAGTGAAGACTTCTAAGAAAGAATATGTTGCAAATTTAGTTATCGTTGCAACAGGAGTAAAACCTAACACAGATTTTTTAGAAAATACTGATATTAAATTGTTTGCTAATGGAGCAATAGAAATAGATAGATACGGAAGAACAAATATAGATAATGTATATTCAGCAGGAGATTGTGCAACTGTTTATCATACTGTATTAGACAAAAATGTATATATACCTTTAGCAACTACTGCAAATAAATTAGGAAGATTAATAGGAGAAAATATAACTGGAAATAATAAAAAGTTTATAGGCACATTAGGTTCAGCAGCAATAAAAGTATTAGAATTTGAAGCTGCAAGAACAGGTATAACAGAAGAAGAAGCTAAAGCAAATAATATTAATTATAAGACAGTTTTTGTTGAAGGAGTAGACCATGCTGATTACTATCCTGGACAAGAAGATGTTTATTTGAAACTGATATATCATGCAGAGACAAAAGTAATTTTAGGAGCTCAAATAGCGGGAAAAAGAGGAGCTGCTCTTAGAATGGATGCTCTTGCAGTAGTAATTCAAAATAAAATGACAATATCAGAATTAGCAAATATGGATTTCTTATATGCTCCTCCATTTGCAACAACTTGGGATATTATGAATGTAGCAGGAAATGTGGCTAAGTAAAATATAAGTTCTTAAAATATAAATATATAATCTAATAGGCCTATATATGAGCTAAAATTTAAATGACTAGAAGATTTTATAATTTTTTATTTCATGAGGTAAAAATATGAATAAACATATAATAATAGTAACTGGTTTAAGTGGGGCTGGAAAAACTACAGCATTAAATATTTTAGAAGATATGAATTTCTATACTATTGATAATCTACCATTGGGTTTTGAAAAATCTTTAATAAAAACCGATATAGAAAATCTAGCAGTTGGGATTGATATTAGAACTTTTAAAAAGACTGAAGATTTTTTTCAATTTATTAATTTTTTAAGAAATTCTTCAATAAAAACGAATATAATTTATCTTGAAGCACAAGAAGGAGTTATATTAGGAAGATATAATTTAAGTAGAAGAGCTCACCCTTTAAAAGAAAATACTCTTGTTGAAAGTATAAAAAAAGAAGAAGAAATTATTAAGCCTATCAGAGATATTGCTAACTTGGTAATAGATACAACAAGTATCAAAGCAATAGACTTAGAAAAAAGAATAAAAGAATTTATTAAAAGTAAAAAAGATTTTAATTTAAAAATAAGTATGAATATTCATATTCAATCTTTTGGTTATAAATATGGAATACCTTTAGATAGTGATTTAATGTTTGATGTAAGATTTATTCCTAACCCTTATTATATTAAAGAATTAAGAAGTAAGAGTGGACTTGATAAAGAAGTACAAGAATACGTATTTTCTCAAAAAGAAAGCAATGATTTTTATGATAAATTACTTCCTTTTTTGGATTTTTTAATTCCAAATTATATAAAAGAAGGGAAAAAACATTTAACTATTTCAATAGGTTGTAGTGGAGGTCAACATAGATCTGTAAGTTTTGTAAATAGATTGGCTCAGGATTTATCAAAATTAGAAAATGTAAATATTTATACAAGTCACAGGGAGAATGAATTTGGACATTGGTAAAATTAATATTCCGGAATCACCTGGAGTATATTTGATGAAAAAAAATAATAAAGTTATCTATGTTGGAAAGGCAAAAAATCTAAAAAATAGGGTAACTTCATATTTTAATAGAGTTCATGAAAATGAAAAGACTAATGAGCTTGTTAGAAATGTAGAAGATATAGAGTTTTTTTTAACTAATTCAGAATTAGATGCTTTATTGTTAGAAAATAATTTAATAAAAAAATATTCTCCAAAATATAATATTCTTTTAAAAGATGAAAAAACTTATCCTTTTATAAAAATTAGTAAAGAAGATTTTCCTAGTATAAAAATTGTGAGAACAACTAGGGCACTAGATTTAAAAAATGGAGAATATTTTGGACCCTACCCTTTTGGTGTATGGAAATTAAAAGAAACATTTATGAAACTTTTTAAAATAAGAGATTGTAATAGGGATATGAAAAAAATTTCTCCAAGACCTTGCTTGAAGTATTATATGAAAAGTTGTACAGGACCTTGTGTATATAAGGATATAAAAGAGGAATATAATAATGAGATTAATAATTTAAGAGAAGTCTTAAGAGGGAATACAAAAGAACTTATAAATAAATTAAATAAACTTATGCTAGATACGGCAGAACAAATGAACTTTGAAAAATCTATTGTATATAGAGAACAAATAAAAGAGCTAAAAAATATAGATAATTCACAAATTATTCAGTACGAAAGAGAACTAGACGAAGATATTTTTGTATTTAAAAAAATGTTAGATAAAGTATTTATTTGTGTTTTAAATATGAGAGATGGAAAAATCTTAGGAAAGATGTCGACTTCAATAGAATTGAAAGATAAGGTATACGATAATATTTATGAAGCAATATTTATGACATATTATTCAAAACATATGTTACCAAAAAGTTTAGTTTTAGATGAAAAATATGAAAGAGAATTAGAAAATGTTGTAAAAGCAATCTCTATTGAAAATAAGCAAAAAAAAGAATTTTATTTTCCAAAAATAAAAAGCAGAAGAAAAGATTTATTAGAAATGGCTTATAAAAATTTGGAAAGAGATATAGAGATTTTTTATTCTAAAAAAGAAACTATTGAAAAAGGAATAAAAGATTTACATGACATATTAGAATTAAGAAGATACCCTAGAAAAATAGAATGTTTTGATATTTCTAATATTCAAGGTAAAGATGCTGTTGCTTCTATGAGTGTTTCTATTGAGGGAAAAGCGGCAAAAAAGGAATATAGAAAATTTAAAATCAAATGTAAAGATACACCCGATGATTTTTCTATGATGAGAGAAGTAATAGAAAGAAGATATTCAAAACTTCCAGATAAAGATTTTCCTGATGTAATATTAATAGATGGTGGATTAGGACAAATAAATTCTGCTGGAGAAATTTTAGAAAGACTGGGAAAAATTCATTTAAGTGAACTTTTGAGTTTAGCAAAAAGGGATGAAGAAATATATAAATATGGAGAAAGTGTTCCGTATAGTTTAAGCAAGGATATGGAAGCGTTAAAAATATTTCAAAGGGTCAGAGATGAAGCACATAGATTCGGAATAACTTTTCATAGAAAACTTAGAAGCAAAAGAATTATTTCATCAGAGTTAGATAAAATAGAAGGTATTGGAGAAGTAAGAAGAACGGCTTTATTAAAAAGGTTTGGCTCTGTAAAGGGAATAAAAAATGCTACTTTTGAAGAATTGAAAGAAATCGTTCCAGAGAAAATAGCTGAGAACATAAAAAAAAGATTTTAAATTACTGGATTTATGATATAATGTAATGAAAAGTTTAAAAAGGTAATTTCATGGAGGACACAGTATGATTATCGCTTTTTATATGATTATAGCCTTTTTAATATATATATTTTTTACATATGTATATATAAAAAGAATGGTAAATCATTATACTAATGAAGAATTAAAAATCATATCTGGACTTAAAAATAAAGAAAGATTAGAAAAACTTCCGGATAACATCAAAACTGAGTATATAGAAACTTTAGAAAAAGTAATAAAACAAGAAAATGAACTAAATAACTCATTGAATGAATTAAAAGAGTATAGAAAAGAATTGGATACTACCTACAATACTTTAGTATCAAAAACATCTCAACTTGAATATACAAATAACATGCTCGAAAAAAGAGTTAAAAATTTATCAAGTTTGAATCACATATCAAAAATGGCTCTATCGATGTTTAATGTTGATAGAATAGTAGAAACAATAGCTGATGCCTTTTTTATTCTTACTACAACAACAAGAGTTGCAATTTGTTTGTGGGAAGATGGAAAGTTGATAACAAAAAAAGTAAAAGGTAATATAAGTCCTATTCATCCACTGGAATATTCAAAAGAATTATTAGAAAAGTTTACAAATTCTGATTACAATAAAATTTATTATGATGTTTCAAGAAAAATATTTATACTAAATGGAGAAAAAGTAATAATAGTTCCGTTAAAAGTAAAAGAAAAACACTTAGGGGTTATTTTCTTAATTCAAAATACGGATCAGATTTTAGATATAAATAATGAGATGATTTCAGCATTAGGAATACAGGCCTCAATTTCAATAGACAATGCATCAACTTATAAATATTTATTAGAAAAAGAAAGAATTTCTAAAGAGTTGGAACTAGCTTCCACAATTCAAAAACAAATTTTACCAAAAACTTTGAGAAAGATTGAAAATGTAGATATATCAACTTATTTTTCTCCGGCAAAAGAAATAGGGGGAGATTATTATGATTATTCTATAAGAAATAATAATTTATCTATTACTATTGCTGATGTTAGTGGGAAAGGGATACCAGCTGCTTTCTTAATGGCACTATCAAGATCAATGTTAAAAACTATAAATTATGTATCAAATATTGGACCATCTAAAGAATTAAATTTATTTAATAAAATTATATATAACGATATAACGGAAGATATGTTTATAACTATGATGAATGCAAAGTTTGATATGGAAACATCAATTATGACATATTCTAGTGCTGGACATAATCCTTTATTAGTTTATAAGAAGAATGAAGATAAAGTAGAATTATTAGGAACTAAGGGAGTAGCAATAGGATTTATAGATAATTATTTGTATAAAGAAAATAATGTTGAACTTACAAACGGAGATATTGTAGTTTTTTATACAGATGGTATAATAGAATGTGAAAATAGTAAAAGAGAATTATTTGGAATAGAAAGATTAAAAGAAATATTATATCGAGTTAAGGAGCTTTCTGCAGAAGAAATTAAAGATGTAATTTTATCAGAAATAGAAAGTTTCAGAAAAGATTATGAACAATCAGATGATATAACTTTTGTTATTTTAAAACTAATAAAATAACATAGAGAAGGAGTGATATATGAATAAACCATCAATAGGAGGACAAGCTGTTATAGAAGGAGTAATGATGAGGGGTAGTGAATTTTTAGCTACTGCTGTTAGAAGACCTTCAGGAGAGATAGTCTATAAAAAAACAAAATTAATAGGAAAAAATAATGAATTTTTGAAAAAGCCTTTTATAAGAGGAGTTTTGATGTTATTTGAATCTCTTGTAATAGGAGTCAAAGAATTAACATTCTCAGCAAACCAATCAGGAGAGGAAGAAGAAAAATTAAGTGATAAAGAAGCAGTTATGACAACTATTTTTTCTTTAGGATTAGGGATAGGAATATTTATAGTTTTACCTTCTGTATTAGGGAATTTTTTGTTTTCTGATAATAGAATGTATGCTAATTTGTTTGAAGCATTTTTAAGATTAATAATTTTTATAGGTTATATTTGGGCAATATCTTTTTCCAAAGAAGTAGGAAGAGTATTTGAATATCATGGAGCAGAACATAAATCAATTTATGCTTATGAAAATGATATGGAATTAACTCCAGAAAATGCAAAGAAATTTACAACATTACATCCAAGATGTGGAACAAGTTTCTTGTTTATAGTTATGTTTATTGCAATAATTGTATTTTCAGTAATAGATTTTTTATTACCTATACCAACAAGCATATTTGCAAAGTTCTTATCAAAAGTTGTATTGAGAGTTGTTCTTATGCCAGTGATAGCTAGTTTATCTTATGAATTACAAAAATATAGTAGTTGTCATTTAAATAATCCATTTATAAAATTAATCTCATTACCAGGTTTAGCTTTACAAAAAATTACAACTAGAGAACCAGATTTAAGTGAACTTGAAGTAGCTATAGTTGCTATAAAAGTTTCTCTTGGATATGAAGTGACAAATGCAAAGGAAGTTTTCGAATAAAATAAAAGGGAGAGATAAAGAATGAAATTAAAAAATGAAATAGAGTATGTATTTAGAATTTTAAACTACTTATCATTGCAAGGTAAAGATAGAGTTGTAACATCAACTGAAATAGCAGAAAATGAGAATATTCCTCACTTATTTAGTATAAGAGTACTAAAGAAAATGGAAAAGAAAGGTCTTTTAAAAATATTTAAAGGAGCAAATGGAGGATATAAATTAAATAGAGATCCTAAAGAAATTACTTTAAAAGATGCTGTTGAAACGATAGAAACAGAAATTATTATAAAAGATAAGGCTTGTTTAGCAGGACAAACTAGTTGTTCTGTTATATTTGAAGCTTTAGAAAAAATAGAAAATAACTTTTTAAATAATTTAGAAAAAGTAAATTTTTATGATTTAACACATCAAAAATCTAAAATTTCTGTTGACGAAAATTTAGACTAAAATTTTATAAATATATTGGGATAAAAAAAGCATTTAGTTATTTAACTAAGTGCTTTTTTACAAAAATAAGTTGACACTTTTTAAATAAAAGTTTATAATTTTTGTAAACAATAAAAATAAAAGGAGTGTTACTATGTTAGGAAAAGAAATAAAAGAATATGGACCAGTATTTAATTCAGATGATTTGATGGTTGTACATTTACATTTAGAAGCTGGACAAAAAATTCAACCTCATGATCATCCAGGACAAGAAATATTTTTTACAGTTGTTGATGGAGAAGTTGAAGTTTATTTAAATGAAGAAGAAACACATGTGTTACAACCTAAAAAAGTTTTAAATTTTAAAGGAGAAGCAAGAATTTCTGCTACTGCTTTAAAAGAAAGTGATGTATTTGTATACTTAGTAAATAGAAGAAAATAAAAGAAAAAATAAATTAAATAAATTGGAGAAAGATTATTAATTATTTTGTGAAAAATAAAATAAATAATAATCTTTTTTTAATCTATAGGAAAGTATAAATTTAAAGAGGTCAAATAAAAAAAGAAATGTGAAGATATCGGTTTAAGTAAAAAGATAATATTTATAGAAATATTTAAAATAATTAAAAAAATTGCACGACAAAAAGCTCTAATGAAAATGGTCATTAGAGAAGTATTAGAAATAAATTTTATGTATGGTTCGACCATACCAATTAGCGCTTACATAGATTTCTTGTTTATCCATCATAATTTTACAGTGAGGACACATAAAAGGGTGTACATCAAATGTTTCAATAGATTGTTTTACAAAAAAAGAATATTCAGATTTAGAAAATCTTTTTTTGTACTTTTTAATTGTATCTTTTAACTTTGTTGTGATATTGCGCCCATAAAAAACGAATCTATTAATCATCTTAAAATTTTTGGGTGGTAAATGAATAAGAACTTGTTGAACAAATTTATCTATATCCATAGTTACATATTTTTTCTTTTTATTATCAGCTAAATCATTAAAGAAAAAGGTAACTTTTTTATTGTCGTAATTGATAATTTTGTATTCAGCAATAGGTGCACGAGCGAGATATTTTCCTAAATATTTTATAATTCCTTTAGGAGAATTAACATTACAAGAGCCTACATTAAAGAAAAATCTTTTGTTTTCTTTATATAGTTTAGAAACAGTTTTTAGTGCTAAATTTTTAATTTTAGGATTAGGATAATTACCATTTTTAACAATATCAAGTACATGATACTTTCATTGTCCAGCAATAGAAGGTACATGGAAGTAGTCTAATTTTTTAAAAGTAAAATTTTTAGTAAATCCGCCAAGAGAAACAAGCGCATGAATATGAGGATTCCATTTTAAATCTCTACCAAAAGTAAAAGTATGAATAACAGTGATAAGTCCATAGTGAAGGATATCAGAGTTAGTGAAATAATCTGAAGAAGATTTAGGAAGGTTATTTTTTCTATTATTTTTCTTGTAGAGATTATGAAATTGATATTCCATGGTTTCATTGACAGCAGTAGCTAGTTTAGAAAGTAAGTTTCTATCGTAAAAGAAAAAAGGTCTTAACTCTTCAGGAATAGTAAAAAGAATATGTCTATGAGAAACATTAAGAATATCATTAGTCATCTTTTGTGTCCAAGTAGCAGAATATTTAAATCCACAAGAAGGACAAAGTCTAGATTTACAGGTAATAGGAATAGTATGATAATGCCCACACTCAGTACAAGTATATTTAATGAAACCAGCTTTAGTATCGCGACAAAGCATAAACTTATTGATAGAGGTTTTAATGTACTCCAAATGGTTGTGAGTTAAAAAAGGCTTGATAAAATTTAAGATTTGTGATAAATCTGCTATGGATAGCATTTCTTTAATCATGAGATATTAGTCCTTTCTGTATGTTTTAGTCCAAATAAATTTTACAGAAAAAGATAGCCAATTGCAAAAGATTTTTTTAAAAATCTGCAATTGGCTTTTTTTATTACTTCCTTATCCACTAGATAACCCCTTTTAATTACTGGTATCATATCCCTTATATAAAAATTATTTTTTTATCAAACTATCTTTTAAGTGCAATAGTGGAGCAATTTAAAAAGTACAGTTTATTTTATCTTTTAATATCAATACATAAATAACTTAATAATTAATTTTATGCAAGTATTTTTTTTCATCAATAAGCAAAGTAATAGCATAAAGAATTTTCTGAACTATCATTTTTTAGTTCACAAATTTCTCTCAATGGAAATTTATAACTTCCATCTTTTCTAATAATTTTTTGAAATGGTGGAATTAAAAATTCTCCTATCTCCCATATTATTCTTCCAAATAAAATACCTTCTATATAAACATAATTTTGAAATGGATTTATAATTCTATTTTTTGTAGGATAAGAATATTGAAAATCTTTAACTCCATCATAATCTCTAAGTGCTGAAGAGCCTATAAAGTTTTCTGTATAAGCATTATTATTTTGTTTGATTTCATTTTCATATTTTTTATAGAATGATTGAGGATTATTTTTATATAAGTTGTAATCTTCTTCATCTATTTTGTAATATCTATAATAAGTAGCAATCCAAGAAACAAAAATATGTATCATATAAATTTTTAATTCTTCACAATAACCAATTTCAAAATAATTATCTTTATGTACAATTTTATTTTTAAGTATTATTTTTTCAATTTTTAACATAATTTAATCACCTAGCATTTTTATTCAATTATAACATAATAATAAAAAAAGCAACTCATATTCTACTTATTATTTTTTTAATAAGTAAATATGAATTGCTGATTTCTTCCAATTTGGAAAAACGTAAAAAAATATTTAAAATAGATTATATCTAAATTTAAATTCTAATTTAGAAGATACATTGTATATTTTATTATGATTAAAATAAAAAATCAAATAAAAATTAAAAAAATCTAGATTATAGAAGCACCTTTGTTTCTATTTAATATTAATTTTTATTAATAATTAAAATATAAACTTGAAAAAAAAGAGAAGTTATGTTAACATAAAATATATTATAATAATTTAAAATATAATTATTTCTAATGGATAAAAATAAGATTTTTAATACTAATATAAAATTAGATTTTTATAATTTCAAAATAATATTCTAATTGACAAAGCAAATAAAATAGTTTAAAATACAAGTACATAAATAAGAGATCAATACCCCTGCTTGTCAATATGACACGGATACGTCCGATGCAGGGGTTTTTTTCTTTATGGAGGTTTTAATATGAGCTGTAGTGAAATCCATTTAAGTTACGAGCAACAATTAAATAAATTTATAAGTAGAGGAATGCTTGTTAAAAACAAGGAGAAAGCTCTTGAAAGATTAAAACATATAAGTTATTATAAAATTAAACAGTTTTCTACATTTTTTATGGACAATAGTGGAAATTATAAACAAAATACTTCTTTTGAAGCAGTAATTCAAAATTTTTATTTTGATAAAAATTTAAGAATGGAATTTTTAAAATGTTCAGAAAAAATTGAATTGTCAATAAAAAATAAAATTGCATATCTTTTAGGAGTTAAATATGGAGCATTTGGTTATTTAAACTTTTCAAGTTGGTGTGATAGGACTAGACCCAAACAAGAAATTCAAAATGAAGAATCAAAGTTTAAAAAGAAAATTCAGAATAAAATGAAATTATTTTCAGATAATTCTATTATTAAAGATTTTGTTATAAATAATCCAACTGAAACTTATTTAAGTATCTGGAGATTGTCAGAAGTATTAACTTTTGGGGAAGTATTATATCTTTTTGAGATGATGTCACAAAAAAATAAGGTATCTATTGCTCGTACTTATAATCTTAAAGTTGATGAATTTACTTCTTATGTGAACAATATAAAATTAGTTAGAAATTTATGTGCTCATAATATGTCTATCATTCATCTAAAATTGAGAACTATTCCTAAAATGAATACTGATTTTTCAAATATATTAAACAGATATGATAGAATATTCAGTTCTATATTAATAATAATTTATTTTATAAAAAATATAAATCCTAATTATCAATTTAAAACACTATATCATACAGTGTGTCAATTAATTAAAAGAAATAAAGTAGCTAAAATATATGGAATTAAAAATTATAAGTTGTTAAAAAAATACATTAAAAGTTAATAAAAATAAATAAAAAGGAGGAGAGCAATGAGGTTTATTTTAGATTTTGAATTAGGTACTGTTAGACTTCCAATAGAAATCAGAAGAACTGTTATAAGTTTCTTTAAGAAGTCTTTAACAGAGGCACATAATTCAAAATATTATCCAGAATTTTTTACAGGAACTCAAATAAAAGATTATTCATTTTCTGTAATTTTTCCTTTGGATAAATATTTTGGAGAAGAAATTTATTTAAAAAGACCTGAAATGAAAGTTGTAGTATCTTGTTCAGAAAAAAATAATATAGGTTTCTTGTTGGTAAATGTATTTTTATCACAAAGAAATAAAAAATTTCCTTTACCTAAAGATACTCATATGATTTTAAAAGATGTCAGAATAATTGAAGAAAAAATTATTAAAGGGGAGGAGGCTATTTTTCAAACTACAATAGGTGGAGGAGTTGTAGTAAGAGAACATAATAAAGAAGAAAACAAAGATATCTACTATTCAGTGGGAAATAAAAGATTTGAAGAAGTTTTAAATTGGTTAATGAAAGAAAGGTTTAAAAGATTAGGATATCCTGAAGATATTTTTAAAGATTTTAGTTGTGAACTATTAGAAGGAAGAAAAATAGTTGTTAAACATTTTGATTTAAAGTTTCCTGTGACAACTGGAAGATTTAAAGTAAAAGCTCCTAAAATTTTATTAGAAGAAATATATAGAACAGGTATGGGTAGTCGTTTATCACAAGGATTTGGACTTTTAGAGTATCTAGGTGGTGAGATCAAAGATGAAGTATGATATTGATAAGAATGAATATGGTTTTGATACTGCAATATCTGCTTCTGATTGGAAATATTCAGCAGCTATTACAGGATTAATTTATTATTTTAAAGAATTAGAAAAGAAATATGAGATAAAAAAGGTAATTATTGATGAAATTACTGATAGTTATTTACTATATAATAAAGAAGATATCAATGAAGAAAATTATTTAGATTTTATTGAAAGATTTTACTCAGAAGAGGCATTGGCACATAAAAAATTAGAAAATCAATTAAAGCATACAAAAGAATTTACCACAGAAATTATAAAAAGCATAAAAGAAAATATGTCAGCAAACACAGTTTTAAAAAAAGTATTTTCAAAAACAAAATTTGATGGAACAAATAAAGATGAAGTATTGAAGTTACTTGATGAAAATAGACATTCAATTATAAAAGAAACTTTTAGAAATAAAAAGGATTTATATGATAATTATTGTCAAACAAGTAGACTTTTAGAAAAAGGAGACAATAGTCCTTGTAGGCTCAAAGGTTATTATTTTGACCCTAATAGAAAGTCTAAGGCAACAGGTTATAACTTTGTTTCTAGTAGTGTAGATTACTTTGATGATGAAATATTTGATTTTATCCCATTTGCTTTTACTGGAAGTCCTTTTGAAACTATATTTTTAAATGATAATTTAGATTTAGAAATATTAGAAAATATGAATTATAAATTAAGAGAATATTTTTCTGAGGAAAAAGAGAATGAAACAGAAAGACTAAAAAGTCTTAAACAAGAAAAAGCAATTAAAGAGAAAAAAAATGAAGAAACAGAAGGAAATCAAAATTCTGTACCTTTAAAAAAATTATTTTTAAATATCCTACAAAAAAAAGTTGACTATATCAAATATGGAATGGAAATAATTTATAAAAATAGGGATAAAGAATATTTTGAAACTTGGTATTTAAGAAATGAAAGTATAAAAGTATTAAAAGAGATTGAAGATTTTTCAAAATTGGATATCAGAATAAAAATTACTGATAAATATTATTTTAATCTTCTTGATGAAGTGTTCTCTGCTATTTTAAATCTAAGTTTATTAACAAATAGTATTTTATATTTATTAAAAGATAGAGAAAGTTTTATAAAAATAGATGTAACTAGGGAAAATTTAACAAAACTTTTTAAATACAACTATGCTATTAATCAATTAATTAAAGTAAATCGAATAATAAGAAATGGGGGAAAAGAAATGGATAAGAATCTAAAAAGTTCTATAAAAGCTTGTGCAAGTGAAGTTGTAAGAAGATTTATAAAAGATAATTCTTTAAATAAGTTAGCATCATACAGACAAAAATTGTTAAGTTCAGTTGTTGCTAAAAATCATAAAAGGATTTTAGATGTTTTAACTCAATTATCAGTATACTCAGGAGTATATTTTAGCTTTGCTTTTGATTATATAGAAAATCAAACTCAAAATGAAGATATAATACATTATTTTATCTTAGAATTAGAACAAAATAGATTAGAAAGTAAAAAAAATAAAGAAAATGGAGATCAAGAATAGGGAGGAGAAAAAATGAAAAAAAATGCATTAACAATCACAATAGTAGCAAATATGACATCAAATTATTCTGAAGGATTAGGAAATATTTCAAGTGTTCAAAAAATTTATAGAGATAGAAATGTATATGCTATCCGTAGTCGTGAAAGTTTAAAAAATGCAATCATGGTACAAAGTGGAATGTATGAAGACTTAGAAACTGAAGCAAATGGAGCTACACAAAAAAAAGTTGATGAAAATTTAAATGCTACAAACTGTCGTGCTTTAGAAGGTGGATACATGAATACAAAAGAAAGTACTTATGTAAGAAATAGTTCTTTCTATCTAACAGATGCAATTTCAACAGAAAGCTTTATAAATGAAACTCGTTTTCATAATAACCTATATTTAGCAACTAATTTTGCCAATGCTAATAATTTAAATGTTCAAAAAGATGCAGGTAAAGTTGGTTTAATGCCTTATCAATATGAATATGAAAAATCATTAAAAGTATATAGCTTAACAATAGATTTAGAAAAAGTGGGAAAAGATCCTAATTTTCCTGATAAAGAAGCTGATAATAAAGAAAAGTTTGAAAGAGTAAAATCTATTCTAGAAGCTATTGAAAACTTAAGCTTAATAGTAAAAGGAAACTTAGATAATGCTGAGCCTGTTTTTGCTATTGGAGGTTTATCTTTAAGAAAAACTCACTATTTTGAAAATGTAGTTAGAGTTGAACAAGGAGCATTAGTTTTAGGAGAAGCTCTAAAAGAAAAGAAAGAAGATGGATTTAACTGTGCTTTATTAAAAGGAGATATTTTTACAAATGAAGCTGAAATAGTCAAAGAATTACAACCAGCATCTATGAGAGAATTTTTTAAATCTTTAATTGAAGATGTAAAAAATTATTATGGAGCATAGGAGGCATATTATGGAAGCCTTAAGAATTATCTTAAAACAAAGTTCAGCAAATTATAGAAAAGCTGGAACAATTGATAATAAAATGACTTATCCTTTACCTATACCATCAACAATAATAGGTGCATTACACAATATATGTGGATATACAGAATATCACTCTATGGATGTAAGCATACAGGGTAAATTTACTTCTCTATCAAGAAAAGTTTACACTGATTATTGTTTTTTAAATTCTGCTTTAGATGATAGAGGAAATTTGGTAAAAGTAGTTGATCCTGATGCATTTTCAGGAGCATTTATAAAAGTTGCCTCAGCAAAAAAAAGTCAAGGAAATAGCTTTAAAGATAGAATCACGATTCAAGTTCATAACGAAGAATTGCTACAAGAATACTGTGATTTAAAGGAGAAAAGTAAAGAAATTGAAGAACTAAAAAATAGTGAATATAAAAAGAAATTAGAAGAATTTAAAGTTTTAAAAAAAGAAATAGCTGATAAAAAGAAAAAAGAAGATAAAAAATCAAAAGTATTTAAAGAGCTTTCAGAGGAAGAAAAGAAAATTAAATATGAAGAAGAAAAATACAAAGAAGATTTTAAAAAATTTGAATATGAAAACTACACTAAACCTTATAGTCATTTTCAAAATCTTGTTACCTCTTTAAAAAGTTATGAAGTTTTGAATGATATTTTTCTAATTTTACATGTAAAAGCTGATGAAGAAACTTTAAAAGATATAGAAAATAATATCTTCAATTTACAATCTTTAGGAAGAAGTGAAGATTTTGTTGAAGTTATTGAATGTAAAATAGTTGAATTACAAGAGTTTTCAAAAAATAAAAGACTTTATAATTTTTCTATGTATCTAAAAAATGATGATGTAACAACGAAAAAAATTCTTCCACTATCTGTTGATGAAGATCACAAAGCTGGAGGAACTAAATATTATTTAGATAAAAATTACAAACTTGAAAAAAATAAAAGGATCTTTATAAAAATTCCTGCTGTGTATTGTAATGCTGTTGGTGCAAAAAATAGTAGTGATAACGTAAAATTAGATTATTTAGAAATATTAGGTCAAAATGAAAAACAAGAGATTTTAGTTAATTTTCTTTAATTAAAAAATTATATATTTAGCTAGAAAGTTTTAAAATTTTCTAGCTAAATATTTTTATTAATGTAGGAGACACCAATGCTGAGTGAAGAACTTTTAAAAAAATATAAAGCAAAACCCGATAGAAATATTTTTGAACATAATTTAGATTTAAAAAAGCAAAAAAACATTTTAATAAATCTAGGATATCTTAATGATAAGAAGAAAATATTACTTTTAAATTCTGCCATTGATTATCACGATGTTGGAAAAATTAATTTTAAATTTCAAAAAAGAATAGAAGAAAATATAAAAAAAATTAATGGTGAAAAATATGACTCTAAATATTTAAAGTTTGATAAGGAGAATGAAGTAGAACATAATATTATCTCAGCTTTTCTAATAAATTCTGAAGATTTTATTTCAGAAGATGATTATTTATCTGTTCTTTATTCAGTTATTTTTCATCATAGGTATTCGGATGCAATTAGTACTATAAATTTTAAAATTTTTCAAAATTTAGATAAATTATTAAAAAGCAATTTACCAAAGAAAATAATCACTTATGAGGATTCTATCCCTCTTGACTTAACTTATCAAGATTTAAATACAATAGAAAATATAAAATTACTAGGTTTACTTATAAAATGTGACCATTCAGCTAGTGGTGGATATCAAATTGAATATCCAAATGACTTTTTGGAACCTGCTCTAAATAATTTGTTGAACGAATTTAAAGAAAAAGATAAATCAGCTGATTGGAATGATATGCAAAAATTTTGTAAGGAAAACAGTCATAAAAATATAATTGCAATAGCAGACACAGGAATGGGTAAAACTGAAGGAGGCTTTCTTTGGGGAGGAAATAATAAGATATTCTTTGTTCTTCCCCTTAGAACAGCTATTAATGCAATGTATAAGAGATTTAATGAAGTTATAATAAAAGGAGAAAATAAAGAAGAAAGAGTAGGTTTATTGCATTCAAATTCTCTTGAATATTATTTGAATAATAAAAAAGAGCTTGTTATCGATGATAATGATGAAAAGGAAATGGATATCTTAGAATACAATAAAAGAGGTAAACATTTATCTCTACCTGTAACTATTTGTACTCCAGACCAAATATTTAACTTTATTCTAAAATATAAAGGTTATGAATCAAAACTAGCTACTCTTTCTTATTCAAAAATAATTTTAGATGAAATGCAAATGTATGATGCAAATTTACTGGCTGCTGTAATTTTTGGAATTACTAAAATTATAGAAATGGGAGGTAAAATTGCTATTGTTACAGCTACTTTTCCACCAATAATTGAGTATTTTTTAAATAAATACTTGATGAAAGATAATCAAAATGTGATAAAAAATTTAGATAAGCCAGAAGAAACTACAGAAGAAGCTCTTTTTATAAAAAAGAAATTTACTAACAATCAAAAAATAAGACATAATATAGTACTTATTGATGATGAAATTGGAATAGAGCAAATTTTATGGCAATTTAGAGAAAATAGAAAAGAAAAAAAATTATCAAATAAGATTTTAGTTATCTGTAATACCATAAAAAAAGCTCAAGAAATTTATTTAAAATTAAAAGAAGAAGTTGATTTAAAAAATAAAATTAACATGTTACATTCAAACTTTATTCGTGAGGATAGAGAAAGCAAAGAACAAGAAATTTTAAATTTTGGAAAAACTGAATTTAATGGAGAAGGTATTTGGATATCAACTTCACTTGTTGAAGCTTCACTAGATATTGATTTTGATTATTTATTTACAGAACTACAGGATTTAAATTCACTATTCCAAAGATTTGGAAGATGTAACCGTAAAGGTAAAAAATCAGTGGATAAAGCTAATTGTTTTATTTATTTAAAAATTGAAGATAAATATTTGAAAGAAAAAGATTCAAAATATGGATTTATAGATAAAGATATTTATAAAAATTCAAAAAAAGGTCTAGAAAATTACTGTAAAGTTATATCTAAAACCGAATTAGATAATTCTGAAGACTACAATGAATTATTTAAAAATTATTCTAAACAAATTAATGAGGGAGATAAGATAAAACTCATAGAAGAAAATTTAAGTTTTGAAAACTTAAAAGATAGCTCTTTTGTTGACGAATTTGAGAAAGCTTATGCTAAATATCAAATGATTTTAAATAGTGATAAAAATTCACAAGATGATTTAAAACTTAGAGATATTCAAAGTGTTACTGTAATCCCATATAATATTTATGAAGAAAATGAAGAAAATATAAAGGGACTTATAAAAAAAATTGAAGATACAAATCTTGGTTTAGAGGAAAGGCAGAAAGCTAAAACTGAACTTTTAAAGAAAACTCTTTCAATTCAATATTATCAATTAAGTAAATATATAGGAGAAATTTTAAAGGGAAAAGCTGATGCAAATAAATATAAATCTGAATCTATAAATAAATTTGAAAAAATAACAATTATGGAAGCTAACTATGATAAAGAACTAGGCTTTAGTGCAAAAGATTTCAAAGATGGGCTTCCAACATATGAATTTATTTAATTAATTCAAAATAATTTTAACTACATAAAAGTAAAACTTTATCAATTAAACTATGGGGAGATAGATATTATGGATAAGGATATAACGGGATTGATGGTTTATTATTATGAAGTATGTAAAAGAAAACTATGGTATTTTACCAATGACATTCAACTTGAAGAAAATAACTCAAATGTTATTTTAGGGAAACTATTGGAAGAAAATAGTTATACTAGAGATGAGAAAAAAATTAATATAGATGGGGTTATAAATATTGATTTTATTCGTTCAAAAAAAATATTACATGAAATAAAAAAAGTAGTTCAATAGAACCAGCTTCAATACTACAGGTTCAATATTATTTGTATTACTTAGAAAAAAAGGGATTAGTTGGGTTAAAAGGTATTTTAGACTATCCATTATTAAAACAAACAGTTGAAGTTAATTTAACTGATAAAGACAAAGAAAACTTAGAAAATATAATAATAGGAATTAAAGAAATTTTAGGTAAAGAAAGCCCTCCTATATTAGAGAAAAAGAGTATTTGTAAAAAATGTGCTTATTTTGATTTATGCTTTGTATAGGAGGGAACAAATATGAAAAGAAGTTATTTTCTTTACACTAATGGAACTTTAAAAAGAAAAGATAATACGATAACATTTATCAATGAACAAGATGAAAAAAGAGATATCCCTATTGAAATGATTGATGATTTTTATATTATGTCTGAAATGAATTTTAATACTAAATTTATCAATTATATATCACAATTTGGTATCCCAATACATTTTTTTAATTACTATACTTTTTATACAGGAAGTTTTTATCCAAGAGAAATGAATGTTTCAGGACAGCTTTTAGTTAAACAAGTGGAACATTATATCAATCCTGAAAAAAGGATAGAAGTCTTTATTTACAAATGGATTTAATAAAATTAAAAAATTAAGATTTTTTAATTTTTTTAAATTTTTTTTATTAGTTTTAGATTGACAAAAAACTATAAAAAAGATATTTTATATTAAAGAGTTTTTAATATGCCTATTTATGTAAAACCATATTGGAATTTAAATTGAAAATCTTTTCATTATCCTTGCAGCCTCTACAGAATTTATGTAAAACCATATTGGAATTTAAATTGATTTAATTGAACTTCTATTCCTTCTTCAATCAAATTTATGTAAAACCATATTGGAATTTAAATTATCACTTGCATAAGCTAATGCTTTGTAGTTTTTGAATTTATGTAAAACCATATTGGAATTTAAATAAATAATCCCCCCTTGAAAATAAAAAATAATTAATCTTATTTATGTAAAACCATATTGGAATTTAAATATTTATTTTTAAACCTTGTATTAATTCAATTTTATTTTATTTATGTAAAACCATATTGGAATTTAAATAATGGTAGTATTGCAAAATTTCATGATGATGACAAATTTATGTAAAACCATATTGGAATTTAAATGTACGCAGAGATTAATTAACAATCCTTATCTACAAGATTTATGTAAAACCATATTGGAATTTAAATGGATTAAATAAATCTTTATATGTTTCTTGAAGTTTTATTTATGTAAAACCATATTGGAATTTAAATCGTAAAGTTGGGGATATTGTTTGGGTAGGTTTTTCAGATTTATGTAAAACCATATTGGAATTTAAATTAAAATTAGTCGCTAACTCCTTAGCTTCATTATTTTTATTTATGTAAAACCATATTGGAATTTAAATGTACCTCTTAGAGAACTTCTCTTACCTGTTCTCTTCTATTTATGTAAAACCATATTGGAATTTAAATAGCAATGAAGATGACTTATTTTTAGAGGGAATTTTATTTATGTAAAACCATATTGGAATTTAAATGTCTTTCTTCTTCTCATTTTCACATGAACGTTTTCAATTTATGTAAAACCATATTGGAATTTAAATGATACTAAAATAAAGTATGGAGAAGCATCAATGAACATTTATGTAAAACCATATTGGAATTTAAATTTGCTTTAGTTCTTCTAACTTCTGTTTCTAATTTATTTATGTAAAACCATATTGGAATTTAAATACTACTGCTTTTAAAGTATTCTTTCTAATCATTTCATTTATGTAAAACCATATTGGAATTTAAATGTCACTTACAACTAAAGCATTTTCATTTTTATAGAGATTTATGTAAAACCATATTGGAATTTAAATTCATCTAGTGGTGTTCCATCATCATTGATAGCTTTAATTTATGTAAAACCATATTGGAATTTAAAATCACTTGAAGCTCTGTATTTTCAAATACTACTAAAATTGATGTAAAACCATATTGGAATTTAAAACCAGGAACATATTGAGAGAAATCTACTTTTTGTTCAACAATTGATGTAAAACCATATTGGAATTTAAAATTGTGAAATTAATACCTCAGCATAAGCAATAGCTAATTGATGTAAAACCATATTGGAATTTAAATTTTCTAAAGAGCTAGTATTCAAATTTATATCTTCTTTAATTGATGTAAAACCATATTGAAATTTCTCTAAAAAAGTTATTCTTAAATCGATCTTAATTATGAGTTATGAAAGTGAAAAAGCATAGACCATTTCTTGAAAAATAAGATATAGTAACTCGTTCTTTTTTAACTTAATTTAATGTCAAATTTAGCTAAGAGGTGATAGGTATGCTAGAAACTATAAAAAATTGTATGTACAAGATTAATCTGTATCAAATAAATATTGGGAAGAATTAAAAAAAAATAATATTCTTATACTCATACTTTTCCATATTGTTCTAATATCTATCATTAAAAAATATTTTTGACTTTCAAAATAATTTTTAACTGAAATTACTATTAAAAAATAAATTACTTTGAAAAATATACTTGTTATGTCTATAATAATATGATAAAATTAAATAAAATAATTTATTAATTTGTAGATAATATATTTATGAAAATATAATTTTTTTATTTTATAAGGAGTAAATATTATTAAAATTACTATTGCAAAAATAAATAATTTAAATAATAATAATTATAGGTGATGAAAATGTCAAAAAATATAAAGGAAGAAAAAGGAATAAAAACATCTAAGATAATTGTAAATGCTATTCTATTGCTGTTGATATTCTTTTTAGGCTCACGTCTATTTATAAGAATTTACTTTAATGAATTTTATTATAAAACTCCTAACTTAGTAGGTCTAAGTTTAGAAGAAGCTAAAAAAACTATATCAAGATCAGCCTTAAACATAAGGGAAATGGGAGAAATTTATTCAGATTTACCTTATGGAACAGTCGCTGTACAAGAGCCAGAAGAAGGAGAAATAGTAAAAAGACATAGAAACATAAAAATATGGGTAAGTAAAGATGAACCATCTGTATTTTTAGATGATTTAATTGGAATGAATTATCTTGATGCAACAGCTGTATTAGAAAAAAATGGAATGTCTGTTCAAGAGGTAAAAAGAATAAAATCTGAGTTACCTATAAGTCAAGTAATAGCAACATCTCCAAAAAGTGGAGAACCTGTATCAAAAGGGCAAAAATTTGTATTTTTAGTAAGTAATGGATTAGAATAATAAGGAGATGAATAAAATACAAGGAGTAGTTATAAATAAAATACAAGGTTTTTATTATGTAGAAATAGAAAACCAAGTTTTAGAATGTAAGTTAAGAGGAGTATTGAAAAAGAAAAATAATAAATATAATTGTGTTGTAGGAGATATAGTTGAAGTTTCAGAAGATAATGCTATTGAAGAAATAAAAGAGAGAAAAAATCTCTTAATCAGACCTATTGTTTCAAATGTAGACTATTTAGCAATACAATTTGCTGCAAAAAATCCTCAAATAGACTATGATAGAATAAATTTTTTATTATTAACAGCATTTTATTTTAATGTAAAACCTATTGTAATAGTAAATAAAATTGATTATTTAACAACAGAAGAATTAGAAGTTATAAAAGAAAAGTTACTTTTTTTAAAAAATATAGATGTTCCTTTTTTTATGATTTCTTGCCAAGAGAAAATAGGACTTACAGAAGTTGAGGAATACATTAAAGGAAAAATTACTGTGATTGGAGGACCTAGTGGGGTTGGGAAATCTAGTCTTATTAATTTTTTACAAAGTGAAGTAAAGTTAAAAACTGGTGAAATAAGTGAAAGATTAAGAAGGGGTAAACATACAACAAGGGATTCAAATATGATGAAAATGAAAAGTGGAGGCTATATTATAGATACTCCTGGATTTTCTTCAATAGACCTACCTGACATAAAAAATAGAGAGGAATTAATAGATTTATTTCCAGAGTTTTCAGGAAAAGGAGCTTGTAAATTTTTAGATTGTAATCATATTCACGAACCCGGGTGTAGTATAAAAAAATCTGTAGAAGAAAATATAATATCAGAAGAGAGATATAATTTTTATAAAAAAACTTTAGAGTTATTAAAAGAAAGGTGGAATAAATATGACTGATAAAATTAAAATAGCACCATCTATATTATCAAGTGATTTTTCTAAATTAGGAGAAGAGATTGTTGCTATAGATAAGGCAGGTGCAGATTATGTACATATAGATGTTATGGACGGGAATTTTGTGCCAAATTTAACTTTTGGTCCCCCTGTAATTAAGTGCGTTAGAAAATATACAGATCTAGTTTTTGATGTGCATTTGATGATAGATAGACCAGAAAGATATATAGAAGATTTTGTAAAAGCAGGTGCTGATATAGTTGTTGTTCATGCTGAATCAACTATTCATTTACATAGAGTAATACAACAAATAAAAGCATTAGGAGTAAAAGCAGGAGTTTCGTTAAACCCATCAACATCAGAAGAAGTATTAAAATATGTAATAAATGACTTAGATATGGTGTTAGTTATGAGTGTAAATCCAGGTTTTGGAGGTCAAAAATTTATTCCGGCTGTTGTAGAAAAAATAAAGAAAATTAGAGAAATGAGAGCTGATATAGATATAGAAGTTGATGGTGGAATTACAGATGAAACTATAAAAGTTTGTGTAGAAGCAGGAGCTAATGTATTTGTAGCTGGTTCTTATGTGTTTTCAGGAGATTATAAAGAAAGAATTGATTTATTGAAATCTAAGGGAGGGAAATAATGACAGTAAATATTGAAAGAGTAAATGATGTTTTAGAGGAATATTACAAACTATTTTACAAAACAGAAGATATGGCATTAAAAAGAGGAATAAAAGCTTTAACACATACAGAATTACACATAATAGAATCAATAGGAGAAGATACTCAGCTTACAATGAATGAATTGGCTGATAAAATTGGAATAACTATGGGTACAGCCACTGTTGCAATTTCAAAATTATCAGATAAAGGGTATATTGATAGAGCTAGATCGACTACTGATAGAAGAAAAGTATTTGTATCTCTTACAAAAAAAGGAATAGATGCTTTAACTTATCATAACAATTATCACAAAATGATAATGGCATCTATAACTGAAAATATTCCGGCTGATGATTTAGAAAAATTTGTAAATATATTTGAAGTTATTTTAGAATCATTAAGAAATAAAACAGACTATTTTAAACCTATGACAATAACAGATTTCCAAGTGGGAACAAAAGTATCTATAGTAGAAATAAAAGGAACTCCTATTGTTCAAAATTATTTTTTAAGCCATGGAATTGAAAATTTCAGTCTTTTAACAGTTTTAAATTCTGGAGATAAATCACAATTTAAAATAAAAAAAGAAGATGGAGAAGTTTTAATGTTAGATATACTAGATGCTAAAAATCTTATTGGAGTAAAGGCTGATTAATATGCTATATATAGATGGTATATCAATTTCAAAAATAAAGGAAGAATTGAAGAAAGACTTGTTGTCTAAAAGAGTTAATAGAATTTTTAAAAATAATGAGTATTCTGTATCTCTTCATTTTGGTAAAATAGAACTTTTATTTTCTTGTATACCAACTTTGCCAATATGCTATATAACTAAAAATAAAGAGCAACCAATTTTAGATATAGCTTCATCATTTATTTCTAATTTGAGAAAGTATTTAATGAATTCGAGTCTTGTTAATATAGAACAATTAGGACTTGATAGAATTTTAGTTTTTCATTTTTCAAAAATAAATGAACTAGGAGAAATAAAAAAACATAAAATATATTTTGAATGTTTAGGGAAATTAGCAAATATAATTTTTACAGATGCTGATAACAAAATTATAGATAGTTTGAAAAAGTTTCATTTATCAGAAACAAGTGACAGAACATTATTTTTAGGAGAAGAGTATAAAAGACCTAAATTTGAAAGTAAAATTTCTCCTTTTGAAATTCAAAAAGAAGAATTTGATGAAAAACAAAAAAACAATAAATTGATGGATATTGAAGGTCTTGGAAAGATATTAGTAAGCAAACTTGAAAATTATGAAATTTTTGAAAATATATTAAAAGATGAAATCAAACCTACAATTTATTTTGAAAATTCTATCATTAAATTAGCGACAGTTTTAGATTTAGCTCCTGTTAGTTTTGATGAAGTAAAAAAATTTGAAACATATTTTGATATGATTAATTTTTTTATTGATTATGAATATAAAGCAACTAGTTTTATGCTATTAAAAAATAAATTAAAAACTACGTTAGATAAAAAAATAAAAAAATTAGAAAAAATTATATCTATGATAAAAAAAGATATAGAAGAGTCTCAGAATATGGAAAATATAAAAAATCAAGGGAATATTTTAGCTTCTGTTCTATATAATGTAAAAAAAGGTATGTCTAATATAAAAGCATATGATTTTTATAATAATAAAGAAATAGACATAGAGTTAAATCCTTTAATAAGTCCTAAAGAAAATTTAGATAGAATTTATAAAAAATATAATAAAACTAAAAGAGGTTTAGTTAATGCACTTAGAAGAGAAGAAGAGATAATGAATGAAATAAAGTACTTAGAAAGTACATTATTGTTTATAGAAACTGCTTCAGATGTAGTTGCATTAAGAGAGATAGAGGAAGAATTAATATCTTATAAATATTTAAAAAGTGAAAATATAAAGAAAAAAAATAAATTAAAAAAATCTATAAATTATGGAATAATAGAAAAGGATAATTATATTATTTTATATGGAAGAAATAATATTGAAAATGATAATTTAACTTTTAAAGTTTCTTCAAAGTCTGATTATTGGTTTCATGTGAAAGATATTCCTAGTTCACATGTCATAGTTAAAACTGATAGATTAACAGATGAAATAATCATGGAAGCAGCTCAGATAGCAGCTCATTTTTCTAAAGGACTTGTAGGAGATAGACTATCAGTAGACTATACTTTAAGAAAAAATGTATCTAAACCAAATGGTGCAAAAGCAGGATTTGTTATATATAACAATCAAAAAACGGTTATAATAGATAAAATTAAGATTGATATAGTATAAAAAATCTTGAATTTATTTAATAAAAATAGTATTTTATAATAAAAATGAAAGAGAGGATTAGAATCAATGTCAGTAGATGTAAAAAATGTTGAAATAGTTTTTTTAAAACCTACAAAATTTGAAGATTGTGTAAAATGTGCTGAGTATATTAAAGCAGATAAAATAGTAAATATGAATTTAAGTCAATTAGATGATAAAGATTCAAGAAGAGTATTAGACTATATTTCTGGAGCTATTTTTATTACTAGAGCAGAGATAGTAAATGTTGGAAATAAAGTATTCTGTTCTATTCCAAGAGAAAAACAATATTTGAATGAAACTCAAACTGAGGTGTCTAGCTCAAGAGTTTCTTCATTATATTCAGAAGGAAATGAAGAAGAAGAAATACTTCCTTTTAAAAGATAAAAGATAATAAATAAAGTCTCTTGACAGCCGTATGAGTTCTACGAGCTCAATAAACATAGGCTCTTCGAACTAATACGGACGTCAGAGACTAACTTTTATTATTCAAATTTTATACTTTCCTATAGAGTAAAAAAGTCTCCTGATGTCAGTTATCAAGAGGCTTTATTTTTTACTTTGAATATTTTTCTAAATATTCGTAAAATAGTTTAGCTGGATTATCTCTTAAAGTTTTTTCAATAAATTCATCAGTTGGATTTTTAAAAAAACCTGTGGCTATCAAAGTTGATAAACCATGAGCAAAAACCCAACAGCTAATTAATAATTCTTGTTGCATTTCTTCATTGATAGAAGCAAATCTATTGTCTTTAGAAACTTCAGATTGAATTAAATTTAAAAACCCATCTAGCAGAGATGTGTCAATATTATCTCTCAAAAAAACTTTTGAAAATAATTTTTTTTCTTCCCTTGCAAAAATTGCAATTCCCATACCAATATCTAAAAATTTTATCCCTGTTCTATCTTTAGTTAAGTATTCCATAAATAATTTCTCAGATTTTTTTATTAACTCATCTTTTAAAATTTCCATTGAACCAATAGAACTGTATATTGGTGCTGGAGAAGCCTCTAATATTTTAGCAACATTCCTTGCAGTTATTGCATCTATTCCTTCTTCTTTAAATAATTCAAAAGATTTTTCAATAATTAATTCTCTTGAAAATAAAATTTTCTTTGGCATACATTTCTCCTATTAATTATAACTAATTTATTCTTAATATTATTTTAACAAAATTTTATAAATAAAGTCTCTTGATAGCCGTATGAGTTCTACGAGCTCAATGAGCACAGGCTTTTCGAACTAATACGGACATCAGAGACTTATACTTTCTTTAATAAATAAAAAATAATTTAGAATTTTTTAGTTACAGAAAGACCTACAGCTGTTATAGATTTTCTATATTTTTGATTTTCTACATTAGCACCTTTGAATTTTTCTGTAAATGCTCCATCTTTTTTATCATATATAAAATGAGCAACTGAAGCTGTAACAGCTAATGTTTCATCATAGTTATATTTTACTCCAGCTCCTAAAGTATAAGAATTTAAAGCATATTCAGTGTCATTATATGATGAAGATTTAGCTCCAGTTCTGGCATAGTTTACACTTCCAAGTACAGTGAATTTATTATTAATTTTATATTCATTTCCTAAAGCAAGTTCCCAACCATTTTTATAATCATAACCGTGTTCATTTCCACCATAAGCTTGTACTCTATCCATTTTTGCATGACGATTAAAATAGTAATTTCCTGCAAAAGATACTAAGTAATTATCTGTAGCTTGATAAGAAGCACCAACTGATAAGATAGCAGGTAAATCTCTTCTAGTTCTTGTTCCAGGTGTATATTGTGGATAGAAAGTAGATAAACCTAAATCAGTTCCTAAAAGTTTTTCAGTAGGTAATTTATTTTCATGTCCTTTAGATTTGAAATCCATTTTTATTCTTGAATCATATCTAGCAGCTAAATTTAATTTATCAGTGGCTTTATAGTTTACACCTAATTGGAAACCATATCCCCATGCTTCTCTTTTTGCATCAAGCTCACCTTGTAGTCCTTTAACAACTGCATAGGCTGTTTCCTTTTTAGCTGCATCAATTGCTTGTTGTTTCATGGCAACTATTTTTTCACTAGGTAAATTTAGTCCCTTAGTTTTAGCATCAACAACCTTAGCTATTTCCATACCCTTCTTTTGCATATATTCTTGACTAGGTTTAATTCCAACATTTAAGTTTCCATTTAAATTTCTAGTTCCATGAACAACTCTTCCAGCAACAGAGAATGATAATTTATCATCAACTTTAAAAGCTCTACCTAAAGTAATTTGTTCATATTTGTTAGAACCTTTTACTTCAGAACCTTTATCATAAACTCCAACTCCAGCAAGTTTATCTGTGTCTCCTAAAACATCAAGCCCAGAAACACCATCATATTTTAATTTTCCACCACCGGCAATTCCACCAAAGTTAAAAAAGTATGCTCCGTTGTCATCAACAGATGTTAAAGCTACATTAGGTATAGCTTGTCTTAATTGAGCCTTGTGTTGAATTCCTTTATATTCCATTTTTTCATATCCAGTAGCAAATTGTAATCCAACATGCACATATTGCCCTTTATCCCATCTTGTAGTCCCTGCTGGGTTATAATTATTTGCTCCCGCTTGTGTAATACCAGTTTGAGCCTGGTTAGCCAAATAATCTGGTGAATAAGTTTGTATATGGTCTATTGAAGCTGCATAAGCTCCAGTAGAAATTATTGACAATAATAATAAAAGTTTTTTCATTTTATTTCCTCCTTGAATACATACATATAAAATAACAGTTATAATATAACAAATGTATTTTTATTTGTCAAACTTTTATTATAGATTTTTTATCTGATTGAGCATTATATTTATTTTTTATTATAACTTTAGATGATAAAATAGTTACCTTTATATCCTAGTCGTATAAATTCTAGGAAGTTAACAAATACAAGTTCCCCAAAATAATACAGACGTCAGAGACTAATTTTGCTATTTAATTTTATACTTTCCTACAGAATAAATAAAGTCTCCTGACAGCCGTATGACTCTTCCGAGCTCACCGAAATGCTCTCCAGAGTAATACGGACGTCGGAGCCTAATTTTCATATTAAATTTATACTTTGCTAATAAAAATAAAAGAAACTGCCAAAAATGACAGTTTCTATAAAAAAGAAAAATAAGGAAACAATTTAATTAGACTTTATTAATCCAAGTCTATAAGCTTTTAATAATTTTTTTAAATCATTTATTTGAGCTTGAATTTCTTTACCTTTATCAGTATCTTTTACCTTCATTCTTTTGATTTTATGTTCAACAACAATATGAGAAGATATCATATCAGAATCATTTTTTATGACATCATCTTTAGAATTGAAAGCAAGATGTGAGGCTAATTTTATTCCATAGGAATTGTAAGTTAAAGTATAGCCTGCAATACCAGTAGTAGTTTGATATGCTTTAGAAAAACCACCATCAATTATAAGTAATTTACCATTAGCTTTAACAGGAGATTCTCCTTCTTTTACTTTTACTGGTATATGACCATTTATTATATGTGATGTTTGTGGATTCATTTCAAATTCCTTAAAAATTTTATTACATATTTCTTCATTGTTTATTAATTTATGATAGGGATTTTTATTTTCTTTATGTGTTGTTTTATCATCTATAAAATATCTTTCAAAAGTTTTCATAATATCTTTTCCAAAAAGTGGAGATAATCTTCCAGCCCATAGATACCAAATGAAATCTCTATATTTTTTATTTACTTCAACATTTTTTCTATCATAATATGCAAGCCTTACAATATTTTCTATCTTGTCCATTAAGGCTTTTCCTTTATAGTAACCGTCTTCTAAGTATAGTTCACTAAATTCTCCGTTTTCTTCCATAGGAATACAAGCATGAAATAATAAATTTGAATTTTGTTTTAGATACATAGAACCTTTTGAAAATAATAAATGTATATGTCTTTGTAGTTTTTCACTACTCATAAAAGATATTTTTAATTTATCTAAAAGTTCACTTTCTTCTTCTGACAACTCCAATGGTTTATTTTTATTTATAGTTGGAAAATTTAAATCGTTTAATTGATATTCTATTCCATTTAAATTTATACTTCCCTTATCATAGTCTATGTATTTTAAGGATTCTCTTGAACTCATTTCAAGTTCAGGATTTCTTTCAGAATAAAGTCCTTCAACTTTGAATTGGATAATACTTATAGCTTTATGCATTTGAGCAGTTAGATCATTATCTATTCCCTCTTTAGGTCTAAATCTTTTACATGGATCGTTAGAATAATATTTCATTGCAAAAGTTGCAAGAGGAAGTAAGTTTATTCCATAAGCTTCTTCTAAAATATCATTATTGTTATATCGACAACATATTCTTATAACATTTGCTATACAAGCTTTATTTCCTAAAGCAGCACCTATCCATAAAATATCGTGATTTCCCCATTGAATATCAACATTATTATATTCTATTAATCTATCCATTATAAGATGTGGACTAGGTCCTCTGTCATATATATCTCCAACTATATGTAAATGATCTATATTTAATCTTTGGATTAAATCTGAAATTGCAATGATAAACTCTTTTCCTCTATCAATAGAAATAATAGTGTCAACAATACATTCAACATATTCTTTTTTGTTGGGAAGCTCTTTTTTTTCATATAAAAGTTCTTGTAAAATATATTCAAAATCTTTAGTCATAGCTTTTCTTACTTTAGATCTTGTATATTTTGATGATACCAATCTACATACTTCAATTAGCTTATAAATAGTATTTGTAATCCATTTTTCAACATTGAAATTATCTCTTTTTAATATAAGTTCAATTTTTTCTTTTGGATAATAAATAACAGTAGCTAATTCTTTTTTTTCAGTTTCAGATAAGGTATCTCCATAAATATCATCTATTTTCATTCTAATAGTACCTGAGCCATTTCGTAGAACATGATTAAAAGCTTCATATTCTCCATGAATGTCAGTCATAAAATGTTCTGTTCCTTTTGGTAAATTCATTATTGCTTGTAAGTTTATAATTTCTGTAGATGTTTCAGCAATATTTTTAAAACTTTTAGATAATAATTCTAAATATTTAATTTCTGTATTCATTTTATTCCTTTCTATTCAAATATGATTGAGCAGCAGCAAGTATGGCAGTTGGTATTCTAAATGGAGAACAACTTATGTAATCAAAATTATTTTTTTCAAAAAATTCTATACTTTTTGGATCTCCACCATGTTCTCCACAAACACCAATTTTTATATTACTTTTTACTCTTCTTCCGTTTTCAACTCCTATTTCAACAAGTTTAGTAACTGCTTTTTTATCTATGGAATAAAAAGGTTCTCCTTCCCAAATTCCTTTTTCTCTATAATCATCTAAAAATTTAACAGAGTCATCTCTTGAAAGTCCCATTGACATTTGTGTCAAATCGTTTGTTCCAAATGAAAAGAAGTCGGCATATTCAGCTATTTCATCTGCTAATAGACAAGCTCTAGGAATTTCAATCATAGTTCCTAACTTATATTCTATTTTTTCTTTGTTTTGAATAAATAAATTTTCAATCTCAGTTTCAATTTCTTTCCTTAAATAAGCAAGTTCTTTAGCTTCCATTATGAATGGTATCATAATTTCTGGATAAGTTTTTATCCCTTTTTTAGAAATTTCATAAGCTGCTTCTATGATAGCTTTAGCTTGCATTCTATAAAGTTCAGGATAACTAACTCCAAGTCTACATCCTCTATGTCCTAACATAGGATTTTCATCTTTTAGCTTATGAGTTCTTTTTTCAAGATCATCTAGTGAAATATTTAAAATATTAGCCATTTTTTCTTTATCTTCTGAAGTTTTTGGTAAGAACTCATGTACAGGAGGATCAAGAAGTCTAATATTAGCAACATCACCATCTAATATTTCAAATATATCTAAAAAATCCTTTTTTTGTAATTCATAAAGTTTAGTAAGGGATTTTTTCTTTTCTTCTCCTCTATCACTTAAGATAAAGTTTCTTATAGCCCATATTTTATCTTCTTTGAAAAACATATGCTCGGTTCTACATAGTCCTATCCCTTTTGCACCAAAAGATTTTCCTTGAGCTACATCTTCTGGAGTATCTGCATTCATTCTAACTGTCATTCTTTTTATTTCACTTGCCCAAGAAACAAATTCTTTTAACTCATCAGAAAAACTATTTTCTTTTAAAGGGATTTTACCTAAAAAAATTTCCCCAGTATGTCCATTAACTGATATAAAGTCTCCTTCTTTTAGAACTCTATTTCCGATAGTCATAGTTTCATTTATTTCATCAATTTTTATTTCAGAGCAACCAGTAACACAACATTTACCCATTCCTCTGGCAACAACAGCTCCGTGAGAAGTAGCTCCACCTTTAACTGTTACAATTCCTTGAGCTAGAGCCATTCCTTTTAAGTCCTCTGGAGATGTTTCTTCTCTTATTAAAATTGTTTTTTCTCTTATTTTAGCTTTTTTAGCATTAAACATTATACGACCAACGGCAACACCAGAAGAGGCAGCAAGTCCTTTTGTTAATAATGTAGCATTTTTTAAATGATTCTCATCAAAATCTCCATTTAATAATTTATTAATAGAACTTGGATCAACTTTCATTATAGCTTCTTTTTTTGTTAATATTCCTTCCTTAACAAGATCCATTGCAATTTTTAATGAAGCTTCTGCAGTTCTCTTTCCATTTCTTGTTTGCAATATAAATAATTTTCCATTTTCAATTGTAAATTCAATATCTTGCATATCTTTATTATGTTGTTCTAATTTTTTAGCTGTTTCTGAAAGTTCTTCATAAATGTTTGGCATAGTTTCTTTTAAAAGTTCAATATTATCAGGAGTTCTAATTCCAGCAACAATATCTTCTCCTTGTGCATTTAATAGTAATTCACCAAAAATTTTATTTTCACCTGTCGATGGGTTTCTTGTAAAAAGAACACCAGTTCCAGATTTATCATTATAGTTTCCAAAAACCATTTCTTGAATAACGACTGCAGTTCCCATATTATCATCGATATTGTGTAATTTTCTATATAGTATAGCTCTTTCATTATTCCATGAATCAAAAATAGATTTTACAGCTATTAAAATTTGATTTTGAAAATTTTCAGGAAAAATTTCCCCACATTCATCTGTGTATATTTTTTTACTTTCTTCTATTTGTTCAATGTAAGATGTAGATTTCAAGTGTAAGAATTTTTTTCTATCTATACCTTTGGCAATTTCTGAGAACATTTGCACAAATCTTAGATATGAAGAATAAACGAATTTTTCATCTTTTGTTATTTGTATTAATTTTGCGGCAACATAGTCATTAAAACCTAAATTTAATATTGTATCCATCATTCCTGGCATAGACACAGGTGCTCCTGATCTAACTGATACTAATAAAGGATTTTCAGATTGAAATTTTTTTCCAGTTTCATATTCTAAAACACGAAGTTTACTAAAAATTTCTTCTTCTAATATATTATTTATCTTTTTATCTTCTTCAAAATATTTATTGCAGGCTGTTGTGGAAATAATTATTCCGTTAGGAATTGAAAGTCCAATTTTAGACATTTCGGCTAGGTTAGCTCCTTTTCCACCTAGTATTGATAACATATCTTTTCCACCATCTTTAAATTCATAAACTTGCTTCATATCTTCCTCCTAAATATTTTTACTTTTTAACTCTTGATAATATAGTTTCATAACATTAGTCTTTGTAAATCTACCAACTAATGAAATTTTACCATTTTCTCTTCTTAGTACAGGTAAAGAATCAATTTCATGATCTATTAATTTTTTTGTTGCTTCTAAAACACTATCATCTTCAAAACAGTAAACGATATTTGGCATTCTTGTCATTATCATGCTAACAGGAGTTTTTTCAATATTTTTATTATTTAAAACAGATTTTAATAAATCTTTTCTAGAAATTATTCCTGCTAATTTATCTTTATCAACGACAACAAGAGTTCCTAAATCAAAATTAAATAAATGTATAATTGCATCATAAACAGTAGTTTTAATATCTATTGAATTTTGGGGACTCATATAATTTTTCACTTCTAATAATGTACATTTATTATTAAAAATATACCCTTTATTTTGTTTAGAAATTACTAAATTTAATTTCGTTAAAATAGAGAAATCAGTTCTTAAAGCCGATTTTGAAAGGGATAATAGCTCTGCTATTTCATCTCCAGAAATAGGAGATTTTTTTTTAATAATTTCTAATATTCTATGTTGTCTTTCGGTTAATGTCATAATGTTCTCCTTTTTTCTACTACTATTATATTGGAAATATAACATAGTTTAAAAATAAAAATCAAGTTGTTTTTTTAAATAAATGTGCATTATTTTTAAAAGTTAAATTTAGATTAGATTTAAACTAATGGTTATATCTATATTTTATTCTATAGGAAAGTATAAAATTAAATAGCAAAAATTAGTTTTTAGTTCTAAGAGCCTGTATTCATTGAGTTTATAGAACTCATACGACTATCAAGAGACTTTATTTGTTTTCTTCTTTCTTGACATTAAATAAATATAACTATATAATTAGGCAACATATATTATTACGTTATCAAGAGGAGAATAAAATGATTATTGGAATAGATATTGGAAATACACATATAGTTACAGGAATATATGATGATAATGGAAAGCTTATATCTACTTTTAGATTAGCAACAAACGATAAAATGACAGAAGATGAATATTTTTCTTATTTTAATACTATTACAAAGTATAATGAAATTTCTATAAAAAAAGTTGATGCTATACTTATATCATCAGTTGTACCTAATATAATTATAATTTTTCAATTTTTTGCTAGAAAGTATTTTGATGTTGAAGCAATAGTAGTTGACATAGAAAAAAAAATTCCTTTCACTTTTGCAGAAGGAATGAATTATAGTGGATTTGGTGCTGATAGAATAATTGATATTACCGAAGCAATGAAAAAATATCCGGATAAAAACTTAGTTATTTTTGATTTTGGAACGGCAACAACTTATGATGTATTAAAAAAAGGAGTATATATAGGTGGAGGTATTTTACCTGGGATTGATATGTCAATAAATGCATTATATGGAAATACAGCAAAACTTCCTAGAGTAAAATTTACAACTCCTAATAGTGTTTTAGGAACTGATACTATGAAACAAATTCAAGCAGCTATATTCTTTGGGTATGCTGGACAAATAAAGCATATTATTAAAAAGATTAAAGAGGAGCTTGATGAAAATATATTTGTTCTTGCTACTGGAGGATTAGGGAAAATTTTATCAGCAGAAATTGATGAAATTGATGAGTATGATGCAAATTTAAGTCTAAAAGGACTTTACACTTTATATGAAATGAATAAATAAAACTTTGATAAGTGATAATTAAATACTAGGGGTTGTTATATTTTAATAAAATTTTAATTTATAACAGCCCTTATATATATTTATAGAAAAATATAAAATTAAATAATAAAATTAGTCTCTGATGTCCATATTAGTTCGAAGAGCCTGTGTTTATTGAGCTCGTAGAACTCATGGCTATCAAGATTTTATTAAAAAAATAAGGGGAAAATATTGAAATATTTAGTGAAAAGAAAAAAAATTAAAAATTTTATACTAAGAATTTATCCTAATTTAGAGGTGGTAGTTTCTGTTCCTCTTAGAACATCAGATATAGATATAGAAAAATTTGTAGATTCCAAAAAGGAATGGATAGAAAAAACAATTTCAAAAATAAAAAAAATACAAGAAATAAAAAATGAAAATAATTCAAAAGAGAAAATAAAGTTTTTGGGAAAAATATTGAATTTAAAAATAATAGATTCTGAATTATTTAGGATAAAAAAAACAGAAAAAATTTTATTTTTATATACTTCAAATAAAGATTTCGTTGAGATAGAAAAAGTTATAAATGAATGGAAAAAAGATGAATTAAAAAATTTATTAGAAGAATATATAAAAAAATATTCAATTTTATTAGGAAAGAATATAGATTATTTTATGATAAAAAAAATGACATCTGCTTGGGGAATTTATCATAGAAGAGGAAATTATATTACTTTTAATTCGGAACTTATTGAGAAAAATATAGAATGCATAGAATATGTTGTTTTACATGAATTATGTCATATATTTCATATGAATCATCAAAAGGAGTTTTGGGCATTAGTTCAGAGTTTTATGCCTGATTACAAAAAAATAAGAGAGCTTTTAAAACAAAGCATATAAAATTTTAAAATTATAATATTTTTTATTTTATATGAAAAGAAAGTTAAATAACGAAAATGAGCTGTTAGTCAAAGATTCCGAGTTCATTGAGTTTGGAATAAGTCATATAGCTGTTAAAATACTTTATTTATTTTTCAAAGTGTAGGAATGAAAGGTAGAAATAGTTTGACCTTTAAAATTATAACTGATATAATAATATTATAAAACTTTGCTTAGCAAAATAATATTAGGAGGTATACAATGTTTTCAAAAAAATTAATGATAGCTGGTTTAGCTATGTCAGTATCAATGACTTCGTTTGCACACTTTCAAATGATACATACTGCTGATAGTAATATTAGTGGAAAAACTTCAGTACCATTTGAATTAGTTTTTACACATCCATCAGATGGTGTTGAAGCTCATAGCATGGATATCGGAAAAGATGAAAAAGGGAAAATTCATCCTGTAGTAGAATTTTTCTCAGTACATAATGGAGAAAAGAAAGATTTAAAAGCTGCTTTAAAACCTTCAAAATTTGGGGAAGCTCCAAAACAAGTTACATCATATACATTTAATTTAGATAAAACTACTGGTTTAAAAGGTGGAGGAGATTGGGGATTAGTTGTAGTACCTGCTCCTTATTATGAAGCTGCTGAAGAATCATATATCCAACAAGTAACAAAAGTTTTAGTAAATAAAGATGAGTTAGCAACAGATTGGAATAATAGATTAGCTGAAGGTTATCCAGAAATATTACCTTTAAGTAATCCAATAACTTGGGTTGGAGAAATATTTAGAGCTCAAGTAGTGGATAAGGAAGGAAAACCTGTACCTAATGCTGAAATTGAAATTGAATATTTAAATTCTAATATAAAAGATTCTAAATTTGAAGGGAAATTACAAGAAGATAAGGTTGCAACAGTTATATATGCAGATATGAATGGTTATTTCTCATTCGTTCCTGTTCATAAAGGATACTGGGGATTTGCAGCTCTAGGTGCTGGTGGAGAAATGCAATTAAACGGAAAAGAATTATCACAAGATGCAGTTCTTTGGATAGAAGCAAAATAATTAAAATAAAAAATAGAAAAAAATCAGGAAATAGTTTTTATTTTCTGATTTTTTTATAAGAAAGTATAAATTTAAATAGCAAAATTAGTTCTAAACTAAAAAAATTATTAGTGCGATACTTACTATTGCAATTTAGGGAAGAAAGAAAAAAATAAAAAATCTCTTGACAAACATAAAAAAAGTATAGTATACTTAACAAAATTAAATTACAAGGAGGTGTAAAAATAATGAAGATATTAATTTCTTTTTTGATACTTTTACTTAGTTCATTTTCTTTTGCCACGGAAAATTTAGATAGACTTATTGAAAGAGATGTTCAAAATTTTGAACAAGAAAATAGAATTAATGAAAGAAATCTTAAAAATTCTGAAATCTTAAATTTTTCTTCCGAAGAAATCGAAAAATTAAATAAAAGTATTTTGAATGAAGAAAAAATGAACACACTTAAATATCATATTTCAAAAATAGAAATATCTGACTCTGAAAATCTTTTAAATGACTTGCTAGAAGAAAAAATTGTAAAAAAATATATTAATAAAGATTTAAACTCTAATGATTTAGAAAATTTACTTTCTGAATTAACTAATCAATTAATTTCTAAAGGCTATGTAACAAGCTATGCTAAAATTTCTGATAATAGCGATGTATTAGCTGGGCTTTTAAAGATAGATTTTGTTGCTGGTAGAGTTGAAAATATAGTTTTTAATGATGAAACTAATCTTGATAAATTAAAAAAGTTTTTTATGTTTCCTTTAAAAAATGGAGATGTTTTAGATAATACAAAAATTGATACAGTTGTTGAGAATTTTAATTCTTTAGGAGCAAATAATGTGTCAGTTGATATAGTTGAAGGCACTAAGCCTAATTATTGGATAATTAAAGTTAATAATGAAATGAAAGAAAAATTTACTCTTTCATTAAATACAAATAACTATGGAGAAGATTATCAAAATGCCTTTTGGAGAGGAGGAATATCATTAAATATTGACAGTCCATTAGGAATTGGCGATAATCTATTTTTTTCATATATGACTGTTCACAAGAAAAATCCAGATAGAAGCTGGAAACAAAGTTCAGATACACTTCCAGCAGGTGGAATATTACCAATAGGACCTCCTGGATATGACCCAAGCAAGGGAGATGTACTACCATATAAAAGACAGCTTGATATGTATAATTTTAGATATATATTAAGATACAAAGATTACAATTTTAAATTCTCAACAAGTAAAAGTGTAAAAGATAGTAGTTTTTATACTTTTAATACAATATACGACATGCAATCAATTAACAACACAGTAGGTTTTGACATAGAAAAAATAATTTGGAGAAATAAACAAAGTAAACTTAGCATTGAAGCTGGGATAAAAACTAAGCACAATGAAAACTATTTAGAAGAAGCAACATTGATAAATAGAAGATTATCTATTGCGAGTATAGGATTAAACTACACAACAGCTATAAAAAAAGGAATTTTAAGTTTGGGATTTCAATATGAAAAAGGACTTAAAAATTTTGGAGCTGAGATAGATAAAAACAAAATAGATAAAACACCAAAAGCTCAATTCAAAAAGTATAATTTTTCAGCCATGTATTACAAACCTTTAACACATAACTTAATTTCAAGAACAAATATACAAGCTTCATATTCATCTGATGTGCTTTATTCGTCAGAAAGACAAACAATAGGTGGAATAGGAAGTGTTCCAGGATATCACAGAAGTGATAATTTAATGGGAGATAAAGCAATAGATATAGGAACAGAGTTAGCATATAATATAAAAATTCCTAAAAATTTAGGAACTTTAAGCCCATATTTATCTTATTCATACGGAGCTATAGAAAATAACAGAGATAAATCAAAGTATGGAACAGGCTATGCGACAGGAATACAAATAGGAATGAGATATAGCGCAAAATATTTAGACATAGATTTTGGTTATGGAAGAGCTCATAAACATTCAAGCTATTTGAAACCTAAAAATCACGAAATATATTTTGCTACATCATTAAAAGTAAAATTTTAACGAAAGGAAGTATAAATGAAAAACAAAAGATTAATATCTATATTTTTTCAGTTTCTACTAAGTTGGAATATTTTTTCTGCTAATCTAGTTTTAGATCCAAACTCAAATCAAAATACAAGTTTAGATAAATCTCAAACAGGTATTCCAATAGTAAATATTGCTACTCCTAATCATAGAGGCGTTAGTGTAAATAATTTTTTGGAATACAATGTCGGTAAAGAAGGACAAGTTCTTAATAATGCTGACAATATCGGAAGATCTCATCTAGCTGGACTAATTAATTCAAATCCCAATCTAGGACCACACCAAGCAGCAAATCTTGCAGTTATCCAAGTAAAAGGAGCGAATAGATCCGATATAGAAGGATATATTGAAGCTCTAAGTAGAGAAAAATTAAATGTGATTTTAAGTAATGAAAATGGAATTTACTTAAATGGAGCAGGAACTATCAATATCAAAAACTTCACAGCAACAACAGGAAAAGTAAATTTTGTTGATGGTAATGTTAAAAATTTTGATGTTGAAAAAGGAAAAATTCTAATTGGAGATAAAGGTTTTGATTTAAGTAGTACAGATAAATCTCAAATCTTATCTAAATTGCTAGAAATACAAGGTAAATTAGTTGCTGGAGAAAAATTAGATTTAGTAACTGGCGAACATACTTTTGATATGGAAGAACATATTAGAAACAAAGATAAAAAAGGTGGGACCTTAGTTATCAGTGGAGATATGATTGGAGCAGGAAGTATGTATGCCAATCAAATTAAAATCCATCTGACTGACAAAAATTCTCTACTTAATATGGGTGGAATTTTTGCATTAAAACAAAATTTAGAAATAACAGCTGAGGGTAAGGTAAAAGTTAAAAATGTTCAAGGAAATGGAATAGATATTAAAGCCAAAGAATATGAACAAACTAATTCTGGACTATCACAAGACAATATTAAAATAGATGCTCAAAAAATAAAACTTGCTGGAGATAAAACTCAAGCTGAAAAAGAAATAGTATTAAAAGGTAATGTAGAAAATTCAGCCAATATATATACAAAAGAATTTTTAGAAACTAAAGATTTAATAAATAGTGGAAATGTAGCTACATTAAAAGATATAAAGGTTAACAATGTAAATAATACAGGAGAAATTGTTACTAATTCAAAATTTACAGCAGATAATGTAAAAACAACAAATAAATTAGTTGCAGTTAGCGATATTTCAGTTAAGAATTTAGAAAATTCTGGAGTAGTTGGGACAAGTTCTACACTTAATATAAATGGGAAATTAAATAATACTAAAGATATTCAAGCAAGTGGAAATATAAAGATTACAGGAAATGCTGAAAATACTGGAGAGATAGTAACTGGTGGAAGTTTTACAGCTAAAGATACAAAAACAACAAAAAAATTATTAGCTAAAGAAAATATTGCAGTAGGAAATTTAACAAATGAGGGATTAGTTGCAACCGAAGGAAAATTAGATATAGCTGGAAGTCTAAAAAATACTAAAGATATAGAAGTTGAAAAAAGTATTAAAGTTTTTTCTGATATATTGAATACAGGTAATATCTCAACAAATTTAACATTAACTGGAAAGAATACTATCAATAGTGGAGATATTAAAGTTAAAGAAAAAATTAATATTGATAATCTAACTAACAGTGGAAATATTTTAACTAATTCATCATTAGTAGCAAAAGATATTAAAAATACAAAAAATATTTTTGTTAAAGATGATATAAGTTCAGGAGCTATAGAAAATAAAGGGATTGTTCATGCTAAAAATATTACAACTAAAGGTTCTGTAATAAATGAAAATACTATTGAAACAGGAAATCTAAATATTATTGGAAATGAATTAAAAAACAATGGAAATAATTCATTAATTAAAGTTGATAATATAATGGCTAATGTAAATACAGTTGAAAATACAGGCGATTTACTAGCTTTAAATAATATAGTTCTAACAACGAATAAATTAACTAATACAAAAAATATTAAGGCATTAAATAAAATTGAAGCAAATAATAATGAGTTAAAAAATTCCGGTGAAATAGTTTCAAATAAAGAAATAAAGTTAAATGAAACAGATTTGGCAAATACAGGAAAGATAGCTTCAAATACTATTGAAATGAAAGATTTAAAAAATTTTTCAAATACTGGAGAAATTACAGGAACAGATGTAATCTTAACAACAAGTCAAGATGTAAATTTAGTTTCAAAATTACACGGAGAAAATAGCCTTACAATAAAAGCTAAAGATGTTGTAAATGATGGAGAAACAACAGGAAAGAATTTAATTTCAATAGATAGTAGAAATTTTACAAACAAAAAAGATTTATCAGCTCAAGATCTAAAATTAAAAGCTAATGAAAAAATAGAAAATAAAGCTATACTTAGTGGGACTAATGTAGATATTAAAACTAAAGATTTGGTAAATAAAGATTTACTTGCAAGTGAAAATGATTTGAAAATAAATTCTTTAGGAAAAATAGAAAATCAAAAGGCTAAAACAATTTATGCCGGTAAGAATTTGGATATAACAGGAAATATTATTGAAAACCAAGAGGGCGAAATATTAGCAAATAATATTTTCATTGAAAGTAAGAAATTAACAAATAATATTGGAACTATTCAAGCAGAAAATAAGCTAAGAATTAAGTCCGATATTGTAGAGAACATTGGGAAAGTAGATGATTACAATAGTTATGAAAGTTTTTATGAAACTTGGGATGTGGATTATTTAACTTTAGATGAAGTAAATAATTTGTGGAAAGAAAATATTTCAAGTTCATATTCAAAAAGAAGTCTCACTGAGAGTTCTTCAAAAAGAGCTCCAAGAAGAAATCAGAAAAGAAAATATGAAGAAATAGCTAAAAGAATGATTGAAAATCCACATCCATCATTATTGTTTCAAAAATATGATGCAAAAATGCGAAAAGATTTAGGGGGTGGAAATAATACAACAGGAACAGGAACAGCTGATATACAAAAAACTGCATTAAAAGAGAGACTGATAAGTAAAGCTAAGACTCATCATGGAAAGATTTTAGCGAATGATAATATTGATATTGAAGCAAAAGAAATTTTGAATAAAGATTCAATAATTTCTACAAAAGAGATTGTAACCATCAATGCAGATAAATTAGAAAATCTAGTAAGTACTTCTGGTGGTAAGATAAAAGTTAAAACAGGAGAAGAAAGTTTAAGTTTATCTGAAAATCATAGAAGTCCTAATGCAAGGAAGCCTTATCATAAGACGACAGATAGTATTTCTTATGTAAGAGATTTTCAAAACGATTACGTTTATGAGTATACTTTCCCAAATGGAAGAAAAGAAAGAAGTGTAGAAAAAAAGAACTATACTTATTTAGATGATGGCATTAGAGTAAGAGTTCCTTATGAAAGAATATACATAGGAAGATATGGTTATGTAACAGGTCAACCAAGCGTAATTGAGGGTAAATCTCTAGATATAAAAGTAAAAAATGAAGTTGTTCAAGCAATAGATGAAGCTAATGGAAGAAAAAGGGAAAATAAACCTGTCATTATTCCTGAAATGAAAAAAGAAACTGTTGCTCAAGGCAATTCTATTATAAATAACGAATTAGAAATTACTGACAAGAATATAAATAGAGAAATTGAAGTTGTTAGTAATATGTCTGAGATTCAAAATATAATAAATACTGGGAAAATTGAACCAATATCAAACATTCCATCAGCTCTATTTGTTGAAAGTACAAATCCTACATCAAAATATATTTTAGAAACAAGACTTAAATATATTTCTAAAAGCAATTACTATGGAAGCGATTATTTCTTAAATAAAATAGGGTATAAAGATAAGTGGGACAATGTTAGAAGACTTGGAGATGCTTTCTATGAAAATCAATTAGTAGAAAAAACCTTATTTGAAAAACTTGGAACAAGATTTTTAAATGGAAAAGCATTTTCAATGAAAGAATTAATTGATAATGCAGAAATTGAAAGCAAAAAACAAAATTTAACTATTGGAAGTCCTTTAACAAGAGAACAGATAGCTAATTTAGAAAGAGATATACTTTGGTATGAGTATCAAAAAGTAAATGATTTAAATGTTTTAGCGCCAAGAGTTTACTTATCAAAAGATACTTTAAATAATATTAACTCTAGTGGGAAAAATAGAATAGCCGGAATAGAAAAAACAACAATAGTTGCTAATAAGATTGATAATGCAGGAATTATTGGTGGAAGTGGAAAAACATATTTAGAAGCAGATGAAATCTTAAATAAAAGTATAGGAAATAGCCAAGCAGAAATAAAAGGTTTTGATGTTGAGTTAATAGGAAAAAATAGTATAATAAATCAAGGTTCGAAAATATTTGCGAGAAATAATTTGAATTTAATTTCAAATGAAAATATTTTTAATAGAACTACAATAAAAGGTTTTAATTACAATTTTGGAGAACTTAACAGAACAAGACATACGGAGCTAGAAAATATTTCAGAAATAAGCGCAAACAACTTAAATATTTTTGCAAAAAATTATTCAAGTATAGCAGCTATAACTAGAGCTATAAATACAAATATAGAAGCTATTAATGTAAATATTGAAGGCTTAAAATTAAGTGGAGAGCAAAAGTTTGGAAAAGATGATAATAACTTTAATTCCTATGCTTTTGTAAGAAATGTAGGCTCTCAATTAGAAACTGAAAATCTAAGTATTTCTGCTGATAATTTAAATATTTTAGGTTCAACAGTAATAGCAGATAATGCTTTAATTGATGCAAAAGTTCTAGTAAAATCTGAAGTTGATTCAGAGGATAGAGAAAGTAGAAGTAAACAAAAAGGATTCTTGAGTTCAAAATCTAAAAAAGAAAAAGTCCACGATGAAGAAAATTCAGCGAGCAATCTTTATGTAAAGAATCAAGGAATAATCACAAAAGATATTGATGTTGTAGGTTCTAATTTAATATTGGGAGATAATTCACAAGTTTTAGGTAAATTAACAACAGATTCAATAGCTTTAAATAGCACATATTCCTATGAAGAAAGTAAAAAAGGATTTAGTGGAAGTATAGGAAGTGGAGGATTTTCTGTTGGATATGGAAAATCAGAAAGTAAGTTAAAAGAAAAAGATTTAACAAATGCTAAATCTAATCTAGTATTAGGAGATAATGTAACTCTTAATAAGGGTGCAGAAATAACAGCAACAAATTTCAAACATGGTAATATTGAAATAAATAATGGAAATATTACTTATGGAGCAAGAAAAGATACAAGAGATATAGAAACATCATCAAAGAGCAGTGGAATAAATCTATCAGTAAGAATAAAATCACCTGCCTTAGATAGAGCAAAACAAGGAATAGATTCATTTAATCAAATGAAGTCAGGAGATATACTTGGAGGGATAGCTTCAACAACTAACACTGTCACAGGAATAGTTAGTGGACTTGCTTCTAATCAAGGAACAAAACTTCCTACAAGTGCTGTTAATAAAAATAATTCTAATGATGATGACGATGATGATGATGATAAAAATAATCAAACTAATACTGTTGGAAAAGATAATCTAAAAGCAGCACAAGCAAATAATAATTTCTATGCGAATATAGGTGTAAACTTAGGATTTAATAAATCAAGTTCTAAATCAAACTCCCATAGTGAAAGTGCAGTTGTAACAACAATAAAGGGAAAAGATGAAAATTCAAGTATAACTTACAATGCTGTAAAGAATGTTGAATATGTTGGAACACAAGCACAAGATACTAAATTTATCTATAACAATGTAGAAAATATTACTAAAAAAGCTGTTGAATTAAAAAACTATTCTTTATCAAGTAGCAAAAGTAGTGGAATATCAACAGGAGTAACTATAGGTTATGGAGATGGAACACAAACATCAATAGATGCAGTTAAAGTTTCAGCTTCTCAATCAAAAATGAATACCAATGGAACTACTTACCAAAATGGAAGATTTGTAAATGTAGATGAAGTACATAACAATACTAAGAATATGACCCTTTCTGGATTTAATCAAGAAGGTGGAAAAGTTACTGGAAATATAGAAAATCTAACTATTGAAAGTAAACAAAATACATCTATAACAAAAGGAAGAACAATAGGAGGAAGCCTAAGTATAGCACCAAATGGAATGCCATCAGGAAGTGCAAATTATTCACAAACCAATGGAGAAAGAAGAGTTGTAGATAATGCAAGTACTTTCATAATAGGAGATGGAAGTAATTTAAAAGTAGGTAAGGTAGAAAATACAGCTTCTGCGATAGGAACAAGTGGAAATGGAAAACTATCAATAGATGAATATGTAGGACATAACTTAGAAAATGTAGATAAATTAAAAACAGTAGGTGGTTCAGTAGGAGTATCAACTTCTGGAATAACAAGTCTAGGAGTAAATTATTCTGATAGAAAACAAGAAGGGATAACAAAGAATACAGTAATAGGTAATGTAGAAATAGGAAAATCTTCTGGAGATGAAATCAATAAAGATTTAGGCTCTATGACAGAAATAACAAAAGATAGAGATTTTAAAACAGATATAAATATAGAATCACAAACAATTAACTATATTAAAAATCCTGAAAAGTTTAAAGAAGATTTACAAAAGGCTAAAAATGAAATATACGATATTTACCATGCAGTAGATAGTACAGTAAATTTACAAGGAAAAGAAGACAGAAATATATTAAAACAACTTGGAGAAGTAAGACAGGCTAAAGTAATATTAAATGTAATAGATTCAAGATTAGATATAGCAGAAAATCAAGATGATATCGCAAAAGCCTTTGAAGGAGTATCAGAAGATTTAGATTATAAGGTAAAGGTAATCTATACAGACCCAAGTAACTCTCCACAATTAATTGGAGTAGATAAAAATGGAAATAAATATATAAAAGATGGAACAGCTTATGTAGATAAAGATACAGGAATAGGATATATTCTAGTAAATACTGAATCACCAGCTAATAGTACTAAGGCAGGAGTAATAGGAACAATAGCTGAAGAGCAAAGTCATGTAATAGGTAAGAAAGAAGGAAGACAAAAAGTAGTTCCAGATGGAAGTGAAAAAGGCTTAGAAAGTTTAGGAAAGCCAACAAATGATTACTTTAAGATACAATATAGTAAGAATGATAAAGCCATAGGCTTAAAGAGTGATGGAAAAGATTATTCTAATGTTGACTTTGGGGAAAATGTTGGGGATCATATAAGCCCTGAAGATTTAAAATTTAAGAAAAATTATAGAGATAAAGTATTACCATATAATGAAAGTTATCAAAATTTTCTAAATAATAGTTTAAGTATAGGATTAGATTTTTCACCTTTGGGTATTGCAAAGGGTATTACAGAGGCTATACTGGGGTATGATACAATAACTGGAGAAAAGCTTGAATTAGTTACAAGAACGATGGGAATTATTCCAGTTTTTGATGATATTTATAAGACTGGTAGAAGTGGAATAAAATTACTAACACCTACAAGAAAAGTGGAAGCTGTATTTGCAGATGGAACTAGGCTTACAATAAATGTTGATGATACCATAAGAGGTACAAATAATACTAAAAAAATTATTTCATCTACAAATACTTCAATTCCAAAAATAGAAGTAGAAACTCCAAAAATAAAACCTGTTAAAAATATTGTTGGGACAAAAACAGGAAATAAGGACTTAAATAATGTAATAAATACTAGAGGAAAGGAGCATTATGTTAACTTACAAGCTGATAAGTTAGTAAACCAAGTAACAGCTCCTATAGATTTTGATGGACACATTATAAATGGAGAAATTAATGCTAGGGGATTAGCAGTAGGGGGACATAGTACAGCAGGAGTCAATAATAATGTTAGAATTGAACGTTTACATTCGGTAAGTTCTAATGGAGTGCGTACAGCGGATATTTCAGTATTTGATCAGAATACTAATCAATGGATATTAAAAGTAAAAAAAATGGGATAACACCACAAGAAACGACATTATTTCCAGAATATTGGACACCAAATAGAATAAAAGTAGAAGTAGATTTTGCTTATAAAAATAAGACTATCTCACACTCTAAGCCTAATGTATGGAAAGGAACTACTCCATCAGGAATCGAAGTAAGAGGATTTCTATATCCTAATACAACAGTTTACCCTTTACAATAAAAATAAATAATTTAATCAGGAGGAAAAATGAAGTTTAAATTCTGTTATGAAAAAATTTTAAAAAAAACTGTACATGAAAAAATTGATTTAATTTGTGCTCCTATTAATAAAACACAAAATGAAATTATTATAGGATGTTATATAGATGATATTAGTAATTTTGAAAGTAATTTAACTGAAATATGTGGAGAGTTAGATAAAAGAAAATCTTCAGGATTAGATGGTCAAGTATGGGGAGCAGATTTTCTTAAAGATAAGGTTCATATTTATTGGGTGTTTGATCCAGATAATGAGGAGGGAAAAGCAGAAATATCAAGAAAAGGTATGTTAAAATTAATGAAAAAATGGATAGAATTTAGAAAGAAAAAAATTCCAGAAAATTATGAAGAATATGAAGAAATAATAGAAGTAGATTAAAATCAGAAAAAGCTATATAGATTGAAAAATATTTATATAGCTTTTTATATAAACTATCTTTGCAAATCTAAGAGCACAAAGATGGGTTACAAGTTTCTATAATGTAACAGGCTCAAGAATGGAAGAACTAGGTAGACAGTTTAAAGCTCGAACAATTAATGAAGAAGACTTAAAAGAAGCAGTAAGAGATATAGTAAAGGGCTATGGAAAAGATATAGGAATAGACTTTGAAGTAGCATACTTAGATGAATTTACAATGCCAAAAAAATCTAAGGGAAGTACAGGTTCATCCTATATAGTAGATAGAAAAAATAGGAAAGTATTAATACCAATAGATGTAAATAAAATAGAAGACATAAAGGAATTATTAGGAACTGTAACAGAAGAAGTAGCTCATGGAAAAGATGCTTTAGAAGGAAGACAAGATAAGAAAGTAGCAGAAGATAATTCAAATGATGAAGAAGGTTTAGAAACTTTAGGAAGACCAGCAAATGAATATGTAAAGAAAAAGTTTGGAGAAGATAACAACAGTAAGATAAAACTAGCAACAGATGGAATAGATTTAAGTAATGCTGATGTTGGAGAAAAAGTTGGGGATAAAGCTAATGAAGGATACAAACTGTTTAGATATGATTTAAGATTGGGAATAAATGAAGATAGTATTGGAACTCGTGATCTAAAATTTACAGATAAACCATATACAGAAAAAGAAATACAGGAAACTATCAATAAAATTGATGAAAAAAAATTATATAAGGTTGATTGGAAAAAATATAACGAAGATTATGAATATAGAGAACAAACAAATTATTATTTTTATCAAGCTAAACACTTTGTAAAAGCAAAGACTATTGATAAAATAGGAAAAGGCTATATTGAAATTACAAGAGATAATGGAGAAAAATTAAGATTAAAAGAAATAGAGGCTAATCAGGCTATCTATCATAATATTGAGAAGAAAAATGGAATAATATATTTTATTTTTAGTGAAGAAACTCGTTATAAAAAATATGTAAATGAAGATGGTTATGAAGTAATATTAGATCAAAGTAATAAACCAGTATATGACCCAGTAGTTGCAGGAACTTACAATTTTCATACATATAAAAGTGTAGTAAAAAATCCAATAGATTTTGTAAGTCATGTAAAAGATATTAATTTGTGGAAAAAGTATGGGACAGGTCCAAATGATCCAACAACAAGAGAAGAAAGAGAAGAAATAGGAGGTTTTATATTTGGGTATAAAATTCAAAAATATTATAGAGAAATAGAAAAGGAATTAAATACAAGAGAAAAAGATAGTGTTTCATCTAATGAATTAAAAGAAATTATAAATAAAATTGAAGAAACAGCTGAAAATAAAAGAAAAAACGAAATTTATAAAATGATAAACTAAAAATAGTTTATAAATTAGGAGAAAGAAGAATGAAATTAAAAAAAAAATTAATATGGATATTTTCTATAAGTGGAATTTTATTATTAGGTTTCATAGCTTTTATATCACAATATACATATATAGTTCCTAAAAATAATTATAGTATTTTAGATCAAACAGGTAAAGTAAAATTAAAAGATTACCCTGAATTAAAAGAAATTAGTTTTATGTATAGTACAGATTTATATATAAAATATACAGAACCAATAAATTTAGAATTAAAAAAAATTAATTTTCGTTTTAATGATGAAATAATAGGAATAGCAGAAATAAATAAAAATTTAAATGAATTAGAAGATTTTGCAGAACCCTATATTGATGAAAAAACAAAAGAAAAAATTATTAGAAAGATTTATCCATTACAAAAGGAATTTTTAAGAATTTTAGGAAAAAATGCAGAAGTTTATGATTCATTAGAGGATGGAAGATTTTATATAGATATCTATATAAAAGATTTAAAGACAAATAAAAGTTTAATAATAAAAAGAGACAATATACATATTTATTATGAAAGTGCTGGACTAAAATCATTTTCAATGTAATTTTAGTAGTAGTTTGGAATAGATAGCTTAAAGATTTTAGGCTATCTATTACTTACATTTTCTAAATTATGGAAATTAGACTTAAATATATAAATCAAGATAGTTTCTATGGAAGTGATTACTTCATAAAAAGAGTAGGCTATGAAGAAAAATGGGATAGGGTGAAAAGATTAGGAGATACCTATTATGAAAATGAACTGTTAGAAAAATGTAAAGAATGTTGAATATGTTGGAACACAAGCACAAGATACTAAAATTATCTATAATAATGTAGAAAATATTAATAAGACAGCTGTTGAATTAAATAACTATTCTTCATCAAGTAGCAAAAGTAGTGGAATATCAACAGGAGTAACTATAGGTTATGGAGATGGAATACAAACTGAAGGAAATGGAGTAAGTATTTCAGCTTCTAAATCAAAAATGAATACCAATGGAACTACTTACCAAAATGGTAGATTTGTAAATGTAGATGAAGTACATAATAATACAAAAAATATGACTCTTTCTGGATTTAATCAAGAAGGTGGAACAGTTAGTGGAAATATAGAAAATCTAACTATTGAAAGTAAACAAAATACATCTATAACAAAAGGAAGAACAGTAGGAGGAAGTCTAAGTATAGCACCAAATGGAATGCCATCAGGAAGTGCAAACTATTCACAAACAAATGGAGAAAGAAGAGTTGTAGATAATGCAAGTACTTTCATAATAGGAGATGGAAGTAATTTAAAAGTAGAAAAGGTAGAAAATACAGCTGCTGCGATAGGTACAAGTGGAAATGGAAAACTATCAATAGATGAATATGTAGGACATAACTTAGAAAATGTAGATAAATTAAAAACAGTAGGTGGTTCAGTAGGAGTATCAACTTCTGGAATAACAAGTCTAGGAGTAAATTATTCTGATAGAAAACAAGAAGGAATAACAAAGAATACAGTAATAGGTAATGTAGAAATAGGAAAATCTTCTGGAGATGAAATCAATAAAGATTTAGGCTCTATGACAGAAATAACAAAAGATAGAGATTTTAAAACAGATATAAATATAGAATCTCAAACAATTAACTATATAAAAAATCCTGAAAAGTTTAAAGAAGATTTACAAAAAGCTAAAAATGAAATACATGATATTTACCATGCAGTAGATAGTACAGTAAATTTACAAGGAAAAGAAGACAGAAATATATTAGAACAACTTGGAGAAGTAAGACAGGCTAAAGTAATATTAAATGTAATAGATTCAAGATTAGATATAGCAGAAAATCAAGATGATATCGCAAAAGCCTTTGAAGGAGTATCAGAAGATTTAGATTATAAGGTAAAGGTAATCTATACAGACCCAAGTAACTCTCCACAATTAATTGGAGTAGATAAAAATGGAAATAAATATATAAAAGATGGAACAGCTTATATAGATAAGAAAACAGGAATAGGATATATTCTAGTAAATACTGAATCACCAGCTAATAGTACAAAAGCAGGAGTAATAGGAACAATAGCTGAAGAGCAAAGCCATGTAATAGGAAAGAAAGAAGGAAGACAAAAAGTAGTTCCAGATGGAAGTCAAAAAGGTTTAGAAAGTTTAGGAAAGCCAACAAATGATTACTTTAAGAAACAATATAGTAAGAATGATAAAGCCATAGAATTAAAGAGTGATGGAAAAGATTATTCTAATGTTGATTTTGGGGAAAATGTTGGAGATTATATAAGTCCTGAAGATTTAAAATTTAAAAAATACTATAGAGAAGAAGGACTTCCTAAAATAGATAAAGTAGAAGTGATTTTTGATACTATAGCAGATTTTAATGCTGAAAAAATGGAAAAAGATTTTAAAATATTAAAAGATAAAGAAAATATTTTAAAATATAAAGAAATTTATCAAGAAAATTTAGAATTAGGAGAGTATAAACTAAATAAAGAGGAAAATGAAAGAAATGCAAAAAGAAATATGGTCAAAGAGATGTCTAAAGAAATAAGTACAAGCACTATGATTTCTGAAGTCTCAAAAAATTTACTTTCAATATATGGTGCTTCTCCTGAAATTAGAAGTTTAGTTTTAAAAACAAGGGAAGAAGAGGTAAACATAAAAAATAAAAAGAAATTAGAAACAAGAGAAGTATTAGTATTAGATGATATTGTTTCAGATAAAAAAATAGATTTACTTTTCTTAAGAAGAGAAACTACAAAAAATATTGATCAAATTGTTAAATATTGGGAAAAACAAATGAATGAAAATGAAACTTTTACACTAGATTATGATAATAGAGAAAAAATGAGGAATGCTGTTAATTTTACTAAAGATAGAGAATTTTTATGCATTTGGTACTACAACCTTATTTCAATCAACTTATGGAACTATTACTAAAACTAAAGATGGAAAATATGATGTAAATATAAAAATATTATTTCAGTATAAAGATAAATTTGATGATGTTAAAAATATTAATCCATTATCAAATGCTAAGCAAGATAGAAAAAAAGAATTTAAAGGAGGAAAAGGATTTTATTTTGAAACAGAAGTTAAAGAAATAGAGATTAATAAAAAAGTTAGTAACTTAAATGAAATAAGTTTTTTTGGGATAACAAGTGAGATAAAAAAAGCTAATAGTAAAGGAAATACATATGAAAATTCTAAAAAATAAGAAATTATTTTTAATTTTAATTCTAGTTTATTCAATAACTTCATTTTTTATGATAATAAAAGAAAAAAAAATTTATAAATTTACAGATGAAAATAAAATTACTGAATATATTTTAGAAAAAACTTTTAGAGAAAACTATAAATTAATTTTTCTTGAATATGAATTTGAAAATTTAGAAAAAATTGGAGAAAATAATAGTTATTTTGCATTTTTCTTTTTATCTTTTGAAGATGAAAAAGAAGAGGAAAATTATTATATTTTAGATAAAAAAACAAATAAATTTAGTTATAGTTCTTCAAAAGATATTATAATTGAAAAAGGAATAATACTAAAAAATGTAGAGACTTTTATGCAAGAAAAAGGAGTTACTATATATGACTAAAAAGAATTGTTACAGTTTTAATGAAATTTTTGTAGTAGCTACAATCATAATAATATTAAGAAATATATATATAAATTTAGATTTGAAGTTATTAGTTGAAAAAAATGTAGGATTTTTACATTATTCAGATGTATTTATCTATGTTGAAATGTTTTATGCTTTATTAATAATTTTTTATAATATTATACTTCTGTTTTGTAAAAAAAAATTTAAAACTAAAATAGAGTATAAATTAAAAAAATATTTTATTTTAACAAATTTAATAATAATATTTTTTTATGTATCTAAAGAACCACTTTTTTTCTATTCAAGTAGAAAAATAGTTATAGTTATAGTTTTTCTTTCAATTGAAGTTTTGTTTATTTTTATTCATAAAATTAAAATAAAGATAAAAAATTGGAAAAATATAATTGATGAGATTTTTAAGATAGGTCTAATTTCTACTTTTATTTATTTTTTTCAATATATTACAGCAGTATTAGTGTATATTATGGGATTATTTTTATTTTTCTTTTAATAGTTTTTAAATCTTTCAGAAGAGATAGTAAAAATAACAAATATAACTGAAGAAGTTAAAAGAATCAAATAAAGTATTGACAACGGAACTTAAACAAAAGGCTTCTTGCCAGAAAGAAAAGAATATATAATTAAATAATTTAAAGAAAAACTATATAAATTGAAAATTATTTATATAGCTTTATTGAATCTCAAACTATTAAATATGCTTTAAATCCAGAAGCCTTTAAAGAAGATTTACAAAAAGCTAAAAATGAAATTACAGATATAGGAAATGTAGTAAAAAATACTGTAAATCTACCAGGAGAAGATAAAAGAAATGTATTTGAAAATCTAAGAGCACAAAGATGGAGTACAAGTTTCTATAATGTAACAGGCTCAAGAATGGAAGAACTAGGTAGACAGTTTAAAGCTCGAACAATTAATGAAGAAGACTTAAAAGAAGCAGTAAGAGATATGGTAAAGGGTTATTGAAAAGATTATAGGTTGCCTTTATCAATCTAAATATATTATTATATAAGGAGGTTATATAGATAATACTTTGTGTATTTATAATACAAGTAAAGATAAAAGGTTATGTAAATAAAAGTAAAGTTACAGCTTTTCCACTTTATAATGGAGGTATTTAATATGAAAGTTATATTTTCCTATAATAGTCTTATGTGGCCAGTGGCTAGAATAAAAGATCCAGAAAGATATAATATTTTTTACTCTAAATATTTTGCGAATACAGTACGATTTTTATCTTTACGTGGAACCATTTCTATTCTCGAAGATATAAGAAAATTAGAAAATAATGAAATAGAAGTATCAGAAGGAGGAATTACTATGTTTGATATATAAGGATGTAGTAAAATTTGAGCAAAATCAAGGATATTGGGAAGATTGGGAATGTCCTACTATTGAGTATAAAAAAGCGTTAATTGGATGGAAAAAATTTATATCATTACCAAAAGATCCATATAGAAGAATGATAGTTAAAATTAATAATTTATAATTTTTAAAAAAATTAGTAGTTGAATTTTAATTCAACTACTAAATCTTTTTTCTTTATTCTTGAGGAGTTTAAAAAGTTTGATGTGTAAAAGAACCAAGAGATTTTTTAAGAAATAGCTATGATAATATATTATTTATCAAATAGTATTGATGAAAAAGTTTAGACTATGACTTAGCATAATTGAGAGAATTTTTGAGAATAAAAACTTAAAAATTCTCTTTTTTATTGTATAGAAAAGTATAAATTTAAATAAAAATTAGTCTCTAACATCCGTATTAGTTCGAAGAGACTTTGTTAATTGAGCTCCTAGAACTCATATGGCTATTAAGAGACTTTATTTTTATTTTTTAAATAAGGATATTTTTTTATAACTTTACTATATTTTAAAGTTCTGTAGAAAATTTGAGAAAAAGTTGAAACTAAAAATATTCCAACACTTAAAGCAACAGTTAAAAATAATGTTTCTTTTCCTTTGGCAAAAGCCTGAACAAGATTATTTTCAACAAAATTAGACATCGTATAATATATTCCACCACCAGGAACTAAGGGTATTAATGCTGGAATTAAAGTGGAAGTTACAGTATTTTTTTCCTTTTTTGCAACTGCTTCTGCAAAAATTGTTATAACAATAGCTGCAATAAGATATGAAGCAGTTTTTGTATACTTTAATTCATAGAAGAAAAAAAGATGGGTAAACCAACCTAAAGCACCGTTGATACTGCTATATAAAATTTTCCTACCAGTTAAATTAAAAATTATTGCAAAAAATACTGTTGAGAAAAAAGCATATAAAACTTGTAAATATAACATATTCTCCTCCTAAGAAATTTTAGACATAGTAAATAAAGCAAAACCAGTACCTATAGCTAGAGCTGAACCAACAAGACAGGCTTCCATAGTTCGAGATGTTCCAGCTATTAAATCACCATTAATCAAGTCTCTTATGGCATTTGTTAAAGCTAGACCAGGCACTAAAAGCATAAGTATTCCTATTGCAGAATAAGAAGGAGATGTTAAAAAGCCTATTTTTGTAGCTAAAATTGAAAATATGGTTATAAGAAAGCCACCTAATGTATTTATAAAAAAGTTATTAACTTTTAATATATTAGCAAATTTTGTCATATAGAAAACAATAACTCCACCTAATGCAGCAATTATAGCATCATAAAAATCACCACCAAAAAGTGGAGCAAAAAAAGCTGCGGCTAATGAATAAGAAATCAATATAGTTCTATTTTTATAAATAGTCTGTGTTTGTAATATATTTATCTCTTTTTGTAAGGTTTCTAAAGTGTAATTATTAATATTTAAAATTATTTTATGAATCCTATCTATTTTATCAAGGTTGTTAGATATTGTGTAAATTCTATTAACTTCTGTAATGATTTCTCCGTTAGATTTTTTAGCAGAAGTTAAAACACAAGTCATAGTAACAAAAGACTCAGATTTTAAACCAAATCTTTTACAAACTAAAGATATAGTTTCTTCAACTCTATATGTTTCAGCACCACTTGTAAGTAAAATTTTTCCAATCAAATTTGCTGTTGTTAATATTTTCATGACATAAACATCATATTCCATATTTCACCTCTATTTAAACATTTCCAATACTTCTTCGGTATATTCTCCATTATTCTTATTAATAACTAATGGTGGTAAAATAGTTAAACCAGCTTTACCACTTTTAATAGCTTCAATAAGAACAATTTTAGCATTTTTATTTTCGGTTGTATAACAAAATTTTATTTTCTTTGCTTCAAAATTGAATTTTTGTAAAGCAGAAATAATTTCAGTTAATCTATCAGCACGATGAACAAGATAAAAATATCCTCTATCTTTTACTAAAAGAGAAGCAGTTTGTATTAATTCTTCTAAAGTAATCTCTATTTCGTGTCGTGCAATACTTAATTGTTCTAAATCATTTAATAATTCTTTATTTCCATTAAATTTAAAAAATGGTGGATTTGAAACTACAATGTCAAAGCTACCATTTAAGAAATATTTTTTATAATTTTTCATATCATCATATATTATATATATTTGTTCATTTAAATTATTAATGTTAATATTTCTCTGAGCAAGTTCAAAAGATATTTTTTGTATTTCCATACCAAATATCTTTGCTGAAGTTTTTTTAGATAAAAAAAGGGGTATAACAGCATTACCTGTTCCTAAATCTATGATATTTTTTGTATCTTTTTTTATAGATACAAACTCAGAAACAAGTAGTGAATCAATAGAAAAGTTAAAATAATCACTCCTTTGTATAATTTTTAATTTTTTATTTAAAAGAGGAATAACACTCTCAAGATTGTTGTTCATAATAATTTAATCACTCCTTTGTGTGTAATATTATATCATATTTATTTTAAAATAATAAAATTATATATTAAAGTTCAATATACAAACAATATGTCTAGTGTTTTTAAAAAAGTATGTAATAGTATATAAAATACTTGACATAAGTATAAATAAAATGTAGAATTAAAACAAAGTTTTTATAAAATCCATAATGAGGAGGAAAATAATGGAATTTAATGTACCTAAAACACATGAACTTTTTAGACAAATGATTAGAGAATTTGTTGAAAAAGAAGTAAAACCTATTGCTGCGGAGGTAGATGAAGAAGAAAGATTTCCAGTTGAAACTGTTGAAAAAATGGCTAAAATTGGAATAATGGGAATCCCTATACCTAAACAATATGGAGGTGCTGGAGGAGATTACTTAATGTATGCTATGGCTGTTGAAGAATTATCAAGAGCTTGTGGAACTACTGGAGTTATTGTATCTGCACATACATCATTAGGAACTTGGCCAATCTTAAAATTTGGTAATGAAAAACAAAAACAAAAATACTTACCAAAAATGGCTAGTGGAGAATGGATAGGAGCATTCGGACTTACAGAACCAAATGCTGGAACTGATGCTGCTGGACAACAAACTATGGCTGTTCAAGATCCTGAAACTGGAGAATGGATTTTAAATGGTTCTAAAATATTTATAACAAATGCTGGGTATGCTAATGTATATGTAGTATTTGCAATGACAGATAAATCTAAAGGATTAAAAGGTATATCAGCTTTCATAGTTGAAGCAAATACACCTGGTTTCTCTATTGGTAAAAAAGAAAAGAAACTTGGAATCAGAGGTTCTGCAACTTGTGAATTGATATTTGAAAACTGTAGAATACCTAAAGAAAACTTATTAGGTGACAAAGGTAAAGGATTTAAAATTGCTATGATGACTCTTGATGGAGGAAGAATAGGAATTGCTTCTCAAGCATTAGGAATAGCTCAAGGAGCTTTAGATGAAGCTATAGGATATGCAAAAGAAAGAAAACAATTTGGAAGAACATTAGCTCAATTCCAAAATACTCAATTCCAAATAGCTAATCTTGATGTAAAAGTAGAAGCTTCAAGATTATTAGTATATAAAGCTGCATTCAGAGAAACAAATGGATTACCATATTCAGTAGATGCTGCAAGAGCTAAATTATTTGCTGCAGAAACAGCTATGGAAGTTACAACTAAAGCTGTTCAAATATTCGGTGGATATGGATACACAAGAGAATATCCAGTTGAAAGAATGATGAGAGATGCTAAGATTACAGAAATTTATGAAGGAACTTCAGAAGTTCAAAGAATGGTAATAGCAGCTAATATTATAAAATAATTACATGTGGAGGAATAAAGATGAGAATAGTAGTTTGTATAAAACAAGTTCCAGATACAACTGAAGTTAAAATAGATCCAGTAAAAGGAACAATTATCAGAGATGGAGTTCCTAGTATTATGAACCCAGATGATAAAGGTGGACTAGAAGAAGCTCTAAAATTAAAAGATTTACATGGAGCAGAAGTTATAGTTATAACAATGGGACCACCTCAAGCAGAAGCTATATTAAGAGAAGCTTATGCAATGGGAGCTGACAGAGCTATCCTTATAACAGATAGAAAATTTGGAGGAGCTGATACTTTAGCAACTTCTAATACAATAGCAGCTGCAATTAGAAAAATAGAAAATATAGATTTAATAGTTGCAGGAAGACAAGCAATAGATGGAGATACTGCTCAAGTAGGACCACAAATTGCTGAACACTTAGGATTACCACAAGTATCTTATGTAAAAGAAATGAAATATAAAGAAGATACAAAATCATTTGTTATAAAAAGAGCAACTGAAGATGGATACTTCTTATTAGAATTACCTACTCCTGGATTAGTAACAGTTCTTGCTGAAGCTAACCAACCAAGATATATGAATGTTGGAGCTATAGTTGATGTATTTGACAGACCAATAGAAACTTGGACATTTGATGATATAGATGTAGATCCTGCAAAAATTGGATTAGCTGGATCACCAACAAAAGTAAATAAATCATTTACTAAGGGAGTTAAAGAACCTGGAGTATTACATGAAGTTGATGCTAAAGAAGCAGCAAATATTATATTAGAAAAATTAAAAGAAAAATTTATAATCTAATCTAATTGACAAAGGAGAAAATAATATGAATTTAAATGATTATAAAGGAATCCTAGTGTATGCTGAACAAAGAGAAGGTGTACTACAAAATGTAGGATTAGAATTATTAGGAAAAGCAACAGAATTAGCACACGATATTAATAAACAATTAGCATTAAAAGAATCTGGAGATGAATTATCAGAATTTTCTGGTAAACAAGAAACTGCATTTAATACAATAGATGTTGTAGCAGCTACTTTAGAAGAAGATGAAGAAATGACAGCAAAAATTGCTGGAATAAAAGCTAATCATCCAGATGCAGCAAAAGTAACTGCTGTATTAATTGGACATGATGTAAAAAATCTTGCTCAAGAACTAGTAGAATTTGGAGCTGACAAAGTTTTAGTAGTAGATAGACCTGAATTAAAATTATTTGATACTGAAGCTTATACTCAAGTTTTAAACTCTGTTATTACAACTGAAAAACCTGAAATAGTTCTATTTGGAGCAACTACTTTAGGAAGAGATTTAGCACCAAGAGTATCTTCAAGATTAGCAACAGGACTTACAGCAGACTGTACAAAACTTGAATTACTAAAAGATAAAGAAAGACAACTTGGTATGACAAGACCTGCATTTGGTGGAAACTTAATGGCAACAATAGTTTCTCCAGATCATAGACCACAAATGGCTACTGTTAGACCAGGAGTTATGAAAAAAATAGCTAAATTAGAAGGAAGAGAAGGACAAATCGTTGATTTCTCTGTAGAATTAGATACTTCTAAATTAAAAGTAAAAGTACTTGAAGTTGTTAAAGAAGGAGGAAATAAAGTAGATATTTCTGAAGCTAAAATACTTGTTTCTGGAGGAAGAGGAGTTGGAGCAAAACAAAACTTCGAATTACTAGAAGATTTAGCAAAAGAAATTGGTGGTATTGTTTCTTCTTCAAGAGCTCAAGTTGATGCTGGAAATATGCCTCATGATAGACAAGTTGGACAAACTGGTAAAACAGTTAGACCAGAAGTTTACTTTGCATGTGGAATTTCTGGAGCTATCCAACACGTTGCAGGTATGGAAGAATCTGAATTTATTATAGCTATAAATAAAGATAGATTTGCACCTATATTCTCAGTTGCAGATTTAGGAATAGTTGGAGATTTACATAAAATTTTACCTATCTTAACTGAAGAAATCAAAAAATATAAAGCTACTAAATAGTTTTAAATAATTTTGAATAAAATAGAAAAGCTGTTACATTTGTAACAGCTTTTTTTTGTAGAAAAATATAAAATTAAAAAATGAAAATTAGTCTCTGATGTCCGTATTAGTTTGAAGAGCCTGTGTTCATTGAGCTCGTAGAACTCATACGGCTGTCAAGAGGCTTTATTAGAGACTGTGAACTTTTTTTATAATTAGAGTTGCTTAATAATTTTTACACTCTCAATTTATTATTTTAAATCAAAAATTAATGTCACTCCTAAAATTTTTACTATTTTTTTTATCAGTAACAATATCTTTTTGTTTTTGTTTTCTTCCATTATCTTTTTCAACAAATAATTTTTTTCCAGTAAAAGGATCTTTTTCGGTATAATACATTAATGTAGAATATGTTGATGGAGTAGGAGTAAATATTTGTACCTGCTCAGGATTAACCTTTAATTCTTGAGAAGCATACCTTTTTAAATCCTTCATATCATTTTCATTGCAACCAGGGTGAGCAGCAATTAGATAATATGTTAAAAATTGTTTTTTCCCTAGTTCTTTATTAATTTGATAAAATTTATTTTTAAATTCATTTAAGCAAGACTTTCCATCTTTTCCCATTAATCCTAATATCTTATCTTCAGTATGTTCAGGTGCTATTTTCATTTGACCTGATATATGGTCTTTAATAATTTCTTTTAAATACATTTGTCCACATTTATTATCGTCAAGTATCATATCATATCTTATACCAGAGGCAATAAAAATCTTCTTTATTTTTGGAATTTTTTTAAGCTCTTTTAATAGTTCTACTTGTTGATTATGATTTATTTGTAGATGAGGACATTTTTTAGGATAAAGACATCTTCTATCAGGACAAGCACCTAATTTTAATTTTTTCTTACATTCAACATTGTACATATTAGCCGTAGGTCCACCTACATCGGAAATATTTCCATGAAATTTTGGAATATTTGATATATCTTTAACCTCGTTAATAATAGATTTCTGACTTCTAGACATAACAGTTCTTCCTTGATGAATTGCTATGGCACAAAAATTACATTCCCCATAGCAACCTCTATGAGTTGTTACAGAATATTTAATAGTATCTAAAGCTCTAACCATACCCATTTTTTTATAATAAGGGTGAACATCTCTTGCAAATTCCATCGAATAAATTTCGTCCATAATTTGTTCAGAATAAGTTTCTGAAGGAGGATTTTGTATTAAATATCTATCATCACATTTCTGATTAAGCCCTTTAGCAGTAATAGGGTCACAATTAAGATAAAAATGATGGAAAGCTTTACTAAAGGCATCTTTACTTTCTAGACATTCAGCATGAGAAGGTATAGATATGTATTCAGCTTTTGGCTCTTTTGATAAATAACAAAGACCTCTTATATTAGTCCAATCTTCATTATTTTGAAGAGCTTTAGCTAAAGAAAGCATGGAAATCTCTCCCATACCATAAGATAAAATATCAGCTTTAGCATCAAACAAAATTGGTTTTCTTAATTTGTTAGTCCAGTAGTCATAATGTGTAATTCTTCTAAGACTTGATTCAATACCACTTATAACTATTTTTTTTGTTGTACCCTTAAAAAATCTTCTTATCATATTTGAATAAACTAAAACAGCTCTATCAGGTCTTTTATTATTTATTCCCCCAGGAGTAAAGTCATCTTGTTGTCTTCTTTTTTTAGTAGCAGTATAGTTTGCCACCATAGAATCTACACAACCCCCTGAAATAGCAAAAAATAAATTAGGTTCACCCAAACGAGTTATATCAGTTGGAACATCAACTTCAGGTTGAGCAATAATTCCAACTTTAAAGCCATGCTTAACTAACCATTTTCCAACTAAAGCACTTCCATTGTATGAAGTATCAAGATAGGTATCTCCAGATATAAGTAAAATATCTATGCTGTCCCAACCTAGTTGCTTCATTTCTTCTCTTGTTGTTGGTAAAAATTTCATATATCAATCCCTTCTGAAAGTAAAATAAATTTTAATTTATCAACCTTATTATAGCCCCTGATAGCCGTATGAGTTCTACGAGCTCAATAAACACAGGCTCTTCGAACTAATACGGACATCGGGGCTATCTTTTGGATAATTTAAAAATAAGTGAGTTATTTTTCCAGATTTTAGATTAAAAATCAAATAGAGTGAGCCGAACAAATCTTGGCGTGTTTGAGCTAACTTGTTAGCAAGTTAGCGAGTTTTGCCAAATTTGTAGCGAACTCTTGATTTTTAATCGTTAAGAAATCTGGTTATAACGAACTATTTTTAAATCAACAAATTAAAATTTATTTATATTCTTTTAAAACATTTAATTTTATTATTTCTATAATTACATCAGTTGCAGATTTCATACTTTCCCAAGAAACAAATTCATACTTTCCATGGAAATTTTCTCCACCTGCAAAAATATTAGGAGTAGGTAAGCCCATAAATGATATTTTTGAACCATCAGTACCTCCACGAATAGGTTGAATAATAGGCTTTATACCTAAATTCTCCATAGCATCCTTAGCTATATCTACAACGTACATATGATCTTTTATGATTTCTCCCATATTATAGTACTGATCTTTTAATTCGACAGTAACTATTTCTTTTCCATATTTGTCATTTATATTTTTAACTATATTTCTAATAAATTCTTTTTTATTTTCAAATTTTTCTTTACTATGATCTCTTATAATATAAATTAATTCTCCATCTTCACAAGTTGATTTTACTTCAACTAAATAGAAAAAGCCTTCGTATCCTTCAGTTTTTTCAGGAACTTCATCTTTAGGGAACATATTTATTATTTCATTTATAACAAGACTGGCATTAATCATTTTTCCTTTTGCTGTTCCAGGATGTACACTAACACCTTTTATTTTAAAACTTGCTTGTGCTGCATTAAAACTTTCATATTCCAATTCTCCTAAAGGACCACCATCCATAGTATAAGCAAAATCAGCTCCAAACTCATCAACATTAAAATAGTCTGCTCCTCTTCCAATTTCCTCATCTGGACCAAATGCTACTTTAACTGTTCCATGTTTTATTTCAGGGTGTTCTATTAGATATTTCATAGCTTCAACTATTTCAGTTATTCCAGCCTTATCATCAGCTCCTAAAAGAGTTGTACCATCTGTTGTTACAAGTGTCTTAGAAATATAATTTTTTAAATTAGGAAATTCATCAACTTTCATAATAATATTTTTTTCTTTGTTTAAAACAATATCATTACCATCATAATTTTCTATAACTTGAGGATTGACTCCAACAGCATTAAAATCAGCAGTATCCATATGAGCAATAAAACCTATGGTAGGAACTTTCTTGTCAATATTAGAAGGTAAAGTAGCATTAACAAAACATGCTTTGTTAATAAAAATATTTTCTAAACCTATATCTTCTAACTCTTTTTTTAACATTTCTGCAAATTTAAGTTGAGTTTCTGTTGATGGAATAGTTTGACTATTTTCATCTGAACGAGTTTCAAATTTAACATATCTAAAAAATCTTTCTTTCATTGTAGAATACATAAAATACCCCCTATTATACAGTTTCAATAATTATTTTTTTATTATAAAGTAGTTTTCTTTTTTCTCTATATGACCATTCTTTAATAGATTTCCAATGGCTCTTTTAAATGCTTTTTTACTAATTCCAAAGTATTCTTTTATATCTTCTGGTGAGCTTTCATCATTAAATAAAAATTTATCTTTTAATATTTTCATTTTACTTAAAATCTTTTCAGCATCTTTTTCCATTTGTTCAGATATAATTTTCTTAGGACTTAAATCTATTTTACCATCTTCTCTAACACGAATAACTCTTAAGACTAACTCATCTCCAACATTATAAGTTTCATCATAACATTCAGATTTAGGAATAAGTCCAAAATATCTATCTTCAACAGCAACAAAAACACCAATGTCATCTGTTATCCTATAAACAGTGGCATTTACTATATCTCCTTTAGATATACTAGAAGAAGGCATTAAGAACTTATAAATTTTCATTGTAGCAGATATTCTACCTTTGCTATCTTCATAAAGACCAACAAGATATTTTTTTCCAATCTCAACCTTAGTTTCTTTTTGAGAATTAGGTAACATTAAGTCTTTATTAAGTCCCCAATCCATAAAAGCACCCAATTTTGGATTGTTATCAACAACTTCCAATTTAGCTAAAGTTCCAATTAATGCTTCAGTTTTTCTAAAGGTAGCTATCAGTCTATCTTCAGAATCTCTATAAATTAAAACTTCAACTTCATCTCCCTCTTTTAAATCTTTACCCTCAATTTCATTGTTAGGCAATAATATATTGTCTTTATCATCATCTGTTCCAGCAAAAAGGTATGCTCCTACATTTGAAAAGTTATTTATAACTAATTTTTGTCTTTTTCCGACTTTTATCATTTTATTATCCTCCTTTATAGCTATTTAATTTAATAAATAAATTAAGTAACTATACATTACATTAAATTTTAACATACCTAAAGCAATATATAAAGTAAAAAATATTAAAGTTGGTCTAAAAAATACTTTCTCATACCTTATTTTTTTTATAAAAGTATAAATAACTAAAATTGAAAGAAATATAAATTCATTGATATCAGTTATATAAAATACAGCTAAGAATTCACTTAAAATAACAGTTATCCAAAAAAAATAAATTGTAGTTTTTTTAGAGCAACTAATACTAAAAATTGGAATTTTTAATAATGCTCCTCCACTCCATTTTTTAGGAAATAAATCAAATATTATGTGGACTGCAATAGCACTAGAAAACCCAACTATGAAATATTTAAAAAAATAAGCAGTCTTTAATTCATATAAAGAAATAAAGATAAAAGTCAAAAAAGGACTATGAGTTAAAATATTTCTATGTTTTAATCTTAATTTAAAATCCCAATCAGGTAATTTTATTCCTAAAAAGAATGCTAAAATTATTAATAAAAATCCTAGGATATTCAGATTATAAATCACTCAAAATCATCTCCAATAAATAAAATCTATTATTATAAATAAAGAAAATTAGTCTCTGACGTCCGTATTAGTTCGAAGAGCCTGTGTTCATTGAGCTCGTAGAACTCATACGGACGTCAAGAGACTTTTTTAATATTAAATTTATACTTTTTCTTACAGAATAAAAAAAACTATTGTTTTTCACTAATAGTATAAAAAACAATAGTTTTTATAACATATAATAATTATTTAGCTAATCTCTTTAAAGCAACTTCTTTAGCTTTCATATATTGTTCAGTAGTAATATATTTTTTCATTTGAATTTGACTTTTTAGTCTTTCTTTAAGAATTGTAGCTTCTATAGCACCAATTTTATCAAACATATCATCAATTTGCTTCATATATTTTTCTGGTCCATCAAGAACATATTTATTAATTTGAAGTTCTAGTTGTCTTCTTTCTAAAACCTTTAATTGATAATTACTAGAAACTTGATTCATAAGCTCCTTAGCTTTTTTAATATTTTCAACTTTGACACCAACAGCTTTTAGGTCAGCATCATCTACTATTCCTAATCCATTTTCTTCCGAAGCAAAAGAGAATAAAGAAAAAGAAAGGAATAACATTGTAAAAATTTTCTTCATTATTAAACTATCCCCCTAATTAAATTTGTGTATTGTATATAAATAATTCATCTGGATTTAATTCTACATTTTTCTTAGATACGATATTGTTATTATCATACATACTAGATATTAACTCCTCTTTATCAACCTGAACCATAGAAGCAACAGATGAAGTGTTATTCAATGTATTAGGTTTATCTAAAAATAAATTGTAAGTAGAAACTGTTACCATTCCAACAAAAAATAATCCAACAGAAAATATTGACATTTTTTTGTTTCTTCTTTTTTCTTCTTCTAAAAGAGCTTTATATACATTTGCTCTTACTCTCTCTTTAGGTGACATATTAATTTCCTCCCATATCTTTAATAGCCTTATAATAAACTGATTTAACAGTAGATAAATTCATATTCTTGATTTCAGCTATTTCTTTTAGTTTATAACCATAAATATCTTTCATTAATACTATTTCTTTTTCCTTTTCAGGGATAAGTTTTAATTTTTCTTCTAAGATTAAAGAAGTATCAAAATTGATATCTTCAGGAAGAGATAAAACATCTTCATTTATCTCAAACTCCAACTTTCTTTTTTTAAAAAAATCATAGGTCTTATTAATAGCAATCCTATAAATCCAAGTATATATATTACTTTCTTCCCTGAATTTAGATAAGTTTTTATATACACTTATAAATGTTTCTTGACAGATATCTTCAGCATCATCATCATTTTTGACAACACTCAAGACCTTATAATAGATTCTATCGAAATATTCTTCATAAATGTTATCAAAATCCATTTTATACCTCATTATGTTATTTTATTAAATTAGACGAAGAAAATATCTAAAAAGTTTAAACTTTTATATCTTCTTTAATAATTTTTTTCAGTTCATCAAGTAACTCAGTTTCTTTAACTTTTTTTATAATACTTCCTTTTTTAAATAGTATCCCAATTCCTCTTCCAGCTGCAATACCGTAGTCAGCTTCTCTAGCTTCTCCAGGTCCATTTACAACACAACCCATAACTGCTATTTTAAATTTCTTTTTTTCATTTTCAAATTCTTTTTCAACTTGTTTTGCAAGTCCTATAAGATCTATTTCAGTTCTACCACAAGTTGGGCAAGAAATAATTTCTACTCCTTCATCTGATAGATCTAATACTTTCAAAATTTCTTTTGCAACTTTTATTTCTTCAACTGGATTTTCTGTTAAAGACACTCTTAATGTATCTCCAATCCCATCAACTAATAAAGCACCAATACCTATTGAAGACTTAACAGTTCCCTGAAATTTAGTTCCAGCTTCAGTTACTCCCAAATGTAAAGGATAGTCAACAATATTACTAATTTTTCTATAAGCATCAACCATCATTTTTACATTACTAGCTTTTAAAGAAATGACTATATCGTGAAAATCAAATTTTTCAAGTAGTCTTACATGGTAAAGTGCACTTTCGACCAATGCATCAGAACAAGGAGCTCCATATTTTTCTAAAATTTCTTTTTCAATTGAGCCAGAATTTACACCGATTCTTATTGGAATATTTTTTTCTTTGGCAACTTTTACAACTTTTTCTACATTTTCATCAGAACCAATATTTCCTGGATTAATTCTTAATTTATCAATGCCATTTTCAACAGCTAAAATTGCAAGTTTATAGTCAAAGTGGATGTCTGCCACTAAAGGTAAATTTACTCTTTTTTTAATTTCTTTTATGGCCTCAGCAGCTTTTGTATTGTTTATAGTCATTCTTACCAACTGGCAACCTGCAAGCTCTAATTCATTAATTTGCCTTACAGTTGCTTCAACATCTGCTGAATTGGTATTTGTCATAGATTGAATTATAATTGGATTATTACCACCAATTTTTAAATTTTTCACATTAATTACACGAGTATTTTTTCTCATTTTTTCTCCTATTAAGCAAAGTCTCTTGACAGCCGTATGAGTTCTACGAGCTCAATTAACATAGGTTTTTTAGACTAATACGGACATCAAAACTATTTTTGCTATTTTAATTTATACTTTCCTATAGAAATAAAAATAAAGTAAAAATACTTCATTACTAAGATGTAAATTAGTTATTTTTACCTTATTTTAATTATCTTAAATATTTCATTGGATTTTTTGGAACTCCATTGTATCTTATTTCAAAATGTAGATGTGGACCAGTAACTCTACCTGAATTACCTGTTTTTCCGATTAAATCTCCTTGATTAACATGTTCTCCAACATTTGTAGATATAACACTTAAATGAGCGTATCTAGTTTCATATCCATTGGCATGTTTTATAATAATAATTTTTCCATACCCACTCATATAACCAGCAAAAGTAACAACACCATCTTTAGCTGCTCTTAATGGAACATATTTAGCATTTAAGTCGACACCTGTATGTAAAATATATCTTCTTAAAACAGGGTGATATCTGTTACCAAAAGGACTTGATACTCCAGCATACCTAACAGGGAAAGCAAAGCTTTCACTTTCATGAGGTGTATAGTCATTTTCTTCCTCAACAGCTGTTTCTTTAGAAGCTTTTGATTCATGTGTTGTAGGAATAGATGTATCAGTTGTTTGGTGGGAGTCCTTTTTTGACCCCTTTACTTTTTCTTTATCCTTTTCTTTAACTTTTTCTTTAGGTTTACTAGCTGCTATTAATCTTTCTTCAACATCTTGAAACTTTTTCAGACTTACATTTTTCAGATATAGAGTTGTACCAGGTTTTAATCTTTTTGGGTTAATATTATTATTATCAACAATATCAACTACACTTATACCATATTTTTTAGCTATTTTTGAAAGAGTTTCTCCTTTTTGTATTTTATAGTAAAGACCATTTTGAGATGGGAATGTAAGAGTAGAACCTACTTTCAATCGACCATTCATGACATCAGTATTATTCATTTTTATAGTATCTTGACTAACACCAAATTTTTTAGCAATACTAGCAACATTATCTCTTTTTTGTACTTTGTATTGAACAGTTGTTACTTCTTTTTTTACTGGTTTTTTCTTTTCTTCTTCAACTTTTTCTTCCTCTTTTTTAATGAAAGTATAGTCTTTAGTAAAAGTTGTAAAGTTTGAATCGGCAATTTCTAGTCCACCGTTATCTGCTTCTCCAGCTTGGAAGTAATCTGTAAAGTTTTCATAGTTTACTATTTCTCTATCTGAATTTATATATAACCTAAAGCTAAATATTACTATAAGCAATATTAGTAAATAAGATATAATTTTTTTTATTTTTTTATTCATAAAATTACTCCATACTAGTTAAAATAATATTTTTGGAATATTATTCAGTAACTCATTATTGTCCTTAGTTATTTTCATTGCTTTTATTAGTGCTGAGGTTGCATTCATTTTATTGTCAAAATCATTTAAAACTCTTCTCAACTTCCAAATGTTATCTATTTGTTTTTTATCTAAAAGTAATTCTTCTTTTCTTGTTCCAGATTTTGTTATATCAATAGCTGGAAATATCCTTAGTTCAGCTAGTTGTCTATCTAAATAGATATCACAGTTACCAGTTGACTTAAATTCTTCGTAAATAATATCGTCCATTTTGCTGCCAGTATCAACAAGTATTGTTGCAATGATAGTAAGACTTCCTCCACCTCTAATATTTCTTGCAGCACCAAAAAAATTCTTAGGATAGTATAGTGCAGTTGGATCTATACCACCGGATAGCAATTTTCCACTAGATGGCATAACAATATTGTATGCTCTTGCTAGTCTAGTTAATGAGTCTAATAATATAACAATATTTTGTCCATCCTCAACTTTTGTTTTAGCCTTTTCAAGTAGTTCTTCAGTAACTTTTATATGATTTTTAGGATCATCATCAAACGTAGATGAAAATACTTGAGCTCCTTCGACATTTTCTTTTATATCGGTAACTTCTTCAGGTCTTTCATCTATAAGTAAGATCCAAACATCATCAGCTTTTTTTCCTTTTACTAAAGAATTAGCAATAGAACTTATAAAAGTAGTTTTACCAGCTTTTGGAGGAGCTATTATAAGAGATCTTTGACCTCTTCCAATAGGTGCAACTAAATCTAAAATTCTACCTGAAATATTAGTTTTTTCAAGACCTAATTCAAATTTTTCATTTGGATATGAAGGAGTTAAATCTTCAAAAGGAACTCTATTTTCAAGAGTTTCAAGATCAACACCATTAGCTTTAATTAATCTTCTTAGAGCATAATTTTTTTCATCACCAATAGGTTTTCTGACTTCACATAGTAAAGAATCTCCTCTTCTTAATTTGAATTTTCTAATTTGTGATGCTGAAACATAAGCGTCTTTTCCATTTGTAGTTTGTCTGATGAAGCCATATCCATCTGGAGCTATTTCTAAAAGTCCAAATACGATTTCTGTATCATAATCATTTAAAAAACTTGTTATAGCATTTTTATAATCTTCTTTTTTATGACCAGAGATATTTTCTATCTCTAAAGTTTTTGTGATTTCTACTAATTCTTTTAATAGTAGCTTATCTAGTATTTCCATTTTATCCCCTTACTTTAAAATACGGAAAGAATAGTTTTTAATTTTATACTATGTCTCCGTATAGAGTCCAAGTTTTACACTCATTTATTTTTACATTGACAAAAGTTCCCTTTAATCCAAGCTCCCCTTTAAACAATACTATTTTATTAGTTGAAGTTCTTCCTGATAAAACTTCTTTATTTTTTTTACTTGGACCTTCAACTAAAACTCTAACGGTTGTTCCCATATATTTTTTGCTTTCGTTATATGAGCACTCATTTTGAACTTCCATTAATCTTTGTAATCTCTCTTTTTTTGTATTATCATCTATTTGATTATCCATTGTTGCAGCTTTAGTTCCTTGTCTTATTGAGTACATAAACATATAAGAATTATCAAAACTAACTTTTTTTACTACATCAATAGTATCTAAGAAATCTTCTTCTGTTTCTCCAGGAAAACCAACTATTATATCTGCAGTTAAAGCAACATTAGGAATTCTATCTTTAATTTTTTCAACTAAATTTAAATATTTTTCTTTAGTGTATCCCCTAGCCATTTTTTTCAATATTTGAGTAGAACCAGATTGCAATGGAAGATGTAAACACTTAGATATTTTATCATTTTTAGCTATAACATCTATAACATCGTCAGTAAAATCCCTTGGATGTGGAGATACAAATCTAACGATAAATTCTCCTTCAACTTTACAAATTTCATCTAATAACTTAGCAAAAGAATCTCCATTTTTAAAGTCTTTTCCATATGAATTTACATTTTGACCTAGTAAAACTATTTCTTTAGCTCCTTTTTTTACATATTGCTCGACATCACGAACAATTTCTTCTAGAGGAACAGATCTCTCACGCCCTCTAACATAAGGAACTATACAAAAAGTACAGAAGTTGTTACAGCCATATGTTATAGATATAGATGCTGTTTGATCAGAACCAAAATCTGCATCTAATCTTGGAGGTAATTCATCTTCGTTATCTGTGTATATTTCGTGAGAACTTTCATTATTTTCTATTTTTTCAATTGCTTGAGGGATTCTACCTATATTTTGGTTTCCCATTACAATATCTATTATTGGAAATTTTTTTATTAATTCTTCACCTTGTTCTTGAGCAAAGCAACCTGTAATTCCAATAATTGTTCCTTTTTTTTCTTTTAAAGCCTTTAACTCTCCTAATTTACCAAATATTTGAGTAGCTGCTCCTTCTCTGACTGTACAAGTATTTAAAAACACTGCGTCAGAATCATCTATTTCATCAGTAACAATGTAACCTAAGTTTTGAAATATTTTTTTTATTTTAGCACTTTCATTTACATTCATCTGACATCCATAAGTAATAATTGATGCCTTTTTCACAATTTCCCCCTAATTAATTTATGTATAAATAAAGTCTCTCGACAGCCGTATGAGTTCTACTAGCTCAATAAACATAGGCTCTTCGAACTAATACGGACGTCAGAGACTAATTTTCATTATTTAATTTTATACTTTCCTATAGAGTAAATAACGTCACATTATAACATGAAGTCTTATAAAATCAAATTTTTATTAGAATTTAACATTTATATAGACTAAAAAAAATAGAAAAAAGTTTAAAAATTAAATATTTTTTTATTTTTTTTGAAAGTACTTGACAATAATTAGCTAAAATTATAAAATTAAGTAATAACATTTTAAGGAGGTATTTTTAATGAAGACAGTTGGTATCTTTTTTGGAACTACAGGAGGAAAAACACAAGAAGTTGTAGATATTATAGCTTCTCAATTAGGAGATGCACAAGTATTTGATGTAGCTAACGGTGTTGATGAAATAGAAATGTTCGACAACATTATATTAGCTTCTCCAACTTATGGAATGGGAGAATTACAAGATGATTGGGCTTCTGTTATAGATGAAGTTGCAGACATGGATTTCTCTGGAAAAGTTGTAGCATTTGTTGGTGTAGGAGATGCTGCAATATTTGGAGGTAACTATGTAGAATCAATGAAACACTTCTATGATGCTGTAGAACCTAAAGGAGCAAAAATAGTAGGATTTACTTCTACTGATGGATATGATTTCGAAGCTTCTGAAGCAGTTATTGATGGAGATAAATTTATGGGATTAGCTATAGATGCTTCATTCGATACAGATGAAATTACTTCTAAAGTTGAAGATTGGTTAGAAAATAAAGTAAAAGACGAATTATTATAATTAACTAAATAACTGAAAAAGGCTAGTATAAATTACTAGCCTTTTTTTCTATAGGAAAGTATAAAAGTAAAAATTAGTCTCTGACATTTGTATTAGCTGGAAGAGACTTTCAAGAAAATAAAAATATCCAGTATTCATATAATAGAGTTTCTCTTTTTTAAAAGTCATAATGCGTCCACATACTAATTATATTTATTCTCTTTTCTTCTTCAATAACTTCATATACAAGTCTGTGTTGATGATTTATTCTTCGTGAATAATAGCCCTTTAGATTTCCAACTAATGCCTCATAAGACGGAGGGACTTTAAAGGGATCTTGCTTTATAAGATTAATTAATTTCTCAACATTAGTTTTTAGTGCTGGATATTGTTTAATCTTTTCTTTATCTTTATTTGCTTTTTTTAATATGAAAACCTTATATTCTTCTACCATTCAAATTCCTCGTAATCTTCTTTAGTAGCATTTAATGCTTCTTCAAATCTTTTTTTCATACTAGGAATAGAAGTTAGATATAAAGTTTCAAGCAAACCATTATATTCAACTTCACTTATCATAATAACATTTCCTTTTTTTGTATTAATATTAACAATGTCATTATATTCTATTGTTGAATCCAAGTAAGAAAATAGATTTTTTCTTAAATTTGTGGCATTTATATTTGTCATAGATAATCTCCTCCTTTAATACGTACATTATAGAGTACTTATTTAAAAAAGTCAATTATTCAAATAAAAATTCTACTATTAAATTTTGATTGTTTATTTATTTTTATTTAGATATAAAATAATTAAAAAACATGATAAATGAAAATTAGTCTCTGATGTCTGTATTAGTTTGAAGAGACTTTTTTATTGAGATTGTAGAACTCATATGGCTATCGAGAGACTTTGTTCATACAAAAAAACAAAATATAAAATCTGACTTTCTGAGTTTACAATTTTTTAAATATGTGATATTATTTATTATTATAGTAAGGAATTAAGGAGATGACATGTTTTCTCAAAGAACAGAGCTTTTAATAGGCTCAGAAAATCTAGAAATTTTAAAAAATGCTAATGTTATTATTTTTGGTCTTGGAGGAGTTGGAGGTACTGCTTTTGAAGCATTGGTCAGAGCAGGTATTGGAAATTTATCAATAGTTGATTTTGACAATGTAGATGTGACTAACCTTAATAGACAAATCATTACAACTCGTGATGCGATAGGTCTTCCTAAGGTAGAAGTTGCAAAAAATAGAGCACTTTCAATAAGTGAAGATATAAATTTAACTGTGTATCATGAAAAGTTTTTAAAAGATAATTCAGATTTATTTTTTAAAGATAAAAAATACGATTATATTATAGATGCTATTGACTTAGTTACTCCGAAACTTGACTTAATTGAATTGGCTAATAATTTAGGCATACCTATAATATCATCTATGGGTACTGGAAATAAATTGAATCCGTCATCTTTTGAAGTAGCTGATATTAAGAATACATCTGTTTGTCCTTTAGCTAAAATTGTTAGAAAAGAATTAAGAGCTAGAGGAATTAAAAAACTAAAGGTTGTATATTCTAAGGAGTTACCAAAAAAACCTTTAAACACTACTGGAAGTCGTGAAAAAAATAAAAATGTTGGAAGCATTTCTTTTGTTCCACCAGTTGTTGGATATATATTGGCTGGGGAAGTTATAAAAGATATTTGTAAACTTTAATGGAGGAATTTATATGAAAACGATAGGAATTTTTTATGCAACACTTACAAAAACTACAACTGGAGTTGTTGATGAGATTGAATTTTTTTTAAGAAAAGATGATTTTAAGACATTTAATGTAAAAAGTGCTATAAAAGAAATTGAAAATTTTCAAAATCTTATATTAGTAACTCCTACTTATCAAGTTGGAGAAGCTCATGCAGCATGGATGAACAACTTAAAAAAATTAGAAGAAATTGATTTTACTGGAAAAGTTATAGGACTTGTTGGTTTAGGAAATCAATTTGCTTTTGGTGAATCTTTTTGTGGAGGTATAAAATATCTATATGATATAGTAAAAAGAAAAGGTGGAAAAGTTGTAGGATTTACAAGTGTTGATGGATATCATTTTGAAGAAACAGAAATTATTGAAAATGGAAAATTCATTGGACTTGCTCTTGATGAAGAAAATCAAGCAGATTTAACACCAAAAAGAATTGAAGATTGGATAAATGAAGTAAAAAAAGAATTTGTATAATAAAAAATTATATTTACAAATAAAAACCCTTGATATTTGTATGTTTATCATAAGAATATTAAGGGTTTTTATTATTCTATAAGAAAGTATAAAAATAAATATAAAAAAATAGTCTCTTGATAGCCGTATGAGTTCTACGAGCTCAATGAACACAGGCTCTTCGAACTAATACGGACGTCAGAGACTTTTTTATTTTATAGGAAAGTATAAATTTAATATAAAAATTAGTCTCCGACATCTAAATCTTTATTTTCATCATTTTTTATATATTCTTTAGCATAAAGGTAATAGCTTTCTAAATCAAAGTCATCATAATCTAAAAACTTTTCTAAATTATCATCAAAAGTTTTTAATTTGTAATAAGGACTATCAAGTTCTCCAAAAGCAAAATTACTTTTATATTTTAAACTTTCAGTTTCATCATTGGAAAGTTTCTTAAAATCAATAGGTTTAAATACTCCAGTTTTTGAATAGTAAACTCTGTATTTTTTTCCGGAAGATAAAGTTTTTGAATTTAAAATTTTTCCTTTTTCAGAGCATTTAAATACTTGAGAACTAGCAGTGTAGTACATAAAAAAATAGTCAGGATTATTTTTATAAATATCTTTTATAGCTTTTTTTATATCTAATTTTTCTAAATAGTGAAGTTTCAAAACTTCTGCTAACCACTTATGGTCTTTAGGATTTATAGTAATATCATAGTTAAATTTTTTACTAAAGTATAATTGATTATCGTATTCATATATAAAATTTTTCTTATGATCATTTAGTCTAAGAAACTTTTGTGGAAAAATAATATTAAAGTCAATACCTAATAAATTAAAATACGAAGCAATAATAGAAGAAAGTCTTTCATTATTATCTGAAAATTCAATAAAAATTTTATTTTTATTGAATTTTAGTAATTTAGCATTATTTCTTTCAATAAATAAATCAATTTTTTTTAAGAAAATAGTTTTTATTTTTTTAAAATAAAGAGCGTCAGTTTTCTTTAAAACACTTACTTCTGATGTGGTTATAATTTCAAAAATATCGGATAAATATTTTTCATCTAAAGAAGCAATTTTCTCATAGTTCAAAACTTTTAATCTAAGTTTTTTAACTTCATAAAGTTTTTTAATTATTTTATAAAAATAAGTATTTTCAAGTTCAAATATACAAACTTTAGAACTCTTAACATTATCAAAGTAAGTTTTTATATTATCATATTTATTATATTTTAAATATGAAGGAGAATTTTTTTTCTTAAAATTTTTGTTATTATTTTTTGTTAAAAATATTACAATTAGCTCATTAATAGTGTATTTTAAATATTTAAAAAGCTCACTGTTATCAATTTTTTCTTTTCTTAAAATCTTTTTTATAATATTCTCTTTTTCAGATATAAGATCCCTATTCTTTATCATATGAATAAATAGCTTTTCTGTGACAAGTACGTCATTAGTGCAATAATCAATAATTGTTTGAGTTTTTTTTCTATCAACTGGAAATTCAAAGTTTTCTTTAGGTTCCACAATAGCTTCCCCAATATTAAAACTAAATCCTTTAATTCCAACAGTACAGTCATATTCTCTATAAATATCAAATGAAAAAAATCTTTTTGTAGTAGGAACAAGAATATTTTTATTAATATTTTTTATGTTATTATGAATTTCTTTCATAGAAATTTTATTTATATTTTTAAATGTGAATAAATAATTCAAAACTTTATCATCAAAACTATTTCCAGCATAGGAAATTAATAGTGAATTTTTTAAAAGTTCAAATATCTCATTTTTTTTACTATGAAAGTTAGAGCTATCTAATACAAAAATATTATTTTTTTCAAATTCTTTTATGACTACACAAAAATAATTCGGATAAATTTCTATATCAAAAATAAATTTTTTCATATTTTCTAAAGACATTTTATAACTAGTCTCCTTATCTTTTATTTTTATTTTAACATATTTTTTTAATTTTTTATATATAAATGAAATAATATCTTGATAGAAAAAAGTAAGATTTTAAATTATGAAATTGTATAAAATCTAAAAATTAGCTATTGCAATATAGAACTTTATATGGTATGATTATTGAGATATCAGATAAATTTTAGGAAGGTGATAAAATGAAAAAAGGAATACATCCTGAATTCAAAGAAGTTGTTTTTGAAGATATGGCTGGGCATCAATTTTTGACTAGATCTACAAAAGTCCCTGCTGAAACAACAACATTCGAAGGGAAAGAATACCCTGTAATAAAAGTAGCTGTTAGCTCAAAATCTCATCCATTCTATACTGGAGAACAAAGATTTGTTGATACAGCTGGAAGAGTTGACAAATTTAATAAAAAATTCAACTTGGGAAAATAATACTTTAGAAAAACGGGATTTTTATCCTGTTTTTTTATGGGTTTTTATTATACACGAAAGTATAAAATTAAAAGTAAAATTAGACCTTGATGATCGTATTAGTTTGAAGAGTTTTTGTTTATTGAGCTCATAAAACTTATATTGCTATCAATGGACTTTATTTAGAAAAAATATTAAAACGGAGGTATTAAAAATGGCAGTAATCGAAGTAAATCACCCTTTAATAGAACATAAAATGACTATACTTAGAAGTGTTGACACTGATACAAAATCATTCAGAGAAAATTTAAATGAAATTGCAAAACTTATGACTTATGAGGCAACTAAAAATTTAAAATTAGAAACTACAGAAGTTACTACTCCATTAATGAAGACAACAGCATATACTCTACAAGATAAAGTTGCTATTGTTCCTATATTAAGAGCAGGGCTTGGAATGACAGCTGGAATATTAGATTTAATTCCAACTGCAAAAGTAGGTCATATTGGAGTATATAGAAATGAAGAAACTTTAGAACCAGTTTACTACTATTGTAAATTACCTACAGATATAGCTAACAGAAAAGTAATCGTTGTTGATCCTATGCTTGCAACAGGAGGATCTGCTGTTTATGCAATAGATTATTTAAAATCTCAAGGGGTTACTGATATAGTATTTATGTGTTTAGTATCTGCTCCAGATGGAATAGCAAGATTATTAAATAAACATCCAGATGTTCCTATTTATACAGCTAAAATAGACCAAGGATTAAATGAACAAGGTTATATTTATCCAGGTCTAGGAGATTGTGGAGATAGAATTTTTGGAACTAAATAGTATAAAATTCTTAAATATATTTTAAAATAAGGGATTCAAATATACTACTATTGATAGAATAGAATATTTGAGTCCCATTTTTAATTCTATTGGAAAGTACAAAATTAGTCTCTTGACAGCCGTATGAGTTCTACGAGCTCAATAAATACAGGCTCTTCGAACTAATACGGACGTCAGAGACTTTATTTAATATTAATTTGCAATATTTATTAATTTTACAGTATAATATATAAAGTTAATAAAAATAATTTTATATATTATATTTAATGGAGTGAAAATAATGAATAATAAAAATATAATGGTTGTTGGTACATCATCAGGAGCAGGGAAAAGTTTATTTGTAACAGCTTTGTGCAGAATTTTTTATAAAGATGGATATAAAGTTTCTCCTTTTAAGTCACAAAATATGGCACTTAATTCATATATTACAAAAGATGGTAAGGAAATGGGAAGAGCACAGGTTGTTCAAGCTGAAGCAAGTGGTTTAGAACCTGATGTTAATATGAATCCTATTCTTTTGAAACCTTCTACAATGAATAAAATACAAATAATTGTAAATGGAAAATCTATAGGAAATATGTCTGGAGTTGAATATAACCAATATAAAAAAAATTTAATTCCAATTTTAAAAGAAACTTATGAGAAAATAGATAGTAAAAATGATATAGTTGTAATTGAAGGAGCAGGAAGCCCAGCAGAAATAAACATAAAAGAAGAGGATATTTCGAATTTTGCTATGGCAAGAATAGCTGATGCACCTGTAATTTTAGTTGCAGATATAGATAGAGGAGGAGTTTTTGCTTCGATTTATGGAACAATTATGCTTTTAAAAGAGGAAGATAGAAAAAGAGTTAAAGGGATAGTTATAAATAAATTTAGAGGTAATAAGGAAGTTTTAAAACCAGGCTTTGAAATAATAGAGAAATTAACAGGAATTAAAACTTTAGGAGTTATTCCTTATGCAGACATAGATATAGAAGATGAAGATAGTCTTACAGAAAAATATAAAAGTTTTAAGTTAAATAAAAATTCTAATAAAATAAAAATTTCTGTAATAAAGTTAAAACATATCTCAAATGTTACGGATATTGATGCTCTATCAATTTTTGAAGATGTTGAAATACAATTTGTAAAAGAAAGAAGTCAAATAGGAAATGAAGATTTATTAATAATACCAGGTTCTAAAAATACCATAGATGATTTAAAATGGCTTAAAGAAAGTGGAATTGCAGAAGAAATAATAAAAAGAGCTAGAACTGAAACTATTATTTTTGGTATTTGTGGGGGTTTTCAAATTCTAGGAAATAAAGTTAAAGATCCTCATCATATTGAGGGAGATATAGAAGAATTAAATGGTTTAGGACTTTTAGATTTAGAAACTATTATGGAAAATGAAAAAACTATGGTTCAATATCAAGGGAAATTAGTTGTTAATAATGGATTTCTAAAAAAATTAAATACTTTAGATATAAAGGGCTATGAAATTCACCAAGGTATTACAGAAGGAAATGAAAAAAATTTAACTACCGATGATAGAACTATTTTTGTAAATAGAGATAATATTATTGCAACTTATTTACATGGAATTTTTGATAATAAAGAATTTACAGATACTCTTTTAAATGAAATTAGAAGAAGAAAAGGTTTGAATGAGATTAATAATAATATTTCTTATGAAGAGTATAAGTTAAAAGAATTTGATAAATTAGAAAAATTAGTTAGAGAATCTGTTGATATAGATGAAATATATAAGATACTTGATTAAAATAAAAGTCGATGAGAAGTGTTATAAATAAAAAATAAATTTAGTAATTTTTAAATGGAGAAAAAAATGTTTGAATACTTTACAATAAAATTTGGTATAGCTTATATTATAGATTTGATATTAGGTGATCCAAGATGGCTATATCATCCTGTTATAATAATAGGAAAATTAATAAGTTTTTTAGAAAAAATTTTGTATAAATTTAAAAATAAGATATTTACAGGAGCTATCTTAAATATTTTAACTTTAGGAATAACTTTTTTTGTATCATTATTATTAGCAAGACTAGGATATATTATAGAAATAATATTTATATGGACAACACTTGCAACTAAAAGTTTAGCTGATGAAGGGAAAAAAGTTTATAATATTTTAAAGTCAGGGGATATTGAAAAGGCTAAAAAAGAGTTATCGTATCTTGTTAGTAGAGATACAAATACTTTATCGTTAGATAAAATTATTATGAGTGTAGTTGAAACAATAGCAGAAAATACAGTGGATGGTTTTGCTTCTCCTGCATTTTATGCTTTTATTGGAAGTTTTTTTTCAATTTCAATATTTGGAAAAGATGTTTCTCTTGCCTTACCTTTTGCTATGACATATAAGGCAATAAATACTTTAGATTCTATGGTTGGGTATAAAAATGAAAGATATATAGATTTTGGAAAAGTTTCTGCAAGAGTAGATGATGTTGCAAACTTTATTCCAGCAAGACTTACAGGTTTAATATTTATACCTTTAGCAAGTTTTATATTAGGATATAATTTTAAAAACTCTTTAAAAATATTTTTTAGAGACAGAAATAAACATTCAAGTCCAAACTCAGGTCAGAGTGAATCAGCTTATGCAGGTGCTTTAGGAATACAATTTGGAGGAAAAATTAGTTATTTTGGTAAAGATTATGAAAAACCAACTATAGGGGATAAAACTAAAGAATTTGAATATGAAGATATAAAAAAAGCAGTCAATATCTTATATGTTGTATCTTTCATAGCAACTATAACATTTATATTAATTAATATTATTGGAGTAATAAAATGAGTAAAGATTTACATGGAGGAAATATTTATAAGTTTCAGAGAGAAGGAAAAAGCAATATTTTAGATTATAGTTCTAATATTAACCCTTTGGGAGTACCACAAAAATTTATAGATATAGCAAAAGAAAGTTTTAATAATTTAGTAAACTATCCGGATCCTTATTATATTGAGTTAAGAGAAAAAATAGCTAAATTTAATTCAATAAAATCAGATGATATTATCGTCGGGAATGGAGCAACTGAAATACTTTTTTTGTATATGAGAGCTTTAAAGCCTAAAAAAGTATTAATACTAGCACCTTGTTTTGCAGAATATGAAAGAGCTTTAAAGTCGATTGAGGCCAAAATAGAATATTTTAAATTAGAAGAAAAAGATAATTTTTATCCTAATATTTTAAATTTAAAAAAAGAGATAGAAGATAATAATTATGATTTATTACTATTTTGTAATCCTAATAATCCAACTGGTCAATTCATAAAATTGGAAGATATAGAAAAAATTATTGAAAGTTGTAATAAAAAAGATACAAAAATCTTTGTTGATGAGGCTTTTATTGAATTTGTAGAAGATTGGAAAAATAAAACGGTTTGTTTGTTGAAAAATAAAAATATTTTTATAATGAGAGCATTTACAAAATTTTTTGCTATACCAGGCCTGAGATTAGGTTATGGAATAATTTTTGATGATGATTTAAAAGAGCGAATGTTGGAAGAGAAAGAGCCATGGTCAGTTAATACATTTGCTAATTTAGCAGGTCTTGTTATGTTAGATGATAAAGAATATATAGATAAATCTGAAAGATGGATATTGGAAGAAAAAAAATTTTTATATAATGAATTATCAAAAGTAGAAAATATTAAAGTTTTTAAAGGAGAATGCAATTTTCTTTTAATTAAACTTTTCACTTTTAAATCAAATGAATTTAGAGAAAAAATGATAGAGAATAATATTTTAGTGAGAGATGCTGCAAATTTTAAATTTCTAAATGAAAGCTATATAAGAGTCGCAGTAAAAGATAGAAATTCAAATTTAAAAATGTTAGAATCATTTAAATCTGTTATAGATTTAAATAACAAGTAAATAAAATCTTCAAAACTTAAATAAAAAAGTCTCTTGACAGCCGTATGAGTTTTACGAGTTTAATGAACACAGGCTCTTCGAACTAATATGGACGTCAGAGACTAATTTTCAGTATTTAATTCTAGACTTTCCTATAGAGCAAAAAAAGTCCCTAATGCTTACATGAGTTCTCAAAAGTATTTTTTAAAATTGAGAAACTTATATGACTTTAGGGACTTATTTTATTCTGTTTTATAAATTTAATTTACAAATTAGTTAAATTGTACAACTAATGAAGAGTCATGAACAACTTTATTTACTCTATCCATAGAAGCAACGGCTCTGATTACCCATTGTCCACTTCTAGATGGAACAAAAGCAAATACTCCATTATCATCAGTAAATACTCTTAAACTTGTTTTAGGAGCTTCTGGATTAGCTTTCCAAGTGTTGTTAGTCATATCTAATTTACCATTTATAAAGTCAACATCTATTCTTGCATTCTTTATAGGATTTCCATCTTTATCTACAAATTTTGCTCTGAAAACATTTTCTTTCCAAGCATTAACTGGATTAACTAAAGGAACGATTTCATTGTATCCTGGAGCTACTCTTTGGTTGTAGTCAGATCCAGCATTATCTTTAGTTACAATAAGTTTTTCAGTTGGATTGAACATAAATCCAGAGTCTTTTGTATTTCCGCTATCCATGAAAAATACCCAGCTTCCTCCACCTTTTAATCCATCTTCCATAGTGAAAGTTGCATCAAAAGCCACATGTTCTGAATTAGCTTTTATACTTCCAGGTTTTACTTTTGAAGTTAAATCTGTTTTTACTCCATCATGCACAACAAAAAATGCTTTTGGTAGAGTAGTTTTTCCATCTACAGTTCCTATACTAATTGGTTCTGCTTCTGGACCTTCTGCTGGGTGTCCCAACGTAGCTTTCATTTTAACTTCTTTTTGTCCAGTTACATCTAAGTTAGATGTATAAAGAAAATGATCGTGAGCAAATAAATTCGCTGCTAATAAAATACTACCAATTAAAACTAAACTTTTTTTCATATTGATACCTCCGTATTATATTTTAACTATTTATAATAGTTATTAACTTTTATTTAGTATCATTTCCAACCTTTTTATAATTTTTATTTTTCCATCATTAAGTCTTTCCAATCTCCAAAATTATATCCTGATACAGCTTTATTCCATTTTTCTTTTTCAGCATCAGTTAAAGCAGGACCTTTTTTTCCAATAACATGACCTTCACCGGCATTAAAATATACTTCATACTTATCTGTTGCAGGTTTAGGGAAAGTAATACTGTTGTCAGAACCTAATTTTCCTTTGTATATAATCTCTTTACCTTTAAATGTATCTTCTGGTCCATTGTAAGGTTTATCTTTTACAACTATTATTTCAACACCTTCAGCTGGAGCACCATTAGAAAATCCACCTTCAACATAAACAGTTCCATCTCCGTTATCATCAACAGAAATTATTGGAGCATGTGCAAAAGCAAGTGAAGACATTAATAGTCCCATAATAAGTATCATTCTTTTTTTCATAAAATCCTCCTTGTAATATATAAAAAAATTTAATTTATTAATTAAAAATAGTTCGTTATAACCAGATTTTTTAACGATTAAAAATCAAGAGTTCGCTACAAATTTGGCAAAACTCCCTAACTTGCTAACAAGTTAGCTCAGACACGCCAAGATTTGTTCGGCTCACTCTATTTGATTTTTAATCTAAAATCTGGAAAAATAACTCACTTATTTTTTAAATTTCCAAAAGATAGCCCCGATGTCCGTATTAGTTCGAAGAGCCTGTGTTTATTGAGCTCGTAGAACTCATACGGCTATCAGGGGCTATGATAAGGCTGACAAATTAAAATTTAGATAATGCATCTAATAAATTATCAGTATTTTCTTTATAAACTTTTAATAATGCTTCAGGATCCATTTTTCCATCTTTATCAACTGGAATATCTAATGTATTTATAATTACAAATTCTCCACCAGCATTTTTAAGAGCTTTTATAACATTTTTCTTTAACCATCTATCTGAAACTATAACCTTTATACCTTTTTCTGTAACTATTTTTTCAATATTTTCAGCAGTTATATCATCATAATTAAGATAGTCTGCATAAATATTTAAATCGTTTAGAAAATATTGTAAATTTTCACTAAGAGAAATAACTTCAGAATTATTTATTGAAAGTAATCTTTCATTGACATTATTTTCAAGTTTTAATAAATCATTTGTAAAGTTATTTACATTTTTTTCTATTTGAGCTTTATTTTTAGGATATAATCTTTCAAGGTCTCTAGCAACAATATTAGCCATTCTAACTAAATTTTTTGTACCAGTCCAAATATATGGATTTACACTACCATTAGAATAGTCATTTAAGAATACATTAGTCATTTTTTCATCATAAGGGTGACTAGCATCAATTTCTAAAATTCCTAATTTTGTCATTCTAGCTTTTCCATAGATAACATCTTCAGGCCAAATCTTAGCAATATCAACAACGGCTTGAGCCTTATTTGCAACAGATATATCGAAATCTTCTTCTCTTATAGAATCCTTAGACATAGTCATAGAAATATCAGAAGAGAATACTGAGTGAACTTTTATATCAGTTCCTTTAGTTAAATAACTAGTTAATGAATACAAAGGTTGTATAGATGTAATAACAATATTTTCAGCAAAAGCTAATGTTGAAAACATTGCTAACATAATAGCAAATAATATTTTTTTCATTTTATTCTCCTTCAGCAAATTTTTTAAATATCATTTTAATAACAACAGTTACTACGAATATAGCAGATGATATTAAAATTATAGCTCCACCAGATGGGATAGATATATCAAAATGTATTGGTAAATACACACCTAATAAACAACTAACTAAAGCAAAAAATATACTGTAATAGACAAATCCTTTTATAGATTTTGATAGATTCTTAGCAGCAGCAGCAGGTATAAGTAAAAGAGCTTCCACCAAAATAGAACCTATTATTTTTACAGAAGCAATAGTAATAATAGTTACTATTATTATAAAAATATACTCTATTAATTTAACATTAACCCCTCTTACAATAGCTAAGCTAGGGTTAAAACTTGCTAGTAACATTTTGTTTAAATAAGGTACTAGCACAAATAAAATTATAATAGCAGAAACAACTAAAATATAAATATCTATATCACTAACTGTTAAGATAGAACCAAACAATATACTTTCAAGAGCATGTGAGTTTACTTTAGCTGATACATAAATAAGTAGAGAACCTCCTAAAGCAATAGACATTGCTAGAAAGACTCCTATCAAGGTATCCGAAGCCATTTTAGTTCTATTTTTAGTATAATTAATAATTAATCCAAATAATATACAATAAGTAAATAAAGATATATAAGGTGCTGAAAAAGGTTCCCCCAATAAAACACCTATTGCTATCCCAGTCATAGCAGCATGACCAACTGCTTCTGAAAAGAAAGCCATCTTTTTAGTAACAACCATAGTTCCTATTCCACCAAGTATAGGTCCAATTAATAAAGCACAAATCATTGCGTTAATAACAAATCCATACTTAAAAGAGGAAGGAATATCTCCTTTTTCTGCTAAACTTATTAAAAAAATTCTAAAATTTTCTAGCATAATTTCTCCTATTCAAAAATTCTCATTATTTTATCTTCTTTTAACTCTTCTTTTGGATCTCCACTAAAAATAACTTCTTTTTTTATACAAGTTACAGTATCGGCAAGTTCTCTAACTTGTGCCAGATTGTGATGTATCCAAAGAATTGTGATTCCTTCTTCTTTTAATTCTTTTATAATATTTTTAAAATAGTCCTCACCGATTTTATCTATTCCAGTTAGAGGTTCATCTAATATTAAAAGATTAGGTTTTGGGAAAAGAGCTTGAGCTAATAACACTCTTTGTCTTTCACCCCCAGATAGATTTCCTAGTAATCTCTTCTTTTTTTCAAACACGTTTAACTTTCTTAGCAAATTATCAACTTCATCTTTATATTTTTTTGAAATTCCCATAAAACAAGGTCTTGTTTGATATGTCATTGCCATAAAGTCTTCAACTGTAATAGGTAAAGTTCTTTCAAAGTCTAAAACTTGAGGGACATAACCAATAATTTTATCTTCCTCATAATTCATTTTAATAGATCCTGAAAAAGGCATTTGTCCTAAAACACATCTTAAAAAAGAAGTCTTTCCTCCACCGTTAGGACCAACCAAACAATGGATTTCACCAGATTTTACAGTTAAATTAATATTTCTTAAAATTTCACTTCCCGATAAAATAAGATTTAAATCTTTTATTTGTATTTCAATTCCATTCATTATTTATTTCCTCTTTTTTTAGCAACATCTTTTATAGCTTTAACAACTTCGTCTAAGTCTATTTTTATAAATTTTTCAAAGCCATTTGCTTCGTAAGGGCCATTTGTCATATGAGATAAAGATCTTACTTCAACACCAGTTTCTTTATGAATAGTTTCAACAAATTTATTGTTAAAGTTCTTTTCTCCAAATATAATATCAATTTTTTCTTTTTTTATAATTTTAATTATTTTTTCTAAATCTGCAGCACTTGGTTGAGCACCATGTGATGGTTCTATAACAGCTTTAACGTCGATACCGAATTCAGATAATAAGTAGTCATATCCACCATGTAAAGTTGCAACTCTTATATCAACATTTCCTAAATTTTTAATTTCATTTAGGGCATCAGATTTTAATTTTCTTAACTTTTTAGCATAATCTCTTGCATTTTTTAAATAAAAATCTTTATTAGCAGAATCGATATTACCCAATTCCTTTGCAATGTTATATACTTGTTGAATAGAAGTAGTTACAGAAATAAAAGTATGAGGGTTCATAACTTTTTCTCCTCTTATAGAACCAGCGATTGGCATAAGAGAAACATTCTTATTTGCATATAAAACTTTAATATCTTTTTTTCTATCAGCAGCATTTAAAATATCAAAAATAAATTCATCATGTCCTATACCATTTACAACTAATACATCTAGATTATTAATTCTTTTAATATCTTCAGGTTTTGGTTGATAACTGTGAGAATCATATAAATCTAATCTTACTACTGGGATAACTTCAGCTTTATCTTTTACAACATTTTCAACAAAACTATAATAAGGTTGTAAAGTAACACCTATTTTTAATTTATCTTTTGCAAAAGAAGTAAAACTAAATAAAATCATAAGAAATGCCATTATTTTTTTAAACATTTTATCCTCCTAATTTTGTTTTTCATTTTGTTTTATAAGTAGAAAATACTACTTGTAATTATTATTAATTTAATTAAAATTTTTACTTTTTTTATTCTGTATATCTCTTATAGCTTTAACAACTTCATCTAAATCGATTTTTATAAATTTTTCAAAGCTGTCAGCAGTATACTTACCTGTTGTTAGATGTTCTAATTTTCTAACTTCAATTCCTGTTTCATTATGTAAAATTTTAGTATATTCATCACTATAAGTTTTTTCTCCAAAAATGATATCAATTTTATCTTTTTTAATTTTTTCAATCATCTTTTGTAGAGCTGCCATGTTTACTTGAGAACCATGAGTTGGCTCTATAACAGCTTTAACATCAATACCAAATTCAGATAACAAATAGTTATATCCACCTAAAAAAGTTGCAATTCTAACTTCTTCTCCATTTATATTTTGGACTTCTTTTAAAGCATCTGTTTTTAGTTTTCTTAATTTTTTAACATAATCTCTTGAGTTTTTTTGATAGAAATCTTTATTTTTAGGATCTAATCTCATCAACTCTCTTGTAATGTTATGTATTTGCTGAATAGAAGCGGTAATTGAGATAAAAGTATGAGAATCCATAATCTTTTCATCGTTCAATGTTCCTGCAATTGGCATAAGAGCTACATCTTTATTAGCATTTATAACAACTATTTTTCTTTTTGTATCAATGGCATTCAAAATCTTAAATATAAATTCATCATGACCTATGCCATTTACAACAATAACATCTAAAGTAGATGCTCTTTGAATATCTTCTACTTTAGGTTGATATGTGTGAGAATCAAAAGATTCTGCTTTTACAACTGGAATAACTTCAGCTCTATCTTTTACTATATTTTTAACAAAACTATAATAGGGCAATAAAGTAATTCCAATTTTTAATTTTTCTTGTGAATAGGAAAAACTACTAAATAATATGAATAGAAAAGAAATTAATATTTTTTTCATTTTAACCTCCTAATATCATTTTCATACTATTCTTTACCAACAAACTTTTGTCTTTCATCTCCTCCTGTATAAGGAATAACCTTTTTTGCAAGACTTTCATATTTTTCAAAATTTGTTTCTAATTTCTCAAGACTAACTTTTTCATGAAGGTAAAAAACATCACTGTTTTCAGGATTTTCATTTAACTTAATTATGAAAATTCCCACTTTATTACTACCTACTCCAAGTAAAAAAGTTTCTCCGTCGTGCTTTAATTCTTTCCACTCTACAGCTCCTCTTTGTTCCCAAGTGAGATCTTTGTAATAAGGTGGAATTTCTTCTTCTATTAAAGTTTTTAAAGTTGGAAGTTCTCCACTTTCTTCTTTTAACTGTGACATATCAGTTAAAGAGTTTTTAATATCAGAATAAAGACCTAATTCAATACTGTTTAAAGTATCAAAAGAAATTATTTCTCCTTCTTTCAAATCAATTTTAAATTCATCTTTATGTGTTAATTTCAAAGAAATACCAGCAATTAAAAGTAGAATAAAAAAAGTCAAAATAAGAAATAGATTTTCTTTTTTTGAGCTAAGTGGTTTAACAATATGTGTATTAATTTTTATCACCTCTTTCTTTTGTAAGTTAAATTTTTCGATGTTCACGAATTTGATTGTTTTATAAGTATAGCATATTTTTAATAAAAGTAAAAGAAATTTTGAATTAAAAAATAAAATAAAAAATAGAAAAATAAACTTTAAATATTTTTTTATTTGCTTAACAAATAAAAATTAAAAGAATATTGTTTCAAATGCCTTCAATAATTTTATTTAAAATATCTGAGTTAGATGAGTTAAAAAATAGACTATTTAGATTAATATGTACTTTTTTCTGGAATTTAATTTTTAAATTTATTTTTTCTAGTAAAATAAAAAAAGTGTTTTTCAAAATAAAAAAAATTTAGTATAATAATCAATATAAAATTTTGAAAGAGAGGGAAAAAATGAGTGTACATCACAAAACACCAAGTGAGTTAGTAGATTTTTTACTGACGGTAGCTGAAGAAAAGGGAAAAAAAGAGTGCTTTAAACTAGCAATTTTAGGATTATTTGCTGGAGCACTTATAGCATTAGGAGGAGTTGCAAACATAGTATCAAGTTCCACTTTATTGAAAAGTGACCCAGGAGCTGCAAAAGTTCTAGGAGCATCGGTGTTCCCTGTAGGACTTATTTTAGTTGTAACTTTAGGAACAGAATTATTTACAGGAAATGTGTTGATGGGGGTAGGTTTTGTAAATAAAAATATCAACCTAAAATCATTACTTCGTAATTGGGTAATTGTCTATATTTTTAACTATGTTGGTAGTGTCATAATTGCTTATATAACAGCAAAAACAGGAGCATTCAACCCAGATTCACAAGCTTTTGTAGATGCTATGGCTCATGGTAAAATAGAAGCATCAGCTTATGTTCTTTTCTTAAAAGGAATACTATGCAATGTTTTAGTTTGTTCGGCAGTAATTTTAGCTTATATGTCAAGAGATACTATTGGGAAATTAGTAGGTGCATGGTTACCAATTATGCTTTTTGTTTTAATTGGTTATGATCACTCGGTTGCAAATATGTTCTATTTAAATGTAGCTAAAATGTTTAATCCTACAATAACATATGCAGGTATTTTTTATAATTTATTTTATGTAACTCTTGGAAATATAGTTGGAGGGTTATTTATTGGTTTATCATTATATGTTTGTTATTATAAAAAAGAAAATAAACTTGAAAAATAAAATTATATAAATAAAGTAAAGCCCTAATACCAGTATTAATTTCAAAAGCTTAATAAAAGCTCTAAATTAATACGAATATTAGAGCTATTTTTATTGTATAAGAAAGTATAAATTTAAATATTAAAATTAGTCTCTTGACAGCCGTATGAGTTCTACGAGCTCAATGAACACAGGCTCTTCGAACTAATACGGACGTCAGAGACTTTGTTTATTTCAATCAATATTTATATATTTAAAATAAATATCTCCATTAGGACTTACGAGTAATCCTCTAACATTTGAGTGTAATAATATTGTTTCATTTTTTTGTAAAATGGGTATAACCGGTAAATCATTTAAAAAATCATTTTCATTTTCAATTCTTAAATTAAATTTTTTATTTAAATAATAATAAAAATCTTCCTTCTTATTTGTTCCAACAAGGTAATCCTTTATATCAAAAGTAATTTCATCATTTTTTGCATTAGATGTAACTTTTATAGGAAATTTAAAAGAACTAATCCATTCTTTTACAGTAGATAAAAGTATTCTTTTTTCTATTTTATTATTTTCATTAAAATGAGCAACAAACACTAGATCTTCTATTTTAAAATTGTTTATATTTTTAATTTTTTCAAATTTTTCCTTTGCATCACTTAAAACTGAAGAACTAGGATGAGGATGCTCAAAAATAGCAGGAGAATTATTTTTTAAAATAGAGTCCCCTATAAATTCAGGGTCAGTAACATCATACATAAGTTTTCTAATTTCTTTCTTACTAAAGATTTTCTCATTTTTTATATTTGGCATACTAATGTATAGATATCTCATAATAGGAACAACAATTTTTTCCGGAAGAGAATTAACTTGATTTAATCTATCAAAAGGGATACTGTAAAAAGGAGCTCCAAAAAAATCAATTTCATTACGTGAAAACATTTCATATGCCATTATTTCGTCTTCAACTAAATTTATTACAATTTCTTTTAATCTGGTGTTTACATTATCCCAGTATTGATTGTTTTTCTCTAAAATAATTTGTTCGTTAGAAAAATCTTTTATCTTAAAAGGACCGTTTACAACAAGTTCAGTTGGAAGTAAATTTTTGTTTCTATCATAGATAGGATAAAATATAGGATTACTTACCCATTCATCAAAATTATCAACACTTTTATTTAAGATAACTTTTAAAATATTTCCATCTGCTTTTATCCCAAGAGTAGAAATATTGGTATTTTTATTATGAAAATCTTCAGCACCTTTTATAACAAACATTCTGTAAATTTCATCAGAACTATTTTCTTTTGTTAAGGTATCTATCCAACTTTTAGCAAAAGTATCTGCTGAAATTTTTTCTCCGTTAGACCATTTCAAATCATCTCTTAGATAAAAAGTCCATTCTTTGAAATCAGGAGAATGCTCTATTTTATTTACACTAACCATTCTAATGCCATTATTTTTTAATTCAGTTAAACCTTCCCAAAGTTGAGATATTAGTGCTCTTTCATTAGAAGAGTAATTATTTATCTGTAAAGTATAATCATTTTTAGGCATAACTGTGTAGAGAATTTGTTTGTTTTCTAAATTTGAATTTTCATCATTTTTTTTTGAACATGATAAGAAAAATAATGAAATTATAATTAGAATATAAAAATTTATTTTTTTCATTTTTCACCTCTTAATAGATATTAATTTAAACTTATTTTAACATATTTTAATACAAAAATAAATATTTTGTATATAAAACATATTGACAGTTTAAACTAATTGATATATCATAGTAAGAAATGAATGCATAAGTAATAAATACTTTATTAGAGGTGAGTAAATGTGAAGAAATTTTTAAAAATGTCATTTGTTTTCGGGATTATATTTTCTTTATTAGTTTCATTTTCATCGCTTAATGTTGAAGCAGCTCAAAAGAAAAAATATGATACTTGGCAAGATGTAGCCAAAGATATGAATGTTGAATTTCAAGCTGCTAAAAAAGCAATTGAAACTGGGAATAATGATGAAGCATATGATGCAATGAACAGAGCTTATTTTGGTTATTATGAAGTACAAGGTTTCGAGAAAAATGTTATGGTAAATATAGCAGCAAAAAGAGTTAATGAAATTGAAGCTACATTTCGTAGAATTAAGCATGTACTAAAAGGAAATCTTCAAGGAAATGTCAAAGAACTTGATGATGAAATTGATTTATTAGCTGTTAAAGTTTATAGAGATGCTATGGTGTTGGACGGAGCTGTAGCAAAAGATTCTCCAGATTCAGTTGGAGAAATATTATTTAAAGGTGGCTCTGTGGTAACTGGAGATGAAACAACAATAAAACTAAAATCTTTTGGAGCTTCTTTTGGTCTACTTTTGAGAGAAGGATTAGAAGCTATATTAGTAGTAGTTGCTATTATTGCGTACTTAGTAAAAACAGGAAATGAAAAGTTGTGCAAACAAGTGTATTATGGAATGGGAGCAGGAGTTATAGGTTCATTCATATTAGCATTTTTAATAGATATTCTACTTGGTGGAGTAGGACAAGAAATGATGGAAGGGATAACAATGTTTCTAGCTGTTGCTGTCTTATTCTGGGTAAGTAACTGGATTTTATCTCGTTCTGAAGAAGAAGCATGGTCAAGATATATAAAATCTCAAGTTCAAAAATCAATAGACCAAAACAGTGGGAGAGCTTTAATTTTTTCGGCTTTTTTAGCTGTTTTAAGAGAAGGGGCAGAATTAGTACTGTTCTATAAAGCTATGTTAACTGGAGGTCAAACTAATAAGATGTTTGCTTTTTATGGATTTTTAGTAGGAACTGTAGTTTTGATAGCAATTTATGTTATATTTAGATATACTACAGTTAGATTACCATTAAAACCATTTTTTAAATTTACAAGTATCTTATTATTCTTGTTATGTATTTCGTTTATGGGAAAAGGTGTTGTTGAACTTACTGAAGCAGGAGTTATATCAGGAAGTACAACTATACCAGCAATGAATGGATATCAAAATACATGGCTTAATATATATGATAGAGCTGAAACATTAATACCACAAATTATGTTGGTAATTGCTTCTTGCTGGATGTTGCTAAATAATTCGTTAAAAGAAAAAAAAGCTAAAAAAGAAGCAGAAAATAACTAGTTTACAAAGTTTTTTATATTTTATTATAAATTTAGGGAGGTATTTTTTATGAAAAATTTAAAATTTTTATTAGCAGCATTGCTTGCATTGGGGCTTGTTGCATGTGGAGAAAAGAAAGAAGAGGCAGCAGCACCTGCAGAACAACCAGCAGCTGAAGCTCAAGCAGCACCTGCTGAAAAACCAGGAGAATCTGGATTTGCTGAAACACCTATTGGTGAAGAAAAAGTAGTTGGACCTTATCAAGTAGCAGCTGTATATTTCCAAGCAGTTGATATGATACCTGAAGGAAAACAACCTTCAGCAGCTGAATCTGATATGCACTTAGAAGCAGATATTCACTTATTACCAGAAGCTGCAGTTAAATATGGATTTGGAGAAGGACAAGATATATGGCCAGCTTATTTAACAGTAAATTATAAAGTATTATCTGAAGATGGAAAAACTGAAATAACTTCAGGAACTTTTATGCCAATGAATGCTGATGATGGAGCACACTATGGAATCAATGTTAAAAAAGGATTAATCCCAGTTGGAAAATATAAATTACAACTTGAAATTAAAGCACCTACTGATTACTTATTACATGTGGACTCAGAAACTGGAGTACCAGCAGCTAGAGATAATGGAAAAGAAGCAGCAGAAGAATTTTTCAAAACTCAAAATGTTGAATTTGATTGGATTTATACTGGAGAACAATTACAAAATAAATAGTAGTTTTTTTCCTTTGTTTCAAATTTAAAATTCGAAATATAGTATTTAATTATATTAGAAATATAATATTAAGAAAGTCAATTATAGGATTCTATTAAAAATCTATAATTGGCTTTTTTTATTTGTAAGGAAAGTATAAATTTTATTTCTTTTATGATATAATAAAATACTAATATTTAAAGGAAAAAAGGTATAATTTATGATAAAAGAATTAATAAAAAATAATAATGAAGTTATAAAAAAAATATTTAAAATTGCAATTCCATCTGTATTAGATTTATTGGCACAGACATTAATAGCTACAACAGATATGATAATGGTTGGAAGTTTGGGAGCCACTGCTATAAGTTCTGTCGGAGTTGGTTCAGCTGCTATGTATGCTTTAATACCAGCTTTAATATCAGTTACAACTGGGACAGCAGCTCTTTTAAGCAGAGCATATGGAGCGAAAAATCAAGAAGAAGGAAAAAAGGCTTTTGCACAAAGTTTTTATATTGCATTGCCTTTAGGAATATTTTTGATGCTTTTATTTTTACTTTTCTCAGAACAGATAATAAATTTAATAGGAAACACTAAAGATATGAATTTGAAAGAAGCTATAATATATCAAAATATTACTGCTTTAAGTTTTCCATTTTTAACAGTCGGTATAGTAACATTTTATGCTTTTAGAGCTTTGGGACAAAATAAAATTCCGATGATGGGGAATACATTGGCTTTATTAGTAAATTTAGTATGTAATTATCTATTCATTTACATATTTAAATGGGGAGTATTTGGAGCAGCCTTGGGAACTACTTTTGCAAGATTATCTGTTTTAATTTTGAGTGTATATTTGATTTTTATTAATAAAAATCAGTGGATATCTTTAGATATAAAGAAAATGAAATTTGATTATCATTTATCAAAAAGAATTTTAAAGGTAGCTATACCAGCAGCAATAGAACAATTAGGCTTAAGATTTGGAATGCTTATATTTGAAATGATGGTTATATCACTAGGAAATTTGAGTTATGCAGCTCACAAGATTGCTTTAGTTGGAGAAAGTTTTTCTTTCAACTTAGGATTTGCTTTTTCTTTTGCAGCTACTGCATTAGTAGGGCAAGAACTGGGGAAAAATTCTCCCAAACAGGCTTTAAAAAAAGGTTATATATGTACGATAATAGCTGTTATAGTGATGTCAACTATGGGAATAATATTTTTAGTGGCTCCAAATTTATTAGTTTCTTTATTTTCAAAAGATGAGAATGTAGTTGCATTATCAATTGTTGCTTTAAGACTTGTATCTATATGTCAACCATTTTCTGCTATGTCATTAGTTTTAAGTGGGGCATTAAGAGGAGCAGGAGATACAAAGTCTGTATTATTTATAACTTTTGTAGGAATATTTTTGGTAAGAATACCAACGACATATTTATTTTTGTATGTTTTAAAACTAGGATTGTCTGGAGCTTGGATTGTAATGACGATAGATTTATTTGTAAGAAGTTTAGCATTGCTTTATGTATTTAAAAGAGGTAAATGGAAATATTTAACTGTTTAATTTTATTAGTTATATAGGGGGAAGAAATGATAAAGTTTAATTATATGCCATACAATGAAAAAGAAAATCAACTTTATTCAAATATTTTTAATTACGATAATAGTGAAAATTTAATCGTAGTTGAAAATGATTTTGTACAAAAATTTTATTTTTCTTATATCAACAGCAAAAAAATGATTAGAACAAGTAGTATTATTTCGTTTGATAAGTTCTGGGATTATATCTTTATTTCAAAAAGAAAAAATTTAAAAGATATAAAAAAATATTTTGTTTTTTATTCTTTATTAGATGATGAAATAAAGAAAAAATATAATATTAGCTCATACTTTGATTCAATGGAGCTTGCTAATGATTTTTTTGAATTTTTTAAATATATAGAAAAAAAAGAGGAACTAGAAAAAGTTGTTTTATCTAAATGGCAAGAAGAAAAGTTTTCTTTATTTTTTAATTTAAAAAATAAACTAGATAATTTTTTAGATGAGAATAATTATATTTTAGAAGACTGGTTAGATAGAATTGAAAATTTAAATTTTGATTATTTGAAAAAATTTAAGAAAATTATATTTTATGATATAGTTGATTTCCCACATAATTTTAAATCTATATTAAAAGAAATAGCTAAAAAAAATGAAATTGAATTCGTTTTTCAAATAGAAAAAAATGATATAAATGAGAAAGAACTTTTACTAGAAAAAATTTCTCTGCCTAATAGAAATATAAAATTAAATTTAATATCATATACAGATGATTTAGATTTACAAGTTCAAGTCTTATCATCTACTACTAAGACTTATTTCGCTGTAGATAAAAATAAAAATCACGATTATAAGATTTTTGATAATTCAAATAAATACATTCTTAATGACACAAAATTCTATACAATTATAGAAAGTTTATTAAATCTTTCTTTGGCTTCAAAAGAAGAAAATAAAAATTATTTAGATATAGTTTTAATAAGAGAGAATATTTTTAAAAATTCATTTATGGAATTTTTTGGTTTAGATGGAGAAGATATAAGAGTATTAAATACTATTTTAAAAGATGAGTATAGATATCTTTCTTTGGAATTGATTGAAACAAGTCAATTTACTAAGTTTTTTGAAGAAAATATGAATTTAAAACTTAAGTTAAAAACAATTTTTGAACTGTTAATAAAAATAAATACAATAAAAAACATTTTAGAACTTAATGAATTTTTGTGTTTAAATTTCTTTAATACTGAAGAAAATATACAATATTTTACAGAGGGGAAATTTGAAACTATATACGATAAAATTTATGAAATATTGGGTCTTTTATCTTCGAATGAAAGTGTTGAATTTTTTAAAGATTTTAGAAAAATATTTAAAGATAATTTAGGAAAAAATATATTCTCAGTATTCTTTAATGCTTTGAATAATATTACTCTATACTCAAATGAAGAAAAAAAAGAAGATAAACCATTTTTAAAAGATTTATATACATTGAAAATGCTGTCAAATGATAAATTTGACTCTGTTCCATCTATAATTTATGCTGATAATAAAACTTTACCTAAAGTCAAAGCTAATATCAATTTATTTACAGAAAGTCAAAAAAAGAAATTGTCTATCATAACAAGAGAGGAAGAAATTTTAATACAAAAATATCGGTTTTTCCAAAATATATTAAACTTAGAAGAAATGAATATTTATTCTTTAAAAAATGAAGATGAAAATATTGATTACTCTCCTTTTATATATGAACTTATCAATAAATATAGTTATGTAGAACAGGAAAAAATAAATTTAAATAAATTTTTTAAATCAATTTATTTAAAAAATAAAAGGGAAAATATTGAGAAAAATATAATAAAGTATAGTCCATACAAGAAAGAAAAAACAGATTTTGTGAATAATAAACTATATATAGGAGCCTATGATTATATTGAACTTGAAGAGAATGAAACTTTTTTCTTTTTAGATAAAATCTGTGGTGTTAAAAGTTCAAATGAAGCAGAATTGGAAAATGGTATATCTGCAAGAATATTAGGAATTTTAGTTCATAAATCTATGGAAGAAATTTTTAAAGATAAATGGAAAGATATTTTAAATGATAGAGAAAGGTTATTAATAAAAGATGAGGATATAAAACCATACATAAAAAGAAATATCAAAAAAGAAGAATTAAAAATAGAAAGATTTTTAAATGCTTATGTATACGATATCATTTTAGAAAGATTATCAAAAAATATAGAAAAGTTTTTTAAATGTTTATACGAAGAATTAAAAGATAAAAAAATCATTAGAGTAGAAACTGAAAAATCTTTAAAGAAAAATGAAGAAAAAGTTTTTTATGATGTTGATGGAATAGATATTATCTTAACTGGAAGAGCAGATTTAATAATTGAAACTGACAGAGCAAAGTATATTATAGACTTCAAAACTGGAGGAGTTAACGAAAAACAACTTGAATATTATGCTATTATGTTCTATGAAAGTGAAACTTTACCAGTCTATAGTGCTTCTTATAATTTTTGGATAGATGAGCAACCAAAAAATAAAGATAAAAATAAAACAAAATCAGATGAAACAAAGGATTTTGACTTTTCTAAGTATATTCAAGAAAGTATAAAAGAAAAGGCTGATAAGTTTAAAGAAAAACTAACAGAATTTATAAGAGGAGAATATTATACACTTCCAAAGAAAAAAGCATTGAAGAAAAATGCTTATGATTTTAAAGAATATTATAATTATAAAAATTTAATTCCTTTAGAAAAAATAGGTGATAATAATGAAAAATAAAGAATATTTAGTTGTAAAAGCAAGTGCAGGAACAGGGAAAACTTATAGATTATCATTAGAATACATTTATTCACTTTGTATGGGAACTGACTATAAAAATATATTAGTTATGACATTTACAAAAAAAGCCACTTCTGAAATTAAAATAGAGGTACTTTCTAAAGTTTCAAAGTTTGTAGAAATATACGATTATATAAAAGATAGCAATAAAACTGTTCAAGAAGAATTAAATTCAAATATGACAATAGATGAGAAAAAAAAGGAAGAATATTTAAGTTTAATTAAAAATTTAGAAAATTTAGATAAATCTAAGAAACTTTTAATAAATAAAGCTATTTTAAAAAAATTATCTTTAATTTACAATGAAATTTTAAAAAATAAAGAAAAACTAAGAATATACACTATCGATGCCTTTATAAATGTTATCTTTAAAAATTTAGCTACTAATATATTGAAAATAAAACAATATTCTATGATTGATGAAGAAGAAAATGAAAAATACTATAAATTAGTTCTTGAAGAGGTATTTGCAAATAAAAAAGTATTTTCAGAATATAAAGAGTTTTTTAAAGATAATGCTGAAAAAAATATAGATAATTTTCTAAGTATTATGAAAAAATTAATATCAGAAAGATGGAAGTATTTATTTTCTTTAGATAGAAATGCTAACTATATTGTTAAAGAAAAGTTTAATGACAATACAGATATTGTAAAAATATTTCATGAAGCTATAAACTACATAAAAGATGAGAAAAATACGGGAAAATTGTATGAAGAAAAGTTTGTAAGTAGTTCTTTAATAGGAGCTTTGTCTTTATCAGATGATGAGATAGAAGATTATCTGCTTAAAATAGAAAATCTTGAAAAAATTGTAGGTAGTGCAAATTTATATGACGGTAGATATTGCTTTAAAGGAAAAGAACAAGAAAAATTGTATATGGCAGAATTAAAAGAAAAATTAGAAGAAGGAATAGCAAAAGAATTATTTGATAAATTAGTTATTCCATATGAAGAAAGAATTATAGATTTATGCAAAAATATCTATAAAATATACGACTATCATAAAATGAGAGATAGAAAATTTACTTTTAATGATATCTCAACATACACATATATGACTTTATTTGATGAAACTAATTCTTTTATTGATAATGATGGCTTAAAGGATGAATTTTATGAAGCACTTGATATGAAAATTGATACAGTTTTTATAGATGAATTTCAAGATACTAGTGTACTACAATGGAAAATGCTTTATGAAATTATAAAAAAAGCTAATAGGGCTATATGTGTTGGAGATGATAAACAAAGTATTTATGGTTGGAGAGATGGAGAAAAAAGACTTTTTGAAAATTTAGGGAATATTTTAGGAACAGAACCAGAATCGTTAAATATTTCATATAGAAGTGATAAGAATATTGTTGATTATACAAACAATTATTTTATGAAGAAAAAAGTAGAAAATGATTGGAAATTTGAACCAATAACAGCAAATTCAAAAAAAGAAGGATTTGTAAAAAAAATTGAGATAATATGTAACGGTTCCGATGAAAAAATAATCTATAAAACTTTAATAGATGAAATAAAAAAATATAATTCTTATGAAGATGTAGCAATAATTTCTAGAAAAAATGAAACTCTAAAAGAAATAGCAAGTGTCTTAGAAGATGAAAAAATACCTTATATTAGAAGTGGAAGTAATAATTTAGATGAATATAAGGGAATTTATGAATGTTGTGAACTTATAAATTATTTAGTTTGTGGAACAGAATTATCTCTTTATAATTTTTTGTCGAGTGAGATTAGTGAAATAGGAACTAATGAGCTAAAAAAATTACTTACAAATAAGAATCCTTTGATTTCTTACATACTTTTAGAAGATGAAAATAAAATTATTCAAAATTCAATAAATAAAAAAATAATAGAATATTTAGATAAAATTAAATATTTTAAGAAAAATTATAAAAGTTTAAGTATTCAAGATTTGATTTATGAAATAATAGAAAAATTTAAAATAACAGACTATTTTAATAAGGAAAAAGAAATAAAAAATATTTCTGAATTTTATTTGTTAAGTTCAAAATATAATTCACTAATTGATTTATTAAATGATTATAAAAATAATAAAATTTCACTTTCTGAAGAAAAAGAAAAGCAAGGAATTGAGCTTATAACAATACATAAATCAAAAGGGTTACAATATAAGACAGTATTTTTTATAAATATAAATGGAAGTCAGAAAAATGGTTTTTCAAAAAATGAAGGATTTTTATTTGAAATGAACTCAAAATATGATGACATAGACTTTTCTCTTTTTTATAAGCCAAAGTATAGAAAAATAGTTGAAAAATGTTTTCCTAATGTTGTAGAAAGATATAATAAGAAGTATGAGGAAGAAGAAATAAATAATCTTTATGTTGCTCTGACAAGGGCAAAAAATAATATGATAATTATTGATGCTACAATAAAAATCGAGAGAAAAAATGCTAAAGAAAAGATTGAAACTTCAATAGAAACAAAAGAGCTTATTGGGAAATTTTCAGAAACTTATGTAAAAAATCTTTCTTCTCTAAAAGCTGTTGAAGAAAAAAATGAGATTTTAGATTTGGAAAATATGGTTAATATATTTAAAGAAAAAGTTAAAATAGAAGAAAAGAGAATTGAAATAAATAGGAGTAAATTTCTATTAGAAACAGAAGAAAAAAGAATGATTGGTCTTTTAATACACTCATTTTTTGAAAATATTAAATATGCTGAAGAAAGTGAAATAGAGTATTCAAAGGCTTTGTGCTATAAAGAATATTTATCATATTTTGGAGAAGAAAAAATGAATATAATTTTTTCAAAAGAAAATATAAATAAATATTTAAAAACGGATACAAAAATATTTTCTAAAGATTGGGATTATATTTATTCTGAATATGAAGTTTATGACTTAGAAAATCAAAAAGAGTATAGAATAGATAGACTGATGATAAGAGAACCTAGAGAAAATGAAAAGGGTAAAGTCTATATAGTAGATTATAAAACAGGAAGAATAAATGAAACACAATTAATTACTTATAGAGATGTTCTGTTAAAGAAGTTCCCAGAATTAAAAGATTATGATATAGAATTGAAATATATTGAATTTAATTTATAAAATAAATAAAGTCTCCCCTAACAGCCGTATGAGTTCTACGAGCTCAATGAACACAGGCTCTTCGAACTAATACGGACGTCGGAGACTAATTTTCTCTATTTATTTGTTATACTTTCCTATACAATAAAAAAGTCTCCTAACATCCGTATGACTCTTTCGAGCTCACAGAAATGCTCTCCAGAGTAATACGGATGTCGGAGACTATTTTTAAATATAGTTATTTTAAATTAACATATTTTTTCTTAAAAATATCTTTAGGTATTTGAGAAAAAATGATTGAAATAAATACTATGACACAACCTAAAAATTCTCTATTAGTCATCACTTCATCTAAAATTAGATATCCAGATAATGCAGCAAATACAGCTTCTAAACTTAAGATTAGAGAAGCTACTACAGGGTTGGTATATTTTTGACCTATCATTTGAAGAGTGTAAGCTATTCCTGAAGACATAAAACCAGCATATGCAATAGCTTTCCAAGAGGCAGCTATATTATATAAAGTAAGGGTTTCATTTTCAAAAGCAAATGAACAAATAGCTGATAATATTGTTAAAACAACAAATTGTAAAAATGACAGACAGATAGGATTGAACTTTTTAGAATAATGGTCTATTACTAAAATATGTCCAGCCCAACAAAATGAACCCAAGAAAACAATAAAATCTCCTTTATTTACAGAAAAATCAGTTAAACTAGGAACAGCTAATAGATATAGTCCGATGAATCCTATAATTACACTAATCCATATAGATAAATCAATCTTATGCTTTAAAAATATTCCTAAAAAAGGAATTATTAAAATATAAAAAGATGTTATAAAACCAGTTTTACCAGCAGTTGTGTATTGTAAACCTATTTGTTGTAAAGAAGTTCCAACAAAAATTAAAAATCCACAAATCACTCCAGCCTTTAATAGTTCAACTTTATTTTCAGGAAATTTAATTTTACTAATCCATAAATAAAGTCCTAAACATAGAATTGCAATGACCGAACGAGACGTGTTAAAAGTGAAAGGACCAATTCTGTCCATTCCTGCAATTTGAGCAACAAAGGCAGTTCCCCAAATAAAAGCTGCAAGTAATAATGTTAAGTCTCCAAAATAGCTTTTTTTATTCATATTATCATCTCCTACCTTATAGTTAACCGGATTATTTAGTTTCAGCCTTTCCAGTTAATTTTCCATCCTTATCAAAGTATTCCCAAACTCCGATAGGTTTTCCATTTTCATATTCTCCTTTTGTTCTTATATTGCCGTTAGAGTAATATAAAAAATATTTTCCATTTTCTTTACCATCTTTATAAATAGCCTCAGTAGATTTTTTACCATTTTTATCATAAACAATATATTTTCCAGTTAGTTTCCCATTTTTCCAATTAATAATTGATTTCAGATTTCCATTTTTATAAAACTCCAACCATTTTCCTTCAGGTTTGCCATCTAGATAATAAAATCTATCTCTACCTTCAGTTACTTTTCCTGAAAAAATTTCATTAGTTGATTTTAAATAATATATTTTATCAATAATTTTTAAATCTTTTTTTGTTACTTCAGTAGAATTTGAAAACAAATTTGTTGATACCAAAATCGTAATTAATAACACAGAAATTTTTTTATTCAATTTAATCCCTCCATATCTTTATTACATTATTACATATTCAGAAAAATATTACAATAAAAATTAAAGGATTTTATAAAAGTATGATATAATAAAAGAATTAATAAGAAGGAAGTGAATAATGGAACAATTAGAAAAATTAGAAAAATTAAAAGAATTTAGAGAATTAGGGCTTAGTGAGAAAGTATTAAAAATGTTATCAAAGAAAGGATACGAGTCTCCTACACCTATACAAAAATTAACAATACCTGCTTTATTGAATAGTGATAAAGATATAATAGGACAAGCTCAAACAGGAACAGGGAAAACGGCAGCTTTTTCATTACCAATAATAGAAAAATTTGAACATGAGGATCATATTCAAGCTATAGTTTTAACACCAACAAGAGAGTTAGCTCTACAGGTTGCTGAAGAAATGAATAGTTTGAGTGCTAGTAAAAAAATGAAAGTAATTCCTGTTTATGGGGGACAATCAATAGATATTCAAAGAAAACTTATAAAAAATGGAGTAGATGTTGTTGTTGGGACTCCAGGAAGAGTTATAGATTTAATTGAAAGAAAACTATTAAAAATAAAAGAATTAAAATACTTTATTTTAGATGAAGCAGATGAAATGTTGAATATGGGATTTATCGAAGATATTGAAAAAATATTAACATTTACAAACGATGATAAAAAAGTATTATTTTTCTCAGCTACTATGCCACCAGAAATTATGAAAATTGCAAAAGAGCATATGAAAGAATACGAAATTTTATCTGTAAAGAGTAGAGAACTTACAACAGATTTAACAGAACAAATATATTTTGAAGTTAATGAAAGAGATAAATTTGAGGCTTTGTGTAGAATAATTGATTTGACAACTGATTTTTATGGAATAATTTTTTGTAGAACAAAAACAGATGTTAATGAAATTGTAGGAAGATTAAATGACAGAGGATACGATGCTGAGGGTCTACATGGTGATATTGGGCAAAATTATAGAGAAGTAACATTAAAAAGATTTAAATCTAAAAAAATAAATATATTAGTTGCAACTGATGTAGCTGCAAGAGGTATAGATATTAATGATTTAAGTCATGTTATAAACTATGCTATACCTCAAGAAGTTGAAAGCTATGTTCACAGAATAGGAAGAACTGGTAGAGCTGGGAAAGAAGGAACAGCAATAACTTTTATAACTCCTCAAGAATATAGAAGATTACTTCAAATTCAAAAGGCTGTAAAAAAAGAAATAAGAAAAGAAAGTTTACCTGAAATAAAGGATATAATTCAAGCCAAAAAGTTTAAAATTAGAGATGATGTTGCTCAAATTTTAATAGATAATGACTATGAGAAATTTAAAAAAATGGCTAAAGATTTATTAAAAATGGAAGAAACTGAAAATGTAGTAGCTGCTCTTTTAAAATTAACTTTTAGTGATGTTTTAGATGAAAGTAATTATTCTGAAATATCTCCAGTTAAAATGGATGATACAGGGAAAACAAGATTATTTATTGCTATGGGTAGAAATGATGGAATGACACCTAAGAAATTAGTAGATTTTGTAATAAAAAAATCTAAAGTTAAGTCAGCATATATAAAAAATGCTGAAGTGTACGAAAGTTTTTCTTTTATATCAGTTCCATTTAAAGAAGCTGAAATAATTGTTGAAGCTTTTGCAGAAAATAGAAAAGGGAAAAAACCATTAATAGAAAAAGCAAAAAATAGAAAGTAATTGAAATGAGGTAAAAATGAAAAAAATTATATTTTTTTTAACGGTTATTATTGTGGTTTTAGGATTTAGTTATTATCAAATAGAAAAAAAGACTAAGTATGATAATTTTATTCTTGAAATAGATAGTTCTAAACCTTTGAGAAAATCTTTAGAAACTTTACCAATAGCAAAGAGTGTATTTTTTAAGATTTATCTTAAATTAAATAATGGTGGAAAAAATATAAAAGCAGGATATTATGAAATAAATGGAGATTATAATATAAAAGACTTGATTTCTATTTTAGAAAGTGGGAAATCCAAGGGATATAAGTTTACTATCATTGAAGGGTATACAGTAAAAAATGTTATTGATAAATTAGTTGCAAACGGGATAGGGGAAAGAGAAAAATATTTAAGTGCTTTAAATGAAATAGAATTTCCTTATCTAACACCAAATAAGAACTATGAGGGTTATTTTTATCCAGAAACTTATTTTATACCTGAAAAATATGATGAAAAATCTACTTTAGAATTGTTTTTAAATGAATTTTTAAAGAAATTTCCAGAAGATAAATATCCAGATAAAGAAGATTTTTATAAAAAACTGATAATGGCATCAATTTTAGAAAGAGAAGCTGCACTTGATAGTGAAAAACCTCTTATGGCATCTGTTTTCTACAATAGAATAGAGAAAAATATGACATTATCAGCAGATTCAACAGTAAATTTTTTGTATAATTATGAAAAGAAGAGAATCTATTATAAAGATTTAGAAATAGTCTCTCCATATAACACATATAAAAATAAAGGCTTACCTCCAGCTCCTATATCTAATCCAACTGTAAGTTCAGTTGAAGCTGCATATAAACCAGCAAAAACAGATTACTTGTTTTTTGTTACAAAAGGTGGAGGAGCACACTTTTTTAGTAAAACATATAAGGAACATTTGGATTTCCAAAAAACTAAATAATTTATTATTATTTAGTGATTTCCTAATTAGATAAGAATAGTATATTGAAGAGGAATTATGGAATTGTTAAAAAAAGTATTAGAAATTAATGAAAAATATAGTCTAATAGAAAATAGTGATACTGTTGTTGTTGGTTTTTCTGGAGGACCAGACTCTGTTTTTCTTTCGGAAATATTAAAATTAATGCAAGCAAAAATTAAATTTAATTTTTTACTGGTACATATTAATCATATGTTAAGAGGGAAAGATGCAGATGATGATGAAACTTTTTGTGTGGAATATGCTAAAAAATATAATTTAAGAATTTTTCATAAAAAAATAGATATAAAAAGTTTGGCAAAAGAAAAAGGAAAAACTTTGGAAGAAGTTGGCAGAGAAGAAAGATATAAACTTTTCTCAGAAGTCTTAGAAGAAACAGGGGCAAATAAAATAGCTACAGCTCATAATAAAGACGATCAAATTGAAACTTTTTTATTTAAATTAATAAGAGGAACAACTTTACAGGGTTTAGAAGGAATAAATCCTAAACGAGAAAATATAGTTAGACCTATTTCAGAGATTTATAAAAAAGATATATTAGACTACTTGAATAAAAATCAAATTCAATATAGAATAGATAAAACAAACTTTGAAAATGAATTTACAAGAAATAGTATAAGACTAGATTTAATACCTTTTATTGAAGAAAGGTATAATAATAAATTTAAAGATAAGGTGTTTTCTATTATCAATGAAATTAGGGAGAATAATAAAAATAATCTTTTAGATTATAGTAAGTTTATAAAAAATAATAATTCTTTAAAACTAGAAGAACTTAAAAAATTATCAGAAAATCAATTAAAAAATCTATTTGCTTATATTTTAAATAAAAAAAATATACAAATAAATAGAGAAAAAATTAATAACATACTTGATTTAATAACAAAAAATGGAAGTAAAAAAATAGATTTAGATAATGAATATGAACTTATAAAAACTTACGATAAAATATACTTTCAACAAAAACAACTAAAAGAAAAAAAAATAAGTCTAACTAATGATAATGAAATAGAAATATCATCAAAAAATAAAAACTTCATTTTCTTTAATAAATTTAAAATAAATATAGATATTGTTCAAAATTTAAAAGATTCTGATATAAAATCCAAAGATAAATATTTACTTGTTATTGCTGAAGAAACTTTTAATAGTGGAAAAGTAAAGATAAGATTTAGAAAAGATGGAGATAAAATTTTTCTAGGAACTCATTCAAAAAAAATAAAAGAAGTATTTATTAATAAAAAGATAGAAAAAGAGAAAAGAGATTTTATACCTATTTTTTTAATTGATGACGAAGTATTTTGGATATACGGATTATTAAAAGGAAAAGTTAGAGAAAGTGATTGTTTTAAACAAAAACTTATTAATATTTTAATTACTGTTGAGGAGGTACAAATTTGAAAGATGATCAATTAAAAGATGAAGATATTCAGAAAGATAATAATGAAAATCTTCATGAGCAAAAAGAAGTTAATACTGAAGAAAAATTAAATGATAGCCATGATGCAGAAGCTCAAACAAATAAAGAAGAAAATTTAGATAAAAAAGATGAAAATAAAGAAGAAAAAGAAGAAGATAAAAAAATAAAAGAATTTTTAAAAAATTCAAATTTTTCTTCAAAAAAAGATAATAAAAATAATGATGGGAAAAAAACTATTGGGAAATCTTTTAGATTTAAGTTTAACTTCAAAGGTTTATTGATGCTTATATTTATTGTTAGTTTATTCTTTTATATTCCAACTATAATGAAAGAAAATAGAAAAGGAAAAACTAATGATATAACTTATACTGCTTTTATTGAAAATATAGAAAAGAAAGAGATTAAGAGAGTCGAAGAAAAAGAAGGATATATCTATGGATATACTAAAGAAAATGCAGATAAAACTCTAGATGATAGTTATAAAGCAAGACTTATAACTACAAGACTTGGTCAAGATGAAAGTCTTATGAATGTTATAAATAATAATAAAGTTATAATTGAATCATCTGAAGCAGCTCAAATGCCATTTTTAGTCTCATTATTAATATCGTGGTCACCAATGTTACTTATGATATTTATACTTTTCTTTATGATGGGAAGAATAAATAAAGGTAGTGGTGGTCCACAAATATTCAATATGGGAAAATCAAAAGCAAAAGAAAATGGAGAAAATGTTTCAGATGTAACTTTCTCAGATGTTGCTGGTATTGATGAAGCAAAACAAGAATTAAAAGAAGTCGTTGATTTTTTAAAAGAACCAGAAAAATTTAGAAAAATAGGGGCTAAAATACCTAAAGGAGTTCTATTATTAGGAGAACCAGGAACTGGTAAAACATTACTTGCAAAAGCTGTTGCTGGAGAAGCTAAAGTTCCATTTTTTAGTATGTCAGGATCTGAATTTGTTGAAATGTTTGTTGGAGTTGGAGCTTCAAGAGTAAGAGATTTATTTGCAAAAGCAAGGAAAAATGCACCTTGTATAGTATTTATAGATGAAATAGATGCTGTTGGTAGAAAAAGAGGAACAGGACAAGGTGGAGGAAATGATGAAAGAGAACAAACTCTTAACCAACTTCTCGTTGAAATGGATGGATTTGGTACTGAAGAAACTATAATTGTTTTAGCAGCAACAAACAGAGCTGATGTATTGGATAAAGCTTTGAAAAGACCGGGTAGATTTGATAGACAAGTTATTGTTGATATGCCTGATGTAAAAGGTAGAGAAGAAATATTAAAAGTGCATGCAAAAAATAAAAAGTTTGCTTCTGATGTAGACTTCAAGATAATTGCTAAAAAAACTGCTGGAATGGCTGGGGCAGACTTAGCTAATATTTTAAATGAGGGTGCAATTTTAGCAGCAAGATCTGGTAGAACTGAAATAAATATGGCAGATTTAGAAGAAGCTTCTGAAAAAGTTCAAATGGGACCTGAAAAAAGATCAAAGGTTGTATCTGATACTGATAAAAAAATAGTTGCTTATCATGAGTCTGGGCATGCCATTGTAAACTTTGTTGTTGGTGGAGAAGATAAAGTTCATAAAATAACTATGATACCTAGAGGTCAAGCTGGAGGATACACATTATCTCTTCCTGCAGAACAAAAATTAGTATATTCTAAAAAGTATTTTATGGATGAAATAGCAATATATTTTGGTGGAAGAGCTGCAGAAGAAATAATTTTTGGAAAAGAAAATATAACTTCTGGAGCAAGTAATGATATACAAGTTGCAACTGGAATGGTTCAACAAATGGTTACAAAATTAGGAATGAGTGAAAAATTTGGACCTGTTTTACTTGATGGGACTCAACCAGGAGACATGTTCCAAAGTAAATATTATTCAGAGCAAACAGGAAAAGAAATTGATGATGAGATTAGAAGTATTATCAATGAAAGATATCAAATGGCAGTTAGAATTTTAACGGAAAATAGAGATAAATTAGAAGAAGTAACTAGAATTTTACTTGAAAAAGAGACTATTATGGGAGATGAATTTGAAAGAATTATGCTTAGAGAAGATTCTGAACCTATAAAAGAAGAAAAATCAAGTAGTGAAGATAATATTCTAGAAAATTAAAAATATTCCCTGAAGTTTTTATTAGTTCAAAGAACTGATAAGGCTATCAGGGAATTTTATATTTCTATAAGAAAGTATAAATTTAAATAGCAAAAATTATTCTCTGACGTCCGTATTAGTTCGAAGAGCCTGTGTTTATCGAGCTCGTAGAACTCATACGGCTGTCAAGAGAGATTATAAAGTGTCTATTAATCTAATTTATCTTTTATAACATTATAAGATTTTTCTACAATTTCATCATAAGTTAAGTTAGTAACTTCAATTCTATCTAAAAATTCTAAAGAAATATTAGACATTTTAGGAAGTTTTTTTCCAATTGGAAAAGCTTCATAAGCACCTTTTATAACATAAGGTTGGATATCTACATTTAATTCTTTTGCAATAATAGCAAAAGATTTTTTGAATTTATTTAATTTTCCATCACGAGTTCTTAAACCTTCAGGGTAAATAGCAACATTTTTTCCTTCTTTTAAAAGTTTAGCTAATGTTTGCATAACTTCTGCAATATCTTTGTTCATATCAACTAAAATTACATTTGAAAGATTAGCCATTTTTTTTCTAAAAGAACTTTTAAAGTGAACAGCAGTTGCTAAAAAATATGTTTTTCTTAAAATTCTATTTGGAACAGCATAATTAAATAAAAAACCATCTAAGAAACTTTGGTGATTAGCAATATAAATACAAGGTTTATCACTTAGTTTTTCCTTGCCACTAACTTTAACTCTAAAATATGTATTAAATAAAATTAAGGATATAAATTTAATAAATCTTGCAAAAATACTTGAGCTAGGGATATCTGCTTGTATATCTTTATTTATAATTTCTTTCCAATTTAAATCCCCTATTTTTTCTTGATTTTTATTTTCTTTTATATAATTTGCTAATTCTAAAAGAGTGGAATATCTAGAAATTAAATTTTCTTCCTTAACTCCAAAGTTTAATTCTAAAAAGTGTAAAAATTCAACTATATCAAGAGAGTCCATTGCTAAGTCTATTTCAATATGAGAATCAAAATAAACTTCTTTTTCTTTAATCTCGGTTAGATATTTTTTAATAATATTGTATTCTTCAAAATTAGGCTCAGCTTCTCTTTCTTTTTTTTGAATTTTTCCGTTTAACATATCGGCTATCATAAATCTTTTTATTTTTCCAATTTTAGTTTTAGGAAAATCTTCATTTACAATCTTAACATCTAAAATCTTTTTGTAATCAGGAGCTTTTTGATTGTATTTATCAACTATATCCCATTTTAATTTTTCTAATATATTATCAATTTTTTCTTCTTTAATTTTATTAAAATCGGGGTGAATAACTGCTGTTAAAATTGAATTGTACTCAGTAACAACAATTTCAGCAATCAGATTTGTCATAGAAGAAATTTTTTCTTCTATTTCAATTGGATTAATATTTTTCCCATTTGATAAAACTATCATTTCTTTTTTTCTACCGGTAACATATAGATATTGACCATCTAATCTTCCTAAATCTCCAGTATGTAACCAACCATTTTCATCAATAATTTGTGCAGTTGCCTCAGGATTTTTATAGTAACCTTTCATTACATTTCTACCTTTAACAAGTATTTCATTGTCATCAGCAATTTTAACTTCAACATCTTTTATAACTTTTCCGGCACAATTTGGAACTATATCATCTTTAGGAGTATATGAAATCATAGGAGAAGTCTCAGTCATTCCATAGCCTTCACATACTTTAATTCCAAGAGTATAAAAATCTTCAGTTATTTGACCGTTTAATTTAGAACCTCCTGAAACAAAGAATTTAATATTTCCTCCAAAACTTTCACTAACTTTTTTGAATAGGATACGGCTAAATTTTAGAGAGTTTACTTTTTTAGCAAGAGCAAATATGAATCTTGTTATTCCTTTTGATTTTATAGTATCCATAATCTTTTTATGCATCATTTCCCATAATCTAGGTACAGCAATAATCATAGTTACTTTATATTTTTTCATAGCTTCTATTAAAGCAGCAGAGGAGATTTCTTCTAAGAAAACTATAGTAGAAGAACTCATAAGTGGTAATACACCAGTACCTAAAAGAGGTAAAATATGATGCATTGGAAGAAGAGCAACAGTTATATCTTTTTCTTCAAACATATTGTGTACTTCAAGAGCTTCGATATTAGCTAAGATATTGTCAAAACTTAGCATAACACCTTTAGGTTTTCCTGTTGTTCCAGATGTGTATAAAATAAGGGCTGTATCATCTTTTTCTGGAGAGTTGATATAAGTATTTTCCTCTAAATTTTCATCAATAGATATTTTTGAAAAATCTATTTTATCAACATTGATAATTTCTACATCCTTTTTTAAATTAGATAAGGCTGTTTCAACTTTTTCTAATTGTTCATTTGAAGTGAAAATTCTAACAACATCTGAGTTATCAATGAAATATTCTAACTCTTCACTTGTTGAAGATGCATCAATACAAACACAAGTTGCTCTAGAATCCCAAGTAGCAAAAAAGCTATATAGTAATTCAGGTCTATTTTCCATATAAATCATATTATTTGTAAATTGTTGTATTTTTGAAAAAAATTTTATTTTTTTTGTATTTGAAATAAAGTCTTTATAACTAATTTCATTCTCCTTATAATATAATGCTACCTTTTTCTTATCAGTTATTATTTTCATAATACCTCCATGGTTTTATATTTTATTTATTAAATAATAATTTATTCTATAAAAGAACACACGTATTATAACAAATGTTTTTCAAAAAAGCTAGTTGATAATATATTGAATAAATAAAAAAAATAATAAAGTTTCAGATTGTATATAATCCAAAAAAAATCAAAAAAAGCTCATTTTATAAATGTGTGAAAAATAAACTATAGTTTCTAAAATAGAGAATTTATATAAAAAAAATTAAAAAAAACTTGAAATTTTATAAAAGTTAATTGTATAATAAAAAACGTTAAAAGCACAAGTGTGCTAGAAGATAGGTTTTTAAAGAGGTGTTTAAAATGGTTAAAAATTTTGCTCATAGGGGTTTCAGTGGAAAGTTTCCTGAAAATACTTTGTTAGCATTTGAAAAAGCTATTGAAGCAGGAGCAGATGGAGCCGAACTTGATGTTCAGCTTACAAAAGATGGAGAAGTTGTGATAATTCATGATGAAACTATCGATAGGACAACAAATGGGAAAGGATATGTTGTGAATTATACTTATGAAGAACTTTCAAAATTTGATGCTTCCTATATTTATACAGGAAAACTGGGGTTTAATAAAATTCCAACTTTAAGAGAATATTTTGAGCTTATAAAAAATTTAGATTTCATTACAAATATTGAATTAAAAACAGGAATCAATGAATATTTAGGAATTGAAGAAAAAGTTCATAATTTAATAAAAGAATATAAGTTAGAAAAGAGAGTTATCATTTCAAGCTTTAATCACTTTTCAGTATTAAGAATGAAAAAGATAGCTCCAGAATTAAAATATGGATTTTTATCTGAAGATTGGATAATTAATGCAGGAGCATATACAGCTTCTCATGGAGTTGAATGTTATCATCCAAGATTTAATAATTTAATACCAGAAGTAGTGAAAGAATTAAAAGAAAATGGTTTAGAAATTAATACTTGGACAGTTAATAAAGAAGAAGATATTAAAGATTTAATTAATAAAAAAGTTGATATTTTAATAGGTAATTTTCCAGATCTAACTAGAAAAATAATCAATGAAAATAAATAGGGGGATAGTTTTATGGAACAATTGGAATTGGTTTTAACGACAGTGAACAAATATTTATGGGGAAGATGGTTAGTATATGTACTTTTAGCTTTAGGTGTTTTATACACATTTACTAATGGTTTTATTCAAATTAGACATTTTAATTTTATTATGAAGAAAACTCTTATCGACTCATTTAAATCAAGAAATGAGGATAAAGGTTCTGGATCACTTTCAACATTTAAAGCAATGATGGTTACTCTTGCTGGAAATGTTGGTGGAGGAAATGTTGTTGGAGTTGCTACAGCTGTTGCTAGTGGAGGTATGGGAGCAGTTTTTTGGATGTGGGTTGCTGCATTCTTTGGAATGGCTTTAAAATATGGTGAAATAGTGTTATCTCAAATGTATAATGGTAGAGATAAAGATGGAAATATTTTAAGTGGACCTATGTATTATATTAGAGATGGATTAAAAGCTCCATGGCTAGGAATTGTTATTGCAGTATTAATGTGTACAAAAATGATGGGAGCAAATCTAGTTCAATCAAATACAATAGCTGGAGTTTTAAGCTCAAATTATGATGTTCCAACTTGGATAACAGGAATAATTTTAATTTGTTGTTTAATGTGTATAGTTTTAGGTGGACTAAAAAGAGTTGCAAATATTGCTACTTCTTTAGTACCAATTATGTCAATATTTTATGTACTTGTAGGATTATTAGTTATAGTATTAAATATAGGACAAGTTCCAGCAGTATTCTCTGAAATATTTACTCAAGCATTTTCAATGCAAGCTGCAGCTGGAGGAGCTGGAGGATATGTAATGGCTAGAGCTTTACAATATGGTATTACTCGTGGAATGTATTCAAATGAAGCAGGAGAAGGAACAGCTCCATTTGCACATGGTTCTGCAATAGTTGATCATCCATGTGAAGAAGGAATTACAGGAGTTACAGAAGTTTTCTTAGATACTATTATTATTTGTTCAATAACTGCAATAGTTATAGGTGTTACAGGAATTTATAAAACTGATTTAAGTCCGGCTGTTATGGCATTAGAATCATTTGGAACTGTATGGGCTCCATTAAAACATCTAGCAACAATAGCTTTATTACTATTCTGTTTTACAACTTTAATGGGACAATGGTTTAATGCTGCAAAAAGTTTTAACTATGCTTTTGGAACAAAAGTTACAGATAAAGTAAAATACGTATTCCCATTTTTATGTATAGTTGGATCTCTTAATAAAATAAGTTTAGTTTGGACTGTACAAGATATAGCTATGGGATTAGTTATAATACCTAACTTGATAGCATTAATTATTTTATTCCCTCAAGTTAGAAAACAAACTAAAGATTATTTTTCTAATCCAAAATTTTATCCTGGAGCAAAAAAATAATTTAATATTAATTTAAAAATTTATATAAAAATTAACTAAAGTCCTTTGACTAAAATATATATTTAAAAATCTCTATTTATTGAGCTTTTAAAAATTGTATAACTGTCAAAGGACTTTAGTTTTTAATTTATAGGAAAGTATAAAATTAAATAAAGAAAATTAGTCTCTGACGTCCGTATTAGTTCGAAGAGCCTGTGTTTATTGAGCTCGTAGAACTCATACGGCTGTCAAGAGACTTTATTTATTTTTATTTATTTATAAAGAAAGTATAAATTTAAATAGTGAAAGCTAGTCTCTGACATCTTGAAATTATTAAAAAATAATGTTAAAATTATAAGTAAATTCGAATAAAATGGAGGTTAAAAGGAGTTGGAAAAAAAAGATATAAATATAGTTAATGTAAATAAAAGTTTTGATGGAATACAAATTTTAAAAAATATAAATTTGAAAATAGAAGAAGGAGAATTTTTTTCAATAATAGGTCCATCAGGTTGTGGAAAGACAACACTTTTAAGAATGATAGCTGGTTTCATATCTCCAGATAGTGGAGCTATTTATCTTGGAAATGAAAACATTATAGATTTACCACCAAATTTAAGAAATGTTAATACAATATTTCAAAAATATGCTCTTTTTCCACATTTAAATGTTTTTGAGAATGTAGCTTTTCCTTTAAGATTAAAAAAAGTTTCAGAAAATGTAATTAAAGAAGAAGTAATGAAATATTTGAAACTTGTTGGTTTGGAGGAACATAGTAATAAAAAAATCACTCAATTATCAGGAGGGCAACAGCAAAGAATATCAATAGCAAGAGCTTTAATTAATAAGCCTGGTGTTCTACTATTAGATGAACCTTTATCAGCTCTTGATGCAAAATTAAGACAAAATTTATTAATAGAACTTGATTTAATTCACGATGAAGTTGGAATAACTTTTATATTTATCACTCACGATCAACAGGAAGCATTATCAATTTCAGATAGGATTGCTGTTATGAATAAAGGAGAAATATTACAAGTAGGAACACCAGCAGAAGTATATGAAGCTCCGGCTGATACATTCGTAGCTGATTTTTTAGGAGAAAATAATTTCTTTGGAGGAAAAGTAACTGAAATTATAAATGAAGAATTAGCTAAAATTCAGGTAGATGGTATTGGAGAAATTATAATAGAACAAGATAAAAAAGTGCAACTTGGAGATAAAGTAACTATATCTCTTAGACCTGAAAAAATAAGATTATCAAAGAATGAAATAAAGAACTCAAAAAATTCTATAAACAGTTTAGCAGTTTATGTAGATGAGTATATATATTCCGGTTTCCAAAGTAAATATTATGTACATTTGAAAGATAGTAATGATTTAAAATTTAAAATATTTTTACAACATGCTGCCTTCTTCGATGACAATGATGATAAAGCTATATGGTGGGACGAAGATGCCTATATCACTTGGGATGCTTTTGATGGCTATCTAGTGGAGGTGGAAAGTGAAAAAAAATAGCAAATTAGGTTTGGGATATTCTTTGCCAATAAATATTTGGCTTATTCTGTTTTTTCTAATACCTATTTTAATTATATTATCGTATTCCTTTTTTAAAAGAGGAACTTATGGTGGAGTAGAGTTTAAATTATCATTTGAAACTTTTAATATATTTTTGGATAAGGTTTTTATTCAAATATTGTTAAATACAATTTATATCTCTATCTTAATAACTATTTTTACAGTTTTATTGGCTATACCAATATCTTACTATATTGCTAGGTCAAAGCATAAACAAGAACTACTATTTTTGATAATTATACCATTTTGGACAAACTTTTTAGTTAGAATTTATTCTTGGATAGCTCTTTTAGGAAATAATGGTTTTATAAACTATTTTCTAATGAAATTTCATATAATAGATGAGCCAATAAAAATGCTATATAATATTCCGGCTGTTGTAATTATTTCTGTTTATACTAGCTTACCTTTTGCTATATTGCCTCTATATGCAGTTGTTGAAAAATTTGATTTTTCATTACTAGATGCAGCTAGAGATTTAGGAGCAACAAAATTTCAAGCATTTAGAAAAGTATTTATTCCTAGTATTAAACCAGGGATAGTAACTTCAATTATTTTTACCTTAATACCTGCTTTAGGTTCGTATGCTGTTCCTAAGTTAGTTGGTGGTACAAATTCTTTAATGCTTGGAAATGTTATAGCACAACATTTAACTGTTACAAGAAACTGGCCTTTAGCATCGACTATTTCTGGTGCCTTGATAGTTTTAACTAGTATAGTAGTATGGATTTTTTCAAAATATGAAGAAAAATATAACAAAGTAGGTGAAAAAAGTGTCTAATAGATTAGATAAAAGAAAAACATCTTTTGTAATTTTTGTATTATCAATGATATTTTTTTATTTACCACTTATTGTACTTACAATTTATTCTTTTAATGATGGGAAAGGAATGATATGGAATGGCTTTTCTTTGAGATGGTATAAAGAATTATTTCAGTATTCTGACAATATATGGAAAGCTTTTTATTATAGTATAATAATTGCTTTAATGTCTTCAGTGACTTCAACTATTATTGGAACTTTTGGAGCAATAGCATTGAAGTGGTATGATTTTAAAGGAAAAAAGTTATTGAAAAATTTAAGTATATTACCTTTAGTGGTTCCGGATATTATTATTGGAGTATCTCTTTTAATAATGTTTGCAACAGTAAAATTTAAGTTAGGAATAACAACAATATTTATAGCTCACACAACATTTAACATACCCTATGTTTTATTTATAATTCTATCGAGATTAGAAGAATTTGATTATTCTGTTGTTGAAGCTGCCCATGATTTAGGTGCTACTAATAAGCAAACATTGACAAAGGTAATAATCCCTTTACTTTTACCTGCTATTATATCGGCATTCTTAATGGCATTAACATTATCATTTGATGATTTTGTTATTACTTTCTTCGTATCAGGACCAGGGTCTTCGACTTTACCATTGAGAATATACTCAATGATAAGATTGGGAGTATCACCAGTAATAAATGCCTTATCAGTTTTGTTAATAGGTATTTCAATACTTTTAACATTGTCTACAAAAAAATTACAAAAAAATTTCTTACAATAAAAGACTTTATTTATAAGAAAGAAAAAATAAGAGTTATTTAGGAGGTTTTAATGAAAAAATTATTTAAAATATTTATAACTTTGAGCTTATTTGCTATTTTTGTAAGTTGTGCTTCAGTGAAAAGTTCTGTTAAATCTGCAAAAGAAATTTTTAAAGATCCACATCATTACAATAATATCAAAGCAACATTTGTAACTACTCAAGGAGAGATAAGTTTCTTCTTATATCCAGATGCTGCACCATATACTGTTGCGAACTTTATAAACTTAGGAAAAAGAGGATATTATGATAATACAAAATTTTTCCGTTATGTTGATAATTTTATTATACAAGGAGGAGATCCTACTGAAACAGGAACAGGAGGACCTGGGTATACAATACCTGATGAAATTGTTGGTTGGTTAGATTTCTATCAACATGGAATGTTAGCTATGGCTACAGCAGGACCTAATACAGGAGGTTCTCAATTCTTTTTCACATATTCTCCAGCTGATATGTTAAATGGATTACATACAATCTTTGGAGAAGTTAGATCAGAAGCTGATTATTTAAAACTTAGAAAATTAGAAAGAGGAGATGTAGTAAAAGAAATAAAATTCTCTGAAAATGCAGATAAGTTTTTATCACTTTTCAAAGAACAAATTGATGAATGGAACTCTATACTTGATGTACAATATCCAAATTTAAAAAAATATCCAGTACAAGAAGCAAGTAGTAAAGAAGTAGAGGAATATAAAAAAGAATTAGAAAAGATTTATACTAAAACTGAAGAAAAAGATGAAAGCAATTTTGAATATCCAACAACAAAACTGATAAGAGAAATATTTAATAAAGCAGGAAACTATACTCCAAGAGAATCAGTTATAAGTAAATAGAAGATTTATCAGAATAGTGTTAATGAGAAAGTTTAGATTGTAATTTATTATAATTAAGAGAATTAAAGAATTTTTAAGAATGAAAACTTAAAAATTCTTTTTTCTATTATCCTTCAAGAAAATTATTTTTTATTAAATAAAGTTTTTTGACAGCAGTATGAGTCTTACAAACTCAATGAATAGAGGTTCTTCTGACTAATACGGGTATCAAATACTAGTTTTTGTTATTTAATTTTATACTTTCCTTATAATTAAAAAATATAATCTATTTCAAATAAAGTTGACATTATTAGTAATGAATGATATTATCTAAAATATACAAACATAGATAATTAATTAAGGAAAAATACAAAGAAATGGAGTGATAAATATGTTAGAAAACTGGGCTGAAGAATTATATGATGAAACTTTTAGTGATATGTTTGATGCCTTAAAAGCTGAATATCTAAATGGAGAAATTAGTATTGAACAATTAAAAATTAATTTATCTGAGCAACAACAAATACTTTTAAATTCTTTTCATGAAGGGGAAGTAAAATCTGCTTATTGCAATGCCATTGTTGATGCTCATCAATATATTATTTCATTAATAGATAATGGAAAAATTGAAAGAAAGTAATAAGAAATTAAAAACTTTTAGGAGGCTTTTATGAAGACTTATGTTTTTTTAGCGAATGGGTTTGAAATGTTAGAAGCTTTTACTCCTGTCGATGTTTTAAAAAGATGTGGAGGAGAAGTTATAACTGTTTCTACTGAAAAAGATTTATTTGTGGCTAGTTCACAAAAAAATATAGTCAAAGCTGATATTATGATAGATGACTTACAATATCAAACTGCTGATTTAATAATTATTCCAGGTGGATATCCTGGTTATATTAATTTAAGAGAAAATCAAAAAGTTGTTGATATTGTAAAATATTATTTGAGTAACAATAAGTATATTGCTTCTATTTGTGGAGGGCCAACTATATTTCCATTTAATAAGTTAGCATACGGGACAAAATTAACTGCTCATACTTCAACTAAAGATGACTTTACTGAAAATTATGTTTATATTGGAACATCTGTATTTGTAGATAATAAGATTATTACAGCTATTGGTGCTGGAAAATCTTTAGATTTTTCTTTTAAAATAGCTGAACAATTTTTTAATAAAGAAAAAATTGAAGCTGTAAAAAAAGGAATGGAAATTATATAACATCATAGTCAATTAAGAATCTCTTAACAGCTGTATGAGTTAAACATAGGCTTATGAACTAATACGGACGTTAGGGATTTTTATTTTTCTATAGGAAAATATAAAATCAAATATTAAAATTAGTCTCTTGACAGCCGTATGAGTTCTACGAGCTCTATGAATACAGGCTCTTCAAACTAATACGGACGTTAGAGACTTTATTTATAAATTATACTAGAACACTCGAAACTTTATTCATAAGAGGTTCAGATTAAATATTAAAAAGGAAAGGTTTATGAATAAAAATTTATTTAAAATACATTCTGAATATAGACCTATGGGAGATCAACCTACTGCCATAGAAAGTATTGTAAAAAATATAAATAATGGAGTAAAAGATCAAGTTTTACTTGGTGTTACAGGCTCTGGGAAAACATTTACTATTGCGAATGTTATTGAGAAAGTACAAAGACCTGCTTTAATTATTGCTCCTAATAAAACTTTAGCTGCACAACTTTATTCTGAATATAAAAAATTTTTTCCAAATAATGCAGTTGAATATTTTGTTTCATACTATGACTATTATCAACCAGAAGCTTATATAAAAACTACAGATACATATATAGAAAAAGATTCTTCCGTAAACGATGAAATAGATAAACTTCGTAATGCAGCGACAGCTGCTTTAATTCATAGAAATGATGTTATTATAGTCGCTTCTGTATCTTCAATTTACGGTTTAGGTTCTCCTGTTACTTATAGAAAAAAGACTATTCCTATTGATAAAAAAACTGGTATATTAAGAAAAGAATTGATAGAGAAATTAATTTCTTTAAGATACAATAGAAACGATATTGCTTTTGAAAGAGGAACTTTTAGGATAAAAGGAGATGTTGTTGATATTTATCCAAGCTATATGAACAATGCTTTTAGAATTGAATATTGGGGAGATGAAATAGAAGAAATTTCTGAAATTAATACTTTAACAGGTCAAAAGGTTAAAAAAAATCTTGAGAGAATTGTTATTTATCCAGCAACACAATATTTAACTGATGATGATAATAAAGATAAAATAATAGAAGAAATAAAAACTGATTTGAAAATTGAAGTTAAAAAATTTGAAGATGATAAAAAGCTTTTGGAGGCACAAAGATTAAAGCAAAGAACAGATTATGACATTGAAATGATAACAGAAATAGGTTACTGTAAGGGTATAGAAAATTATTCAAGATACTTGTCTGGAAAAGCCCCTGGTGAAACACCAGATACATTATTTGATTATTTTCCAGATGATTTTATTATATTTATAGATGAATCACATATAACTGTTCCTCAAGTTAGAGGAATGTATAACGGTGATAGAGCAAGAAAAGAATCATTGGTTGAAAATGGATTTAGGCTAAAGTCTGCATTGGATAATAGACCTCTTAGATTTGATGAATTTAGGGAAAAATCTCATCAGACAGTATTTATTTCTGCTACACCTGGTGATTTTGAAATAGAAGTTTCGGGAGATAATATTTCAGAACAATTAATTAGACCAACTGGAATAATAGATCCTGAAATTGAAATTAGAGAAACTAGAAATCAAGTTGATGATTTACTTGAAGAAATTAGAAAAAGAGTTCTTAGAAAAGAAAGAATCTTAGTTACAACTTTAACAAAAAAATTAGCAGAAGAATTGACAGATTATTACATAGAATTAGGTGTCAAAGTAAAATATATGCATTCTGATATTGACACTTTAGAGAGAATTGAAATTATTAGAGAGTTAAGAAAAGGAGATATAGATGTCATCATTGGAATTAACTTGCTAAGAGAAGGTTTAGATATACCTGAAGTTTCTTTAGTTGCAATACTTGAAGCTGACAAAGAAGGATTCTTAAGAAGTAGAAGATCATTGGTTCAAACTATTGGTAGAGCAGCAAGAAATGTTGAAGGGAGGGTTATTTTATATGCAGATATTATGACTGACTCTATGAAAGAAGCTATTATTGAAACAGAAAGAAGAAGAAAAATTCAGAATGAATACAACAGTTATAATAACATTGATCCTAAAAGTATAGTTAAAGAAATATCTGAAGATTTAGTTAATTTAGATTATGGGATAGAAGAGAAAAAATTTAGTGAAACAAAAAAAGTTTTTAAAAATAAATCTGATATTGAAAAAGAAATACAAAAAATGGAAAAGAAAATAAAAAAATTAGTTGAAGAACTAAATTTTGAAGAAGCTATAAAAGTTAGAGATGAAATGTTAAAATTGAAAGAATTATTACTAGATTTTTAATAGGATTAGATAAAGTATTTTTCTATAGGAAAGTAAAAATTTAAATTAATTATTAGTCTCTGACGTCCGTATTAGTTCGAAGAGCCTGTGTTTATTCAGCTCACAGAACTCATACGACTGTCAAGAGACTTTATTTAATTTTTATAATAATTTTATATTCATTTGTCTACAAATTTCGTGAACTTCTTGAGACCAAATTGAAGCTTGAACTTCTCCTATATGTAATTTATCCAAGAAAAACATACAAATACGAGATTGTCCAATACCTCCACCAATAGTGTAAGGTAAAACTTTATTAAGTATCATTTGATGATAAGGTAAAGTTCTTCTATCTTCACAATTAGATTTTTTTAATTGTTCTTCAAGTGAATTTTCATCAACTCTAATTCCCATTGAAGATAATTCTAATCCTATACCAAGAAGTGGATAATTAAAGATAATATCTCCGTTTAAATCCCAATCGTCGTAATCAGGAGCTCTACCATCATGCTTTTCACCTGAGTTAAGTTTGTTTCCAATTTTCATTAGGAATATTGCACCAAACTCTTTTGCTGCTGCATGTTCTCTATTTTTTGGAGTTAGATTTGGGTATTTATCTTCCAATTCTTGAGTAGTAATGAAAGTTATTTCTTCAGGTAATTTTCTACTAAGTTGAGGATATTCACTAATTATATAGTCTTCTGTTTTCTTAAATACAGAAAATATTCTTCTTACAGTTTCTTTTAAATATTCTTCATTTCTATCTTCTTTAGCAATAATTTTTTCCCAATCCCATTGGTCAACATAGTATGAATGTATGAAATCTGTATCTTCATCTCTTCTTATAGCATTCATATCTGTATAAATACCTTTGTGATTTTCAATATTATATCTATATAAAGCCATTCTTTTCCATTTTGCTAAAGAATGTACAATCTCTACTCTTTCTCCACTCTTTGTATCAAATGATACAGGTCTTTCTGTTCCATTTAAATTATCATTAAGTCCTGATTCTGGAATAACGAATAATGGAGCTGAAACTCTTAATAAGTCTAATTCTTTTGATAGATGACTTTCAAAAAAGTCTTTAACTTTTTTTATAGCAATCTCTGTTTCTAATATATCTAAACTAGATGTATATGACATATTATAACCTCCTAATTTTTTTATTATAGGGAATATTATAGCACTACTACTATAAATTATCAAATTATTATTTGGTTATTTGACATATTTTTTTAAATCTCCATACCCTTCTTTTTCCATTTCATCATAAGGAATAAATTTTAAAGAAGCACCGTTGATACAATATCTAAGTCCACCTTTTGCTTTAGGTCCATCTTCAAAAACATGACCTAAGTGAGCTTTACCTACTCTACTCCTAACTTCAACTCTATCCATACCGTATGAGTGATCTTCCTTATAGTTTATAACTTCAGTTGCAATAGGCTTTGTAAAACTTGGCCAACCACAACCTGAGTCAAATTTATCTTTTGAGCTGAATAAAGGTTCTCCTGTGGTAATATCAACATAAATCCCATCTTCATCTTTATTATAGTATTCGTGAGTGTATGCTCTTTCAGTTGCTGCATTTTGAGTAACTTGATATTCTAAATCACTTAGTTTTTCTTTCAATACATTATCCTCTAATTTAGAATATTTGCTTTCATCTATTAATGCATCGTTAGCTGTATTTAAATTTATATGACAGTAACCATTAGGATTCTTTTTTAAATAATCTTGATGGTATTCTTCTGCTTTGTCAAATCTTTTTAATTTTATTAATTCTACAACGATAGGTTTAGAATATTTTTTTTGTTCTTCTTTTAGAAGAATTTGAGCTATTTCTTTATCTTCATCATTAACATAATATATTCCTGTTCTATATTGAACACCTGTATCATTGCCTTGTTTATTTAAACTTGTGGGGTCAATGATTTTAAAATAATATCTTAGAATAGTATCCAAAGAAATTTTAGAACTATCATAAATTACTTGAACAGTTTCTGCATGTCCAGAATTTCTGTAAACTAAATCTTCATAACTTGGATTATCAAAAGAACCGTTTGCATAACCAGAAACAGTATCCACAACACCGTCTATTCTAGAAAAATACTCTTCAACGCCCCAAAAGCAACCCCCAGCTAAATATATTTCTTTTATATTTTCCATTTTTGAAATATCTTCTCCTTTTGAAATATTTTTTTGATTGTGACTTATTCTAGCAAAGGAATAAGTTCCTAAAATTAATATAAAAAATAATGGAATTAATACTTTTTTTAATATTTCCATAAAATCATCTTCTTTCTTAAATAGTTAAAATAATGTTTAGTTTATTAAAGATTAATAATATACCCATAATAATAATTAGTAAGCCTCCAATTTTTTTGATAAGAGGCAAATATTTTTTTATGAATGACATTTTTTTGAATAAAATTTTTGAAGCAAGTGAGAATATAATAAATGGTGTTGCCATTCCTAACACATAAACAAGCATGTATAAGATACTTTTAGTTACATCGTTTGATGAACTTGCAACAACAAGTATAGAAGCTAATATTGGCCCAACACAAGGTGTCCAACCTAAACTAAATGTTAGCCCTAATAAAAATGTTGAAAAAATTGAAGTTTTTTCTGTGTTATGTTCGATCATTTTAGTTTTTTCCAAAAATTTCAATTTTAAAATTTCCATTTGAAATAGTCCTAAGATAACAATTACTATACCAGCAATAATTCTTACTTTTTCATTGAAAAATATTTCTCCTATAATTCCAGCTCCAAAACCTAATATAACAAATGTTGTTGAAAGTCCAATGACAAATGCTATGGTTTTACTAATAGATTTTTTTTCTCCATTACTTAATATTGATAAGTAAACAGGTATAACCGGGAAAATACATGGAGAAAAAAACGATAAAATCCCAGCTATATAAATAGTGCTATAAAATAATTCTTGTGTAAACATTTTTTCTTTCCTTTCTAAAATTTATTAGTTATATCATATATTCTATTTTTATCTTATCACACTTATTCTTATATTACAATCTTATAAATTTCAATTTGTCAACCTTATTATAGCCCCTGATAGCCGTATGAGTTCTACGAGCTCAATAAACACAGGCTCTTCGAACTAATACGGACATCGGGGCTATCTTTTGGGAAATTAAAATTTATTTTTATAGAAATAATTTTAATAATAAAAAATATTTTTTATCTACTATTTACAAAATAAAAAAAATAGTGTATTATAGAAACATAGAAAAAATAAAGATTCGTATAAGCTCAAAATAAGGAAGAGCGTCCCTACGGTTGACCGTAAATCAATCAGCTACGAAAATATTTTACTGTATTTTTTTGTATGGTTATTATTTTTGTATGCTATAATTTTTTGGAGGATACAATGAATAGATTAAATAAAGAAAATAAGGTAAAATCTAGAAAAAAAAACACTATTTTTCTTGGGATAGTTGCGAATTCTTATAAATATATGTTTGAAGTGTAATCTGAGTATAATTTACTCAGATTTTTTTATTCTATAGGAAATTATAAAATCAAATAATGAAAATTAGTCTCTGACGTCCGTATTAGTTCGAAGAGCCTGTGTTCATTGAGCTCGTATAATTTATACGGCTGTCAAGAGACTTTATTTATTATAAAAAATATTTTGGAGGGTATATGCTGAATTTAAGATTTTTTGTTGAAAAAAAGAATAATTTTGATTTGGAAGCAAAAAGGTTGGGAAAACAATTTAGAGAGGAATTATCTATCAATGATTTAAAAGAAGTTAGATTAATTAATTGCTATGATATTTTTAATCTTTCTGGAGATGAAGATAATATCAAAAAAATCGAAAAAATGGTTTTATCTGAACCAGTTACAGATAAAATAACAAGAGAGTTTGATTTAAAAAACAAAAAATATTTTGCTATTGAATATTTGCCAGGACAATTTGATCAAAGAGCAGATTCAGCAAAGCAAAGTATTGATATAGTTACTGATGAAAATAAAAATATTGAAGTTTTAACATCAAAAATTGTTATATTCAATGATGATTTAAGCCTTGAAAGTTTAGAAAAAATAAAAAAATTCTATATAAATCCTATTGAAACAAGAGAGAAAGATTTATCAAAATTAGAAAAAGAAAATACAGTTTTTAATTTAGAAGTTCCAGTATATGATAATTTTACTGCTTTAACAGAAGTTGAATTAAGAAATATGAGAGATGAATTAGGTCTATCAATGAGCTTTGAGGATTTTAAATTTATACAAGAACATTTTAGAAAAATTTTTAGAAATCCAACTGAGACTGAAATAAAAGTTTTAGATACTTATTGGTCTGATCATTGTAGACATACAACATTTGAGACAAAAATAAATAAAGTAAGTTTTCCAGATTCTGAATTTGGTAGATTAGTTGAGAAAGAGTTTAATGAATACTTAGAATTAAAAAAAGATGTATCTCAAAAAAGAGATGTATCTTTAATGGATATGGCAACTATAGTTGCAAAACATTTAAGAAAAATAGGTAAATTAGATGATTTAGAAATATCTGATGAAAATAATGCTTGCTCTATATATGTAGATGTCGAAGTTGAAGATTTTGAAGGTAAAAAAGGTATTGAAAAGTGGTTATTGATGTTTAAAAATGAAACTCATAATCACCCAACAGAAATAGAACCTTTTGGAGGAGCATCTACTTGTTTAGGAGGAGCCATAAGAGATCCATTATCTGGAAGAGCATATGTATATCAAGCTATAAGAGTTACAGGTTCTGGGAATCCTTTAGAAAGTGTTGAGGAAACATTAAAAGGAAAGTTAACACAAAGAAAAATAACAACTGGAGCAGCGAGTGGTTATGCTTCATATGGAAATCAAATAGGAATAGCAACTTCATTAGTATCAGAGGTTTATCATGATGGCTATAAAGCAAAAAGAATGGAAGTTGGTGCAGTTGTTGCAGCAGCTCCTGTTGAAAATGTGGTTAGAAAAACTCCAGAACCTAATGATAGTATAATCATTATAGGTGGAAAAACAGGAAGAGATGGTTGTGGAGGAGCAACTGGATCTTCAAAAGAACATAATGATAAGTCACTCCTTTTATGTGGTGCTGAAGTACAAAAAGGAAATGCACCAGAAGAAAGAAAAATTCAAAGATTATTTAGAAATGCTGAAGCAACTAAGTTAATAAAAAAATGTAATGATTTTGGAGCTGGGGGAGTTTCAGTTGCTATAGGAGAGTTAGCTGATGGAGTTGAAGTTAACCTTGATTTAGTTCCTGTAAAATATGATGGACTGAACGGAACAGAATTGGCTATATCAGAATCTCAAGAAAGAATGGCAGTAATTGTAGCTAAAGAAGATACTGAAAAATTTTTAAAATTTGTTGATGAAGAAAATTTATTAGGTACAGTTGTAGGTTATGTTACAGATAAAAATAGACTTACATTAAATTGGAAAGGTAAAGCTATAGTTGATATTTCAAGAGATTTCTTAAATACTAATGGTGTTAAACAAAATATTAATATTGAAGTTAGAGATTATGATAAAGAAAATGTTTTTGAAAAATTTAAAACATCAGAAAGTAGTTTAGAAAAAAAATGGTTACATAATATTAAAAAATTAAATGTTGTATCACAAAAAGGTTTAGTTGAAATGTTTGACTCATCTGTTGGGGCAGGGACAGTACTAGCACCATTTGGTGGAAAATATCAAATGTCACCGATAGATGTATCAGTGATGAAATTACCTGTTTTAGATAAAAATACAGATACTGCTTCAGCTATAACTTGGGGATTTAATCCATATATTAGTGAGTGGTCTACTTATCATGGAGCAATTTATGCTATTGTTGAATCTCTAGCTAAATTAGTAGCTACTGGAGTAGATTATAAAAAAGCTAGACTATCATTTCAAGAATATTTTGAAAAATTAGGGAAAGATGAGTATAAATGGTCAAAACCATTTTTAGCTTTATTAGGAGCTATGAAAGCCCAAAAAGATTTTGGAATAGCAGCAATAGGTGGAAAAGATTCAATGAGTGGAACATTTAATGATATAACTGTTCCTCCAACATTAATTTCTTTTGCAGTAAGTTCTGTTAATGTAAATGATGTAATATCTACAGAATTTAAAGAAGAAAAGAATAAAATATATTTAATTGAAAATAAAATAAATAAAAATGATTTCTTATTTAACAGTGAAGAGTTGAAAGAAAATTTCAATTTTATTTTAGAAAATATTAAAAATAAAAAGATAGTTTCTGCTATGACTATAAAAGCTGGAGGAGTTGCTGAAGCTTTAACAAAAATGAGTTTTGGAAATAGATTAGGATTTGAAATAGTAAATAAAGATATAGATTTATTTAGTTTAAAACCTGCTTCTATAATAGTTGAAAGTAAAGAAGAGTTAAATTATGAAAATGCTATTTATTTAGGTGAAGTTAAAGATGAATTTGTAGGACTAGTAAACGGAGAAAAAATTAACTTATCAGAAGTTGAAAAAGCGTGGCTTAATAAATTAGCTCCAGTATTTCCATATAATTTAGAAAGTGAAAAAGAAAACTATGACTTAACAATAAAAAAGAATGAACCTAAGATATATAAATCTTCTATCACTTTAGCTAAACCAAGAGTATTGATAGCAGCTTTTCCTGGAACAAATTCAGAATACGATATGTATAACAAATTTAATGAAAGTGGAGCTGAATCAAAAATAGCTGTACTTAAAAATTTAAGTCAACAAAGTTTGAATGAATCTATAGAAAAAATATGTAAAGATATGAGAAATTCACAAATATTTGTATTGCCTGGTGGATTTAGTGCAGGAGATGAGCCAGATGGTTCAGGTAAATTTATAGCAGCTGTATTACAAAATCCAAAATTAAGAGATGAAATAAATGCTTTATTATCAAGAGACGGATTGATTCTAGGGGTATGTAATGGTTTCCAAGGATTAATAAAATCAGGACTATTACCTTATGGAGAAATAGGAAAAGTTGATGAAAATTCTCCTACACTTACATTTAATAAAATAGGTAGACATATATCTCAAATGGTAAAAGTTAAAACTATAACTAATAATTCTCCTTGGTTATCATCTTTTGAAGTTGGAGAAACATTTGATATACCAGTTTCTCATGGAGAAGGAAGATTTTTTGCAAGTGATGAAGTATTGAAAAAATTAGTTGAAAATGGTCAAGTAGCAACTCAATATGTTGATTTTGATTTGAATGGAACTAATGAGTTTAGATTTAATCCTAATGGCTCTTCACTAGCAATAGAAGGAATAATTTCTCCAGATGGAAGAATTTTAGGAAAAATGGGACATTGTGAAAGATATTCAAGAGATACTTTTAAAAATATAAGTGGAAACAAAAATCAAAATATAATATTAAATGGAGTAAAATACTTTAAATAATACGGAGGAAAAATGAAAGTAGGAATTATATTTGGAAGTAAGTCAGATTTAGATGTAATGAAAGGTGCTGCTGATTGCCTTAGAAAATTTGGAGTTGAGTACTCAGCTCATGTTTTATCAGCACATAGAGTTCCAGAATTATTAGAAGAAACACTAATAAATTTTGAAAAAGATGACTATGGAGTAATTATTGCTGGAGCTGGACTTGCTGCTCACTTACCTGGAGTTATAGCTTCAAAAACAACTTTACCTGTAATTGGAGTTCCAATAAAAAGTGCTATAGAAGGTTTAGACGCTCTATATTCAATAGTTCAAATGCCTAAATCAATACCAGTAGCTACAGTCGGAATTAATAATTCTTATAATGCAGGGATGTTGGCAGTTGAAATTTTAGCTGTTGCTAATAAAGAATTAAAAGAAAAACTTAAAGAATTTAGAAAAGAAATGAAAGAAGATTTTAAAAAAAATATACATGTTGAATTATAGTAATATATAAAATTAGGAGGAAATAAAATGGAAAAAGGAAAATTTATTTACGAAGGAAAAGCTAAACAATTATATGAAACAACTGATAAGGATTTAGTCATAGTTCACTACAAAGATGATGCTACAGCAGGAAATGGAGCTAAAAAAGGGACTATTCATAATAAAGGAATTTTGAATAATGAAATAACAACAGTAATATTCCATTTATTAGAAGAAAACGGAATAAAAACTCATTTTGTTGAAAAATTAAATGACAGAGATCAATTATGTCAAAGAGTTCAAATATTTCCACTTGAAGTTATAGTAAGAAATTTAATTGCTGGTTCAATGGCAAAAAGATTAGGAATAAAAGAAGGAACTAAACCTACAAACACTATATTTGAAATTTGTTATAAAAATGATGAATACGGAGATCCTTTAATAAATGATCATCATGCAGTAGCATTAGGTCTTGCAACTTATGATGAATTAAAAGAAATTTATGCTATAACAGCAAAAATTAATAATTTATTAAAAGAAAAATTTGATAAATTAGGAATAACTTTAGTAGATTTTAAAATAGAATTTGGTAAAAATTCAAAAGGAGAAATTTTACTTGCAGATGAAATAACTCCTGATACTTGCAGATTTTGGGATAAAGAAACAGGAGAAAAATTAGATAAAGATAGATTTAGAAGAGATTTAGGAAATATAGAAGAAGCATATTTAGAAATTTTTAAAAGATTAGGTGGGAAAAACTAATGAAAAATTTTAAAGCAGTAAGAGAATTAAAAATAGAAGATGGTGGAATATTTGCACTATACTCAAAAAATGTTAGAGATGACTTAATAAGTATAGCCTACTACGGATTATATGCTTTACAACATAGAGGTCAAGAAAGTGCAGGAATTTCCTTATGTGATGCTATAACAGAAACTTCTGAAGGAATAAGGCATAAAACAATAAAAGGAAAAGGATTAGTTTCAGATATATTTTCAACAGAAGATTTAAAAAATTATATTGGAAATATTCTTGTTGGACATGTTAAATATTCAGCAGAAGGAGGAAGTTCATTTCGTAGCTATCAACCATTAAGAGGAGATTCCTTACTAGGTAAAATTTCAATAGTTGAAAATGGTAACTTAAAGAATACAGAGAAAATAATTGATGAATTGTATGAATCTGGATCTGTTTTACAATCTGATACAGATACAGAAATTATATTAAAACTTATAGGAAAAAATGCTAAATTAGGATATAAACAAGCTGTTTTAAATACAATTAAAGAATTAGAGGGAGCCTTTGTAATAGCTTTAATAGTTGAAGATAAATTGATTGGAGTTAGAGATCCATTAGGGAAAAGACCTCTTTGTCTAGGTAGATTTGAAGACGGAATGTATATATTAGCATCTGAATCATGTGCTATTGATAGTGTAGGGGCAAAATTTATTAGAGATATTGAACCTGGAGAAATGATCATTATAGATGAAAATGGAATAGAATCTATAAAATATAATGAAACAAAAGAAAGATCTTATTCATCGTTTGAGTATATTTACTTTGCAAGACCTGATAGTGTAATAGATGGTCTAAGTGTATATGAAATGAGACATTCTTGTGGAAGATATTTGTATGAGCAAAATCCGATTGAAGCAGATTTAGTCATAGGAGTTCCAGATTCTGGAGTTCCAGCAGGAATAGGATATTCAGAAGCTAGTGGTATTCCCTATGCAACAGCTCTTTTAAAAAACAAATACATAGGAAGAACATTTATACTTCCAACTCAAGCTTCAAGAGAAATGGCTGTTAGATTAAAATTAAATGCTATGAAAACTTTAATAAAAGATAAAAGAATAGTTGTGGTTGATGATTCACTTGTTAGAGGAACAACTTCAAAAATATTAATAAAAATATTATATGAAGCAGGGGCAAAAGAAGTACATTTTAGATCAGCTTCTCCAGTAGTTATTAGGGAATCATATTTTGGAATTGATTTATCAACTGATAAAGAATTAATTGGAAATCTTATGACTGTGGATCAAATTAAAGATTATATAGGAGCAACTTCACTTGGCTATTTATCACTTGAAAGTTTAAATAAAGCACTAAAAGGTTTGAATTGTAATTTAGATTGTTTTAAATAAAAAAATGGAGGATAGAGATTAATGATAAAATCTTATAAAGATTCAGGGGTTGACAAAGAAGAAGGATACAAGGCTGTTGAGCTTATGAAGAAAAATGTTTTAAAAACTCATAATAAATCTGTTTTAACAAATTTGGGAAGTTTTGGAGCAATGTATGAATTAGGGCAATATAAAAATCCTGTTTTAATTTCTGGAACTGATGGAGTTGGGACAAAGTTAGAAATAGCTATGAAACAAAAAAAATATGATACAGTTGGTATAGACTGTGTTGCAATGTGTGTTAATGATGTGTTGTGTCATGGTGCAAAACCTCTATTTTTTTTAGATTATTTAGCTTGTGGAAAATTAGATGCAGAAATTGCTGCGCAATTAGTTTCTGGAGTTACTGAAGGATGTATGCAATCTTATGCTGCATTAGTTGGTGGAGAAACAGCAGAAATGCCAGGATTCTATAAAGAAGAAGATTATGATATAGCTGGTTTTTGTGTTGGAATAGTTGAAAAAGATAATTTAATAGATGGTTCAAAGGTAAAAGAAGGAAATAAAATAATAGCAGTGGCTTCAAGTGGATTTCATAGTAATGGGTATTCATTAGTAAGAAAAGTATTTACTGACTACAATGAAAAAGTTTCTTTGAAAGAATACGGAGAAAATGTAACTATGGGAGATGTCCTACTAACTCCTACAAAAATTTATGTTAAGCCTATACTGAAAGTCTTAGAAAAATTTAATATAAATGGTATGGCACATATAACAGGTGGAGGTCTATTTGAAAATTTGCCTCGTTGTATGGGAAAAGATTTATCACCAGTAGTATTTAGAGATAAGGTAAGAGTCCCTGAAATATTTAAGTTAATTGCTGAAAGAAGTAAAATAAAAGAAGAAGAACTATTTGGAACTTTTAATATGGGAGTAGGTTTTACTTTAGTAGTAGAAGAAAAAGATGTTGAACCTATTATTGAATTACTAACTTCATTAGGGGAAACTGCTTATGAAATAGGACATATTGAAAAAGGAGACCATTCTTTATGTTTAAAATAATAGTGTTAGTATCTGGTAGTGGAACTAATATGTTGCAACTAATAAAAAATGATATAAGAATAGATTGTATAATTGCTGATAGAGAATGTAAGGCAAAAAATATTGCAGAAGAACATGCTATTGATTTTATTCTTCTAAATAGAGATAAAGAAATTTCAAAAAATTTGTTAAAGATATTTGAAGAAAAAAAACCTGATTTAATAGTATTAGCAGGATTTTTATCTATATTAGATGGAGAAATATTAGAAAAATATAAAAATAAAATTGTAAATATACATCCCTCATTACTTCCAAAATATGGAGGTAAAGGGATGTATGGACTAAAAGTTCACCAAGCAGTTTTTGAAAATGGAGATAAGGAAAGTGGTTGTACAGTTCACTATGTTACATCAGATGTTGATGCAGGTGAAATTATAGGGCAAGATAAAGTTGATATCAGTATGGCAAAATCTCCTGAAGAAATACAAAAAATAGTCTTAGAAAGAGAATGGAAACTTTTGCCTAGAGTTGTAAAAGAAATAATTAATGAAAGAGGATAATTAATGAAAAAGAGAGCTTTAATTTCAGTATACGATAAAACAGGTATATTGGATTTTTCAAAATTCTTAGTCAGTAAAGGGATAGAAATTATTTCTACTGGTGGAACATATAAATATTTAAAAGAAAATAATATCGAAGTCATTGAAGTTAGTAAAATAACAAATTTTGAAGAGATGTTAGATGGTAGAGTTAAAACTTTACATCCAAATATACATGGTGGAATTTTAGCATTAAGAGATAATGAAGAACATATGAGAACTTTAAAAGAAAGAAATATAGATACCATTGATTATGTTATAGTAAACCTATATCCTTTCTTTGAAAAAGTAAAAGAAGATTTATCTTTTGAAGAAAAAATTGAATTTATTGATATTGGTGGACCTACAATGCTTAGATCTGCTGCAAAGTCTTTTAAAGATGTAGTTGTTATTTCAGATGTAAAAGATTATGAACTTATAAAAGAAGAAATTAATAAGTCTGATGATGTTTCTTATGAGACTAGAAAAAAATTAGCAGGAAAAGTATTTAATTTGACTTCTGCATATGATGCAGCTATATCACAATTCTTATTAGATGAAGATTTCCCAGAATATTTAAATATTTCTTATAAAAAGTCTATGGAAATGAGATATGGAGAAAATTCACATCAAAAAGCTGCATACTATATAGATAATATGTCTGATGGTGCTATGAATGGTTTTAAACAATTAAATGGTAAGGAATTATCATTTAACAATATAAGAGATATGGATCTTGCATGGAAAGTCGTATCTGAATTTGATGAAATTTGTTGTTGTGCAGTAAAACATTCAACACCTTGTGGAGTTGCATTAGGAAGTAATATGGAAGAAGCATACAAAAAAGCTTATGAAACTGACCCAGTGTCTATTTTTGGTGGAATAGTAGCATTTAATAGAGAAGTTGATGAAGCTACTGCAAAACTATTAAATGAAATATTTTTAGAAATTATAATAGCACCAAGTTTTTCTGATAAGGCTTTAGAAATATTGAGCAAAAAGAAAAATATAAGATTAATTGAATGTAATAAGAAACCAACTGATAGAAAAGAATTAGTGAAAGTCGATGGTGGAATATTAGTTCAAGACGCCAATCATTCTTTATATGATGGTTTAGAAGTTGTTACTAATATTAAGCCTACAAAAGAAGAAGAAAAAGATTTAATTTTTGCCTTAAAAGTGGTTAAATATGTAAAATCAAATGCAATAGTAGTTGCAAAAAATTCTCAAACTTTAGGAATAGGTGGAGGAGAAGTAAGCAGAATTTGGGCTGCTGAAAAAGCATTAGAAAGAGCAAAAGAAAGATTTAATGTAGAAGATATTGTATTATCATCAGATGCATTTTTCCCATTTAAAGATGTTGTAGAACTTGCTGGGAAGTATGGAGTTAAAGCTATTATTCAACCTAGTGGTTCTATAAATGATAAAGATTCTATTGAAGAATGTAATAAAAATAATATCTCAATGATATTTTCTAAATTAAGACATTTTAAACATTAAAATTAAATTTGGGAGGAATAATGAAAATTTTGATTGTTGGTTCAGGAGGAAGAGAGCATGCTATAGCATGGAAAATTTCACAAAATCCAAAAGTTACTAAAATATATGCAGCACCGGGAAATGCTTATAATAAAGTAATTAAAAATTGTGAAAATATAAACTTAAAAACTTCTAATGACATTTTAAATTTTGCTATAAAAGAAAAAATAGATTTAACAATAGTTGGCAGTGAAGAATTATTAGTTGATGGAATAGTTGATAAATTTAAAGAAAATAATTTAGCTATATTTGGTCCTAATAGAGAAGCTGCTATGCTTGAAGGGTCTAAAGCATTTGCTAAAGATTTTATGGAAAAATATGGAGTTAAAACAGCTAAATACAAATCATTTACAGATTTAGATAAAGCCATAAAATATTTAGATGAAATGTCTTATCCAGTTGTTATAAAGGCAAGTGGATTAGCAGCTGGAAAAGGCGTTGTTATAGCTCAAAATAGAAATGAAGCTGAAGAAACTTTAAAAGATATGATGCTTAATAAAGTTTTTGCTTCTGCTGGGGATACAGTAGTTATAGAAGAATTTTTAGATGGAGTTGAAATATCTGTGTTATCAATAACAGATTCTGAAGTTATAGTACCTTTTATTTCAGCAAAAGATCATAAAAAGATTTCTGAAAAAGAAACAGGATTGAATACTGGAGGTATGGGAGTCATAGCTCCTAATCCATATTATACAAAAGTTGTTGAAGAAAAGTTTATTAAGAATATATTAGAGCCTACATTAAAGGGAATTAAAGAAGAAAAAATGAATTTTTCTGGAATAATATTTTTTGGACTAATGGTTGCTAAAGGAGAAGTCTATTTACTTGAATATAATATGAGAATGGGAGACCCTGAAACTCAAGCAGTATTACCATTAATGAAATCAGATTTTTTAGAAGTAATAAATGCTGGTCTTAATAAAAAATTAAAAGATATTAAAATTGAATGGGAAAAGAAATCTGCTTGTTGTGTTGTAATGGCAGCAGGAGGATATCCTGTAAAATATGAAAAAGGAAATATTATACAAGGACTTGAAAAAGTAAATAATAATTCTGAAAATGAAAAAATATTCTTTGCTGGAGTTAGTGAAAAAGAAGGAAATTTCTATACAAATGGTGGAAGAGTTTTAAATATAGTTGCAATAGAAAATACCTTAGATGAAGCTATAAAAAAATCTTATGAATTGACTGAAAAAATTGATTTTAAAGATAAATACTCTCGTAAAGATATAGGTACTTTATATATTCCAGTTTCTAAAATATAAATTAAAAAGGTATTCAATTCATACAATCTTTATCGATTGGTAGAATTTGAATACCTTTTATTTTAATTTAAAATTTTATAATTATTCTTTTATAAGTGCTTCTTTTTTATTTGACATAAAGAATGCTACAGTACATCCAAGTGAGAATACACAACCTATTGCAATAGCAATATTTTCTATTAGATGGATATCCATTTCACCAAAGAATCTTACAAATCCTTCAGGAGCAGCAATAATATATGAAGTTACAACAATAGTCATAAAGATAGCTGGGATTAAAGCAATCCAGAAATTTTTACCTCTGTTTGCTAAATACTTAACAGCTGCCCATAAAGCAATAGTTGCTAATGTTTGGTTTGACCAACCAAAGTATCTCCAAATTACTGCAAATGGAATGAAACATAAAGCAATACCAATTACAAATAAAGGAATAGCAACAACAAATCTATTAACTATAGGTCCTTGTTTGTATTTCATTGAATCAGCAAGAGTAAGTCTTGCACTTCTAAAAGCAGTATCTCCAGAAGTTATAGGACAAGCAACAACCCCAAGTAATGCTAGAGCTCCTCCAGCTTTTCCTAAAATTCCAACAGAAATTTTATTAACTACAACAGCAGCTGAACCTGCCTCATATAATTGAGGAATACCTCCAAAGAAAGACATAGCAGCAGCAGCCCAAATCAATGCAATTATACCTTCTGCTATCATAGCACCATAGAAAACTTTTCTACCATCTTTTTCAGTTCTTAGACATCTAGCCATCATAGGAGATTGAGTTGCATGGAAACCACTTATTGCACCACAAGCTATTGAAATACATAGGTAAGGGAAAATTGATTTTCCTTCAGGGTGCATATTTACAAATGCTATTTCTGGTATGTTATAGTTATTTATAATCAATCCACCACCAATACCAACAGCCATTATTAATAATGATAAACCAAATATAGGATAAATTTTTCCTATTACCTTATCAACTGGTAATACAGTTGCACATAGATAATAGATTATTATAACAGCTAACCATACTTCATAACTAATTCCAGTGATATCTTTTAAAATTTGAGCAGGACTCATTATAAATACTACTCCAACAAGTAAAAGTAAAACAACTGAGAAAACTCTCATTATTTGTTTAGCAGTTAGTCCTAAATTTTCTCCTACTATTTCAGAAACAGAAGCCCCATCTTGTCTAACAGACATCATTCCTAATAGAAAATCGTGAACAGCTCCTCCAAAAATACAACCAAAAACAATCCAAATAAAAGCAGCTGGTCCCCATAAAGCTCCAGCAACAGCACCAAAGATAGGTCCTGTTCCAGCTATATTAAGAAATTGAATTAGGAACGCTCTAGCCCAGCCCATTTCAACATAGTCAACACCATCAGATAATCTTTTTGCTGGAGTTATCTTAGTTGAATCTGAACCAAAAATAGAGTCAACAAATTTTCCATAAAATAAGTAACCAAGTACAAGTGCAATAATAGAACCAATAAAACTATACATAAGTATACGCCTCCTAACATAAAAATATACATTTTGTTTAATTTCTCTATTTAAGTATTATATATTATTTTCTATTTTTTTATTTGAAAAAGAATTAAATGTTAGATTAAAGGCATGAGATGTAAAAAAGTTTTCATAAAATAAAAAAATCTGTTATACTAAAAATAAAAGTTTTAATAAAAGGGAGTAAATAGAATGAATTTACAATTTATTATACATCTGATAAGTAATATTGGTTTTTCTTCGATGATAGCCTTTTTCTTTATAAAAATTGATAGAAGCAATTTAGTAATAAAAAATAAAGGAAAAACTAGTAAAGATATAGTAATTTTATCTTTCTTTTTTTCATTATTAGCAATAAGTGGAACCTATATTGGTTTAAATTTTCAAGGGGCTATACTGAATACAAGAAATGTAGGAGTTGTAGCTGGAGGAATTTTAGGTGGACCTTATGTTGCAGTTATAACAGGAGTCGTTGCAGGCTTTCATAGAATGTTTGTAAATGTAGGACGAGAAACAGCTCTTCCTTGTGCAATAGCCACAATTTTAGGAGGATTTATAATAGCATACTTTGAAAAATTCACAAAAAATAAGAGTAAGAGTGCTGTAGCTTTTTTAATGGGATTTATTGTAGAAAATTTGAGTATGATGTTTATATTAATTTTTTTAAAAAATAAAGATTTAGCACAAAATATTGTTAAAAATTTTTATATCCCTATGGTTATGATGAATGCAATTGGAGCTAGTATATTGATTTTAATAGTTGAAGATATAATAGAAAAAAGTGAATTGATTGCAGGAAATCAGGCAAAGTTAGCTTTAAGTATAGCAAATAAAACATTACCTTATTTTAGAGAATTTAAAGATTTTACTGCACTTAATGAAGTTTGTAGAATTATTTCAGAGGATTTAGGAGCTAAGGCTACTGTTATTACAGATAAAAATGAAATAATAGCAGGGTTTTCATTTGATAAAATAAATATAGAAAAGACTGAAATTAAAAGTGAAGATACAAAAAGAGCTATAGAAGATGGAGAGGTAAAAGTTGTTATTAAAGATGAAGAAGAAATAATTGAGGAATTTTTATATATTTCACCAAATATAAAATCTTGTATCATACTTCCACTTAATGAGAAAAATGATGTTATAGGAACAATGAAAATATTTTTTGATACGGCTGAAAAAATTACAGAAAAAAATAGATATTTAATGATAGGACTCTCTCATTTGATATCTACTCAAATGGAAATCAGTAAGATTGAAAATTTAAAATCATTGGTAAAATATTCAGAAATAAAAGCTCTGCAATCTCAGATAAATCCGCACTTTTTATTTAATGTTTTAAACACTATGGCTGCTTTAATAAGGATAAATCCTGAGAAAGCAAGAGAAGTTACAATAGATTTATCTAAATATTTAAGGTATAATCTAGATAATAATTTAAAAAGTGTTGAATTAATAAATGAGCTTAATCAAGTGGATACATATATAAAAATTGAAAAAGCAAGGTTTGGAGAAAAAATTAATATAAAGTATGATATAAATGAAAACTTATATAATTTTAAAATTCCAAGTTTAATAATACAACCACTTGTAGAAAATAGTATAAAACATGGAATATTGAAAAAGAGTGAAAAAGGAAATATTTTATTACAAATAAAAAAAATTGGAAAAGATATTGAAGTAATTATTGAAGATGATGGAGTTGGAATAAAACAAGAAATTATAGATAGCCTAGATAGTAAAATTGAAGAAAATATAGGCTTAAAGAATGTGCATCAAAGATTAAAACTTTTATATGGAAAAGGATTGAATATAACGAAATTGAATAAGGGAACAAGAATTAAATTTAAAATACTTGGAGGTGTAAATTATGATTAATTGTATAATTGTAGAAGATGAATTACCTGCAAGAGAAGAATTAAAATATTTTTTGAATGAAGAAAAGGAAATTAAGTTAATAGAGGAGTTTGAAAGTCCTTTAGATACATTAAACTTTTTAGAAAAGAATAAAATAGATGTAGTTTTTTTAGATATAAATATGCCAGATATGAATGGGATTAATCTAGGGAAAATTATTTCTAAAATCTATCCGGAAGTAAAGATAATTTTTATAACAGCTTACAAAGATTATGCAGTTGATGCATTTGAAGTAAAAGCCTTTGATTACTTATTAAAACCATATTCAGAGGAAAGAATAAGAAATTTATTAAAGTCTTTAGTGAGTACTAAAAGTGTAGATAATATTTTAAATAGAAATACATCTTTAAAAAAAATCACTATAAATATGGATGAAAAAATTTATGTTTTATCTTTGAGTGATGTTGACTATATTGAAGCAAATGAAAAAGAAACTTTAATTTTTGCTAATAAAAAAAGATATGTAAGCAAGATTAAAATTTCAAAATGGGAAGAGATGTTAGAGGGATATAATTTTTATAGATGTCATAGATCTTATATTATCAATCTTGATAAAATAGTTGAAATAGAGCAATGGTTTAATTCATCTTGGATAATAAAATTAAAAAATTATTCTACAACTATTCCTGTAAGTCGAAATAATATAAAAGAATTAAAAGAATTATTTTTAACATGATAAAAATCAATTGTTTTGTTATACATTAAAAGTATGTTATAATTAAAGCAATATAGGAGGTTTAAAATGGATTTAAACTTGTTAAAAAAGTTAAACGATAAACAAAGAGAAGCAGCTTCACAAATAGATGGAGCAATTTTAATATTAGCTGGAGCAGGTTCTGGGAAAACAAGGACGATAACATATAGAATAGCTCATATGATAGAAAATATAGGAATAAGCCCTTATAATATTTTAGCTGTAACATTTACAAATAAAGCAGCAAAAGAAATGAGGGAAAGAGTTGTAGATTTAGTTGGAGATATTGCAAACAACTGTACAATTTCAACTTTCCACTCTTTTGGAGTTAGACTTTTAAGAATATATGCAGATAAAATAGGATATACTTCATCATTTACAATCTATGATACAGATGACCAAAAAAGAGTTCTAAAAGAAATTTTAAAAGGTTTTAAAGTTAATAGTAAAAATGGAGATAAATCAGTAGAAAGAGAAATTATAGCATGGATTTCTAAAGTAAAAGAAGAAATTAGTGATATAAGGGAAGCTACTTATATCATTAGTAATTTTGATGAAATATACGATAAGTATAATAGATATTTGTTGGCAAACAATGCAATGGATTTTTCTGATATTTTATTGAATACATATAAGCTGTTAAAAAATGAAGAAATTTTAGAAAAAATTCAAAATAAATATAAGTATATAATGATAGATGAATATCAAGATACTAATAATTTGCAATATAAATTAATAGACTTGATAGCAAGAAAATTTTCAAATCTTTGTGTAGTAGGAGATGAAAACCAAAGTATATATGGATTTAGAGGAGCAAATATTCTAAATATACTTAATTTTGAAGAAAATTATAAAGATGCAAAGATAATAAAATTAGAAGAAAATTATAGGTCAACATCTACAATACTGGAAGCAGCTAATGAAGTTATAAAAAATAATACTTCAAAAAAAGATAAGAAATTATGGACACAAAATGGAAAAGGTGAAGCAATAGAAGTATTAGAATGTGATACTGCTAGAGATGAAGTAAGTAAGGTAATAGATATAATAAGAGAAAAGTATCAGAACGGAGTTTCTTATAAAGATATGACTATATTATATAGAACTAATTTTCAATCTCGTGTATTTGAAGAAGGATTATTAAGATATAACATACCTTATAAAGTTTTTGGAGGAGTAAGTTTTTATTCAAGAGCAGAAATTAAAGATGTTTTAGCTTACTTATCTGTATTAGTAAATCCTAAAGATGAATTAAATCTTTTAAGAATAATTAATATTCCTAAAAGGAAATTAGGAGAAAGGGGTATAGAAAAACTCCAAGACTATGCAAGAGATAATGGTTTAAGTCTGTTCGAAAGTCTGAAATTTGTAGAAGAAATAACAGGTCTGACAACTATTAGTAAAGAAAAATTATTACAATTATACAGTATGATAAATGATTTAAAAGAATTTTTACAAACAGAAACAACTTCATATATTGTTGATACATTACTAAATAAGATAGGATATTATGATTATTTAGAAGAAGAGTACGACAACCATGAAACAAGAAAGGAAAATATTGAAGAATTTAAAAACTCCATTCTTGAACTAGAAAAAGTAGTAGATTATCTAGCTTTAAATGAATTTTTAGAAAATGTATCATTAGTTAGTGCAACAGATAATTTAGATGAAAATAGTGATTTTATAAAACTGATGACTATCCATAACTCAAAAGGATTGGAATTTCCTATAGTCTTTTTAGTAGGTTTTGAAAGAGGTATATTTCCAAGTGAAAGGTCTATGGTAGAGCCGAAAGAACTTGAAGAAGAAAGAAGACTTTGTTATGTTGCATTGACAAGAGCAGAAAAAAAATTATATTTATCTCATGCAACAACTAGGTTTATGTATGGAATAGATAAAATAATGAGTCCTTCTCTATTTTTAGAAGAAATTCCAAAAGATTTATTAAAAATTCAAGAGAAAAAGAAGAATTTATATTTTTCAGATGAAATAGAAAAAAGGGAGGAAACTCATACTTTTAAAAAGAGAATAGAAATTGATACTAAAAATACAATAAAATTGGATACACCAGCTCAAAAAATAATTTCTTCAATGGGTATAAAAGTTGGAGATAAAGTAATGCATAAAAAATTTGGCTTGGGCGTAGTGAAATCAATTAATGATAAAAAGATTTCAGTTGAATTTGTTGATGGTATAAAAGAAATTGCTGTAATTATAGCTAATAAATTTTTAACTAAAGTATAATAGAAAGGTACGATATGAATAGAAAAACTTTAAAGAATACAATAGAATATAATGGAATAGGCTTACATAAAGGTGAGATAATAAAAATGAAACTAATTCCATCAGAAAGTGGAAAAATAGTTTTTAAAATGTTAAATATGCCTGAAGGAAAAAATGAAATTGAATTAGATTATCAAAATACTTTTGATTTAACAAGAGGGACTAATCTAAAGAATGAACATGGTGCTATGGTATTTACAATAGAACATTTCTTATCGGCTTTATATGTTGCTGGAATCACTGATTTAACAATAGAGTTAACAGGAAATGAGTTACCTATTTGTGATGGAAGTGCTATTAAATTTTTAGATTTATTCAATGAAGCTGGTATAGTAGATTTAAATGAAGAAGTAAATGAAATAGTCGTAAAAGAACCTGTTTATTTATCAAAAGGAGATAAACATCTAATAGCTTTACCTTATAATGGGTATAAATTAACTTATGCTATAAGATTTGAACATACATTTTTAAAATCACAATTAGCTGAATTTGAAATAACTGAGGAAAATTATAGAAAAGAAATTGCACCAGCAAGGACTTTTGGATTTGATTATGAAGTTGAATATTTAAAACAAAATAATTTGGCTCTAGGAGGAAGCCTAGATAATGCCATAGTAATAAAAAAAGATGGAGTTTTAAATCCAGACGGATTAAGATTTGAAGATGAATTTGTAAGACATAAAATGCTAGATATTATAGGTGATTTAAAGATATTAAATAGACCTATAAGAGCTCATATAATTGCAATAAAAGCAGGACATTTAATAGATGTTGAATTTGCAAGAATTTTAGATAAAATTTAATTTTAAATTATTTTTTTATTTGATAACACAAGTTAGAAAAAGTATGATATACTAGTTACAATACTAAGTTATAAAAGTTAGGAGGAATATAAAAGATGTTAGATATTTTAGAAATAATGAAAAGGATACCACATAGATACCCATTTTTGTTAGTTGATAGAATTCTAGAAATGAATAAGGAAGAACAATCAATAAAAGGTAAAAAAAATGTTACAATGAATGAAGAATTTTTTAATGGACATTTTCCAGGTCATCCTATAATGCCAGGAGTTTTAATTGTTGAGGGAATGGCTCAATGTTTAGGTGTTTTAGTAATGGAAGGTGTGGAAGGAAAAGTTCCTTATTTCGCAGCAATAGATAACACAAAATTTAAAAACCCTGTGAGACCAGGAGATACATTAATATATGATGTAAAAGTTGATAAAATAAAGAGAAATTTTGTTAAAGCTACTGGAAAAGCATATGTTGATGATGCAGTTGTAGCAGAGGCAAGTTTCACTTTTGTTATTGCAGATCAATAGTTAGGAGGAGAAATGGTAGATATACATAGCACAGCTATCGTAGAAGAGGGTGCCATTTTGGAAGATGGGGTAAAGATTGGCCCTTACTGTATAGTTGGAAAAGATGTTACAATAAAAAAAGGTACAGTCTTACAATCACACGTTGTTGTAGAAGGTATAACAGAAATAGGAGAAAATAATACTATCTATTCCTTTGTTTCTATTGGGAAAGCAAATCAAGATTTAAAATACAAAGGTGAGCCAACAAAAACTATTATTGGAAATAATAACTCTATAAGAGAGTTTGTTACTATTCATAGGGGAACTGATGATAGATGGGAAACTAGAATAGGTAGTGGAAATTTACTTATGGCCTATGTACATATAGCTCATGATGTTATAGTTGGAGATGATTGTATACTTGCAAATAATGTTACATTAGCAGGACATGTTGTTGTAGATAGTCATGCAATTATAGGTGGGCTTACTCCTGTACATCAATTTACAAGAATAGGTTCATATTGCATGATAGGTGGGGCAAGTGCTGTAAACCAAGATATTTGTCCTTTTGTACTGGCAGAAGGAAATAAAGCTGAAGTTAGAGGCTTGAATAGTGTTGGTCTAAGAAGAAGAGGATTTACAGATGAGCAGTTATCAAATTTAAAAAAGGCTTATAGAATTTTATTTAGACAAAGTTTACAGCTAAAAGATGCTTTAGCTGAACTTGAAGTACAATTTAAGGAAGATAAAAATATTATGTATCTAGTAGATTTTATAAAAAATAGTAATAGGGGGATAACTAGATAATGGAAAAAATAGGACTTATTGTGGGAAATGGGAAATTCCCTCTATATTTTATAGAGGAAGCAAAAAATAGTAACATTTCACTTTATCCAATAGGTCTTTTTTCATCTGTTGACGAAGAAATAAAAAAAGAGCCAAATTATATTGAATTTAATGTAGGAAATATAGGTAGTATCGTAAAATATTTGTTACTGAATAATATAAATAAGATAGTAATGTTAGGAAAAATTGAAAAAAAAATAATTTTTGAAAATCTTGAATTGGACGAATATGGTCAAAAAATGATGGAAATAGTTCCAGATAAAAAAGATGAAACTTTATTATTTGCAATAATTGGCTTTTTAAGATTAAATGGAATAAAGGTTTTAGGTCAAAATTATTTAATGAAAAAATTTATTTTTGAAAATAAATGTTATACCGAAATGAAACCAAGTCAAGAAGATGAAAAGACTATTTCTATTGGCATGGAAGCAGCAAGACTTTTAAGTAGACTTGACATTGGTCAAAGTGTTGTTTGTAGAGAAATGTCAGTTATAGCAGTTGAAGGAATAGAGGGAACAGATAAAACTATAAAGAGAGCTGGAGAATATTCGGATAAAAATAATATTTTAGTTAAGATGGCAAGACCTCAGCAAGATACAAGAGTAGATATTCCTGTAATTGGATTATCTACTATTGAAAATGCAATAAAAAATGGATTTAAAGGTATTGTTGCACAAGCTAATAAAATGATATTTTTAAATCAAAAAGAATGTATTGATTTAGCTAATAAAAATAATATATTTATAATAGGGAAAAAAATATAGGAGATAAAATGAAATTTTTTGTTTCAACAGGAGAAGCTTCTGGAGATTTACATTTATCTTATTTGGTAAAGAGCATAAAAACAAGATATGAAAATATTGAGTTTGTTGGAGTAGCTGGAGAGAAATCGAAAAAAGAAGGAGTAGAAATACTACAAAATATAGATGAACTAGCTATAATGGGTTTTGTAGAAGCTTTAAAAAAATATAAATTTCTAAAAGAAAAAGCAAAAAAATATTTAGATTATATAAAAGAAAACAATATAAAAAATGTTATTTTAGTAGACTATGGAGGTTTTAATCTTAAATTTTTAGAACTTTTGAAAAAAGAAATAAAAGATATAAAAGTATTTTATTATATTCCACCAAAAGTTTGGATTTGGGGGGAAAAAAGAGTAGAAAAATTGAGATTAGCAGACTACATTATGGTAATTTTTCCTTGGGAAGTTGATTTTTATAAAAAACATAGTATAGATGCTATTTATTTTGGAAACCCTTTTACAGATTTCTATAAAAAAGTAGAAAGAAAAGGGGACAATATCCTTTTATTACCAGGAAGTAGAAAACAAGAATTAAAGTCTATATTACCTATTTTTGAAAAAATAATTAAAATAAAACAAGAAGAAAAATTTATTTTAAAATTAAATTCTACAAATGATTTAATTTATACTAATGATTTAGAAAAGTATAGTAATCTAGAAATAGTTGTTGATAAAAAATTAAAAGAGGTAGTTAAAAAATCTAAAATATCTATTGCCACATCAGGAACTGTAACACTTGAACTTGCCTTATTAGGTTTACCAACTATAGTAGTTTATAAAACGACTGCTATAAATTATTTTATAGCTAAGTATATTTTAAAAGTTGGCTATATTTCTTTACCTAATTTAACTATGAATATGGAAGTGTTTCCAGAATTAGTCCAAGCTGATTGTGAAGATACTAAAATAATTGAGAATTTAGAAAAGATACTTTCTAGAAAAGAAGAAGTTGAAAATAAAATAGAAAATATGAGAAAAAAGTTAGAAGGCGAAGCTGTTGTTGATAGCTATGCTAATTTTCTTATAAAGGAAGGCTTATGAAATTATTAAAATTTAAGAATAAATCTTTAAATGTTTTCTTAGAGTATAGTTACAGATATAAGTTTTTTATGTTTTTGGTAATTATACTTTCTACTCTAGCTTCAGCTATGAGTGCTTTACCTGCTTGGTTAAGTAAATATTTAATAGATGATGTATTGGTTAAACAAGATAAAAAAATGTTTTTAATAGTGGTTGTAGGAGTTTTTGCTTCTACAATTATAAAGGTTGTATCTGCTTATTATTCTGATATCACTTCTAATTACATAACTGAAACAATAAAAAGAGAAATAAAAGTTGATATTTTTTCTCATTTACAAAAATTATCTATAAATTATTTTAAAAAAAATAAACTTGGAGATATTATGTCTAAATTAACAAATGACACAAGTTCTCTTGGTAGAATAGGGTTTATAGTTTTTGAAATGTTTAAAGAATTTCTGACAGTTTTTGTCTTAACTGCTAGAATGTTTCAAGTAGATTATGTTTTAGCCTTAATATCTTTAGTATTGTTGCCTTTAGTTATTAGAGTAGTTAGAAAATATACTAAAAAAATTAGAAAATCAGGAAGAGAAAGACAGGATACAACAGGAAAAGTGACGGCATTTACACAAGAAGCTATATCGGGAATATTTGTTATAAAAGCATTTAACAATATAAAATTTATTATTGATAAATATAAAAAATTTACAGATGAAGAATTTAAACAATCTTATCATACAACAAAAATAAAAGCAAAAGTATCCCCAATAAATGAAGTAATTACAACATTTATGGTTCTTTTAGTAGTTATGTATGGAGGATATAAAATATTGATAGCTAAAACTATAACATCAGGAGATTTAGTATCATTTATTACAGCTTTGGGGCTTATGCATCAGCCTTTAAAAAGATTGATAAATAAAAATAATGACTTACAAGATGCTTTACCATCAGCTGATAGAGTAATTGAAATATTTGATGAAAAGGTTGAAGAAGAAGTTATTGGACAAAAAGTTGAATTTAATAACAATATAGAAAATATTAAATTTGAAAATGTTTGTTATAAGTATGAAGAAACTCAAGATTATGTATTGAAAAATATAAACTTAGATGTAAAAGCTGGAGAAATAGTTGCTTTTGTTGGTAAAAGTGGTAGTGGAAAAACAACTCTTGTGAATTTACTAGCAAGATTTTTTAATACTACTGAAGGGGCAATTAAAATAAATGGTGTTGATAGTAAAAATATTGAACTTTCTACATATAGAGATAAGTTTGCAATAGTTCCTCAGGAAACATTCTTATTTGGAGGAAGTATAAAAGAAAATATAAGTTTTGGAAAAGATGTTAGTGATGAAGAAATAATAAAAGCTACAAAAATGGCTAATGCATATAATTTTATTATGGAAGATTTACCTAACAAATTTGAAACTCAAGTTGGAGAGAGGGGTTCTCTTTTATCAGGAGGACAAAAACAAAGAATAGCAATAGCTAGAGCCTTGATAAAAAACCCAGAAGTAATGATACTTGATGAAGCAACATCTGCTCTTGATAGTGAATCAGAAAAACTTGTGCAAGAAGCACTAGATGTTCTTATGCAAGGAAGAACAACTTTTGTTATAGCACATAGATTATCTACAATCGTTCGTGCTGATAAAATTGTAGTTATGGAAAATGGAGAGATAAAAGAAATTGGAACTCATTCAGAATTAATTTCAATGAATGGAATTTATAAAAATTTATATGATATACAGTACAATAAATAAAGCCTTTTGACAGCTGTATAAGTTCTAGAAATTCAATGAAGTATAGGTTCTTCGAACTAAATGCAGACGTCAGAGACTAGTTTCTATAAAATAAAAAATAAGAAGAATTATTTTTATAAAGCTCTCTGATAGCCATATCAGTTTTTGTAATTATAAAATTATGGCTAAGGAGAGCTATTTATTATCAGAAAAAGGAGAAAATATGACAGAAGAATACCAGAATCCTTTAGGTTATGAACCTATAAAAAAATTATTAGCTAAATTTGCTATACCTGCTGTAATAGCTAATTTATTTAATGCTCTATACAATATAGTGGACCAAATCTTTATTGGACAAAGATTAGGCTATTTAGGAAATGCTGCAACAAATATAGCTTTTCCAATAATGACAATATGTCTTGCTATAGGTCTAACAATCGGTATTGGAAGTGCTTCTAATTTTAATTTAGAATTAGGGAGAGGAAATCCTGAAAAAGCTAAAGCAACTGCGGGAACTGCATTAACAACATCATTAATAGTTGGAATTTTATTGTGTTTTATCGTTAAAATTTTCTTAGAGCCTTTAATGATTTCTTTTGGAGCAACAGACCAAATATTAGATTATTCAATGCAATACACAGGAATAACATCTTATGGAATACCTTTTTTGTTATGCTGTATTGGAATAAATCCTTTGGTAAGAGCAGATGGAAGTGCAAAATATTCTATGATAGCAATAGTGACAGGAGCTATTTTAAATACAATACTTGACCCTTTATTTATGTTTTATTTTGATATGGGAATAGCTGGAGCCGCATGGGCAACAGTCATTAGCCAAGTAATTTCCGCAATAATGCTATTTTCTTACTTTCCAAAATTTAAGAGTGTTAAATTTGAATTGAGTGATTTTAAACTTAGATTTCATTATTTAAAATTAGTAATATCATTGGGAATAGCTTCATTTATTTACCAATTTTCAAATATGATAGTGTTAATAACAACTAATAATATGCTAAAAATATATGGGGAGAAATCAAACTATGGAAGTGATATTCCTATTGCTGTCTCTGGGATAATAATGAAAATAAATATTATATTTATAGCTATTATATTAGGCTTAGTCCAAGGAGGACAGCCAATATTCGGCTTTAACTATGGGGCAAAAAAATATAATAGAGTTAGAGAAACAATGAAACTCTTATTAAAAGTAGCTATAACATTTTCAACAGTTTTATTTATAATATTTGAATTATTTCCACTTCAAATAATAAAACTATTTGGTGAAGGAAGTGACTTATATTTTCAATTTGCTATTAAGTATATGAGAATATTTTTAATGTTTATTTTCATAAATGGAGTTCAAATTACAACAGCAACATTTTTTCCATCTATAGGAAAGGCATTTAAAGGTGCTTTAATATCTTTAACAAAACAATTAATTATATTATTTCCACTTTTAATATTCTTACCAATAATTTTTGGAGTTGATGGGATTATATATGCAACACCATTAACAGATTTGATTTCTTTTATAGTTGCAATAATATTTTTAAAACATGAATTTGATCTAATGCCTAGAGAATAAAAAAGTCTCTTGACAGTCGTATAAGTTCTACGAGCTCACTGAAATGCTCTTCAGAGTAATACGGACATCGGAGACTAATTTTCATACTAAATTATACTTTCCTATCAAAAAAAATAAATGGCTGTTGCAAATTTATAGTTGCGACAGCCATTTTATTTATCTAGTGTTAATATTAAATCTTCCTTTTTTTTTCGCTCTAAATGGTAAATACATAAAGAAAGAGATTACTATATATATTCCCATAACTGAATATATATAATTAGGCCAAGGACCCATTAAGTCTACTAAACTTTTTGTTGCAGGAGGTCTATTTACATATAAGTAATTAGTTCCTAATTTTTCATTTATAAAGTACATTATAAATGAGATTATTGATAAAATTATAAAAGAGCTTATAAAACCAGATTTACTTGGTCTGAATCTGAAATGTATAAAAGCATAGGCTGTACTAAATAGTATAAAGAAATGAGTTATAAAAAAACTTTGTGAAGCAAAATTACTCATTCCATCTCTAAGTTCTGGCATAAGTATTGCAAAGAAAGCTCCTATAGACCAAAAATAAACAGGTTGATAAATTTCTTCACTATGAAAGAACATCATTATAATAGACAACAAAATTACTATATTACATAAATGAAAAGGTAGTAACTCTGTAACTTTTTCACCATAGTGGTAATGTCTATAAACTAATTCAGCAATCTTTATAAAAAATATTAAGACTGCTAAAAATTTTGCAAGTTTTTCTTTTTTCTCAATAAAAAATCCCAAAAATATTAAGAGAAAACAAGTGAAAAATCCAATTCCTATTGTTAGTAAATGTGGAAAGTTAAATAAAACAAATTTTTCCATAATACCTCCTATTATTTATGAAAACCAAGGTCTGCTGGATTAAAATCTCCAGATATATGCTCTATTATACCATGATTTTTTTCGTATTTTTTTCTTTCTTCAATAGAAAAGTTTATAAATTTAACAGTTTCTTTTGGAAGCTTATCTTCGTGGTAGAATCCTTTGGACCAGTATTTTATAACCAAATTGCTATCTCCAAAAACCTTAGTTATTTTTAATTTTCTGGCACATTGAATTGCTAATATTAAACCCAATAATTCTCCAAAATTATTAGTTTTGTTATTATCAAGTTGTATATTGCCATATTCATTTATAAACCAATTATTATCTTTTAAAAATTTTTTAAAATTTGAAGAAGTAATTTTTTGTAGAAGACTTTCTTTTTTATTATTAGTAACTCTAACTTCCACTCCTTTACCTCTACCAGTACCTGCATCAAAATATACAGCATCTTCTAAAATTATATTTTTAAGATTTTTTTCATTTTTTTCTCTAATTTCATATACTCCACCCTGTTTTATCCATATTTCAGCTTCTAATTTAGTTTTAAAAGATTTATATCTTGCTTTAATAGAGTAAGCAACTTCTTTACAATCTTCCCAATTATCATGAATGCCATTAGTTTTTTCATCAAAATAATAAGCATAATATTTTTTTTTCGTCAATTTTTACCTCCCCTAAAAAATAAACTTGATTATTTTAATATAATATCATACTTTATAAATAATTTCAAAAAAAAATAAAATTTATATATTATTTTTCTATTTTAAATATAAATTTTGTATATTTTTGATAGCTATTATTTTCATCAATAAAAGTTGGATTTATATATAATTTCTTATCTTGGAATAAGTTAGGTGCTTCTTGTGTTTCAAAGCAAATTGCAGAATGTTTTTTAAATCCTATCTCATTTAAATAGTTAGCAGTATAAATAACAACAGCAGGATTATCTGTTTCAACAGAAATTTTTATTCCAGTATTTTCATTTTTGATTATAACAGCATTTTTATTATTTAAAATATAAGGGTGGTCTATACCGTTGTTTGCTAAATCTTTTTGCTCATCATCTCCACTAAAAAAGTCTTTTATCTTTTTTGGAGCTCTAAAGTTAAAGATACTATTATCTAAAGATATTAAATTTGTAGGAATAGAATTTTCATTAATTCCAAGGAAATAGTCTGAATTTATTAATAAAATATCTTCATATATTGTATTTGTATAATCTCCACTTAAATTAAAATAGCTATGATTTGTTAAATTTAGATAAGTTTTTCTATCTGTATCAGCATAATATTTTATTTCTAACTCATTTTCAGATAAAATATATTCAATTTTTATATCAATATTTCCAGGATATCCATTTTCTAAGTTAGGACTTTTTATTGTACAGATAATTTTATTGCTTAATTTTTCAATATTCCAAAATCTATGGCTTATTGAATTTTTTCCACCATGAAGAGTATTAGTAGAATTATTAATTGAAAGATTATATTCTTTTCCATCTATATTCAATATTCCATTTTTAATTCTTCCAGCAGTTCTTCCAATAATTGCTCCTAAATATGCTGGATTTTCAATATATTCTTCTAAATTATCATAGCCTAAAACAATATTTCTAGGTATATTATTTTTATCTTTTAATTCAATTTTTTTTATACAGGCTCCTAAATTTAAAATTTCAATTTTTAAAAAATTATTTTCCAATGTGTAAACTTTTATATTATTTTCCATTTTTAAATCAATCCCCTTTTTTCTTTTTCTTAGTTTTGATTATAGCATTTTATAATATTTTTTTATATGTTTTTTTTGTGTTATAATATAGAAAAAAGAATGGAGACAAAAATGAAAAAAATTTTTGAAGATATATATATAGGGTCAGATATTTTAGCAATATTAAATAAATTTTTTAAAGACTTTGATAAGGTATTAATTTTTTCAAATGATACTGTTGGAAATCTATATTTTGAAAAAGTTAAAAATATACTAAAAGACAAAGATAAAATTTTTTATTTTTCTATAAAAGATGGAGAAGAATATAAAACGATTGAAACAATTTTACCTGTATATGATTTTATGGTTGATAATGAATTTTCAAGAAAATCAGTAGTTGTTAGTCTTGGAGGTGGAGTTGTCTGTGATATGGGAGGCTATATAGCTTCAACATATATGAGAGGAATAGAGTTTATACAAGTTCCTACTTCTTTACTTGCTCAAGTAGATGCAAGTGTTGGAGGAAAAGTAGCTATAAATCATATAAAATGTAAAAATATGATGGGTACATTTAAGCAACCTTATAAAGTAATTATTGATATTGAATTTTTAAAAACTTTGGAGACTAAAGAGTTTAAGTCAGGAATGGGAGAATTATTAAAACATTCTTTTTTGACAAAAAATAAAGATTATCTAAGTTATATAGAAGAAAATATTGAAAATATAAAAAAATATAGGAACGATGTTTTAGAAAAAATTGTTGAAGAATCTATAAAAGTAAAAAAATATTTTGTTGATATAGACCCTTATGAAAAAAAAGAAAGAGCATTTTTGAATTTGGGTCATACCTATGCTCATGCTTTAGAAAGTTTTTTTGACTATAAGGTTTACACACATGGAGAAGCCGTATCTAAAGGTATTATATTTGATTTAGAACTAGCTTTCTTAAGAAATAAAATTTCTAAAAACTTTTTATCTAGAGCAAAGGAAATTTTTGAAAAATTTGATATAGATACAGATTTAGTTTATTTATCAATAGATAAGTTTGTAGACTTAATGAAAAAAGATAAAAAAAATTCTTTTGGTAAAATTTATACAATACTTATTGATGAAGAAAAAAATTTATCTAAAATAGAAATAGCATATGAAGAAATAAAAGAAATTTTAAATAAATATAAAGAAAATTTTTTAAAAGCAAGTATTGATATAGGAACTAATTCTTGTAGACTATTTATTGCTATTACAAAAAATGAAAAAGAAAAAATAGTATTAAAAAAAGAAATAGTGAAAGATTTAGAAATTGTTAAATTAGGAGAAGATGTAAATAAAAATAAATTTTTAAAAGAAGAAGCTATTGATAGAACATTAAAATGTCTTAAAAAATATAGAGAAATTATAGATGATTATTATATTGAGGATAGTAATATTATTTGTTTTGCAACTTCTGCAACAAGAGATTCGTCTAATAGAGAATATTTCATTAAAAGAGCCTTAGAAGAAGCTAATATAAAAATTCAATGCATTAGTGGAGAGCAAGAAGCATATATAAATTTTAAAGGTGTAGTTAGTTCTTTTTCTAAAGAAGAAATAAAAAATAAAAAAATATTAGTTTTTGATATCGGAGGAGGCTCTACAGAATTTACTTTAGGTAGTTTTGAGGGTATTGAAAAAGTTAAAAGTTTAAATATTGGTTCAGTTAGAATTACTGAAAAATTCTTTTTAAGTAATGGAGAATACGATTATTCTCTTTCCAATATAGAAAAAGCTAAAAATTGGATTTTTGATAATTTAGAAAATTTAAATTATATGAAAAATGAAAACTTTTTCTTAATTGGAGTGGCTGGAACTACAACAAGTCAAATAAGTGTTAGGGAGAAAATGAAAATTTATGATAGTAAAAAAATTCATTTAGCAGACTTGACATATCAAGAAATTAATGATAATTTAACTTTATTTATGGATAAAGTAATTAAAAATGAAGATATTATTGGCTTAGATAGCAAAAGAAAAGATGTAATAATTGGAGGTACAATAATATTAAAATCGATTTTAGAATATTTTGAAAAAAATAATTTAATTGTATCAGAAAACGATAATTTAGTTGGAGCAATATTAGGAGGCTTAAATGATAGAAATTATAGATAATATCACAGCATATTTTGATGATGATGTTAATAAGATAATATATAAAGATTTAAAATTAGGTGGAATGCCTGAAGAAGAAATTGAAAAGAATTTTAAAAATAGATATAGAGATTTACCTATGCTTGAAATAAATATTTTTCAATTAAATGAATATAAATTTGGAAGTATAGGTTTTACAGAAAGAGAACTTCAAGGTTTAAAATTTGAATTTTTATCTGAAAAGTTAATATCGAATGATTACAATGGAGAAAATCCTACAAATAAGGTTGTCTATGTAAAAATTCTATTTGATGAAGAAAGCAAAAAAATATTAGGTTGCCAAATAGTAAATGAAAAAAATGTTGAAACTAGGTTAAAAGCAGTTAAAACAATAATTGAAAAAGCAGGGACTATGATAGATTTGATGAAATATCAAGTTAATCCAACAGATAATGAATGGAATCCCGATATTTTAAATATACTTGCTATGATGGCTAGTCAAAAAGAAGAAGAAAGCAATGATGTTTGTGCTTTAGATATTGATGAACTAGTAAAAAATAAAAAATTTTTATTAGATGTTAGAGAAGATTATGAATATGAAGCAGGACATATTAAAGGAGCAGTTAATATGCCACTTAGAGAAATCTTAATGAAAAAAGATAGTCTTCCTAAAGATGAAGATATTTATGTATATTGTAGAAGTAACCATAGAAGTCTTGATGCAACAAATTTTATGAGAACTTTAGGATTTACTAAAGTACATAATGTGTTAGGTGGTTATATAGATATATCATTCAATGAATTTTATAAAGATAAGGGAAATTTAGAAAATAGTATTTTAACAAATTATAATTTTGATTAAGGGGAAAAAATGAAATTAGTGGTATCAGATTTAGATGGTACACTTTTAAATAATGAAAGTGTTGTCAGTGAAGAAACTAAAGAAATAATAAAAAAATTAAGAGCAAAAGGAATAGAATTTGCCATAGCAACAGGTAGAAGCTTTAATTCAGCAAATAAGATTAGAGAAAGTATGGGTATAGATATTTTTTTGATTTGTAATAATGGAGCTAATATTTATGGTAGAAATGGAGAACTTATTAAGAGAAATTTTATGCCCAAAGAACTGTCTGAAAGAATAGTAAAAATGCTGTTAAATAATAATATTGAATTTTTTGCTTTTGATGGTTTAGATTGTTATGTTCCTTATGGTATGGAAATTGAAGAATATCTAAAAAAAGAGCATACTATTTACTATATAGAGAAAGATAAAATAGAGTTTATTCCAGGTTTTGAAAAAATATTAATTATTGAAGAAAATCCAGAAAGATTAATAGAAATAAAAAATCTAGCTCATAAAAATTTTGATACTGAAGTTGAAATTGTTGTTTCAGCTGTAGATTGTATAGATTTTAATATGAAAAATTGTAGTAAAATGGCAGGAGTTGAATTTATATCTAAAGAACTTGGAATAGATAAAAAAGATATAATGGCTTTTGGAGATAGTGGAAATGATTATAAAATGTTAAAGTATGTAGCTTATCCAGTAGCTATGAAAGATAGTTATATGAGTGAAATGGGAATAGAAAATGTTACTGAATATAGCAATGATGAAAGTGGAGTAGCAAGATATTTAAAGAAATTTTTTGAACTATAAATAAATGAATACGAAAGGAAAAATTAAAAAATGGAAAATATAGTAAATGAGATTGTTAATTTTGAAGAGATAGTATTTTTAAACAAAAAGGAACAAATTGAAAACAGTTTGAGAACTACTTATAGAAAAAAGATATGGACAAAATTTGTCAAAGCCATAAAAGATTTTGATTTAATAAAAGATGGAGATAAAATTGCTGTTGGAGTATCTGGAGGAAAAGATAGTTTATTATTGTGTAAATTATTTCAAGAATTAAAAAAAGATAAAAGTAAAAATTTTGAAGTAAAGTTTATTTCAATGAATCCAGGCTTTGAAGCAATAGATGTAGATAAATTTAAAGAAAATTTAATTGAAATGGGAATTGATTGTGAATTATTTGATGCAGATGTATGGAAAATAGCTTTTGAAGAAGCTCCTGATAGCCCTTGTTTTTTATGTGCTAAGATGAGAAGAGGGGTTTTATATAAAAAAGTTGAGGAACTAGGATTTAACAAATTAGCACTGGGACATCATTTTGATGATATAGTTGAAACAACTATGATAAATATGTTTTTTGCTGGAACTGTAAAAACAATGTTACCTAAAGTTCCATCTACATCTGGAAGAATGGATATTATAAGACCACTTGCTTATGTTAGAGAAAAAGATATAATTAATTTTATGAGACATAATACAATTCAACCTATGAGTTGTGGTTGTCCAATAGAAGCAGGTAAAGTAGATTCTAAGAGAAAAGAAATAAAAAAATTATTACAAGATTTAGAGGAAAAAAATCCAAATATAAAGCAAAGTATTTTTAATTCAATGAAAAATATAAATTTAGATTATGTATTGGGATATACAAAAAAATAAAAATTAAAAAAAAGAGGGTATATGAAAGTACTTATCATACATCAAAATAAAGAACTTATAAAAACTCTGAGCACATTTTTAGAGTCTAAAGAACATATTATAAAAAATTGCTCTACTTTTGTGGAGGGGTTAGAAAAATTTTATCAAGAAGATTTTGATTTAATTATTATAGATACTATCATTATGAATATAAAAGGTTCTTTATTTTGTGAGAAAATTAGAAATAAAAGTAATAAAGTTGGACTATTTGCTATTTCTAATAAAAAAGATGAAGAATTAAAATTAGAAATGTTGGCAAAGGGAATAGATGACTTTATAGAGCTTTCTGAATGTAAACAAATAGAAATAGAATTAAGAATTACTAATCTTATCAGAAGAGTTTTAAGCTCACAAATTATAAAAGAAGATAACTACATTTTTAATAATATAAAATTAGATTTGTTTTCAAGAACTTTAATAAAAGAAGGTAAAATAATAAAATTATCTATTACTGAGTTTTTACTTTTAGAGCTTCTTTTGAAAAATAAAAATCAACCTTTAAAAAGAGAAGAAATAGATAAAAATGTTTGGAAGTCTAGCAATGAAAAGAATAATTTAAAAAATTCTTCAAATAAATTAGAAGTTTATATTAGAAAATTAAGATTAAAAATAGGTGATAAAAGTGGTAAAATTTTACAATCAGTTAGAGGATACGGATATGTAATAAAAGATTAGGAGGTCTTATGAATTTTTATTTAAAACTTTTAATAAAAATTTTAGAAAAAAGTATGACTGCCAACGACAGTGAAATTTTAAAAAAATTAAAATCTGGTTATGACTTATCAAGTGATGAAAAGAAAGAACTTGAGGAAATGATTGATAATCTTATTTAGGAGGTAGAAATGTCAATTAGATTTTTATATGATAGGAAAAAAACAGCGGTAACATATGAGGATAGGAAAATTTCATATGTTGATGTAATAAAATATGTTAATTATTATTCAGATTTTCTAAAAATTGATAAAGCAGATAGAGTTGCTTTAATGATGGAAAATAGACCAGAAACTATTTTTTCATTTCTTTCAGTTTGGAATAAAAAAGGAATAGCCATGAGTTTGGATGCTGGTTATACAGCAGAACAACTTGCCTATGTTTTTAATGATTCAAAGCCTAAATATATTTTTGTTTCAGAAAAAACAAAAAAAGTTGCTGAAGAAGCAAATAATATAGTTGGAAACTTTGTAGAAATTTTAGATGTTGATAATATAGTTTTACCGAATGACTATATATCACCTAAAGAGACACTAGATGTTGATTCAGAAGAAGATGTTGCTATAATCTCATATACTTCTGGAACAACTGGAAATCCTAAAGGGGTTATGTTAACATTTGGTAATATTATGGCAAATATTAAAGGTGTTAGTGCTGTAAATCTTGTAAATGAAAATGATATTATTTTAGCAATGTTACCTTATCATCATATCTTACCTTTGAGTTTTACTTTGATTTTACCATTTTATTATGGTATTCCAATAGTGCTTTTAGGAGAGATTTCTTCTACTAGCTTAAAGAAAGCTTTAAATGACCATAAAGTTAGTGTAATAATTGGAGTTCCTAGAGTTTGGGAAATGCTTGATAAAGCTATAATGGCTCAAATAAATAAAAGTTCCCTTGCTAAATTTATGTTTAAATTAGCTCAAAAAACAAATTCTATGGCTCTTAGAAAAATAATATTCTCTAAAATTCATAAAGGTTTTGGTGGAAATGTTAGACTTATGGTTTCAGGTGGAGCTAAAATAGATAAAAATATTTTAGAGGATTTCACATACTTAGGCTTTAGAATAATTCAAGGATATGGAATGACTGAAACTGCACCAATAATATCTTTCAATGTTCCAGGAAGAGAAAGACCTGATACAGTTGGAGAAGTTATTCCAGATGTTGAAGTTAAATTTGCTTCTGATGATGAAATACTAGTCAAAGGTAAAAATGTAATGAAAGGTTATTACATGAAAGAGGAAGCAACTAAAGAAGTATTTGATGAAGATGGTTGGTTCCATACTGGAGATTTAGGTAAAATGGACGGTAATCATTTAGTGATTATTGGAAGAAAAAAAGAAATGATAGTTCTATCAAATGGTAAAAATATAAATCCGGCTGATATTGAAACTACTATTATTAAAAGTACTGATTTAATTAAAGAAATTGCTATAACTGAGTATAATGACCAATTACTTGCTATTATTTATCCAGATTTTGATGAAATAGTTGCTAAAAAAATTGTTAATATCAAAGAGGCTATAAAATGGGAAGTAATTGATAAGTATAATGTTAATGCTCCTAACTATAAAAAAATTCACGATATAAAAATTGTTAAAGAAGAATTGCCAAAGACTAGACTAGGAAAAATAAGAAGATTTATGTTAAAAGATTTATTAGAAAATAATTCTGATGAGCAAATAAAAAAAGAGGTAAAAAAATCAGTTGAAGTTCCAGTAGAAATGAAAGAAAAATTTGATAAAATTGCTAAATATATAAATGAAATACATCAAAAAGAGATAGCTCTTGATTCTCATATTGAACTTGATTTAGGTTTTGACTCTTTAGACATAGTAGAGTTTATGAATTTTATTAATTCTACTTTTTCTATAAATTTAAATGAAGAAGAATTTGTTGAGCATAAAACTATATCTTCTATAATAGAATTAATAAATAAAAAAGCTGAAAAAGGTACTGATAAAAATGAAAATTTAAAGAAAATTATTGAAAATGACAGTGATGTTAAGCTACCTAATAGTGCATTTTATGCTAAACTTTTAAAGTTTATTTTCAGTCCAATATTTAAATTCTATTTCAAATTTAAATCTAGTGGAAAAGAAAATATAAAAGAGGGAGCAGGTATTATTGTAGGAAATCATCAAAGCTTCTTAGATGCTTTTATGGTAAATAATTCTTTTACTAATAAAGAATTGAGTAATAATTACTATATAGCTACAGCTCTTCATTTTAAGAGTAAAACTATGAAGTACCTTGCAAATAATGGAAATATAATTTTAGTTGATGTTAATAAAAATTTAAAAAATACATTACAAGCAGCTTCAAAAGTTTTAAAAACTGGTAAAAAATTAATTATATTCCCAGAAGGTGCTAGAACAAGAGATGGAGAATTACAAGATTTCAAGAAAACTTTTGCTATACTTGCAAAAGAATTGAATGTTCCTATTTATCCTTTTGTATTGAAAGGAGCTTATGAAGCATTTCCATATAATCAAAAATTTCCAAAGAAACATGATTTAACTGTTGAGTTTTTAGAAAGAATAGAACCAGAAAATAAAACTGTGGAAGAAATAGTTGAAGAAACTAGAAATAAAATTGAAAAAGTTTATAAAAATAAATAAAAATGGAGGTATCGTATGTATAATTATAATGATATTAATATTAAAGCTACAAATAATTTTTTAAGAAAAGTTTTTCTTTATATGGTATTAGGAATTGCAATTTCATTGGGAACAAGTTTATATTTGTATGTATTTAATATAGAACTTTTGTATAGAATAGGAGGTTATTTTAGAATTCTTGCTATTGCAGAAGTAGCTATGGTTTTTGGCTTAAGTTTTTTTATAAATAAAATATCATCTGGTATGGCTAGAATGTTATTTTTACTTTATTCATTGCTAAATGGAGTAACACTTTCAACAATAGGATTTTATTATGATCCAGTAACTATCGTATATGCTTTTACAATGACTTTAGTAATATTTGTTGTAACTGCAATTTTTGGTTATACTACTCAAGAAGATTTAAGTTCTTATAGAAGATTCTTTACAATAGGATTAATTTCTCTTATTATAATGGGACTTATAAATATGTTTTTAGGTGTAGGAGTTTTATATTGGATTGAAACAATAGTAGGTGTTGTACTTTTTTCTGGACTTATTGCTTATGATGTAAATAGAATCAAATCTCTTGCTTATAATGTAGCTGATGGAGATGCTGAACTTGTTGAAAAAATAGGTATTATAGGTGCTTTAAATCTATACTTAGATTTTATAAATTTATTCTTGTATGTTCTTAGAATTTTTGGAAGAAAAAGTAGATAAAATTCTTAGTTATTTATAAAATTGAGTTAATGAAAAAAATTAGATTATGATCTAGTATAGTTAAGAGAATTTTTGAGAATAAAAACTTGAAAATTCTCTTTTTTTATTGTTACTAAAATTTATTATTGCATAAAAAAATTAAGCATTAATTGAAACAATTCCCTCTTGAATTAATATACGCTTTTTGAAATTGTTAAATTTTGAATATCCAAATGCAGTTCTTTTTATTGATTTAACAGATTTATCACCCAATCCTCTAAAACCTACCGATGCGTATAATAGGATACAGGATTCTGTTAATAAATTAATATTTTATTATTTTCATCAAAACGAAAAAAATCCATGGTAATATATTCCTTATTATCAGGCTCTCCCCAAATTTGATGAGTATGTAAAGCAACTAAATCCCCTTGTGTTATTGCACGAACAAATCTAACTTCTTCTATTGGATATTCTTTTTTCATTCTAGTAAAATATTCAATTATACCAGCTTTCCCGTCTGCAACTACAGGATTGTGTTGTCTATACTCATCCCCAACATATAATTCTATTGCTTTTTCAGGATCTCCATCAAACATAGTTTTATAAAATGCTATAGCATTTAACTTATTTTGTTCTAATTGATTATTCATAATTTCTTTTCTCCTTAATCAACATAATAAACACGATTTGCTTTTCTTGCTGGAACACTTGGATATTCTCCATCTACATAACCTAAAATACAAAAAAGCCAATGCTATTTTGCAATGGCTTTTCCATTTTAGAAAATTTTACTTATTATTTTCTATAGTTTTATTTTTATATAGCTTATATTCTTCCCAATAAAGTAGTGATGATTGGTATAACAATAACAAACAATAAGGTACTTGTTGTTACTACATTTGTTGCATATTCCACATCTCCCTTTGCCTCATTAACCAAAATTGGTAATACTGCAAGTGCTGGTGCAGCTGACTGCACTATAAATGTTTTTATTTCTATAGCTGATAGCTCTTTTAACCCTAAAATATCTGAACCAAATTTTATTAAAATAAACATAATAATTGGTGAAAATATAAATCTTCCTATAAGTGCAAATATAGTATCTCTATCAAACTTTATACTTTTTAGCCCAGCATTATGTAAAACTATACCTATATATATCAAAGATAGAGGTGTAACTATTCCTCCTAAATATCCTAATGTTGAGTTAACAAAAGTTGGAATAGGTATACTTAAAAATAAAAATATAAGAGCTACTATAAAACCTAATAATGGAGGCGGAAACAGCTTTTTCCAATTAAAAGTTGCTCCTTGTTTGTCTTTATCATTTGTATCATTGCCAATTAGTATTGCTCCAAATGCCCAAGTTGAAACTGTATTTGTAACATAGTAAACTAAAAAATATGGTAAACTTTCATTTCCAAATAAGGCAATATTTAATGGTAGTCCTATAAAAATTGTATTTGCATTGACAACAGTATTTATGAAAGTCCCTCTTCTTCCAACTGGAACATTTAAAATTTTTACAAGTATGTATGCAAAAATATAACCAATTATTACAGATAAAAATGTATAAACTAAAGCTCCTGTTAAAGATAATAAAGATTTTAATGTCAAATACTTCAAAACAGATACAAAAATAGAGGCTGGTAAAGCAATATTCATAATCAGTTTAGATATATTTCCACTAAAACTATCACTAAACCAATTTTTTTCTTTTAATATATATCCTAATATTATCAGTAAAACTATGGATAATATACTTCCTATTGAACTTATAAATGCTTCCATTTTCTAAGCACCTCTCTTTAAATTTTAATATTTTGGTGTCCACTTAATTTTTTCAATAGCTACTTTTATATCAGTTATATCTTCTCTATTTAATTTTTGATCTAATGCACATTGACCAACAGCTTCAGCAACTCTTTGAGAAAATTCTGTTAATTTTGATACTGGTGGCAATGTAGCAGCTCCAGGTTTTGTTGTATCAACAATTCCTCCTAATGAGTGTGCAGCTTTTGATATCATTTCATTTGTAACTAATTTTGCTGTTGAAGCAATTGCTCCTAAACCAAGTGCTGGATATATTAAAGCATTATTAGCTTGTCCTATTTCATAAGTTACTCCATTATATTCAACTGGGTCTGCAGGAATACCTGTTGCAACCAATGCTTTTCCATCTGTCCATTTGATTAAATTTTCAGCAGTTGCTTCTGCTAATTTTGTTGGGTTACTCAATGGAAATATAATAGGTCTTGCTGTATATGATGCCATTTCTTTTACTATCGTTTCAGTAAAAGTATTTGGTTGAGTAGAAGTTCCAACTAGAATAGTTGGTTTAACCGCTTTAACTGCTGCTTCTAAATTTGTTAATTCATTTGCATTAGTAAATTCAGTTCTCTTACGAGCAAATGGTCTTTGTTCTGGAGTTAAATCATCCATATCATCAAATAAAAGTCCTTGTTTATCAACTAAATAAAATCTACTACGAGCTTCATTTTCAGATAAACCTTGTTGTAACATTTCTCGATATACACGATCTGCTATTCCTGCTCCTGCTGTTCCTGCTCCAAAACACATATATTTTTGGTCAGTTAATTTTTCTCCAGAAATTTTTAATGCACCTAAAATTCCTGCTAATGTAATAATTCCTGTTCCTTGTATATCATCATTAAATACAGGATAAGTTTTCCAATATTTATGTAAAACATTAGCTGCATTTGAACGACCGAAGTCTTCAAAATGTAGATATAGTTTAGGGAATAATTTTTCAGCAGTTTGAACAAATTTATCTACAAAATCATAATATTTATCTCCATAAACTCTTTTATGACGATTTCCTAAATATAATTTATCTTCAAGCAGAGTTTCACGATTTGTTCCTACATCTAAAACAACTGGTAAAACTGATTTAGGATCTATCCCAGCTGCTGCTGTGTAAACCATTAACTTTCCAACTGAAATATCAACACCATTTGTTCCCCAATCTCCAATTCCTAAAATACCTTCTGCATCAGTTACAACTATTAGTCTTATTTCTCTATCTTTTGTTGCATTTTTTAAAGATTCTTCTATTGCTTCAGGAGAGTCTATTGACAAATATACAGCATTTTGAGGATTTACATATAGTTCACTATAATTTTCAATATTTTCAGCTATAACAGGATCATATACTACTGGCATAAATTCAACTACATGTTGACTAAATAGATAATAAAATAAAGTTCTATTTGTGTCAAAAATTTCCATTAAAAATCTTCTTTTGTTTATTAGAGGTTCTTTACTTTTGTATTGTGCATATACTTGTTCTGCTTGTTCCTCAATTGTTTGAATTTGTGGTGGTAGTAATCCAGTTAATTCCAATTCTTTTCTTTCTTCCTTTGTGAAAGCTGTTCCTTTGTTTAAAAATGGGTCATTTAATACTTCATAAGATTTTTTTACCATATTTACCTCCTGAATTTTGTTTTTAAAATTATTTAAAAATCGAAATTTTTTCAATAGTTTTGACTATTATACACCTAAAATATAAAAAAGCCAATGCAATTTTGAACTACAATGGCTTTTTCTAATAGATTTTTTGTTAATTGTAATTCTACTTCCGAAATCAAGTTCAACACTTCCATCTCTTGCATCAACATGAATATTTACAGAAGCATTTTTTAAATGTTCTCTTGAAAAGTTTAATTCTTTTGGAAAGTTGCTTAATCTTAATAATCTATCTGCATCTTTCCCAGAAAATTGATAATCATAATTATTTCCTAACATATAGATATTATTATCATTACCTTTTACTATTAATTGAATTGTTTCAAAAATATGATATAATTAAATCAAATAAAGATAATTAAAAAACTAAAAAAAGAATATTTTTGGAGTAGAAGTTTTTTGGTGTTGAGCATCAGTGGAGCAAGTATAAAAATTATTAAAAAATATATTCAAGAGCAAGGAGGAGAAAATGAAAATAGTTAAAAAAACATATAAATTCAGAATATATCTTACCTTAGAACAAATAATCTTTTTCTCAAAAAACTTTGGTTGTGTTAGATCTTATGTTAGATGATAGAAAAAAAGATTATGAAGAATATAAATCAACAGGAATTAAAAATAAATATCCTACTCCTGCTAAATATAAAGAAGAATATCCTTATTTAAAAGAAGTAGATAGTTTAGCTCTTGCTAATGCACAATTAAATTTAGAAAAAGCTTATAAAAATTTCCTTAAAAATAAAGATTTTGGTTTTCCAAAATATAAGTGTAAATCTAACCCAGTCCAAAGCTATACTACAAATAATCAGAACACAATATATATTAAAGATAGTTACATAAAACTTCCTAAACTAAAATCGCTAGTCAAAATTAAATTACATAGAGAAATAAAAGGTGTAATTAAATCAGTAACAATAAGTAAAAATAGTCTTGATCATTATTTTGTTTCAATATTATGTGAAGAAAAAATAGAAGAATTAGCAAAAACTAATAAAAATATTAGAATAGATTTAGGAATAAAAGAATTTACAACAATGAGTGATTCTACAAAAGTAGAAAATTTAAAGCTAACAAAAGAATATGAAAAAAAATTAAAAAGAGAACAAAGAAAACTATCAAGGAGATGTAAACTTGCTAAAGATAGCGATAAAAAATTATCAGATAGTAAGAACTATCAAAAACAAAAGAAAAAAGTAGCAAAAATACATAATAAAATTAGAAATAAAAGAAAAGACTTTGTAAATAAGTTGAGTACAAAAATTATCAATAACCACGATATAATCTGTATAGAAGACTTAAATATAAAGGGAATGTTAAAAAATCACAAATTAGCAAAAAGTATATCAGATGTAAGTTGGAGTGAATTTATAAGACAACTAGAATATAAAGCAAACTGGTATGGAAGAAAGATTGTAAAAGTACCTACATTTTATCCAAGTAGTAAGACTTGTTCTGGTTGTGGTAATATAAAAGAAACACTAAAATTGTCAGAAAGAATATATCATTGTGAATGTTGTAGACTAGAAATAGATAGAGATTACAATGCAAGTATAAATATATTAAGAAAAGGTTTAGAAATATTAAAAAAAGAAAAAGTAAGTTAGAAAAATATATCAGGGTAGGGACTACCCGAAGAGCTTGCTAAATATATGTGGCTAATAAAAGCACATACTTCCCAAGAAGCTCCCACTTCTACAAGTGGGAGTAGTTCACTTTGTGGTAAAATAAAAATATAATATGTATTAAGGAGGATTTATGAAAAAAGTTTTATTATTTGCACTTATGGTTTTATCTGTAAACTCATATTCAAATATTGAAAGAAGTAATAATGTTAGTAATCGTGGATTAGAACTTATGAGAGAAAGTAGCATAAATCAAAATATGGGGCTTTCAAAACAAAGTGGGAGCACACAAATAATAGATGTATACAGAGGTAATAGTAAGTATGAGAGAACTAAAGGTTTTATGATAGGAACTTCTAGTAATTTTGTAGATTATCCAAATGTTAGTGCCGGAGTAACAATAGCTTATGATAAGTATAATCAGAAAAATTCAGATGAAAAATACTGGGGTAGAAATTATGACTTACATACATATTTTTCATATAAATTAGATAAAAATTTATTTTTAGCTGGAGTCGGATACTCTCAAGCAAGACATGTGGAAAAAAGAGAATATTCAGGTAATGTAGAATATGGAAGATTTTTAACTCCTAATACATATGCATATTTAGGAATTGAAGGAGAAAATAGAATTTATAAAGGTAAAAAATCTGTTGAAAATTTTAAATTTGCTAATTATAAGTTAGGAATAAATAGACAGGATACATGGAAAAAATTAAAATTCTACAATGGAATTGAAGTTAATATGGATAACAAAATATATGATCAGGAAGATAGAGAAAAATATAATTTAGAACTTGTTTCAAGAGTTTCGTATTATATTTATGACGATTTATTAATTGATTTACAATACAGAGGTATTAAAAATAAAAAATTCTATGAAAGCATAATTGGACTTGGTTTTACTCATAATTTTTAAATATCAAGATTGTTAAGGAGGTTTTTATGAAAACTAATGAAGAATTTAGATTATCTAAAATTTCAGAATACGAGCCATCTAGGAATATTATGGATTTTCACTTAGCTGGTTTTGCTTATTATGATGGTCTAGATGTTATTGAAGAATTAAAATTAGGTCAAGAAGTTCATTTAGTGAAAGAAATAAATAATCCTTATGATAATGAAGCAGTTGCTATTTATTATAAGAACAGAAAAATTGGATACGTACCAAAAGAAAAAAATTCTTTTTTCAGTACATTAATATATTACGGTTATGGAGAAATATTTGAAGCAAAGATCCAGTATGCGAATATGGAAAATCATCCAGATAGACAATTTAGAGTTGTTGTGAGAGTAAAAGATAATAGATAAAAATTCTAAAAAAAAGCACTTGATTTATCTTTTATTTTGTTATATGATAGGTTAAATAAAAATCATTTTTAAAATGATTTTAAAAATAAAAAATTTAAATTTCTAAGGAGGAAAAAATGGCAAAGATAGTAGAATGTATTCCAAATTATAGTGAAGGTAAAGATTTAGCAAAAATCGAAAAAATTGTAGCACCATATAAGAATAATGAAAAAATTAAACTTTTAAGTGTTGAACCTGATGCAAATTACAACAGAACAGTTGTAACTGTATTAGGAGATCCTGAAGAAGTTAAAAAAGCTGTTATTGAATCAATAGGAATTGCAACTAAGGAAATAGATATGAATGTTCATAAAGGTGAACATAAGAGAATGGGAGCAACAGACGTTGTACCTTTCTTACCAATTCAAGAAATGACTACTGAAGAATGTAATGAAATTTCAAAAGAAGTAGGTAAAGCAGTATGGGAAAGATTTGGATTACCAGTTTTCTTGTATGAAAGTACTGCAACTGCACCTAACAGAGTATCTTTACCTGATATTAGAAAAGGTGAATATGAAGGAATGGCAGAAAAATTGAAACAACCTGAATGGGCTCCAGACTTTGGAGAAAGAGCACCTCACCCTACAGCAGGAGTTACAGCTGTTGGATGTAGAATGCCTTTAATAGCTTTCAATATTAATTTAGCAACAACTAATGTTGATGTGCCAAAAGAAATTGCTAAAGCTATAAGATTTTCAAGTGGAGGATTTAGATTTATTCAAGCTGGACCTGCTGAAATTTTAGATAAAGGATTTGTTCAAGTAACAATGAATATAAAAGATTATACTAAAAATCCAATTTACAGAATAATGGAAACTGTAAAAATGGAAGCAAAAAGATGGGGAGTTAAAGTTACAGGTTGTGAAATTATAGGAGCAACTCCTTATGCATCATTGACTGACTCTTTAAAATACTATCTGGCTTGTGATGGTGTAAAAGATGATGTAGATTCTATGTCTATGGAAAAAGTTGTTGAATTAATGGTTAAATATTTAGGTTTAACTGATTTTGATATTAAAAAAGTATTAGAAGCAAATATCTAATAAAAATAAAAAAAGGCTGTTATTTAGTTTATTATTAAGCCACTGATAGATGTATATTCTATTGAATTAATGTTCGTAGAATGATACGGATATCGTGGCTTTACATATAACAGCCTTTTTATAAAACTATAAGAAGGAGGAATACAATGGCAGATTTAGTTTTATACAATATTGGACAATTAGTAACTTCAAGAGAGCTTGATAACTCTAAGAAAATGGATAATATTGAAGTAATAGAAAATAATGGATATATAGTAATAGAAAAAGATAAAATAGTTGCTGTTGGAAGTGGAGAAGTTCCAAAAGAATTTTTAACACCAGCAACAGAAATGGTAGATTTAAGTGGTAAATTAGTTACTCCTGGTCTTATAGATTCTCACACACATTTAGTTCATGGAGGGTCTAGGGAAAATGAATTTGCTATGAAAATTGCAGGAGTTCCTTACCTAGAAATTTTAGAAAAAGGTGGAGGAATTTTAAGCTCTTTAAAATCTACAAGAAATGCAAGTGAACAAGAGCTTATAGAAAAGACTTTAAAAAGTTTAAGACATATGTTAGAGCTTGGAGTTACAACTGTTGAAGCTAAAAGTGGATATGGATTAAATTTGGAAGATGAATTAAAACAATTAGAAGTTACTAAAATTTTAGGCTACTTACAACCAGTAACTTTAGTTTCAACATTTATGGCTGCTCATGCTACACCCCCTGAATATAAAAATAATAAAGAAGGTTATGTAGAAGAAGTTATAAGAATGTTACCTATTGTTAAAGAAAGAAATTTAGCAGAATTCTGTGATATTTTCTGTGAAGATAAAGTTTTCTCTGTTGATGAAAGTAGAAGAATTTTAACTGTTGCAAAAGAATTAGGATATAAATTAAAAATTCATGCTGATGAAATTGTTTCACTTGGTGGAGTTGAACTTGCTGCTGAATTAGGAGCAACTACTGCTGAACACTTAATGAAAATAACTGACTCAGGAATAAATGCACTTGCTAATAGTAATGTAATAGCCGATTTACTTCCTGCAACTTCATTTAACTTAATGGAACACTATGCTCCTGCAAAAAAAATGATAGAAGCTGGAATAGAAGTTGCATTATCTACTGACTATAATCCTGGTTCTTGTCCATCAGAAAACTTACAATTTGTTATGCAAATTGGAGCTGCTCATTTAAAAATGACACCTAAAGAAGTTTTTAAAGCAGTTACTATAAATGGAGCAAAAGCTGTTGCTAAACAAGATACAATAGGTTCTATTGAAGTTGGTAAAAAAGCAGATATAGCTGTTTTTGATGTGCCAAATATGGCTTATTTCTTATATCATTTTGGAATAAATCATACTGACAGTGTTTACAAAAATGGAAAATTAGTTTTTAAAAGATAAGTAAAATAATAGGAGGAATAAAATGAAATTAGTAGATTTAGAAGTATCAAAATTTATAGATGTTGTTGACTCTGACTCTCCAGCACCTGGTGGAGGATCTGTTGCTGCTCTAGCTTCATCTTTAGGAGTAAGTTTAGCAAGAATGGTTGCTCATTTAAGTTTTGGAAAGAAAAAATATGAAGCTTTACCTGATGATGTTAAAGCTAAATTTGTTAAAAACTTTGATGAATTGTTAAAAATTAAAGATGAATTAACTGCTTTAGTTGATAAAGATACAGAAGCATTTAATGCAATCTCAGCTGCATTCAAATTACCAAAAGAAACTGAAGAAGATAAAGCTAAAAGACATGATGCAATTCAAGAAGCTACTAAGGGAGCAATAAAAACTCCTTATGATATAGTTATTTTATCTGGAAAAGCTATCAGTTTACTTGGAGAAATTTTAACAAATGGAAACCAAAATGCAATAACTGATATAGGAGTGGGAGCTTTACTTTTAATGACAGGATTAGAAGGTGGAATTTTAAATGTTAAGATAAATCTTTTAGGAATTGATGATAAAGCTTATGTTGAAAAAATTAATAAAGATATAGCTGAAGCAAAAGTTGTTGCTGAAAAAGAAAAAGAAAGAATTATGGAAATTGTTAATTCTGCTCTTTAATTCTTAAAAATTATTTTTCAAAATATTATTGATGAAAAAATTTAGACTAAGATCTAATATAATTAAGAGAATTTTTTTGAATTTAAAAACTAAAAAATTCTCTTTTTTATTATTTATAAGGAAAGTATAAAATTAAATTTTTAAAAATAGTCTCTGATGTCCGTATTAGTTCTAAGTTACTGTTTTATTGAACTTGTAGAACATATATGGCTATCAGAGACTTTATTTATTTATATTTTATTTCTTTTTCTTTTTTAAAAATGAAAATATAATAAAACCTAAAATTCCTGGCAATAACCAAGTTAAACCAAAATCAGAAAAAGGTAAAACTTCATATATAGAAGTAATAGTATCATTTTTTAAATTCAATACTTGTAGTGCTTCTATTAGACCAACAATACCTGTAAAAAGGACAACACCTTTATAGATATTGTCATTAACGATATATTTATGAAAAATATTTAAAATTATTAAAGATATAATTACGGGATATATTAGAACTAAAATTGGGACTGCTATTTTAATTATACTCTCAACGCCTAATATAGATAATAGAAAACTTGAAAAAACTGTTAGGATAACAATAGTTTCATATTTTACTTTAGTTATATTACTAAAGTATTCTCCAACTGTGGCAACAAGTCCAATAGCAGTAGTTAGACAAGCACCAGCAACACAAACTGCAAGAATTATAGTTCCATATTTTCCTAAAAGGTGAGAAGTCATTTTTACTAGCAATTCTATTTTATCTTCTGTGACAAGAACAGAATGCATTTTAGCACCAATAAAGGCAAATCCGATATAGATTATAGCTAGTGAACCAATAGCAACTAGACCTGCTTTTATCAAAAAAGAAAATTCTTGTTTTCTATCTAAATTTCTACCATTTTTTATAGATTTTAATATAATTCCAGCATAGGCTATGGAAGCTATTGTATCCATAGTTTGGTATCCCTCTAAAAAACCTCTTTTAAAAGCATGAGGATATGTGTCAGAATTTATATATAAATCAGTTGCAAATATTCCTTTGATAATTATCAATATCAATAATATTAAAAGTATAGGTGTTAATATTTTTCCAACTCTATCAATAACTTTACTTGCTCTTAAAGAAAAAAGTATGACAATAGCAAAATAAAGTATAAGGTAAGCATATTTATAAATAGGACTATCTAAGCCATTATACAAAAAAGTAATTTCATACGCAGTTGCTCCTGTTCTTGGAATTGCTAGCATAGGTCCTATTGTAAGTATTGATATTATTGCAAATATTTTAGAAAATATTGGGGAAACTCTATTTGCAAAATCGTCCATATTATTTCCAACAATTGATACAGAAATTATACCTAAAAATGGAAAACCTACTCCTGTTATTACAAATGCTATTATGGTTATAAGCCATGTGGAGTTAGTTTCATATCCGAGCATTGGAGGAAAAATCAAATTTCCAGCTCCAAATAACATAGCAAACAAAGCGAAACCAGTTAAAAATACATCTTTATTTTTATACATTAAAAAACTCCTTATTCTATTTTAGTTAAAAGTGAACTATTTATTATACACTAAATTTTATAAATTGTAAAATATATCAATATATTTTTATATATTCTCCTAAATTCTAATTTAAAAAATAAAAAAAATACTTGCATAAAATAAATTATTAAGTTATAATCAAAGTAATAAAAGTTTTTAAAATATTTATTAAACTATAATATATTTTGTATATAAAAATATTTATATAGGAGGGATTTTGTGAATGAATTAAAAGTTTTACCTAATTTTTATGGAATTTTTGAAGTAAAAAGCATGACTAAAAATAGAATAAGGGTTGAAATAACTAAACTAAAAAATAATATTACAGAAATTAATAATTTAAGAGAAAATCTTAGTAAAATTTCTGTTGTAAAGAGTTATAAAATCTTAAAAAGTTTAGGGAGTCTAACTATTGAATTTGATAACAGTCAAGTAGATGCTCAGTTTATGCTTGGAATTATTTTAAAACTTCTTAATTTAGATTCAGAATTATTTAAAGAAAGAAAAGGTAAAGTTAAAGAAAATTTAGATGGGCTTGCTAAGGTGGCTAATATAACTTTATATAATAAAACTAAGGGATTATTTGATTTAAATTCTTTAGTTGGTCTTATATTACTTGGTTATGGTATTAAGAAATTTAAAACTGAACCTATTTTACCTAGTGGAGCAACATTACTTTGGTGGTCATATAGATTATTAGGAAAAAATAGTTAATTGGGAGGAGTAATGTTAAAGAATTTATTAAAGAAAACTTATTTAATGTTTAATAAAGTAAAAATTGTTCATAGTATTCCTGGAAGAGTAAGACTTCTTATTCCATCATTAGATAAATTCCCAGAACAAATGAAAAAATACGAAAGTTATATTACAGGAATCATAAAATTAAAAACTGGTATAAATAATATTGAATATTCTTATCTTACAAGTAAAGTTTTAATAGAATATGATAAAACAAAATTGAATGAAGAAGATATTGTGAACTGGTTAAATAAAATTTGGGAAATAATTGTAAATAATGAAGAAGTTTATCACGGAATGTCTGTAGATGAAGTAGAAAAAAATGTGAAAAAGTTTTATAATATGTTAAAAAATGAATTGGAGGGAGGAAAATAATAATCTATGAAAGATAATAATTTGCTTTCCTGTGAAATAGTTCATAGGTTAAGAGGAAGAATTAGAATAAAAAGTAAAGCTTTTAAATTTGTGGGAAAAGTACTAAAATCTGAAATAGAAAAACAATTACTTCAAGTAAAATATATTAAAAGTGCTGAAATAAATCTAGTTACAGGAAGCATTCTTATTTATTTTGAAGATATTTCACTAAGTGACCAAAATTTAATAAATCTTATTCAAAATACTTTGAATGCTCATATCTTTGAAATTTGTAAAAATGAAAAGAATGAGAGAGCATCAAAATATGTAATAGAAAGAAAATTACAAGAAGAATCTCCTAGAGAGATTATACAAAAAATTGCTACAACTGCTGGACTTTTAGCTTATAATATCTTTGTAAAATCAAGAAATCCAGTTACAGCAACAGGATTAAGAAAGTTTTTTAATTATAATACATTAGCTACAATAGGTTTAGCTATGCCAGTGTTAAAGAATGGATTAATGTCTTTAGCAAAAAATAAAAGACCTAATGCAGATACTCTAAGTTCTAGTGCAATAATAAGTAGTATTCTACTTGGAAAAGAAAGTGCGGCATTGACTATAATGTTCTTAGAAGAAGTTTCTGAATTACTTACTGTTTACACTATGGAAAAAACTCGTGGTGCAATTAAAGATATGTTAAGTGTTGGAGAAAATTATGTTTGGAAAGAAATTTCTGAAGATAATGTAAAAAGAGTTCCAATTGAAGAAATACAAAAAGATGATATCATCGTTGTTCAAACAGGAGAAAAAATAAGTGTTGATGGGAAAATAATAAAAGGTGAAGCACTTATAGACCAATCTTCAATAACTGGAGAATATATGCCAGTTAAAAAAGGAGAAGGAGAATCAGTTTATGCTGGAACAATTATAAAAAGTGGAAATATAAGTATTCTAGCTGAAAAAGTTGGAGATGACAGAACAGTTTCGAGAATAATTAAATTAGTTGAAGATGCTAATTCAAATAAAGCTGATATTCAAAATTATGCTGATACTTTCTCTGCTCAACTTATACCTTTAAACTTTATTTTAGCTGGAATAGTTTATGCAACTACTAGAAATATAGGAAAAGCTATGAGTATGCTTGTCATAGACTATTCTTGTGGAATTCGTCTTTCGACTGCCGTTGCTTTTTCAGCTGCAATAAATACAGCAGCAAAGAATGGTATTTTAGTTAAAGGTAGTAACTTTATTGAAGAATTATCAAAAGCAGAAACTGTAATTTTTGATAAAACTGGGACTATAACAGAAGGAAAACCAAAGGTTCAAAGTGTAGAAGTTTTTGGGAATTCTGTATCAGAAAATGAAATGATAGCTCTTGCTGGTGCTGCTGAAGAACAATCTTCACATCCTCTTGCAGTTGCAATAATGTCTGAAATAAAAGATAGAGGACTAGAAATTCCAAAACATGGGAAAATAAAAACTATTGTAAGTAGAGGAGTAGAAGTAAAAGTCGATAAAACTAAAGTTGTTAGAGTTGGTAGCAAAAAGTTTATGTTAGAGTCTGGAATTGACTTAAATATAGTTGCTGATGCTGAAAGAGGAGTTATATCTAGAGGAGAAATTGGAATATATGTAGCCCTAGATGATAAAATTATTGGTATTATCGGAGTTTCAGATCCTCCAAGAGAAAACATAAAAAAAGCAATAAATAGATTAAGAAATTATGGAGTAGATGATATTGTTTTACTAACAGGAGATTTAAGACAACAAGCAGAAACAATAGCTTCAAGAATGGCTATTGATAGATATGAGTCTGAGCTAATGCCTGAAGATAAAGCAAAAAATATCCTAAAATTTCAATCTAAAGGTTCAAATGTAATCATGATAGGAGATGGGGTAAATGATGCACCTGCTTTATCATATGCAAATGTTGGAGTTGCTTTAGGAAGTACAAGAACAGATGTTGCTATGGAAGCTGCTGATATTACAATCACACAAGATAATCCACTTTTAGTACCGGGGGTTATTGGGCTTTCAAAAAATACAGTAAAAACAATTAAAGAAAATTTTGCAATGGTAATTGGACTTAATACTTTTGCCTTAGTTTTGGGTGCAACTGGAATTTTAGCTCCGATCTATGCATCTGTTTTACATAATTCTACAACTATACTTGTTGTTATGAATTCTTTGAAACTATTGAAATATGATATTAAGAGTAACTAGGAGGGAAAATGAAAAAATTATCGATAACTGTAGTCCATAGGCTACCTAATAGAGTTAGATTAAAGTTATCAGCTCCAATAAAAGACATAAGAAATTTTTACTCTAATATGAAAAACAATTTACAATTTTTAGAATTAAGATACAATAAAGTTTTAAAAACTATTATATTAAGATTTGAGCCATCTGAAATATTTCTACAAGAAATTATTTATAGAACAGCTATAAGTTTTTCAATAGAAAATGGACTAATGCCTGTAAAAATAGTGGAAGAACATGAGTATAAATCAATTTCACCACTTTCTATGTATGCTTTAGGTTCAATAATAGTTTCATCTATAAATATGATTTTTAATAAAAATGATGAAAAACTTCAAAATTCTATGAATATGTTTTCTATGGGATTAACTGTTGGATCTGTTTTTGAACATGCATATGGAGAAGTTAAAAGAAGAGGTATGTTTGATATAGAAGTGCTTCCAGCTCTTTATTTATTGAAATCATTCTTCACTGAGCAAAAATTAAGTTCTGTATTAATTATGTGGCTTACTACTTTTGGAAGACATTTAACTGTATCTCATAATATATCTAAAATAGTAAAAGTATTTAGAACAAAGACACATAAGGGTCATCAATATACAGCAACTATATTAGATGATTATTCAGTAGAGAACTTATCTGATTTTATACATCAAACTTTTTTTAGAAGAAATAGTCATTTATATCAATCAAATGAAAAATATATTACTTTGAGTAAAAATTAAATTTTCTCAAAAATATTATAATAAATTTAAAATTAAATAGGAGGTTTTAATATGTTTGGAACAAACGGAATTACAAAAGATCATTTAGTAGGAGTAGCAGTTGGTGTTGGAGTTACAGCACTTGGAATTTATCTTTACAAAAAAAATCAAGCTAAAATAGATGATTTTTTAAGAAGTCAAGGGATTAATATAAAATCTTCTGCTTCTTCAAATTTTGAAAGTATGGATATAGAAGCTCTTACAGAAATGAAAGAACATATCGAAGATTTAATAGCTGAAAAATCAGCAACTGAAGATGCAACTGAAGAAGTTATCATCAGTGATGTAGAATAATCTTTAGTAAAAATTAGTCCTAACATTCGTATTGGGTAGAACTCATACGGCTGTTAAAGGACTTTTTTTATTTTAATCTCTGTGCTATAATAGGAAATATATTAAAATAAACTTTGGAGTATTTATGTCAAATGAAAGAATAATATCAAAAAGTAAATTTTTTGAAAGTGCTATTATGATTTGCATTGCAAAAATAAATGGTAAAGATTGCTTTATATTAGAAAAAAGAGCTGAAAATATACGACAAGGTGGAGAAATATCTTTTCCAGGAGGCAAAAAAGATTTGTTGGATAAGACATTTCATCAAACAGCTATTAGAGAAACTATTGAAGAATTAAGAATTAAAAGAAAGCAAATTAGCAATATTGAAAAGTTTGGAATTATGTTTGCTGGAATAGGAGCATTCATTGAATGTTATATCTGTCAACTTAATATTACTAATATAGAAGATATAGATTATAATAAAAATGAAGTTCAAAAACTTTTAGCAGTTCCAATAGAATTTTTTATTAATAATAAACCTATAATTGAAAATATTGAAATTTGGAATAAGGCTAGATTTGATGTAAAAAAATATAATTTTACGAAAAAGTATATAAATAATTGGAAGTTACCAGATAGAAAAATATATATTTATATGTATGAAAATGAGGCTATTTGGGGAATTACTGCAGAAATTATTTTTGAATTTATTGAGATTTTAAAAGAGAAAGGAAACGTTTGTAAGTATGAATATAGATAAAAATCTTGCAAGAGAAATTATAGAAAATGCCAAAGCTCAAAATAAAAAAGTTGTCTTTACTAATGGTTGCTTTGATATACTTCATTCAGGACATGTTACTTACCTAGAGGAAGCAAAAAAATTAGGGGATATACTTGTTGTTGGGGTAAACTCTGACACTTCTGTTAAAAAATTAAAAGGAGAAACAAGACCAGTAAATTCTCAACTAGATAGAACTTTTGTTTTAAATGGTTTAAAATCTGTTGATTATACTGTTATCTTTGAAGAAAATACACCTGAAGATTTAATAGCTTTCCTTAAGCCTTCAGTACATGTTAAAGGTGGAGATTATCAAAAAGATGATTTGCCGGAAACTAAAATTGTTGAAAGCTATGGTGGAGAGGTTGTAATTTTAAATTTTGTTGAAGGTAAATCTACTACCAATATTATAAATAAGATTAATCAAAAATAAGGGAGGAAATCATGGAAAAGATTTTAAATTTTTCAGAGATAGATACATTAGCAAAAAAGATTGCTAACTATGCTAGTGAAAATACAGTTATTGCTCTTATTGGAGATTTAGGAACTGGAAAAACTACCTTTACAAAAACATTTGCTAAAGAATTTGGAGTTAAAGAAAATTTAAAAAGCCCTACATTTAATTATGTTCTTGAATATTTAACTGGTAGATTACCTCTTTACCATTTTGATGTGTATAGACTTTGTAATTCGGAAGAGATTTATGAAATTGGTTATGAAGACTACATTAATAATGGTGGAGTAGCATTGATAGAATGGGCTGATATTATTTTAGATGACTTACCAAAAGAGTATATAAGAATTGATTTTTCTTACTCTACTAAAGATGATGAAAGAAAAGTTAATATAAAATATATTGGAAATTCTAAAAAAGAGGAGGAACTTTTAAACTATGTTGGTTTTGGGAATTGATACATCTACAAAAATTTGTACTTGTTCTATATTTGATGATAAAAAAGGAATGATAGCAGAAACTAGTTTAAGTGTTGAAAAAAATCACTCTAATATTGTTATGCCTATAATAGATAATCTTTTTAAGATTTCTTCACTAAATATAAATAGTATTGATAAAATTGCTGTTGCTATAGGACCAGGTTCATTTACTGGAGTTAGAATTGCATTAGGTATTGCCAAAGGACTAGCTATGGCTTTAAATAAACCGCTTGTAGGAATTAATGAATTAGATATTTTAGAAGCTATTGCTGAAGATAATACTTGTACGGAAGTAATTCCATTGATTGATGCTAGAAAAGAAAGGGTATACTATAAGCATGATAATATGTGTGCTGATGGGTATTTGATTGATTTATTAAAAGAATTGGATTCAAATAAAAAATATATTTTTGTTGGAGATGGGGCAATTAATTACACTGACATCTTAAAAAATAACTTAGGTGAGAGAGCAATTATTTTCTCTAGGTATAATTCATTTCCTAGAGCTTCTATTTTATGTGAATTATCATTAACTAGAAAAGAAGATAATATTTATACTTTAGAGCCTGAGTATATTAGTAAATCTAGAGCAGAAAAACAATAATAAAAGAAATTAAAATTAAGCTTTTAAAATTTAAAAAAATAGTGTATAATAAATATATGAGTTAATAAGTAAAGAATTTATTTTTTCTATAAGAAATTATAAAATTAAATAGCAAAATTAGTCTCTGACGTCTGTATTAGTTCGAAGAGCCTGTGTTTATTGAGCTCGTAAACTGATACGGCTGTCAAGAGACTTTATTTATAATTATTTTAATTTAGGAGGATATGAAAATATGAACAAAATAAGTTTAGTGTATTACAGTTCAACTGGAAATACTTACTCTATGGCACAAGCTATTGAAGAAGGAATAAAAGCAGCAGGAGGAACTGTTAATGTTTACAAAGTAGATGAAATGAATAAAGATGATATCTTTGCTAGTGATGTTATAGTTATGGGTTCATCTGCAACAGGAGCAGAAACTATTGAAGAAAACTACTTAGTTCCTTTTATGGAAGAAGATGGAGCAAAATTCAATGGTAAAAAAGTTTATATATTTGGTTCTTATGGTTGGGGAGGCGGAGAATACGCTGACAACTGGAAAGCTCAATTAGAAGGTTTTGGTGCTAATATAGTTGATATGCCAGTTTTAGCTAATGAAGCTCCTAGTGATGAAGAATTAGAACAATTAAGAAAAATTGGTCAAAAATTAGTAACTATCTAATAAAAATAAAGTCCTTGATAACCTTTTAAAGGAGAATCAAGGACTATTTATTTATAATTACCAGTCGTATTTAGGACCTGACCAATAAATATTTTTTAATTCAACTGCTTCAGCAGGTAATTTTACATCTTGTAAAGCCCATTTTCTAAATTCTTCGAATCCAGTTCTATCTACAATGTATCCAATATGTTCTTTTCCATTAGGAGCATCTTTTGATATGTATTCTGTTACATATTTATATGTATTTTCAATGATTTTTACAATACTATCTTCATCTACCCATCTTAACCAGTCTTCAGCCAGTCTTGGATTTTTCTTACCAGTTCTACCCATTATCATTAATTTATAATATTTTTTAGGGCTTCTTGTCCAAGCAGACATAGGGCAGTTAATAACACATTCACCACAACCAATACATTTATTCTCATCTCTAACAATTTTATTGTTTTCAATTTTTAAAGCATTAACAGATAACTTTTTACATTTTTTTACACATGCACCACAAGTAACACATCTATCCATTTCGTATTCTGGAAGACAAGTTCCTATAATTCCAAAGTCATGCATTCTAGCTTTAATACAATCGTTAGGGCACCCAGTTAAAGCAATTTTAAAATGTAAATCATGTGGGAAAACCACTTTCTCAATTCTTCTTGCAAATTCTGTAGTATTATACTGAGCTTTAGGACAAACTTTATTCCCTATACAAGCAGAGATATTTCTTGTTCCTGCTGCTCCATATCCAGTACCTTTTTCAGATTGATTAATGCCTAATTTTTCAATAAGAGGCTGTGCCATTTTATTGACTTCAGGCATATTCTCCATATCTATCCCTAGAATTTCAAATCCCTGTCTTGTTGTCATATGAATTTGACCATCTCCATATTTAGAAGAGATTTCAGAAACTATCATTAGACATTCAGGATTAATTAGTCCTCCAGGAACTCTAACTCTAAGAGCTGTTTTATATTTAGTTTTAGTTATTCTAAAAGCATTTTTCATAACTTTTTTTGTATTTAGATCTCTTATCATATTTCCTCCTAATCAACTAAATTTTTTGCAAATTCATAATTAAAAACAGGACCATCAAGGCAAATATATGTTGCATCCATTTTACAATGACCACATTTTCCTATACCACAATGCATATTTCTTTCATAAGAAACCCAAATATTTTTTTCAGATAAATTTAATTTTAAAAATTCTGCTACAGAAAATTTCATCATCATAGGTGGCCCAACAACCACTGCTGATGAATTATTTAAATCATTAAACTTTATATCTGGTATATATTTTGTAACAAGTCCTTTTGGACCTTTATAATCATCTTCAGCTCCATCTACTGTAACTATAACATCTAATTTTTTAGACCATTCTTCTAAATCTTTAGCAAATAATATATCTTTTGGAGATTTAAAACCTGCTATTAATTTAAATGATTTTACTTTATCTAAATTATTATATACATGTTGTATAATTCCCCTAACTGGTGCTAAAGCACTTCCTCCGACAACAATAGCCAATTCTTTTCCATTGTATTCGTTAAGATCAAAACCATTACCATATGGTCCTCTAATAAAAAGTTTGTCCCCAATTTTATATTCAAATATTTCATTTGTAACTCTACCTACAGCTCTTATTGTAAAGTCTATAAAATCTTTTCCAATCCCAGAAACTGATATAGGACTTTCTCCAAATTTTGGTAAAGAAATTTCGTAAAATTGTCCTGGTTTTGTTAGACTCGTATCAGCTTTAACTCTAAAAGTCCATTCATTTTCAGTGTGCTTTATAATTTCAAGTATTTCAGCTGGACTTGGTATATATGGATTACTACAATTACACATTCTTATCCCTCTCTTTTATCTTGTATTGCTTGAATAACTTTTTCATATACTTCAGAAACTAATTTATCATCATTTTCTTTTTCTTTCATAGCATTTGTAACTTTTTCATAAGCCTCAGATATAGAAATATATTGAGGGCACATATCATCACATCTACCACAACCTACACACATATTTTCACCAAATCTTTTTCTATAATCATGGATTTTATGTAGAGTTTTAAATCTCATTCTTTGACCTTGTTTTTGTCTAAATGAGTGTCCACCTGCTATATTTGTGTAACCATCAACTTGGCAAGAAGCCCAAACTCTTCTTCTTTCTCCCATGTTATTATTTTGCTTATATTTAATATCTTGCATAGAAAAGCAAGTACAAGTAGGACAGCTATAATTGCATCTACCACAACCGATACATCTAGTATCATATTCATCCCACATTTTATGATTTGAAATATATGTAAAGTCAACTTCTTTTGGTAAATCAACTTTGAATTCATTTGAGCTAACATAATCAATATCAAAGTCTATTTCTCTGTTATAATCAAATACATTTAAAGATTCGTTCACAACTTCTAACTGAATTTCATTTTCTCTGATATTCATAGCTCCATCATAATTGCTACTTTTGTTTGTACCCATACTTACACAAAAACAATTTCTAAAAGTTTTTGTGCAGCCTACAACGATAAATTTTGTTTTATTTCTATTTTTAGTATAGAAAAAATCTTTACTTGCACCATTGTTTAAATAAATTTGATCTAATCTTTTTATAGCATTCATATCACATGCTCTTAAAAAAACTAGATTTTCTCTTTCATCTTCCTTAGGGATTGTGTATTCATCTTCTGTGTAATAAAATAAAACTTCATTAACTGGCAATAATGCTTCCTTAGCTGGAAAGTGTGATTTATCTTCCCAGTTCATTTCAGAAAAACTTTTAACAAGAGCATATCTTACAACATCTGTATCTGAATATGTTCCTCTTTTTTCAAAAGTTTTAGGAGCAAAAATCTTGTATTTTTCTGAAAGTTTTTTAAGACCCTCATCAAATTGCTCGATGGATAGTTTAAATTTCATATAGTTTCGTTTCCTCCTCATTTTAATAGAAAATAAGATATATATAATTTAATTTCATACGTTTCAATATTTTAACATTTTACAAATAAAAAAACTGTAATAAAAATCACAGTTTTTATAAAAAATCTTAATAATTTCAATATAATTCTTTAGTTATTTCTTAAAGAATTGATTCGCTAATTTCATATTTACATAAAACTTTCTTTCTTCCATTTTTAAAATTTCATTTTTCATCAATATTTTAATAGCTCTAGAAACAGTTTCTCTTTGATAACCAAGCATCTTTGCCATATAAGTAACACTTATATTCAAATTTATTAAAGTATAATTTTCAAAGGAATTATCTTTTATACCATGCTCAAGAGCAAGTCTATATAACTTTGCTGAAAGTCTTTTTTCGATGCTGAGAGTAACAGAATTTTTAAGTTGTCTATAAAGCCTTCTAATTCTTCTTTCCATAAACAACATACAATTTCTAGCTAAAGTATAATCTTTAGACATAAGTTGATCAAATTTATCAAAAGTAATTCTTATAATTTTAGAATCTTCAAAACCCCAACACTCCAAACCAGAAGTATTTTTTCTCATTAAAGGTTGATTAATCATAGAGCCCGAAGAAAGCAAAAAAATTACTCTACTTTCTCCATTTTCATTTGACTTTATAAGACTAATATTTCCTGAAAGTAAAAAATATACATAATCTATAACTTGCCTATCCGAATAAAGTGCTCTATTCTTTTTTAACTGAATAATATCAGCACTCTTTTTTATATCTTCTATTGTGCTACTATTGATGCCATTAAATACTTCTATCGTTTTTATATCATCATCACTTATTTTCATATTAACCTCTTATCGAATATATACAAATAAAATCTCTTGACAGCCGTATGAGTTCTATGAGGATAATAAACAGAGGCTCTTCGAACTAATACAGACGTCAGAGACTAATTTTCTTTATTTAATTTATAAATTAAAATAAAGAAATTTTATATATTTTAAATTCTATCAAAAATTAACAAAATATACAAGCATCTAAAAATTTATATTAAATAAAAAAAGTCTTTTAATAGTTGTATACAGCAACTTCAAACTAATACGTAGATCAGATACTAATTTTGCTATTTAATTTTATAATTTTTGTATAAATAAAGTCTCCTGACAGCCGTATGACTCTTCCGAGCTCACCGAAATGCTCTCCAGAGTAATACGGACGTCGGAGACTAATTTTTATATTAAATTTATACTTTCCTATATAATAAAAAAATAAGTCTTAATAAAAGACCTATATTTTTTATTATATTTTTATTCTATAAAATAATTTTTATTTTAAATATTTAACTGCATATAATTATTATTATATGCAGTTTTCAAAATCAACTTTTAAAATAATTTTTCTTTTCTTATTTATGTTCCATATCATACGAAACTTTTTATCATAAATAAAGTCTCTTGATAGCCGTATGAGTTTTGCAAGCTCAATAAACATAGACTCTTCGAACTAATACGGACGTTAGAGTCTAATTTTTATTATTTAATTTCATACTTTTAAAAAAATAGAATCCAAAATTTTATTTATTTTAATCTTATTAATAATAATTAAGCATTTTCTAATTTTTAATTCCATATTCTTCTACAGAATAAAAAAATTTATAGTTCTTCTAATTTTTGTCCTATATTTTTATTTATTTTTTTATTTATATTATTTTAGTTTAAAAATGCATCTATATATTATTCTAGTATATATTAAGTAATTTTATAAAGTATTTAATTATTAATTTTTATAAATAAAGTTTAATTATATATATTAATTTAGAAAATTAAATATAGGACTTTTATATAAAACAGAATATTTTTTTGATAATAATTAATAAAATTATTATATTGTAATAAAAAATATAGGACTATCTTTACTTTTAAAGTTTTAATCATCTAAATTTATATCTGGCAATTTATCAAGAACCTTTTTCTCTAAAACAGATTTAGCATTTATATATACTTCTGTAACCTTAGTATCAGAATGTCCTAAAAAATCTCTTATTTCCAAAATATCAGCACCATTTAGAGATAGCTCCGTTGCAATAGCGTGTCTAATATTGTGTGGGCTTATATCCTTTTGGATTAATTTTCCCATTTCTTTAACCAACAAATTCAATGCTCTATATGAAATAGGAGTGTTTTCTTCTACAGATACAGAAAAAATAAAATGCTCTTCAAGTTCATTTTCATCTAAGTTATAAATTTTTTTTAAGTAATTTTTATAATCAGCTAATTTGTTAACAAGAGCAGGATGTATTGGCTTATAAACATCTTTTTTACTTTTTGTATTTTCTAATTTAAAAAAATAGTTATCTTCTCTTTTTAAAAAATGCTTAAATTTTAATGTTAATAACTCCTTGCTTCTCATTCCAGTATAGAATAATGTATATAATATTGTAATATTTCTATATTGTTTTTCTGTATCAACCTTATAAAGTCCTATAATTTTTTTTATATCTGAAATAGAAACTTTTAATACATTTTCTATATTCCTAGTAACAGGAAATAACTTTGTATATTTAATTGGATTTTCTAAGCCTTTAGCTTCCAATTCTTTATATAATGATTTTAATGCAGATAAAATCTTATTAACAGAAGTATTTTTCAATTTCCTATCTTCGAATAAATGAACAATATATTCATCTATATCATCTTTTGTAATATCTTGCATAAGAGGGATAACTTCATTTAATGAGAAATCTTTGTCCCCATCGTATATAAAATGTAAAAAATCTTTAAGGTAGAACATATAGTCTTTTACAGTTTTTTCAGATTTATATATTTCAAAGACAGTTTTTTTATTGTCTCTATTTCTTTTTTTTCTTTGACTTATGACTATCTCATTATTATCAATTACTTTTAAGTCCAACATTATCACCTCATTTATATAGATATTCTATCACAAAAAAAGAGTTTTGCATATAAATAAAGTCTCTTGATAGCCGTATAAGTTCTACGAACTCAATGAACACAGGCTCTTCGAACTAATACGGACATCAGAGACTAATTTTGCTATTTAATTTTATACTTTTCTATAGAATAAAAAAACTTCTATATCAGCATATAGAAGTTTTAATTTTTTTTATTATTTTTCAGAATAGATAGAAACTTGTTTTTTGTTCTTTCCTAATCTTTCAAATTTAACATATCCATCAATTAAAGCGAAAAGAGTGTGATCTTTACCGATTCCCATATTGTTTCCAGCATGATATTGAGTTCCTCTTTGTCTAACTATGATATTACCAGCTTTAACAACTTCTCCATCGTATTTTTTAACTCCAAGATATTTAGGATTAGAGTCTCTTCCGTTCTTAACAGAACCTTGCCCTTTTTTATGTGCAAATAATTGTATATTTAATAAAAATTGCATTTACTTATCCTCCTTTTCTACAAGTTTAATGTATTTTGGATATTGCTTTGTCAATTCTTTTAAAAATATAAACATAGTTTCAGTTAAAATATCAATTTCATTAAACTTTGATTTTTCAATATTTCTTAAAGAAACATCTAAAAATCCATCATCTATTTTTACAATAGGATTTAAATTTAATTTTTCTTGAATACCTGCTAAAACCATTTGTAAAGCTGTTGAGATAGAAGCACATATTATATCACTTCCCTCTTCAGCATAACCAGAATGACCACTTGCTTTATATCCGACTATACTTTGATTTTTCCTAAAAATTTCAATTTTTGTCATAATTAAGCATTTATTGAAGTAACTTTTACTTCAGTAAATAATTGTCTGTGACCTTTTTTTCTATGACTTGCTTTTTTAGGCTTGTATTTGAAGTTAATTACTTTAGCACCTTTTCCATGTGATAAAACTTCTACAACTACTTTTGCTCCTTCAACTAATGGTGATCCCACTTTAACTGTGTTATCTCCAGCTACTAAAAGAACTTCTGTTAATTCAACAGTTGTATTAACTTCAGCATTTAATTTTTCTACTCTTAATACATCACCTTCTGTAACTTTATACTGTTTTCCTCCAGTTTTAATTACTGCGTACATATCAACACCTCCATATGTAATTCGCTAATATAAGGTTGCTGAACACCTTTATTATGCGTTAATCTTATTTATATTAACATATAATTATTATCTTGTCAATTAAAAAAAGAATTTTTTCTTATAAAATATTATTTATTTAAATAATTTAATTAATCTTTTTAAAATATTTTTTAATTAACTCCTCTAACATGGGTTCAATTCCTAAAAATTTTTTTAATTTATTATACTCTTCTAATTTCTCATCATAATTTATATTGTTTGATTTTATTGCTCTTATTAAAATATTTTTTGGAGTATGTTCAACATCTATAAATTCTAACATTTTAGTTTTGTACCCACAAAGTTCTAATCCTAATGAACGAAAACTATCAGTTGCTAAAGTAGCAAATTTATCAAGAACAACTCCATTTTCAGTCATAATTTTTAAATTATTAAAAATTTCAGAGTTTTTGTTTTTTAAAATTTTATCAAAAAATTCATGATGACAACAAGGGACAGCAAGTATAGCTTTAGCATTTAGACTTAATGCTTTTTCTAGTGAATAATCAGTAGCATTATTGCAAGCATGAAGTGAAAAAACTAAATCAACTTCCTCTACATTTTCATAGTCTTTTATATTTCCATTAAGAAATTCTAAATTTTCATAGCCTAATTTTTTTGCAGTTTTATTACAAAATTCAATTACATCTTTTTTTAAATCTAGACCAACTATTGAAAAACTTAAATCATCTCTGTATTTTTGTAGATAATAATAAAGAGCAAAAGTTAAATATGATTTCCCACAGCCAAAATCCAATATTTTAATTTTATTCTCAATAAGTTTTTTTTCTTTCATTTCTTTAATGGAATCATCAATAAATTCGAGATATTTATTAATTTGTCTAAATTTATTATAATTAGCTTTTAATACTTTTCCATCTTCTGTCATAACATCTAACTCAATAAGGAAATCTATTTTTTCGCCTTCATTTAAAATATATTTTTTCTTTTTATTATGTTCTAAATTGACTTCTTTAAAATTATTTTTATTTTCTTTTTTAGAAAAATCATTTTTATTTTTTTTCTTTAAATAAGTTAAATCTAGTCCTAGTTTTTGAACTAATATTTGAGAATATGTACTCACATATTTATCTATAATAGTTAGTAAGATATCATTATCTTTAATATCTATATTTTTATGAAAGGCCTTATTATTTTTAAAACTTTCAATTTGGATTGCTTCTCCATTTTTCAATTGAATTGGTTTTATAATAATTTTTTCAAACTCAGCATTCTTAGTATTAGAAAATATTATTTTTCTATAAGACTTATCTATTTTTATTTCATTTAATATTTCATTTATTAGTTTTTGAAAATCCATCTTTATTCCTTTTATATATCTTCTAATTTCTTAATATCTAAGTTATTTCCAATTATAACTATCTTTGAGTTTGTAGCTTTTTCAATTGCTTCCATCTCAAAATTTTTATGAACTAAATTAAATTGTCCCCAATAACCACCTATATCCACAATTCCTTTAGCCCTATATACTTTTCCATATTTCCCTTCAATTAACTCTTCTAAAAACTTCCCTAATTTATCCATATTATTTAAATTTAGATTTTCTTTAGAAAATGTTCTTAAATTAATATGTGTCCCTATTGAAAAATTTTTATCAATAACTTTATTTTCGAAATCTCTATTTAATATTTCTTCATACCATTCTTTAGAAAAATATCTATAATCTTCACTAATAATTTCTATATTATTATTAATTTCTAAAATTTTTTTAATAATATCTTGTTTTTTATTAAAATTAATATTTTGAAGTTTAGTTAAAATTATTTTTCCTGTATTTTTCAAATTATCGATAAAAAAATTTTTAAAACTTTCTATATATTCTTCAAAGGAAGTAACATCTATAAATGTAAGTGGATTTAGAAATTGTATATCTATATCTTTGATTTCTTTAATGTTTTCAAGAATAGAGCTTAACATTCCAACACCAGTCGGTTCAATTATTAGATATTCTGGTTCTATTTCTTGATATATTCTTTTTATAGAATTTTTAAAATCCCCTTTCATAGAACAACAGATACACCCCTCTGCCATTTCCCAAACTTTTAAATTTTCCTTACTATTTAAAAAATCTTTATCTACACCTACGTCAGCATATTCATTTTCTAAAATAACGAACTCTAAATTAATATGCTTTGCCATTTCTTTTATAAATGTGGTTTTCCCAGCACCAAGAAAACCACTTAATAATAATACTTTCATTCTATTTCTTCTTTCTAATCATTATTTATATAATCTATTAAATCTTTATATTTATTAATATCCCATCTGATTTGCTTTTCAATTACTAGTGGATGTTCTGGAGAAGCATTTAATTTTTCTTCAGAAGCTATTATATTATTCTTATCTATTATGATATTTTTTAAAATAGCATTAGATTTTATAGTACAATCTTGAAGAACTATACAATTTTCTAAAACTGCTCCTTTTTCTACTATTGTTCCACGAGATAGTACACTATTTTTTAATCTACCTTCTATTATACAACCGTTTGAAACAAGAGAGTTTTCTACTTCAGCAGTCTTTTTAAATAATGCTGGTGGAGTATCTTTCATTCTTGTAAAAATTTTTCTATCGTTATTTTCTCCAAATAAATCTTCTCTTATTTCTTTATTTAAAATATCCATATTAAACTCAAAATATTCCTTTGTTGAGCTTATATGTTTAGAATATCCTTTAAATTCATAAGAGTTTACTTCCAAATTATCTAAATCTCTAGCTATTAATTCAGGTAAAGTAGCATATTTATTATTTTTTATACTATCTATTAAAAGTTTCATAGCTAATTTTTTACTTATAACAAAAGTCTCTAATGAGATATTTCCTCTAGCTTGTGAAATAATATTTTGGCCTATGCTAATAACTCTTTTATTTTTATCTAATTTAATTGCATTACAATGTTCAGGATAATCACTTGATTTATTAATCTTTTTATAAACCATAGTTATTTCCTTTCCAGATTCTTCATGCTTTTTGATTATATCATTAAGATCTAAGTTACACAATACATGAGCACTTAAAATAACTATATTTTCTTGTGAACTTCTCATCAAATATTCCATATTTTTTTCAATTCTATCTCTATTCATAGAAAGGTTATTATCTGACATTTGTCTAAAAATAAAAATTCCATCTTTTTTTCTGGCTAAATCCCATTCACTACCTATACCTATATGATCAGTTAGAGAGCTAATATCTTCCTCTCCAGAAAATAATCCTACATTCCTAATACCTGCATTAACGGAATTAGATAAAGCAAAGTCAATAATACGATATGACCCTGCAATAAGAATAGAAGATAAAGGTCTTGATTTTGTCAATGAGCTTATATTTTTTTTATCTTCACCTAAGTAAATAACACTCATATAATTTTTAATCATAATTATTTCATCTCCTTATTTATAGTTTTATTTTCTCCAATGACCATAATACTTTTTCCATTTCCAATTTCAATATTATCTAAAATATTTACATCATTAGCAATAATAGATTTTTTTATAATAACATTTTCTCCAATAACAGTATCAGACATAATTATAGAATCAATAATTTTACTACCTTTTCCAACCCTAACTCCAGGAAAAATTACAGAATTTTGGATTTCTCCATCTATAAAACAACCTTTGTCTATCAATGTATTTTTAATTTTTGCTTCGGGAGAAAAGTATGATGGTACATATACTTTTTGTCTTGTATTAATTCTCCAAGATTTATCAAAGAGATCTAACTCATTATCCTCTTTTAATAAATCCATATGGGCTTCCCAGAAGCTTTGAATTGTACCTACATCTTTCCAATATCCTTCAAACGGGTAAGCAAACATTTTTTTACCGTCATTTAACATATTAGGAATTATATTTTTACCAAAGTCATTATCAGACTTACTATCTTTTTCATCTGATATTAGATACTCTTTTAATAACTTCCAATTGAATATATATATACCCATAGAAGCTAAATCACTTTTTGGTTTTTTAGGTTTTTCTTCAAATTCATATATAGACATATCTTCATTAGTATTCATTATTCCAAAACTTGGTGCTTCTTCAATAGGAACTCTAAATACTCCAATAGTAGCATCAGCATTTTTTTTAATATGAAAATCTAGCATTTTATCATAATCCATTTTATAAATATGATCACCAGATAAAATTAAAATATACTCTGGGTCATACTCTTCAACAAATTTTATATTTCTATAAATAGCATTAGCTGTTCCTTTATACCAACCTTTTTCATCATTTTTTTTAGTATGTGGTTGTAATACAGTAACTCCACTATTCAATCTATCTAAATCCCATGATGATCCTCTACCTATATGTTTATTTAAAAGATGAGGTTCATATTGAGTTAATACTCCTACTGTATCAATTCCTGAATAAGAGCAATTAGTTAAAGTAAAATCGATGATTCTATATTTTCCCCCAAATAATACTGCTGGTTTTGCAGTATCTTCTGTTAATTCTTTCAGTCTACTACCTTGTCCACCAGCTAAAATCATAGCAATAATCTTTTTCTTCATAGTTGAGCCTCCTTAAATCTGTATATTTTAAAAGTTTTAAATTAAATATTGAAAGTAGTCTCTCAAGAAACTAATTTTATCTTTTTTTTCTCTAACTTTATTCTTTTTCATACTTTAATAAATAAAATCTCTTGACAGCCATATGAGTTCTACGAGCTCAATGAACACAGGCTCTTCAAACTAATACGGACGTCAGAGACTAATTTTCATTTTTAATTTTGATGAACAAAGAAGAATTTTTTGAAACATCAATTTCTATATGATATTTACGATAATTCCATTCTTCATTTATAGTTTTAAAGTTTTTCTTTTTATTTTTTGAATCTCCACCAAATTTTTTATCATTACTATTTAAAATAATTTCATACTCTCCATTAAAAGGAACTCCTATTTTATATTTTTTTTGCTCCTTTCCAGAAAAGTTGAATACTGCAATTATAAATTCACTCATATCCGGAATTTTTCTTAAAAATACTATCATATTTTCTTGTATATTCTCATGCTCTATCCATTCAAAACCATCTTGACCATCATACCATAAAGCTTTCTCCTCTAAATACATTTTATTTAAAGCTTTAGTATATTCTTGAATATCTTTACTTCCTTGGTTTTCATTTAATAGCTTCCATTCAAGTTCTTCATAGTATCTCCATTCCAAACCTTGAGAAAATTCATTCCCCATAAAATTCAATTTTTTCCCAGGGTGAGCCATTTGATATGAATATAAATTTTTAACATGAGACAACTTATCTTCATAATATCCAGGCATTTTATTTAATATAGAATTTTTACCATGTACAACCTCATCATGTGAAAGAGGAAGTAAAAAGTTTTCAGAAAAAGCATACATAAATGAAAAAGTTAGTTTTCCATGATGATCTTTTCTAAAAAATGGATCTATACTCATATATTTTAAAGTATCATTCATCCAGCCCATATTCCATTTAAAATCAAAACCTAGTCCATTATCACTCGGATATTTTGTTACAAGTGGATAAGCCGATGAATCTTCTGCAATTAACATAATATCATGAAATTTTTGATGTAAAGTTTGATTTAAATATTTCAAAAACTCTATTGATAAAAGATTTTCACTGTTATCTTTGAAATACAACATATTGGATATAGCATCCATTCTAATTCCATCTATATGAAATTCTGTTAACCAAAAATTAAAAGCTGAAAGTAAAAATGATTTTACTTCATTTCTACTAATATTAAAATTAGCTGTTCCCCATTCATTTTCACCTAATTCAGCATTTTCAAACTCATAACAAGCTGAGCCATCAAACCTATATAAGCCATGAGCATCTTTACAAAAATGCCCTGGGACTAAATCAAGAATGACTCCAATTTTATGTTGATGCAAATAATTTATAAAATACATAAAATCTTCAGGACTTCCATATCTGCTTGTAGCTGAAAAATATCCTGTCCCTTGATAGCCCCAAGAAGCATCAAAAGGATATTCTGTTATAGGCATAATTTCAATATGTGTATAATTCATTTCATTTAGATATTCAACTAATTTTTCAGCCAGTTCTCTATAATTATAAAAAGTACCGTCATCTTTTAAAAGCCATGATCCTAAGTGTACTTCATATATATTTATAGGAGCTGTAAAATCTAATTTTCTTTTATTAAGCCATCTTTTATCTCCCCAACGAAATTTAGGAAGACCATATACTATGGAAGCTGTATTTGGTCTAATTTCAGAATAAAAGGCATAGGGATCAGATTTTAAAACCATTTCTCCATTTTCTTTCTCTATTCTAAATTTATAGATATTTCCCTTTTTTAATTTTAAAATTTCAACTTCCCAAACTCCAGCTTCTGTTATTCTCTTACAAAAATCAATATCTCTTGGTATCCAATTATTAAAATCTCCAACAATAGCTGCTGATTTTGCATTTGGTGCCCAAACACGAAATATTGTAGAAGTTCTACTAGGATGAGCCCCTAGATATTTATATGTTTCCGTTAATTCTCCACGATGAAATAAATATTGTTCAAAACTTGCATTCATATTGTCACCTCTTATATTTTATTGTGAATACTTATATTTTACTTTCCTTGATTCCCCAAATTTCATTGGCATATTCTAATATTGTTCTATCAGATGAAAATTTACCAGCATTAGCAATATTTATTAGCATCTTTTTTGCCCAAGTAATTCTATCTTTGTAATCTCTATTAATATCTCTTTGAGTTTTTCTATAATTTTCAAAATCTTCTAAAACAAAATATTGATCTCCATATTCCATAAGTGAAGAATAAATTTCTCTATAAATTCCACTACCTAAATCACTTAAACTTCCATCTATTAGTGCATCTACAACTTTTTTAAGACCAGTAGTATTATTGTATGGATATCTAGGATCATAACCTTTATGTTTTAATGCATCTATATCCTCTACTTTCATACCAAAAATATATTCATTTTCTTCTCCGGCTTCTTTAGCTATCTCAACATTTGCACCATCTAGAGTCCCTATTGTTAATGCTCCATTTAGCATAAACTTCATATTTCCTGTTCCAGATGCTTCCTTACCTGCTGTTGAAATTTGTTCTGATATATCAGCTGCAGGAAATATTTTTTCTGCAACTGTAACTCTATAATTTTCTATGAATACAACCTTTAATTTATCTTTTACATCTGCATCTGAATTTATTACTTGAGCAACATCATTTATTAAACGAATTATTCCTTTTGCAATTCTATATCCTGGTGCTGCTTTAGCTCCAAATATATAAGTAACCGGAGTAAAGTCCATATTTGGATTTTGTTTTAATTGATTATATAGGTCATATACTTGGAATATATTCAATAATTGTCTTTTGTATTCATGTAATCTTTTTACTTGTACATCAAATATAGAATTTGGATTAACTTCTACACCTTGGACTTCTCTTAGATAATCAACAAGTTCTTTTTTCTTTTCAGTTTTTATATCCAAAATCTTATTTAATACTTCCTCATTATCAATATATTTCTCTATTTTTTTTAATTCTGATAGGTCAGTTATCCATTTATTTCCAATTAAATCTGTTATTAAATTAGAAAGTTGAGGATTAGATTTTAATAACCATCTTCTAGGAGTTATTCCATTAGTTTTATTTAAAAATTTTTCTGGATATAATTCATACCAATCTTTTAACTCACGATTTTTTAAAATTTCTGTATGTAATTCTGCAACTCCATTTATTTTATGACTTCCATAAATAGCAAGCCAAGCCATATGTATCATATTTCCGTTTATAATAGACATTCTTTCTTGCTTTGCAATATCATTAGGGTATAAATTGGCAAGTTCTGCTCTAAGTTGATTATGTATTCCTTCAGTTATTTGGAAAATTCTAGGTACAACTTCTTGATATAGTCCAACCCACCATTTTTCCATTGCTTCTGCAAGTATTGTATGATTCGTATAAGAGAAAGTTTTTTTAACAATTTCCCAAGCATCTTCCCATTTTATAGATTCAATATCAACAAGTATTCTCATAAGTTCAGGTATTCCTATAACAGGGTGAGTATCATTTAATTGGATTGCAACATAATCTGAAAATTTTTCAAATTCTCTTCCATGTACTTTCTTAAATTTTTTAACTATATCTTGTAACGAAGCTGAAACAAAGAAATATTGTTGCTTTAATCTTAATTTTTTACCCTCATCCGTAGAATCATTTGGATATAAGACTCTTGATATATCTTCTGCTAAAGTCTTATCTTGAGTTGCATATAAATAATTTTGTTGATTAAAAACTTCTAAATTTAAGTCCACTATAGAATGTGCTTCCCATAAACGAAGAGTATTTATATTTTTTGTATCATAACCAATAATTGGCATATCATATGGCAATGCTTTAACAGAACCATTACCAAAAGTTACAATTACTTCATCTTCAGGTCTTTCAATAGACCAAACATCTCCATAATTAAGCCAAGTTTCAGGTTTTTCAACTTGATACCCATCTCTCATAAATTGATTAAATATACCATTTCTGTATCTTATGCTATATCCTTGACCCGGTAAATTCAAAGTTGCCAATGAATCCATAAAACAAGCTGCTAGTCTTCCAAGACCACCATTTCCCAAAGCTGCATCTTCTTCTTCATCTTCAACCTTATTATAATCTATACCAATTTCTTCTAGAAACTCTCTAATTTCTTTTTCGATTCCAAGATTAATTAGGTTGTTCCCTAAAGCTCTCCCCATTAAAAATTCAGAAGATAAATAAAATACTTGTTTCTCTTGTGAATATTTTTGTTTAGTATCATACCAATCCCTAGCTATGAAACTAATAACTGTTTCACCTAAAGCTTGATATACTTCGAAATTACTTGCATCTTTTAATGTAACACTAAACTTTTCTAACAATTTTTCTTCTAATTTTTCTTTCCATAATTCTTTTTCAAATTTCATCTTTTTCTCCTAATCTTTATTCCTATTGTATTTATTAACTAAAAAATTTAATTTATTTTCTAAATCTGGGTGCCTATAATTCTTGTATACTCTCCACTCCCAATTTTTTCCAACAGTTGATGGAGTATTCATTCTACTATCTTTTCCTAATCCTAATATATCTTGAAGAGGAATTATAACTTTGTTTGCCTTAGATGAATACAATACTTCTAAAGCTCTCCATTGAATTGGCTCCCAAATATTAGCTCCATTTTTTTCAAGTATATCTTTTAAACTCTCATCACATATAAACTTTTCATTTTTTGATAGATTTTCATACCATTCAACTATTGTCATATTATCATGAGTTCCTGTGTAAGCAACACAATTTTCTGGATAATTTTTTGGTTGGTACATATTATCCCACTCAGCCATTCCAAATTGTAATACTTTTATATTTGCATATTGAGTCTGTTTCAATAATTTGAATACATCTGGAGTTAGTGTTCCCAAATCTTCAGCTATAAACTCTATATTTTTAACTTTATTTTCAATTTTCTTAAAAAAGATATATCTAGGACCTATTTTCCATTTTCCCTTAGCTGCAGTTTTATCTCCATATTTTACAGACCAATACGATGCAAAACCTCTAAAATGGTCAAGTCTTAAAACATCATACAATAAAGAACAATGTTTTATTCTTGCTGTCCACCATTCATACTGTGTTTTTTCATGTTCTTTCCAATTATACAGAACATTCCCCCATAGCTGACCATCTTTTGAAAAATAATCAGGTGGACAACCTGCAACACTTTCTATTTTTAGATGTTTATCAAACATAAAAAGTTCTGGATTTTTCCAAGTATCAGAACTATGAGTAGCAACATAAATAGGCAAATCCCCAACAATTTTTATACTATTCTCATTTGCATATTCTTTTAGTTTTTTCCATTGCTTATAAAAATAATATTGAATAAAACTTTGATATTTATATTCTTCCTTAGCTTCTATTTTTAATTCTAATAACCTATTAGTGTCCCTTACTTTATCTTTTCTATCCCATTGATTCCAAATTTTTCCTCTATATATTTTATTCAGATATAAAAAGATAGAGTAATCTTCAAGCCAAAATTTATTTTTCTCTTGAAATTCTTGCAATTCTTTTATTTCTTTATTTTTGCAAAAAAAAGCCATAGAAGCTTTTTTTAATAAAAACTCCTTACGGCTTTTTATAACATCATAATTGACAGGAGCTACCTCCTGTTTCAATTCATTTATATCTTCAAAGTTTAAATATCCTTCTTTAACTAATTCTTCCAAATCAATGTACAAAAAATTCCATGCAAAAGTTGATGGAGATTGATAAGGTGAATTTCCATATTCAATAGGACATAATGGAAGAATCTGCCACAATTTTTGTCCACTAGCTTTTAAAAAATCTACAAATCTATATGCTTCCTCTCCTAAATCACCTATACCGTAAGGACTAGGGAGAGAACTTATTGCAAGTAAAACTCCAGCTTCTCTATTCATAAAAAACTTCCTTTTAACTTTTCTTTAATCATAGCATATTTTTATATTTTTTTCTATCTTAATTTAAGATAAAATTATTAATTTTTGTATTTTTTATTCTGAAAGTATAAATTTAAATAATAAAATTAGTCTCTGACGTTCGTATTAGTTCGAAGAGGCTGTGTTTATTCCGTCCGTAGAACTCATATACTGTCAAGAGACTTTATTTATAATTATTCTGTCTTAAATTTTCCTTTTGTTATAAAATTATGAATATATCTAGCTGTTCCAATTTTTTTGTTCAATTCGTTATGTGTAATTGGAATCAGTACCTTATCTTTAGCTTCCTTTATATCGACATCTTTCATTTCGATATATCCATCATTAAATTCACCTAACCATTTACCAAAGAAACCTGTACTCTCTCTTCCTATTATAAGTCCTATCTCTATATTTTTAGGAAAATTCCTTTTATCTTTTTTCATTTTTGAATAAGTTGCTAATGGTTTAAAAATTAAATCTATGAAAGGAAAAGCTCTCTTTAATCTTCTGTGCAATGTTGAATCATTTATAGGAGATGATATTAATATAATTTTATCTACCACTCCTTTTAATTCATTATCTTTTAATGTTTCTTTTATAAGAACACCACCAAAACCAAATCCAATTAAGACTATTTCATTTTTTTTAGTCAAACCTTCTTCTTTTAATGTTAATAGATATTTTTTTAATATGTCTATTGAGATTTCAATTTTTGGAAATGTTAAAGGAAAATTTAAATTATCGACATTATATCCCATATTCATTAAATTATCTTCAAGTTCGTCCATATCTTTATAATTTCTAAAAAATCCATGTATAAGAGCTACTCTATAATTCATTTTTACGTCCTTCTATTTTTATAAATTATATCTTAATAAAATTTTAGCTATAATTTATAGATATATTTTAAGAATTTCTATTTTTTATAAAATCTGCCAATAAAATAAAATTTTTACCTTGTTCAAATCCAAAATTTTCTATTATTATATTTTTAGCATTTTCTACAGTTGTATCTAAAATCTCTTTAGTTTTTTCCATTCCAATTATACTAGGATATGTGGCCTTATGTAAATTCTCATCACTACCAACATATTTTCCTAATTGTTCAAAGCTACCTTCAACATCTAAAATATCATCTTTTATTTGAAATGCCAAACCTATTAAATCAGCATATTCCTGCAATTTGCTTGCAACATTTCCCTTTATATCAGCTATAATACAAGCAATTTCAATTGGTAATTTAATCAATTTTCCTGTCTTATGACTATGTATATATTTTAAAGTTTGTAAATCGATATTTTTATTTTCACTTTCAATATCAATCATTTGACCACCTATCATGCCATCTATACCTGAATATAATGCTGTCTTGGAAATTATATCAACTATTTTGTCCGAACTTAAAAACTCTTTATTCTTTTCTGACAAAATATAAAATGCATGTGTCAATAAAGAATCACCTATAAGTATTCCTTCAGCTTCTCCAAACATTTTATGTGTTGTTAATTTTCCCCTTCTATAATCATCGTTATCTAAGGCAGGCAAATCATCGTGAACAAGTGAATAAGAATGTATCATTTCCAATGCAACAGCTGATTTCATTCCTAATTTTATATCTTTGTTTAGTAATTCTAATGTTGCAAGTAAAAGAAAAGGTCTTAATCTCTTTCCACCATTTAAAGTTGCATACGACATACCTTCTGAAATAGTTCTTGGATAGCTTAAATCATCTAATTCTTTTTTTAATTCCAATTCAAAAATTTCAATTTTTTCTTTTAAATAATCATAGAATTCATTTGACATTTTAAATCTCCTCTATATCAATTTCTCCATTTGCTTCAATTACTTTTAAAATTTTTCCTTCTGCTTCATTCAAAACCTTAGATGCTTCTTTTATAAGTTTCATAGCTACTTCATATTCTTTTATTGATTCATCTAGATTAAGTTCTCCACTTTCTAACTTTTTAATAATTTTATCTAATTCTTCTAAGTTATTTTCAAAAGTATTTTTTGACATGGTGTTCTCCTTTTTTTAAAATTTTATATTGAGCTCGTAGAACTAGTACGGCTGTCAAGAGACTTTAATTAGAATAAGTAAAAAAAGTTATTACTTTTTTATTATATTTTCTCTCATCAGTCTTTGTAAAACAATAAACCTTATCTTCCAATTCCTCCAATAAATGATGCTCACAAATAATAAGTCCATCATCTGCTAATATCTCTGCTTTTTCAATTGCTTTAAGAACTTTTTTTGTAACATTATCTTGATAAGGTGGATCCATAAAAATTATATCAAATTTTTCTTTTTTTCTTCCTAAAATTTCTATTGCTCTTATTACATCATTTTTATAGGCTCTACATCTATCACTAAAATTTAAATTGTTTATATTTTCTATAATATATTTTAAAGCTTCTGAATCTTTCTCTATCATAACAGCTCTTTTTGCTCCTCTACTTAAAGCTTCAAGAGATATACTCCCACTTCCACTGAATAAATCAAGAAAATTTGAATCTTCAATGTATGGTGCAATTATTGAAAATAAAGATTCTTTAACACTTTCAAGAGTAGGTCTTGTATCAAAACCTTTTCTAGTGCTAATCTTCCTATTCTTAGCTTCTCCAGCTATTATTCTCATCTTTTACCTCACTTCTAATTAATAGATAAACATACTATCACCAAAACTAAAAAAATGATACTGTTCTTCTACTGCTAAATTATATATATCTAACATCTTTTCTCTGTTATAAAATGCTGAAACTAACATAAGTAAAGTAGATTTTGGTAAGTGAAAATTAGTTATCAATGCATCTACTATTTTAAACTTATAGCCAGGATAAATAAAAATTCCAGTATTTTTTTTCTGAGCTATAAGTTCACCATTTTCATTTACAGAAGATTCTAATGCTCTAGTTGCTGTTGTGCCAACAGATATTACTCTTCTTCCTTCTTTCTTAGCTTTATTTATTAACTGAGCTGCTACTTCTGGAATTTCAAAAAATTCTTCATGCATTTTATGTTCTAAAACATTTTCTACTTGAACAGGTCTAAAAGTTCCTAAACCAACTTCCAAAAACACATCAACTATCTCTACACCTTTTTCTGAAATTTTTCTTAAAAGCTCTTCTGTAAAGTGTAATCCTGCAGTTGGGGCAGCAACTGACTCTCCTCTACTTGCATAGACAGTTTGATATCTGTCTTTATTTTCTAATTTTTTAGTAATATATGGTGGCAAAGGCATAGAGCCTAACTTATCTAATATGCTTTCAAAATTCCCTTTATAAGAAAACTTTAAAATTCTATTGCCATCATCTTTTACTTCTATAAGTTCTGCAACTAATTCTTTATTCTCACCAATATATAGTTTTTGATTTAATTTTAATTTTTTAGCTGGTTTTAATAGACATTCCCATGTATCTAATTCCACTCTTTTTATAAGTAATATTTCTAATACTCCACCAGTTTCTTTATGTCCGTATATTCTAGCTGGAATAACTTTAGTGGCATTCCTAACTAAAACATCTCCTTTTTTCAAATAATCTAATATATTATGAAAATTTTTATGTTCAATGTTTCCATTTGCTCTATTTATTAACATAAGTTTAGCAGAATCTCTAGGTTCTCTTGGTTTTTGACCTATAAGTTCATCAGGTAAATAGTAGTCATAGTCATTCAGATAAGTCGACATCTTCTTCATCTCCTTCTATTTCTAACATAGGAGTTGCTATAATTACTCTATCATTACCCCCGTAATCTTTTATAAGAGAGTCTATGAAATATTTATTGTCTTTTAAAATTTTACTAATATCATTAGCTTGGTTGTATCCAATCTCAAATGCTAATATTCCATCATCTTTTAAATAATTCTTAGCTTTTTTAGAAATTTCTTCATAAAAAAACAAACCATTTTTTTCATCAGTAAGTGCATTCTTCGGTTCATAGTTTTTTACTTCTGGCATTAATGTTTGAAATTCATTTAAGCTAATATAAGGTGGATTAGATATAATCATATCAAACTTTACATCTTCTTTAATATTTTGAAATAAATCAGATTTCATAATTTTTAAATTAGAAATTTGATTAAATTGCTTATTCTCATTTGCAAGTTCAAGGGCTTTATCGGAAATATCAACTGCTAATACTAATGCTTCTGGTACTTCATGAGCTATACTTATTGCAATAGCACCACTTCCTGTCCCTATATCTAAAACTAATGGTTTATTTTTTTCTTTTAATTTAATTATACAATTCTCAACTAATATTTCTGTGTCAGGTCTTGGAATTAAAGCTCTTTCATCTGTTTTAAAAGGTAATCCATAAAACTCCCACTCACCTAGAATGTATTGAAGAGGTTTTCTATTTTTCCCTCTTAATATAATAAGCTCTCTTATTTTATTTTTATCTTCTTCTGAAATTTCTTTTGAAAGCTCCATAGTCAAAATATTTTTATCTATTTTTAAGACATGAGCAAATATATATTCAGCATCTAATTTTGCAGAACTTACTCCATTTTTCTTTAAAAAATCAATAGACTTATTTAAGATTTCCTTATTTTCTTCTGAAAAGTTTTTTCTATACTCTTTAATTTCATTGAAACTCTTATTTTCTTCTATCATTTTTTTTAAATAATATTTTATTTGATTTTTTTCGTTTTCTGTTAAAGTTCTTTCATGATAAATATATAAAGTAAGCCTATCATTGAGATTTAATACATATGAAACTAAATTTTCAGCTTCTAAACGGGGTTTTGAAAAAGAGTATTTTTTCAAATACTCTTCAGAAAATTTTAATATTTCAAGTAAATTCAATTATGCCTCAGAAGCAGAAAGTAATTCAGCTTGATGGAATGTTATAAGTGCATCAATCATTTCATCAATATCCCCGTCTAAAAATGCTTCTAATTGATGTACAGTAAGTTTTATTCTATGATCAGTTATTCTTCCATCTGGAAAATTGTATGTTCTAATTTTTTCAGCTCTATCCCCTGTTCCAACTTGTAGTCTTCTTTCAGATTCAACTTCACTTCTTTGTTTTTCTTGTTCCATTTCATAAAGTTTAGTAATCAAGTGTTTCATTGCTTTTTCTCTATTTTTTAATTGAGATCTTTCATCTTGACATTGAACAACTATTCCTGTTGGTAAGTGAGTAATTCTAACAGCTGAATCTGTCATATTTACGTGTTGACCTCCAGCTCCACCAGATCTGTATGTATCAATTTTTAATTCCTTTGGATCTATTTTAACTTCTTGAATATCTTCTATTTCTGGAAGAACAGCAACTGTTGCAGTAGAAGTATGAATTCTTCCAGAAGCTTCTGTCTTAGGCACTCTTTGTACTCTATGAACTCCCGATTCAAATTTTAATCTTGAATAAGCTCCTAGACCGATAATTGTAAAGGCAACTTCTTTTAATCCTCCAAGTTCTCCATCTTGCTTTTCAATAATTTCTATTTTCCATTTTCTTCTTTCAGCATATCTAGAATACATTCTAAATAAATCAGCTGCAAATAGAGCAGCTTCATCTCCACCAGCTCCACCTCTAATTTCCACTATAACGTTTTTGTCATCATTTTTATCTTTTGGTAGAAGTAATACCTTTAATTCATTCTCAAGTTCTGGTAATTTTTCTTCAGCTTCTTTCAATTCTTCATTAAGCATTTCTTTCATATCAGGATCTTTTTCAGTTTTAAAACTTTCTTTAATAAAATCTATATCGTTTACATACTTTTTATACTCTTTATATTTTTCAACAATTCCTGTGATATCATTAAGAGCTTTATTATATTCTATCATTTTTTTAGAATCAGCAAGAACCTCTGGACTAACTAATAACTTATTTAGCTCATCATATCTTGCAACAACTTCTTCTAATTTATCAAACATTTTCATACCTCTCTTTATATTTAAAATTCATTTTATAATACCATAAATGACATAAAAAATCTAGTAAATAAAAATCTTTTCATTATTCTATATGATTTTTTTATTCTATATAAAAGTGTATAAATAAAGTCTCTTGATAGCTGTATGAGTTCTACGAGCTCAATAAACATAGGCTATTTGAACTAATACGGACATCAGAGACTAATTTTGCTATTTAATTTTATATTTTCCTATATAAAAATTAAAAGGATTAACTCCTGCTTCTTACAGAAGTCAATCCTTATTAGTAAGTTAAATTAATTTGTCCAACTTTTTGGTATCAGTACAGTCAAGAAAGTTTTTTTATTTTGAGTTCGGAGAACTTATACTTTTTTTATAAGAAAATAGATTCGAACCTATAAAAGCTGTTATAGGTATAGCAATTAATATTCCTATACTTCCACAAACAGATCTCATAATTTCAACTGCAATATCTTGGTAATTCAAAATTCTAATTGCTGGGTAATCATTTGCTTGAATATATATTAAAAGCAAGGTAAATAATGAACTAGCAATATATGCTAAGATAAGTGTATTTATCATCGTTCCAATTATGTCATTTCCTATATTTAATGCTGATTTAAATATAGATTTTTTTGTCAACTTTTCATTAGTTTCATATAGTTCATTAATGGCAGATGTTATAGATACTGCTACGTCCATAACAGCTCCTAAACTTCCTATTATTACTCCTGCTGGAATTAATTCTTTAAGATTTATATTTTTAAAAAGATAAGCAGATGCTAAAATATCAGAATCTAAATATCCATTAATTCTCATTTTATATGTAAAAATATATGAAAGTAATCCAGAAATGACTACTCCAGAAATAGTTCCTAAAAGAGCAACTAAGAACTTTTTATTTATTCCCATTGTAAATGAGATTGTAATAAGTGATGAGAATATGCAAGTTAAAACAGCAAAAAATATAGGAGAATTTCCTTTTTGTATTGCTGGTATAAAAATAAAGACTATAAAAAATATAGTAGTAACAAGAGCTACCATAGCTTTAATTCCATTCTTTTTTGCAATTACTAATATTAAAACTCCAAATATTCCTAGCATTATATAGATATCTGTCCTTTTATCTATATCAGAAATATAGTATTCTATTTTACTTTCATTGTTTTCATAATTTTGAAAAGATTTGTATATTACAACCTTATCACCAACTTCAGCTCCAATATTGTACTCAGTATTTTTATAGATGGGTAAATCTACCTCTATAATTTCATTCTTGTCATTTCCCTCAAGTAACTTAACATTATATTTTTGAATTTCTTTTACACTTTCATCTTCTGTAGTCGGTTTTTCTACAGAAATTAGATTTATAATTTTTCCAGAAATATATTCTTCTTTTGCTTCAGAAGCATTAAGTGTGAAGTTAAAAATTAAAAATAATAAAGTAAATAAATAAAAAAATTTCTTTCTCATGATATTCTCCTAAAAAAATAAATATTTTATTTCTATTTTATCACATTTTTTCTAAATTTATAGTTGTATATAGAAATAAAAAGGCAAACCTTTTAAAATTTTGGTTTGCCTTTTTTAATTATTTTTACTAAAAAATCACTCTAAAATACTATATTTTTATAATAATCATATTTGTAGTCAGTCCAGCTGCTGTGCCAATTAAAAGTAGAGTGTTTCCTTTTTTTATAATATTCTTTTCTAAAGCATGAGCTAATACCATAGGTACTGAAGCAGATACCATATTTCCATATTCTTCTACTTCATCAATATATTTTCCTTTTTTTATTCCCATTTTTTCCATGACTAATGGCATAGCAATACTGGCTTGATGTGGAATAACCATATCTATATCTTCAATTTTCAAATCATTTTTTCTTAAAAAATTATTCAATAGTTCTGGAATTTCTTTTATTGAAAGAGATAATATTTTTTTCCCATTCATATCAAACATATATTCTTCTTTTGTTTTTTCTGTATAATTTTCGGGGTGATACAAACTTAGACCACCTCTTATTTCTGTTGAATGTGCTCCCTCTGACCAAGTTTTTTGCACACTATCTATTATACCTATTTCTTCATCTGTTTTTTCAATTAAATATGCTACTGCTCCATCACTGAAAAGTTCATAACTTTCTTTTTGATTTGGATTTAAAGCTTTTGATGGAACATCTGCCGATACAATTAAAATTCTTTTATATCTACTAGCTTCCAATAGATAAGACATAGTGTCTAAAGTTGTCATAAAACTAGTACAAGTAGTATTTATATCTAAAGCAGGAATATCTTTTCCTTTAGCTACTCTCTCATGAATTAAGGCTGCTGTACAAGGTATAGGTTGTAAGCCAACTGCACAAGCAGAGACAATACAGTCTATGTCATCTATACTTAACTCGGCATTTTTTAAAGCATTATTTACTGCTTTTTCTATTAGAGAAAGTTGAGTTTCCTTAGCTCCTATCTTATATCTTTTTTGATTTTTAAAATATATAATTTTTTCTGGCAATGCACAACCATAAGCTCTTATTTTAATTTTTCTCATCTCAAATCCTCTTTCTTCATTTTTTGACAAATTCTTTTCATCTTTTTTGTGTTGTCTAGTTTATATTCTATAAAATTTATTTCTACATCAACTATATCTAATTTTTTAAATAGTTTAAAAAATTCTTCTCTTATATTTTTTTCTTGTTTCTCGTCTAAATTTAAAACAGCAACTTCCAAAGTTTTATGACTTATTTGAAATACTTGATATTCTGTTATATTTTCAACAAATAGTATTGTCCTTCTTATAAAATCAGGAAACACAGTTATTTTCTTGTTATTTTTAGTAATGAAAACAAAAATATCATCTGCTCTTCCTTCAATCTTTTCAATTTTTTGTAAACAAGAGCCACAAGGACAACTTTCTCTATCTTCAATCAAGATATCATTTAAATAATAATTTATAAATGGTTGACTTGTTCTTTTAAAATCAGTTATTATTGGGTAAAATCTTTTTTTATCTATATATTTTTTTTCAAATTTTATTAAATCTTCATTTAAGTGAAGATTCCCAAATTCACAAGTACAAGCTAAAAAACCTTCTGTTGCTTGATAAATTTGATGAATTACTTCAAGTTTAAATTGTTTTTTTATATATTCCTTATCTTTTTCTTCCAATATTTCTGCAACTGATATTACTTTTTTCACTTTAATTTCAAGTTTCTCATTTTCTATTTTTTTTGAAAGTAAAAGTAAAATCGATGGAGGAGCTACAATAATTGTTGGCTTATATTTAATTAAATTTTCAATATGTTCCTCAATACCTTTAAAAGTATCAAAATATTTAAGACTTATAAAAAATGAATTTATACTTTTATATAAGTCGTTATCGGCTCTTAAAAAGAAAGCTATTCTATGCCCAAAAATATCATTTTTAGGAAGTGCTTTTGCAAGTATAGTTCCTGCCCAAATTCCCTGTTCTTTTTGAGTTGTAATAAATATTCCTCTATGTCCCGAAGTTCCTGATGACAAGCCAACAGAAATATTTTTATATTTTTGAGAAAAATCCCTTGTTTTTTCACTATTTATAGCCACAGTCATTGCATCTTCTTTTATTACTCCCAGTGTATTTAAGTTATTAAAATTTTTCATCATAAATTCTTTATCCATAGAAAAATTATTATCTATTTCATGCTCCTTGAAGTAAGGTGATTTTTCTTTTAAAAATTTTAAATGTTTTTTTATTTCTTTCTCTTGATATTTTAATAATTTTTCTCTTGAAGTCCATTTTCTAAAATATCTTACTTTTATAAAAGTAACTATAATATTAAAAATTTTTTGCATTATATCTCTCCATACATTTTTTTAAAATTTCTATCACTTTTTCTCTTTCATCATGGCTTACAATTACAGATATTCCATTTTCTATTACTTCTCTTAAAAGTTCATTTCCTTTTTTATATTCATAAAAATTATTTTGTATTTTTCTAGCTATCCAAGTCATTTTTTCAGTTAATGATAAAAAATTTGTCCCCCAAGAAACATCAGCAGCTATCAATAATTTACTTTCTGGAAAATATAAGCAAGCTTGGCCTTTTGTATGTCCATCTATCTCAACTATCATCATTGAACCATCATTAAACAAGTCTGAGCTCTCTTTATATTTAAAACATTCATTATTTTTAAAACTATCTATTACAATCAACCTTTTCTCAAAATTTTTTGGCAATAACTCATCAAATATCAATATACTATTTTTTTTCTTCTTGTAATCAAGATAACATTTTTTTGTAATTATAATTTTAGAATCTGGAAACAATTTCAATCCACCTATATGGTCAGGATGTAAATGAGATATTATAATATACTTTATTTCTTCTTTTTTTATTCCATTTCTTTCTAATTGATAGTCTATAATATCTTCTCTTTTTAATGTGATAGGATTAGCAAATCTATAAAGAAGATATTTTAGCTTATTCCTTAAAATTTCCATAGAATAGCCTGTGTCATATAAAATATAGCCTTGTTCTTTATGTTTAATTAAAAATACACCAGCATAAAAATCTAAAATTTTTGAAGGCTGTCCTTTAAAAACTTTTTTTAGATTATTTGTACAATAACCACAAGAGAAATATTTAATTTTCTCTATTTTTTGTATACTTGACATATTTTTTTACTCCCTCATATACTGAAATTTTAGGCTTATAATTAAGTTCTCGTTTTGCCTTATCTATATTTAAAGTTTGACTATATCTCATTAAATATAGAGTATATTTTGTAAGTGCTGGTTCTTTTTCAATTTTAAAAATTTTATAAATTTTTTCTAATAAAATTACAAATGGTAAAACTAAATTATAATTCCATTTTAAATATTTTGCTTTTTCTCCTAATTCATTAAAGAATAAATTTAAAATTTCTTTAAATTCCATAGGCTCATCATTAGTTATATTATATACTGTTCTAGTATATTTTTTACATTCCAAAGCTAACCTTACTGCATAGGCAACATTCTCAATACAACTTACATCTACTTTTTGTTTTCCATCATTAAAAAGAGGTATACCTATTTTTGAATTTAATTTTAAAAGTCTTGGGATTATACTTGTATCTCCTATCCCAAAAAGTCCTCTTGGACGAATAATAATATAGTCTAAGGAAGATTCTTTGATTATTTTTTCAGCCAGAATTTTAGTTTTTATATAGTAGTTTAAATCATTTTTTTTAGGAGCTTCCTCTTCTTTTACATCTAGCTGGTTTTTGGCTCCAGCATAAATACTTGGTGAAGATATATAGACTAATTTTATTTTTTTCTCTTCACATATTTCTACAATATTTTTTGTACCAACAACATTTATATTATAAAAATTTTCCCATTTTCCCCAAACTGTAGAAAGTGCTGCTGAATGTATAACGGCTTTACAACCTTTAAGAGCTTCATATAGTTCTTCTTTATTTCTTATATCTCCTTTAAAAAATTTAACATTCTTATCTTCTAATTCTTTTCCAATTTTTTCGTTTCTACCAAATCCAATAACTTCATAAGAATTATTTTTTAATTCTTCTACTATATATTTCCCTAAAAAACCAGTAGCACCTGTTAATAATACTTTCAAAATTCCTCCCAACTTATTTTACTGTTGTTATTTTTCAAATACTCTTCTATTTTTTCTTGTACATCTTTACTTTTAAAATAGCCCATATGTCCACATTTTACAATAACATCTGTCTTATGAAAATCTAAAAGCCAAGAATAGATATCAAAAGAACCTTTAAATACGAGAGTATTTTTTATGCTTCCATATCCTTTAGCAAATGCTCCTAAAGCAAATATTTTTATATTTTCATTCTGAAAATTTGATATTTTCATAAATTTTTTCCAAATATTAAGTCCTGAACTCTGTGAAATTATGACTACTTCTTTAAGTTCCCTAATTGGTTCTAGATGTCTCAATATTTGTTTTTTAAACCTTTTATTATATAAGGTTTGAGGGTAATAGAAAATATTTGACCAACTAGCTTTTAAAATATTTATTTCCTTATAATCTTTATATGGAAAATCTTCGTTATAAGGAAAATTAGAATCTACTATAGTATAGCCATATTTTTTGAAAATATTTAAAAGCTCATATCTATCGGGTTCTAGACTTGCTGAACTCAAATCACTACTTCCACTTATTACCAAAACAATTTTATCTTCTTTTAGCAAAGTTTTAGCTGTATCTAAACTTTCTAGTTTTTCTAAATATTCATTAAATTTCATAATGTATTTTCCCATCTATAACTTTTATTTTCTTATTTCTCCATACTATTGTAGGCTTGGTTGAAAATGTATATATTATTAAAAAAGGAAGTAATAGTTCACTAACTAACTCCAAGGATATTTCTTCTATCTCTTCTAATTTATTCTTACTACCTCTATCATTATATATTATTCTTCTTGTGATGTAATAAAGTACAACTTTTCCAACAAATAAATTAAAAATTAGTATTATATAATCTATCCCTAAATAAAAACTATAAAACAATAATATAGCTGGTAGTGAAATTGGAAGAAATATTATAAATAAAAACTTTATTGAAAAGGCATTTTTCATATATATTTTTCCAAATAATAACCATCTTTTTATTAGTAAAATATATTTTCTAAGATTTGGCACAGTATTTCTTACATTACAAAAAATTGTACTTTGTTTTATCTTTACTCCCATTGATAATAAATAAGTTGCAAGTGCTAAATCATCACATAGCCAATATTTTATTTCTTCAAAAGCATTATATTTTTTTAAAATTTCAGTTTTTATTATATAAAACATACCATTTATTGTTTTATTTTCATTTAAAAATGACATAGAAAAATATGTAAAAATAGAATTACTATTAATGAAAGCTGATATCATTTTTGAGAAAAAACCACTTATATTATAGTTATAAGGAATCCCTGTTACTATCAATTCTTCTTGAGTATTTTCATATAGGCTCATCTCATTCATTTTTTTTATATCTAATACAGAATCATCATCTAAAACAATCGTATACTCAGTTTTTATATATTTTAAGCCTTGAGCTAATTTAAAAATCTTAGGATTAATATTTTGAGGAACATCATCTAAGTATATATTTACTATTCTTTCTAAATATTTTTCTTTTTCTGAAATTTCTTTAACTATCCTAATTGCCTCACTGTCTGATTTATCTACTAACCAAATAAATAACATATTTGAAGTATTTCTTAAATTTTCTTCTAAAGTTTCTTCGAGTCTCGAATCTCCTGATAAAATAGGCTGTAAAACTGTATACTTACTTTCATCTATTTCATCTTTTGTTTTTTTATTTATTTTATAATAATAAAAAACAGAAAATAATAATTTTAAAACAAATAAAATTATTGTAAGTATTAGTATAATATAAAATAATATTTTCATTTTAATACCTTTCCTAATATTATAGATAACAATTTAAGTTGCATTGAAATAGGTAATATATCTAATAAAAACATAGAAATTTTATTTCTAAAACCTATTATAGAAAAAGTTTTTTTCTTATCTATAGATTTTATAATTTCCTTAGCAACATCTTGAGCTGACATCATTAATTTTTGTGAACTTCCAAATTTTTTTTGAATATTTTTATCAAAAAAATTTGTTTCAGTCGGACCTGGGCAAATTGATAAAACTCTCACATTAGATTTCATACTTTTTAATTCCTCATCTATTCCTAAAGAATAATGAAGTAGCCCTGCTTTAGTTGAAGAATAAATATTCATATAAGGATGATAATAAAGTGCTGCTGTTGAACAGATATTTACTATTAATCCTTTATTTTCTTTTAAAAATTTATCTATATATTTTCTTGTTAAAACTATCGGAGCTACATAATTTACATTTATAGTTTTAATTTCTTCTTCCAATGATATATTTAAAAATTTATCTAATCTACCAAATCCAGCACAGTTTATTACTGTATCAACATCACATTTCTCTACAATATTATCTATGTACTCTATATCTGATAAATCGAATTTTAATGTCTCACATTCTAAATTTGGATATATATTTTCTAATTCTTCTTTTAATTCTTTTAATTTTTCAATAGAACGAGCTAATAAAAAGATTTTTTTCATATCTTTAGCTAAAATTTTAGCTAATTCTCTACCAATTCCTGAACTTGCTCCTGTTATTAATATCTTTTGCATATATACTCCTGATTTTTATTTTATTACATTATAACATATATCTTTATGAGTTATAGCATTAGATTTTATTTCCTATAAATAATAGTAACTATTATAAACATTATTAAGCCTCCAATATAATCAATAAAATGATGTTGATAAACAAATAATACTGATATTGATATCAAAAAGCTCCAAATACAAATAAAATACTTAATTTTTGTTTTTAATTCTTTAAAAAAAACATAGATATACATAAATGAATAACTAACATGTAATGAAGGACATTGATTAAAATTACTATCAAACATTGCTAAACTTTTAAATAATATTTTATAAAAAAAATTGTTTACTACTGGTTTTTCAAAACTGAATTGTAATGGAAAAATAAAAAATAAAATAACAGATAATATTGTTAAAGTTGCTGTTTTTTTTGAATAAGTTATCAATTTTTTTTCATCATTAAAAATAAAAAATGATATTGCAAATAATATTCCTGATGTCATGTAAGGAATAATAAATATAGGGATGAAAGGTATAGATTTTTCCCACTCCATATATACGGAAGGAATATTATTTAATCCTTTTGAATAAATTTCTGAGATTTTATAAAGAAATATAAAAAGTAGTGAGTTTAAAAAAAATGTTTTTATTTTTATTTTATTTATCATATTATTTCCTTTTTATTTTTATTTTAGCATATTTTAAAAAAATAAAAAAGTGATAAACAAAGACTCCTAATAACCATACAACTCTTCTAAACTCACTGAAATGTTCTCCAGAGTAATAAGGAACGTCGAAGAATAATTTTTATATTAATTTTATACTTTAAAAAGTCTCTTGACAGCCGTATGAGTTCTACGAGCTGAATGAACACAGGCTCTTCGAACTAATACGGACGTCAGAGACTAATAAGTATTTTATTTTTTATACTTTCCTATAGAATACAATAAAAAATGTACCAAAGTTTCATCAACAATGGTACATTCTAAAATTTATATTTTTATTTTAACTAAGCTCTTTCAACAGTTGTGTTAGCTTCAAAGGCATTAATATGTAAGTTTACTGTACTTGGTACAACAACTTTTCCTATATTATTTTTTTTGAAAGCATACATATCTATTTTTTGAACTGAAGCTGGTATAGTTATTGAAGAAAAAGCATTTTTGAAAAATGCAGATGCTCCAATGTATTCTAAGCCTTCTGGTAAAGAAATTTCTGAAAGTTCATTTAGTGCAAATGAGCTTGGTTCTAATTTTTTTACTTTGCTTCCAAATTCAACTTTAGTTAATTTATTTCTATAGAAAGCAAAACCTTCTATATTAACTAATGCTTCAGGTAATTTTACTTCTTTTAATTTACATACACCAAAAGCATCATATCCTATACTTTCAACAGTTTCAGGTATTACAACAGAAGTTAACCCTCTTCTATAAAAAGCATTATCAGCTATTTTTTTAACAGGTAATCCGTCAGGAGTAGTTGCAGGTATTACTAAATCAGTTTGACCTCCAGTTTTTACTTTATCCTTACCTTTTGCTGTCATTCCTTTTAGTTCGTCACCTTTAAATATGAAATCATCATATTCCCATAAATTTTGGTCCATTTTCTCCCTCCTACCATCTGCTTAATTGTACTAATTCATTAAATGTTTCAAGTTGTGTTTTTACTTGTCCAAAGTCTACCATTTGTTGATCATATCCCATTTTGATTAATGGAACTTTAGCAGCATCAAATGCTTGTTTCAATGATGGGTATTCCATTTCTTCCGTATCATTGAAGTTCATCATAAATAGTAAGCAACCATCTGCTTTATTGTCTTTAACTAAGTCTAACACATACTTAGGTCTCTTATATATATCTGGGTCATAAAGTATTGGATCTTCGTCCATACGAGCAAATTGATCTGCAAGAGCTAACATAGGATCTTCAATAGATAAATCTATATCTATTTTTAATGCTCTTGATTCATGAGCCACATCATCAGCTACTACACATACTTTATAGTTATCAAATACTTCTAAAAGTCCTGGGTTATCAGTAATAACTCCACTAGTTACTACTCTTACTCCGTCCCATTTTTCTTCAGCTAATGCTTCTAATTTTTCATTTAATTGTTTTAATAGAGCTGTATGTTCATCTTTAAGCATAAAATATGAACTTTTTAAAACATTAGATCTATCAGAAGCTTTTATTGATTGTGGGTGAGAAGCTGCTAATTTTATGAATTTTCTTTTTTCTGCTCTATTTTCATTATAAACAACGAATGCTTTCTTTAAGTTTTCATCTGTAATTTTTACATCACAAATCTTTTCTAATTCTTCTTTAGCTTTATTGAATATTTTAGCATTATATTTTTTACCAAATTCTTCTTTTCTATGTTGACCATGATTTAAGAAAACCATAGGTATTTTTCTTCCAGCACTTACTTTATAGTTTTGTGAAAATGGTCTTAATGTATCGTCTAATGTAGTAATCATTGATGCAGATAATCCATCTAAAGTTCCATCTAAAGCCATTTCTAAACATCTTAGTGCTAGTGAGTAATAGAAAGTAGGGAAATAATCCTTTGCTTTTTCAATAGGTCCTTGTCCTCCCCATACACCGAACGGAACCATTCCACCTGCGTAAACAATTTCTTCTGGTGCATAGTAAGGGAATATTCCTACTGCTTTCTTACCTTCAGCAAGATATTTATCTAATTGCTTTCTTGGGTTTTCTGCATAGTACTTAAATTGTTCCAACAATTCCTTAATTTCAGCCATCTTTCTCATTCTCCTCCTATATTAATCTTTTAAAGTTGGTTTTGACCAATCTGTTTCTTTAGTATTTTCAAAGTTAGTGTATACTTCTTCACCTTTAGCTAACTTTTCTTCTTTTCTTTCTTGCATTATTTCAACAAGCCCTTGAACTCTTGTATTATATTGTTCTGTTGAGAAGTTTCTTTCATCAGCTTGGTCTCCATCAAAGTGAACAACTGGAATTCCTAAATCTTCTTTCCATCTTCTTTCTATTTCTGGCATTGCACCACTCCAAGGTTTACAACTACGGTTATAGTTTACAAGTGCTCCACTTATACCATTTTCTTTAGCCATAGTTTCTCTCCATTCAACTCCTGTTTCAATACATACAGAACAAGGAGCTTTACAGTAAGCTGCTGCCATTTCTCTTACATTGTGATATCTAAATCCAAATGCTGGAGCATAAACAACTGCAGTTACGTTTACACCATTATCTTTTAATGGCTCGAATAATGGTTTCAATCCTGGCCAACAAGGAATTCCTTCAAATAGTATTCTATGTTCTTCTGGATATTCCCAAGTAGATGTTCCATCTTTTATAGATTGTTCAAATTCATCAGCAAGTAATTCAAATCCCATAGCTGCTTCTTCATCACATCTTGCTGCAACTATATCAGCCATATGGTTAAATAAATCGAATCCACTTAATGGAGATGGTTTATATCCCATATATTTACAAGCTTTTAACCAAGCTGAAGCAGTTCTGTTTGCTCTATCACAAGCTGCTTCAAATTTCTTTTCATCAAATTTCTTTCCTGTTAATTCTTCTAATTGTTTTATAGCATGATCAAATTGTCCTACTAAATAATCAACTTTTTCTTCTGGAGTATCAACAGTATTTGAAAAAGGTATATCTATCATTATTAATGGAATGTTATGCATTCTTGCAATATTTTCATACCATTTAGTCATCATATTACAGATATTATTACAACACAATAAAAAGTCTGGTTGAGGCATTCTTCTTGCATCAGTTGGTTCTCCAGCTGCATATGCCAAACTTATTCTTGCATATCCACAAATATCATTGTCATATCCCATATCTTCTGCTGCTTGACAAAGTCTTAATCCATCTTTTTTAGCTGCTGCAGAAGCTGCATGGTTTTCTGGGTATACAACATTTAAATCAAATGCTTTTGCAAGTTCGATAGGGAATTTTGAAGAACTCCACCCTACTAATTCTCCTCTCTTTTTAGCTTGCCAAGCATTATCATAAACTTTATCAACAACTCCTCTTAAGATTGCTGCTGCCGGTTTATGTCCTTCTATTGGTCTAGGTGTCTTATTAGGTAATTTTTCCATTTTAGCCATTTTGTTTCCTCCTATTTCTTTTAATGCATAATTTACATATTTTAAAATTACTATTTTTATCTTATATTAGTTATAAAAACTAAAAACAAGGAAAGGTTATATTTTGACTCTAAACTGTTTTTAGTTTTTATAATAGTTTTAATTAAAATCTAAGTAAAATTAATTCCCATGTTCCATAGTATATTTATGATAAGCAAAAAGCGCTGCTCCTATTGCTCCATTTAATTGACAATATTCACTAGTATGAATTTTAAAACCTAAGTTTTTTTCTAAAGCTCTAACCATTCCTCTGTTTAGAGCAACTCCACCAGTCATAACAACATCATCTTTTATACCTATTCTTTTTGCTAAACTTCCAACACGACTAGCTATAGCTGTGTGTATTCCTTTTACTATATCTTCAATCTTTGTTCCTTTTGCAAGTTGTGAAATAACTTCTGATTCAGCAAATACTGTACAAGTTGAGCTTATTGGAACATCTACTTTAGATTGTTCATCTAATTTTTCTAAATCTCCTAGTTCTACTTCTAGTACTTTTGCTATAACATCAAGAAATCTTCCAGTTCCTGCAGCACATTTATCATTCATAACAAAGTTCTCAAGCATTCCGTTGTCACCAACTTTTAATGCTTTTGAGTCTTGTCCTCCGATGTCTATTATTGAATGAACATTAGGAAAAAGAAAATATGCCCCTTTTGCATGACAAGATAATTCGGACATTTGAGCTGGAACTTCCTCCAACGAATTTCTTCCATAACCAGTTGCAACAGCTCCTTGAAGTTGACTTATTGAGTCTAATCCAACTTGCTCTAAAACAGATTTAATTGCTCTTGATGGTCCAGTTGTACCTGTTCCAACAGAGATAACTGCTTTTGCAACTATTTCCTTTCCATCTTTTAATATAACAGCCTTAGATGCAGTCGAACCAACATCTATTCCCATAGTAAATACATTACTCATTGTTATACTATCCTTTCCTTAAAAATAAATAAAATTATCCAATCCATCCAGCATGTAATATTTTTGCATAATCTAAAAACTTAGTAATGATTATTGCATTCGATATATTGCTTATAAAGCCTCCAATTACAGGTACAACAAAGAATGCCAATTTTGAATATCTATATTTTTTACAAACAGTTTGCATAGTTGTCATTGCAACTGGAACAGCTCCTAGTCCAAAACCAGTATGTCCTACTGCCATTACTGCTGCATCGTAATTTCCACCCAATAATTTGAATGTTAATAGATAACAGAATAAAATAATAAATATTACTTGTGCTAGTAATAATACCATTAATGCCATTCCTAATCCTGATAATTGCCATAATTTCATTGTTATAATTGACATTGACACAAATAATCCCAATGAAAATTCTCCAACAGTATCTATAGCTTCATATAGGGCATCATGATTACCTTTTTTTCTATCATAAAATAGTCTAATTAAAATTCCACCAAACATACAACTTACATGTATAGGGAATTTTACATTAATAGCTGCTAAACCATTTGTTATAATTTGTCCTATACCGATAGCTATACACATTAGGAAAACGGCATTAACTACTTGAGAACCATTCATTAATATACCAGTAGATTGTTCTCCAGTCATTTCAGCTTTTTCTCCTGCACCATCTAGTTCAGGATTTGTAAGTTTGTGTCTTTTAATTATAAAGTTTCCTAATGGTCCACCTATTATACAACCTGAAATTAATCCAAATGTAGCTGATGCAATAGCAACTTCCATTGCTGCAGAGGCTCCTGCTTCAACTGCTATTGGAGCAAATGAAGCTGCATTTCCATGTCCACCAGTCATTGGTATACTTCCAGTCATCATTGATATTAATGGATCAACATGCATAAAATATCCTACACCTAATGCAACTGTATTTTGTAATGCTGCTAAAACTGCTGCTAATATTGCAAATATTACAACTAGTTTCCCACCTTGTTTTAAAAGTGCCATACTTGCTGCTGCACCACTCGCTGCAAAGAATATACAGTAGAATAATGTATTTACTGTTTTATAATCAAATTCTAGCTCAACAATTCCTGCTGCATATAGTCCATAAGTTACTATTGAAAATATAGTTCCCCCAACAACTGATGCTGGTAAACAATATTTTACAAGTACTGGTATTCTTTTTCTTAAAAATTCCCCAAAATATATTGCTAATACTGCTAACATTAGCGTTTCAAACATGCTTACTTTTATTACGTTTATTTCTCCCATATTTCCTCTTTTCTTTTTATTTCTACTTTAAGTATTCTTATCTTTTAGTGTAAGTTTCAAATTCTCTTATTGCTCTTGGTAAAATCATTTGATGGAAAGCACAAATTGATCTAGGATTTTGATATACAGAGTTAGCAAAAGCTGTTATATATCCTCTAATATCATATAAAGGTACTATTTCATCAACCATACCAGTTTTAGCACAATAAGCTGGTCTAGATTTAGCTGTATATTCATTGATAAGTTTATTCATTTTATCGATTGTAGGTTGTAAATCTTTTCCATCTTTATGATCTTTTGCAAGTCTTCTTGAGAACATTGCAGAAGCTGCTGTTTCTCCGTTCATTACATATACTTCAGTTGCTGCAGTTCCTAAAGAAAAAGCGTTTGTATTATTACCTTGTGGTCCTCCTAATACATAGTGAGCTGCTGCAGATCCTTTTCTTAATGTAACTTCTATTTGAGGTACTCCAGAGTTTTCTATTGAATATATTAATGATTGTCCTAATCCTAATAATTCAGCTTCTTCTGCTGGGTTTCCTACATCTATACCTGTTGTATCTTGTAACCATACTATTGGTAATCTATCTCTTGAACATAGATTTACAAATTCACTCATTTTTATAAGTCCTTGACGATATAATTTACCACCAATACCTACTGCTTTTTCTCTGTATTCAGGATAGTTCATTAATAAACCTTGTGCATTTGCAACAACTCCTACTAATAATCCGTCAACTTTTGCAAGTCCAGTTACAACTTCTGGTCCATATCCTTTTTTGTATTCAGAAAATTCACTGTTATCAAATAAACGACCAATTACATCGTAAATGTTATAAATTTTCTTTTGGTTCATTGGTATTATAGAGTATAAATCTTGAGGATCTAATACTGGTTCAGTTGGTTCATCAACTCTAAAGAAATCTAAGTTATAAGCTGGTAAATAGCTCATGTATTCTTTTATTCCTTCTAATACTCCAACTTCATCATCATATACTTCTCTAAAGAATCCAGTTTTGTCATAATGTACATGAATAGTTCCTGGTACTTCAACTTTTTTAGCTGCTGCAGTTGCTTCAGCAATTTGAATAGCACCTTCCATATCTATAAATCCTTTTGGATTCATTCCACCAACTATTCCTGCTCCTCCAACTGCCATATTAGCATCTTTATGAGCTATTAAGATAGTAGGACTGATACTATGGTATCCTCCACCTGCTGGATTAGTTCCATAAATTCCAACAATTACAGGTATTCCTAATTGTTGTAATTCAGCATTACGATAAAATGGAGTTCCTCCACCTCTTCTATTTGCATAAACTTTTTCTTGTTCGTCTAATTTAACTCCACTACAATTTAATACATAAACTAGTGGAATTCCTAAGCATTTAGCTGTATCAGAAGCTCTTAATAAGTTATCTGCTTGTCCTGGTACCCATGCTCCAACTATTTTTTTATTGTCTGATGCAACGATTACAGCCCATTTTCCTTCGATTCTTCCCAATCCTTTTACTATACCTGTTCCAGTTTCAAAATCTTCTGGATTGTATAATGTATTTAAAGGAAACCAAGTTCCTTCATCAACTAATTCTGCTATTCTTTCTAATGCAGTCATTTGATTTTTATCATGAATTTTTTCATCAGGTGTTCCTGCTTGTTGCATTGCTTCTATGCTTTCAGCTATAGCTGCTTCAACTTCTCTTACTGCTGTTTCATTAGCTTCATCAATGTTTGCTAATGTATTACCAACTTGTGGCATATTTTGAAAATATTTAGGCATTGAATAATTCATCTATTTTCTCCTTTTCTTTTACTATATTTTGAATAAGGAAAAGTCTATAAATTATAAACTTTTCCTTTTATCTAAACTATTATTCTTCCACTGGAACTTTTATAAATGCTTGACCTGGATCAATGTCTTCTCTTATCATTTTGATTATTTCTTCACTTGGAGCTTCAAGTTGAACTGCTCTTGAAGTATCAAGTTCAAATCCAGTGTTTTCAACAATATCTTCTATTGTAACTCCTGGATAGTATCCAGCTAAATACATTCTCTTAGTTTTTTCATCAAATCTTAAAATTCCTTTGTCAGTAACTACTGCTAATGGTCCTCTGTTTCCAGGAAGTCCTAATTTTTCTCTTCCTCCTGGTCCTCCAGCCCAACCAACGCTTGTTACATAGTCAATTTTATCTATGAATCTTCTTTTTTCGTGTTGCATCATTATTACTGTATTAGAATAAGTAGCTATTCCATTAGCTCCTCCACTACCAGTAAATCTTGTTTTTGGTTTTACATAATCTTCACCGATTATTGTTGAGTTTAAATCTCCATAAGGGTTGATTTGTGCTCCACCTATAAAAGCTATCATTCTGTCATTTCCGTTTAAGTATTCATTAGTTTCAAAACCAATAAATCTTACGTTTGGCCATTGTACAGCACAATGTCCCATAAGTCTTAAATCTCCAACACTTCTTGGAACTTCTATTGGACTACAATCCATAAGTCCACTTTCAACTATTAGTTTACAATTTGGGGCAAATTTATTTTTAGCAACTGTTGCACCTATTAAAGGTAATCCTGTTCCTACTATAACGATTTGTCCATCTTTTATTTCTTTAGCAATAGTAATAGCTTGCATTTCTTTGTTAGTGTAGTTTTTATAATTCTTTGCCATTATTATTCCCCCTCCTTAACTAATTTTGCAGCATATTGGAATCCTGGAACAACTCTTAATTTAGATACTCTAGGTAATCCTAATTTTGCAAGATATCCATCATGATCTTTAACATCTATTACCCATTCTTGTATAAATTTATCAAAATCTTCATCTGTTTTAGTTACAGAGTCATACATTTTATAGAATGCTGGGTCATAATCATAATAGTTATATAATTGAGATGGGTGTGCACCGTATGGAGCATGTACTACTGCATCAACACAAAATTCTGGTATAGAGTTTTTAGAAGGATCTCTTCTAATTTCTTCTTCAGTTACAATTTCTTCAGCTATAACTATTACTTTTCTAGCAGCAATAGCTATATCTATATCGTGGAATTCATCTCCTTCAATTGAACAAGTTCCATTAATAGAAGCCTTTTGAACAGAAATTATAGCTGTGTCTAGTCTTGGAACTGGAACTGCTATAACTTCATCTCCTTCTTTGAATGGATTAGGTATTCTCTCTAATTTTTTATCAGGTAATTTAGGAATTGTCTTTCTGATTTCTGCACTTATTCCCCATTTATATTCTAAGTCACTACCTTCCATTAATTTTACTGGTAAATATGGTAAACCTAATGAAGAAGCGTGTAACATTAACATTATTACGTCTTGTGAATAATCTTCTAGTAATAAGTTATGTTTCTTTTCAATAGCATCTCTAAATCTTCTACATACATTTGTATAACCAGAGTTTGCTATATAACAGTTAATGAATGCTTTAATTCTTCCACACCCTATTAACATATCCCAGTCTCCACCAGCTGGTCCTGAGTATCCTATGAAATCTTTTTGACCTTGTCTTATAATTTCATAAACAGCAGCATAAGGTTTTCTATTTGTTGTAAAACCTCCAAAACATAAACTATCTCCCGATTCAACATATTTTGCTATTGCATCGTGTAATGACATTACTTTGCTCACAAAAATCCCTCCTAATCTTTATAAACTACTATAAGATTGAGAAATCTCAATCTTATACCAGCTTACATATTTTATTGTAAAAATTATTAAAAACTAATTTTGTAACTTCTATTATCCTTTAAATACCATCAAGAAGAATCCAGCTGCAACTGCTGATCCTATAACTCCTGCAACATTTGGCCCCATTGCATGCATTAATAGGAAGTTTGTTGGATTTTCTTTAGCTCCTTCAGTTTGAGAAACACGAGCTGCCATAGGAACTGCTGATACCCCAGCTGAACCTATTAACGGATTTATTTTTCCACCTGTTACATAATATAACAATTTTCCTAATAGAACTCCTCCAACAGTTGAGAAACAGAATGCAGTAAGTCCTAAAGCTATGATACCTAAAGTTTTAACATCTAAGAAAGTAACTCCGTCTGCTTTTGCTCCAACACTTACTCCTAACATTATAGTTATAATATTAATCATTGCATTTTGTGCTGTGTCAGAAAGTCTTTGAACTACTCCTGATTCTCTAAATAAGTTACCTAGCATTAACATTCCTAATAATGGTGCTACTGAAGGTAACAATAATGAACAGAAAAGTACAACTGCTATTGGGAATACAACTTTTTCAACTTTTGATACTTTTCTTAAGTTAGTCATTTTTACAGAACGTTCTTTCTTTGTTGTTAATGCTCTCATAATTGGTGGTTGAATTAATGGTATCAACGCCATATATGAATAAGCAGCAACTGCTATTGGTGCCATCAAATGTGGTGCTAGGTTGTTAGCCACATATATAGATGTAGGTCCATCAGCTCCACCTATTATTCCTATTGCTGCTGCTTCTTGAGGTAAGAATCCTAATTGAATAGCAATTATAAAAGCTATATAAATACCTAATTGAGCTGCAGCTCCTAGTAACAAACTTATTGGGTTAGCTATTAAAGGAGAGAAATCTGTCATTGCTCCAACTCCCATAAACACTAAACAAGGGAATAAATTACTTTTTACTCCATAAGACATTAAATATATTACCCCACCGTCTTCCATTAATCCTGTTAAAGGTAAGTTTACTAAGAACATACCGAATGATATTGGAAGTAGTAGTAATGGTTCAAACTTTTTAACTATTGCCAAATAAAACAATACAAATGATACTAATATCATTACTCCATTTTGCCAAGTTAATGCTGCAAAACCTGATTCAGCTAATAGTTGTTCAATAACTTCAAAAAAATTCATTAATAATCCTCTCCTTATTATTTTATAACTATTAGAACAGCGTCAGATTCTACGATATCTCCTTTTTTAACTTTTATTTCTGCTACTTCACCATCAACTGTAGCTGGAATATCATTTTCCATTTTCATTGCTTCTAATATTGCAAGAGTTTGTCCATATTTTACTTTATCTCCTACATTTACTTTTACATCTAAAATTGATCCTGGCATTGGACTTGTTATAGTAGTTCCACCTGCTACTGAAGAAGTTGCTGCTGGAGCTGATACTGGAGTTTCAACTACTGGAGCTGCCTTTGTTTCAACTACTGCTTCTTGTCTTACAGTTCTTTCAGCAGGTTGACGAGATAATGTTCTGCTTGCTCCTCCTACTTTTTCAACTTCAACCTCAAATTTTTTTCCATTTACTGTTACTACGTATTTCATTTTTTCTCCTTTCAAATTAACTAAATTATTATATTTCTTTTACACTAACAATGCTGAAATTTTCAACAGGTTCTCTCATTTCTTCACTTATTGCAGAAATAATAACTGCCAATCTTTCAACTTCTTCTTGGTTGTCTTGAACAACCACTTTTGGACTACTTGCAGGACTTGCAGCAGTCGTAGCTGGTTTAACTTCTGGTACTTTTTCTTTTACCAGTACTCCTATTATCTTTGATGAAATTATAATAAATAATGCTATAGCTATCAAACATATAAACACTATTGCAAAACCTATTAAAAAGGTTATTATACTTTGCATAAAAGACATATTTTCTGTTAATCCCATGGCTCCCTCCTTTTAATTTTAGATGTTACTTATTAAATAATCATAGACTTTTAGTCTATCGTGATTAACATTTAGATCATAGTTTTTAAAGAATAATTTTACAAAATTATATATTATTCCTTTATATTTTATTCCACAATTAGAATTAACTAACACAAGAATATTTACTTTCTCATTATTTATACAAAAATCTTTTTCATTAATAATAACTAACACATTATCTTCACTATTCATTTTATGAAAAACTATTCCCACCTTATTTCCAATATACGAATAAAAAATATTATTATTTATCTTATTTATAATATCATTAATATCGTTTTTTTTCAAGAAAGATAAGCTATAAAAGTTATTTAATAGCTCTTTCATATTTTGAAAATTTACTCTATATATGTTCTTTTTTTCTACAAAATTCCCTAAAGTAAATTTTCCTTTCTCTACATCATTATATATTTCGTCTGAAAAATTTTTATTTAAATCACTAATCAAATTTTTCATATTTACACTATCAGTATTGCTTAAAATAACTTTCAAAAGTTTAGAGAGTTTTAGTTTTTTATTTCTTAATAAATTTTCATTTTCAAACTTTTTCCTATCATTTTCTGTTAAAATAGGGTTTATCTCTATTATTCTACTTCTCTCAAATTCTTTTTCAAGTTTTTCATCAACCTTAAAAGTTACTAATATGTAGTCATATTTTTTTTGTTCTTTTTTTGTATCTTCAAAATTTTTCAAACTAATAATTTTATCTATATCTAATAAAAACTCACTTTCTATTTCTTCTTTTAGAAACAAAGCAATATTTTCTTTATAGTTTGTTACCAATAAGGCTTTTTTATTACTTTTATTATCTTCTTGAAGTGCCTTATAGAAAAGTGGTGTAATATAAGCTATTTCGCTTTCAGATATTTTAACTCCTATAACTCTTTCTAAGATAGAAAAGTTATTTTTTAAAAAGCTAAAAATTTCAGGGTATAAATCTTCAATATCACGTAAAATCGAATTTTTTAATTCTATTTTTTTCAAACTTCTAAAAATCAAAGGTTTTATATAATAAAATACTTGATTTAGTAATAAATCTACATTTTTTAATTCAAGTTTATTTTCTATTTCAAAATTTCTTACAATTTTGTTGACTGCCACTATAATATCTATCCAATTTTCAAATTTTATAAATATATCTCTTTCATCTCTACCTATTCTAAACAAGTAATCCACAAAAAACAATATATTTTCTTCCGAAAACTCAAGAAAAAGATCCTTCATTTTTTTATATTCGTATCTTTTTTCTAAGATATTGCTATTTTTAACAACTATACTTCTTCCTTTTTGCTCTCTGTTATGAGAAACAACCATTAATGTTGCCAAAATATTTATAGTTTCTTCCATAAAAGATAGTTTGATATCTCTTATTCTTTTAGCAACTTTTTCTATATCTACTATATATTCTTCTCTAATTTCATTATATATAAGTTTTTTAAAATAACTAAGCTCCGTAAAAAGAAATTTAGAGTATTCACCATCAAAATCAATATATTTATATAAATAAGTAGTTATAAAGTATCTATAATCTTCTTCCAAGTAGTCATAGTAATATTTTAACTGATTATCTTGAAGTATTCTAATATTGTATTCTTCTAACTTCCTTTTAATATTTTTTATATCACTTCTTATTGTCGACTTACTTGTATTTAACTTATCGGCAATCTCTTTTAAAAGAAATGTATCTTTTTTTAATAAAGTATATAATATTATTAATTCTTCTCTTTCATTTTGGCTATAGATATAGTTCGTACTTTCAACTTCATTAAAAACTTTTAGAACATCTATACTGGATAAAGTCGAAATTATTTCTCTTTTTTTTATCCTAATTTTAGCTTCATTATCTAATTTTTCATTTATTTCATCTATCTTGTACCTAATACTTCTTTCAGAAAGAGATAAAATTTCAGATAATTTTGAGAGACTTTTTTCTTCTTCCATAAGGTTTAGTAACTCAAAATGTTGTTTTTTTAACATTTTTCCTCCATTTTATTTTTAAAAATATTGTGTTTTTTTTATACACACTATGAAAGAAAAAAATATTTTTTTTAAATTATACATATCATTTATATAAATATTTATTTTCTTAATAATACTATTTTTTTACTATTTTTTCTAGCTTTTTTTTATTTCAAAAAAAAATGAAATAAATTTTACACTTAGCTAGATTATATTTTTTTTATATTAAATTGTCAAGAATAACATTCTATAATATTATAAATATTTCAAATTTATTCCATATTATTAGAAATTAATTTTTAAAATTTTTATTTAATTTTATTTTTTTATTTTCTTACTATATTTTGTTATTTTATTTATAAAAAGTCTTGCATTTTTATGATATAAGGAGTAAAATATCCGACGGAATATGTAATATTAACAAAAATTAATAAAACACCTCTACAAAATAAGTGTTTTTTAAGTGTTAGTAGAGATTTTTTAAGACAAAAGGAGAACTTATGGAACATATTAGTAAAATTTTAAAAAGCCAAATTAAAAGAAAGGTGAAATTAACACAAGCTTTACTAGTTATTTTTTTGATCACAAACTCTATTGGATATGGTGAAGAAAATGTTAATATCAAGAATGAAAAATTTGGTTTAGAACTTGGAGATGATTCTAGAGCAAGAGGTATCGGAAGTATAAGTACTGGTAGAAAAGGAATAGCTATTGGTACAAATGCTGTTGCAACTGGAGAAAACGAGACAAAAGAATCAATCGAGAGAAAATTAGAAGAAAATAGACAAAAATTGGAAGAAATAAGAAGCACTGAAAAAGAAGTTATCAACAAAACAGAAGAATTAAGATTAAAAAAATTAAGAGAAAGTGAAACAATAGAAGCTGGAATTAGGGTAGAAGAAATAAATAAAGCAAAAGAAAAAGCTAAAACAGAGTGGCAGAATAAGTTAAATACTTACAATACAGAAAAAGAAAATAGTAAAACCTTGTTAGAAGATTATAACAACAAAATTAATGACTTAAATAGTAGATTAAATGCTGTGAAAGATTTAGGTTCATTTGATATTAAGAGTGATCAAGGTTTGGAAGCAGCTGCAGTAAAATTAAAAGAAAAAGTTGAAGAAGGGACAAATTTAAGACTAGAAACTAGTTTTTATAAAGATTATGTAGTAAATCACTATAAAGTGCTAGGAGATTTAAGAGTTAATGAACTTATATGGTCAAAATCAAGAGGTAATTCAGATGGATTAACTTTTGAAAATTATAAACTTTTAAAAGCTAATGACGCACTAAAAAAAGACTTAACTGATTTAATTATACCAAATTCATCTCCTAAAACTAGTTCATATGCCGCATCTTCAGATACTGCTTCCTCTTATTCACATCCTTATACATACAAATCAGGTAGCTCTTCTTCTTCATATTATTCTACTTCATATTCCTCTGCTTCTAGTCTTCCTGGAGGCTGGGAATATAATGTTTTAGGTGGATACACATTACAAAAAATTGGTGATACTGGATTAGAAGGATTATATTCTAAAGGTAAAGATGATAATGAATGGGTAAACGATACTGTTTATGATATTGATGGAATTAAAATAAATACTTATGTAAATATAGATGTAGATCTAACTAGTAAAGAAAATTATGATAACTGGGTAAGTGTAAAAGATAAATGGAAGAATAAAATACATGAATATAATGCGAGGTTAGGAGATCAATTTTTAGGAAAAGTAGATACTTTAACAGGTGGTAAAAGTACAGAATACTATAATATGGTAACAGATTTAAAATTTGAATTAGTTGACTTAGATAAACAAATAACATATTATCAATGGGAATATGAACAAGAAAAAGATAAGAATCCTATAAAAGCTAACGAATGGCTTGATAAAAAAAATGAGGCACTAAAAATAAGAAAAGATAGAATTGATAATAATAGTAAAAGGCTATTTGAAAAAGGTAAAGAATTAGGTTTTTATACAGGTGAATATGATAGTAATACAGTTCTAAATGGTATAGATTATATGATAGGTAAAAAATACTATGGAGACTGGAAAAAAGAAAATATAGACGATCCAAAAGAAAAAAATAAAATATCAATTAGTACTTTAACAACTGAGTTGGAACGTGAATTGAATATTAATAAAGAAGAAGTTATAAAAAAAGAAAAAGAATTAGAAACTTTACTTAAAGAGTCAAATCAAGCAGAAATAAATTATAACAGTATTAATCCTAATGAAAGTGATGTTGTGGTTGCTAAAAAATATGAAGAAGTTAAAGCAGAAATAGAAAAATTAACTGCAGATTTAAACGACGCTAATACTAGACTTACAAATCTAAAAAATGCTCTTACATTGAATGACCTTAAAAATAAAGGAGAAAATCAAATAGCTATTGGTACTGATACATTAGCCGTTGGTAATAACACAATAGCTATGGGATATAAAGCAATTTCAGTTGGAAAAGATACTGTATCTATTGGAGCAAGAAATCAATCTACCGGTGAAGCAATAACTGCATTAGGACAAGATTTAGTAACTAATGGTAATAATAATATATCAATAGGAAATACAAATGTTATTAATGGAGAAAATAATATTGTATTTGGTAGAAATAATAATGTAGGTGCTTTAGGAGATACTAATAAATCTAATGGAAATATAGTATTAGGTAATGGAATTACTGTAAGTAAAGATATCACTAATTCTATAACATTAGGAGATGGGGCAACACCTATAAGTAATGCTATATCAGTCGGAAGTGCAAACAATGAAAGACAAATAAAAAATGTAAAAGATGCAACTGATGATCAAGATGCTGTAACATATAAACAATTAAAAGATAAGTTAGATGATAAAGCTAATAAAGATTTATCTAATGTAGAAAAGTCTACTATCATAAATAAAGTTGGAGATGGAAATTTAGATACTACTAATGGTGGACTTGTTAAAGATACAGTTGTTAAAGAAAAGTTAGATAATTTAAAAAATGATATTGATACTAAATTAAATAATAAAGCTAATGCTAGTGATTTAGGTTCATATTTAAAACTTGATGGAACAAATGCTGACTCTGATGATAAGAGAGTTGCGCTTGCTTCTAAATTGAGTGAAAACTCTAGTTTAACTGATCCTAAAGGAATACTTGTTACTGATACATTAGTTAAACAAGGGCTTGATGGAAAATTAGATAAAGATTTATCAAATTTAGATGAAACTAAAATAAATGAAAAATTAGCTAAAGGTAATATAACTTCTACTGATATTACTGTAACTGGTGGTGATAATTCTACATTCAAAGATGTTACTTTAAATTTATCTGAAGCGCTTAAAAATAAAATTAATTCTGTTGACAATAAAGCTAATAAAGATGAAGTATATACTAAAGATCAAACAAATACTAAAATTGATGAGAAAATTAATGCTATCGATTTATCTGGATTTGCTAAGACTGATGCTAGTAATATTCAAAAAGATAAATATACTACAAAATTATCTGAAGGTGCTAGCTTAACTTCTCCTACTGATGCATTAGTAACTGATACATTAGTTAAGCAAGGGCTTGATGATAAAGCTAATAAAGATTTATCTAATGTTGATAAAAATACTATTATCACAAAAGTTGGAGATGGAAATTTAGACACTACTAATGGTGGACTTGTTAAAGATGAAGTTGTAAAAGCTAAATTAGATAATTTAAAAAATGATATTGATACTAAATTAAATAATAAAGCTAATGCTAGTGATTTAGGTTCATATTTAAAACTTGATGGAACAAATGCTGACTCTGATGATAAGAGAATTGCGCTTGCTTCTAAATTGAGTGAAAACTCTAGTTTAACTGATCCTAAAGGAATACTTGTTACTGATACATTAGTTAAGCAAGGGCTTGATGGAAAATTAGATAAAGATTTATCTAATCTTGATGCTTCTAAATTAAATGAAAAATTAGCTAAAGGTAATATAACTTCTACTGATATTACTGTAACTGGTGGTGATAATTCTACATTCAAAGATGTTACTTTAAATTTATCTGAAGCGCTTAAAAATAAAATTAATTCTGTTGATGATAAATTAAATAAAAAAGGTGATAATTTAACTAATGATGAAAAAATAGCATTGTTAAAAAATCTAGGACTTGATAATATTCCAACAGTTGCTAATTTAGATAACAAGTTGAACAAAAATGGAGATAACTTAGAAAAAGAAGCATTTACTACTAATCTAACAAAAGGTGCAAATATAGACACTCCAACTAATACTGTTGTAACTGATAAAATGGTTAAGGATAAATTAGATTCTATGAATACAGACTTAGGAAGTAAACTTGATAATAAAGCTAATAAAGATTTATCTAACTTAACTAATGAAGATAAAGGTAAAGCTAGAACTAATTTAGATGTATATTCTAAATCTGAAACTGATAATAAGTTAAATGAAAAAGCTGATAAATCTGATTTAACTAAATATGTAAAATTAGATGGAAGTAATATAGATAAAACTGCTAAAGATAAGTTAACTGAAAAATTATCTGAAGCTGCTAATTTAGATACTCCAACTAATACTTTAGTAACAGATACAATAGTTAAAACCAAACTAGATAACTTAAAAACTGATTTAGATAATAAATTAGATAAAAAAGCTAATGCCAGTGATGTTTACACTAAAAACGAATTAGATGCTAAATTAAAAAATACTGTTGCTCCAAAAGCAGAAGGAGATATTCTATCTGATACTTTAGAAATAACTAATGGAAAAGATAGACTTATTGGAAAAGAAGATGTAAAAATAGAACTTAAAGACAAGTCAGTAACTAAAGAAAAATTATCAGATGAATTAACAAAAAATATTGATAACAAAGCAAATATTAATGGAAACAATATAGTTAATAAAAAAGATAAGGAAGATTTTAGAAATAATATAGATGTTTACAGTAAAAATGAAATTGATTCAAAAATCTCTAATATTTCTACTGAAACAAATTTAGATGGTGAAGTTAAAGAAAATGAAGAAAAAGGTGTAAAAGGAAAAGTTATTGATAAACACCTAAAAGAAAATTATGTTCACAAAAATGATATGGAAATTAGAGACAAAGTTATAATTTCAAACTCTGCAGAAATTCAAGCTAATAAAGAAGCTATAAAAGCAAATGCTAAAGAAATTAAAAGAGTTGATGCTAAAATTAATAAAGTTGCTGCAATATCTCAAGCAACTGCCTCTCTTGACTGGGGTCAAATTTCTGTTGGAAATGTAGGAGTTGGAGCAAGTATTGCACAATATAGTAATGAAACAGGAATTGCTGTAGGGGTAGCTTACAGACCAACTGATAACTTCTTCATGAATATGAAATGGACAGGATTAGCTGGAGAACCTCATTACAACTCAATAGGAGCATCTGCTACATATCAATTTAATCTAAAATAAAATTATATTCTAAAATAAAAAAAGATTAACTTCTCAAATGAGAGGTTAATCTTTTTTATTCTATAAGAAAATATAAAATTAAATAAAAAATAGTCTCTGACGTCCGTATTAGTTCCAAGAACATGTGTTTATTGAGCTTGTAGAACTCATACCGGCTGTCAAGAGACTTTATTTTAAATTTTAAATACTAATAAATAAATTTTTTTATTTTTGGATTTATAAAATCAGATATATCTTTTTTATTTTTTATTCTTTCTCTAATTTCAGTCGAAGAAAAATCATAATATTCATTCTCCAATATTATTACTCTGTCATTTTCTAATAGATCTTTATCCATTTCATCTAAAAGATAGTCTTTTCTTTTAAATACAATAAATTTTACAAGCTTTAAAAGTTCTTTATAATTTTTCCAAGTTTTTAAATTTTTAAGTGAATCCATACCTATTACTTCATAATATTCATTTTCTTTACCATATATTTCTATTATTTTTATTAAAGTGTCATAGGTATAGGAAGTCTTACTTTCTTTTATTTCTATGTCAGAAACAAAAACTTTCTGATTATCCTTAAAGATTTCTCTACACATTTCTAGTCTTACATTAGAAGCTTTGAGAGTATTTTCTTTATGTGAAGGTATACCCACGGGAATAACAATAACTTTATCAATATTTAGTTCTTTATCATTGCATATATATTCTACAATTTGCTCGTGTCCCTTGTGTATGGGATTAAAACTTCCACCATAGATTGCTATTCTCATATTATTCTCCCATTATCCAATTAGAAGCTCTTTTAAATCTGAATTTAAAAAAAATTCTTTTTTAAAATATTCGTATAGAGAATTTTTAAATTTATTTATATTTTTTAATTCATACTTTGTAGAAACTTTATTAAAAATATCTAAATATAGCTTTTTATCAATTGAATATTCTTTTATTTCATTTTCATTTATCTCCAATGGTTTAGAAGAAGATTGGATGTATTTTGAAAACTCATCTTTATAATTAGTTAGGTATGCTATTAACACATAAAATATATTTTCATCATATTCTAAATTCTCAAATATCTTTTCAATAGTATAGGCATATATTAGCTTTATATTTTGTGGATTTCCCATCATTGCAAAAGTATAAACTACTTCAAAAAAAGTTTTTTTATCTCTTAAAAATAACTCTTTTGCATATCTTTTAGAAAAATCTAAATTAGATGCAACAAGAGTTTTCATAAGACCTTTTTTTAAATCGTTTATTTCCAAATTACTCATTCTATCAATTTTTTTAATATTTTGCTTTTCATAAGTGTACGAGTATTTAAAAATATATTCTGCTAATTTTTCTACATTATCAGTTAAAGAAAATAAGATACAAATAGGATTATACTCTTTCTGAGCTACATCTCCATACTCATTTACTTTAAAATAAGTTCTTCTTTCAAAAAAAGTAGCAAATTCAGAAAGAATTTTGTATTTTCCCTCTTTAGATATCTTATTTTTCAATAATTCTATATTTTTATTATTTAAAAATACAACTTTACTATCTTTTTTCATAAGTCTTTTATCCTTTCATTTCCTTTAAAGTGTTATCTTCCAACATTGAGAACTCTATTTTTAAAACATACAAATTATTCATATTCAAATTTTCTGGCAATTTCACCAAATCTTTTTCTGTTGTTATTACGTAATCAGCTTCCATTTTTTCAGCCTTTTTCTTTATCAAAGAAATATCTTTTGCTTTAAAATTATGATGGTCTTTAAAATCTATTCTTTCTATATAGCTTGGTGCTAAAGAAATTACAGTTTTTTCAAAATTTAAAGGATTTGCTAAGCCAGAAAATATTAAAACTCTTTTTCCTTTAACCCAAAATAATGGCTTCATATTCCCTTTTAAATCACAAAGTTTGCTAACCCCATGTTTAGCTATTGATACTTCTTTTTTAAATTTTTTCTTAAAATAATTTTTAATTCTTTTTAGCTCTCTTTCATTAATTAAGTCTGCTTTTGTTATTATAAATTCTGATGCTCTTTTTACAGCATTTTTAAAATCCTCTCTAAGTAAACCAAGTGGTAGAAGATATCCACCACCAAACGGATTAGTTGCATCTATTAAAACAACATCAATATCTCTATAAAGTTTTCTATGTTGAAAACCATCATCTAAAACTATGGTATCGATATCAAAATGTTTTTTTGCAAAACTACAAGCCTTATATCTATTTGCTCCCACAATAACAGGAACTTTCAAATTTAAAGCGTGTATATATGGTTCATCTCCACTCTCTTGTGATGTTGCAAAAATAATCATTCCATCACTCACAAGTAGTGGCTCTCTTTTTCTTTTTCCTTTGTAACCCCTTGAAATAACAGCTACTTTTTTTCCTTCAGCTAATAATTTTTTTACAAAAAAATGAACAGCAGGAGTTTTACCTGTTCCACCAACACTTATATTTCCAATACAAATGATTTTAACATTTGAAAGTCTTCTAATTGGCAGAATTTTTTTATCATATAAAAAATTTCTCATCAAAGTTACTAAAAAATATATATATGATAATATTCTCATTTTCCCCTCCTATTCAGTCTTAATTTCATTCATAATCTTTCTTATTCTATCTGGAGATACAATCTTAGAAATCCCAATCTCTTTATTCATTGTTACACCAAACATACTATCAGATTCTTTCATTGTTTCTTTATTATGTGTTATAAGTATAAATTGAGATTTATCTGTAAAATCTCTAAGTTTAGCTAGTAAATTTCTTGTATTTTTTTCATCAAGAGCAGCTTCTATTTCATCTAAAAATGTAAATGGACTAGGCTTATACATAAATATCGCCATTATAAAAGCTATTGCAACCATAGATTTTTCTCCACCAGATAACAATGATAAAGGTTGCTTTTTCTTATTTTTAAACTTTACAAAAATTTCTATACCACAATTTTCAAAATCTTCTGCGTTAATAATATTTAATCTACCCTCAGTATTTCTTAAAGTTTCATCACACATTTTATAGAAATTTTCACTTATTTGCTCATAAGTAGCATAAAAATCATTATGAATTCTCTCATCAATTTCTTGAATTAAATCAAGAACTTGTTTTTTAGACTTCATAATATCATCTCTTTCAGTAGCAAGAAAATCATATCTTTCATTTAATTCTTTAAATTCTTGTATAGCATCAATGTTTACAGAGCCAAAATTATTATACTTTCCTTCAAGATTTTTTAGCTTATCCTTTTTTTGTTTTAAATTTTCAACTTCAACTTTCTCTTCAATAATATCAATAAGCTCTTCTAATTTAAGTTTTAAATTTTCTATTTCTTCATCAACTTTTCTTTTAGCTTCAATAAGTTGCTTGTACTCATTATCTAAGTGTAAAACTTTTGTTTCCAATGAAGATTTTTTTCTGCTTAAATCTCTTTCTTCATCATCTAAGTCTTTTGCTTTATGTGTTAGTATCTCAATATCTTTATTTTCATTATTATATTTTTGATTCATCTCTTCTATTTGACTAGCAAGTTCAGTTTCCCTATCTTCTAACTCCAAAATAGAATTAACACAGTCTGAAAGCTCTCTTTCATTCTTTTTATTTTCTTCGTAATACTCATTTTCTCTCTCTAATAATCTATTATTTTGGATATCCCATTGGTCTAATTTATCTTTATTATTTAGATAGATAATTCTTTTCTCAGAATATAACTTATGAAATTCTTCTTTTTTTGCTATAATATCTTTCAAGGATTTATCATCTTCATCTCTTTCTTTTATAAGAGTATCAATATGACTTTGAAACATTTCTATACTCGTGCTATAAGATGATATTTTATTTGTATAATCTGTTTTGTATCTCTCAGCTTCTGTTTTATTAAATTCTGTTCTATGAATATCTTTTTCAATATTTTTAAACTCAAGTTCTAAGTCTTTTATTTCAGACTTTAAAATATCTCTCTGATTTTCACAATTTTCTTTTAATGTATCACTTTCATCATACTCATTTTCATATTTTTCTAATTTTATAGCAAGTTCTTCTCTTTTCTGAGTATTTTTTTCTATCTCTTTTTTTAAATTCAATACTTTTTCTTCAAGCTCTCTTATTTCTTTTTTTCTTTCAAATATAAGATTAATTGTAGATTTTTGATTTTCTCCTCCAGTAATTCTACCTCTTGAACTCAAAAGCTCTCCTGTTAAGGTCACAATATTTCCCCAAAATTGATTTTTTGATAAAATTTCTGTTGCTACATCTATATTTTCAACAATTAGTATATTTCCAAAAACAAAATCAATAACATCAGCATATTTATTATCAGCCCTGACTATACTACTAGCTAGTCCATACACTCCAGATATACCTGTATTATTAAAATTTTTCTTATTTACTTTTATAGTATCTAATGCTAAGAATGAAGCTCTACCAACTTTTTTTTCATTAAGTATAGCTATACCTTTTTTAGCAACTTCTTTATTTTCAACAACTATATCTTGTAAATTTCCACTTGCTGCTGCTTCTATTGCTTTTTCAAATTTACTGTCAAAATCAATAAGTGAAACAAGTACCCCATAAACTCCAGAAATATTAGCTGCTAAAACTTCTTTAACTCCTTTAAATAAACCTTCATTGTTTTCATCTAGTCTCTTCAATGCTTCCAGCTTACCACTTGCATTTTTTTCTTGATATGAGAATTCTTGACATACACTTGAAATTTTATTTATATTTCTTCCTAATTCACTCAATTGTTCTGCTAAAAAATCACTTCTTTCTTCAATTTTAGCTACTTCGGATATTTTTACTTCCAAGTCTTTGTTCTTATTTTCTAGCTTTTTGTTTAATTCTTCTTTTTTCTTATTTAATTCTTCTAATTCGATATCAGAATTTTCTATTTGACTTTGATAGTTTTTTAAATTTTTCTCATTATTTTCAATATCTTGACTTGCTCTTTGTTTGTCAAGCTCCAAATCTCTAATCTTAGAGTTTCTATTTTCATTTAAGTCTTTTTTCTCTTGTTCCTCTTTCTCTAATTTAGAAATTTCTGTGTCGTACAGAGTATTTTCCTCTTCTAAATCTTTAATAATTTTTTGAATTTTCTCTTTATTAAGAATATGCTCTTCTTTTTCTTCATTTAATTTTTTAATTTTTTCATTTAAAGAAATTTTTTCTTGTTCTTTTATATTTTTTGACTTTTCATAATTAGATATTTCTGTTTTTGCAACTGCTTGTTCTTTTTCTAAGCCAGAAATAAAATCTTTAAGCTCTCTATTCTTAGCATCAATTCTTTCTTTTTCTTGTTTTATATCTTCCTTTTCAGTGTAAATATTTTCTAATCTATCTAATGTTTTATTTAAATCATTTTGATTTTCTGTCAACTCTTTATTTTTATCACTAATTTTTATTTCAAGTTCAGAAAAAGTATTTTCCTTAACAAAAAGTTCAGTTGTAGCTATTCCTTTTGATAAAGAGTTTAACTCGCTTTTTAAATTTAAATATTGCTCTGCAATTTCTGCTTGTTTTTCAATCTTATTTTTGTTTTCTCTTGTTTCATTCAGAATAAACTCAACTTTATCTAAATTTATTTCAATATTAGCTAGATTTTTTTGAGTTTCTATTCTATTAAATTGTAATTTTTTTATCCCTGCTGCTTCTTCTATTATATTCTTAATTTCTTTGGGAGATGAATTTATTATTCTCTCAACCTTTCCTTGCCCTATAACAGAATAAGCTGTTTTTCCTATTCCAGTATCTAAAAATAAAGCACCTATATCTTTTAGTTTGCTTCTACTATCATTTATTAAATACTCGTTTTCTCCTGTTATATGTATTCTTCTTGTAATTTTAACAATATCTTCATCAAAATCTAAATATCTGTCACTATTTTCTATAATCAAAGATACTTCTGCTTTATTAGCAGGTTTTTTATCTTTTCCCCCTGAGAAAATAACATCTTGGCTTTCTTTTGCTCTTATGTTTTTGTATGACTGTTCCCCCAACACCCATAAAACAGCATCTAAAATATTGGATTTACCACTACCATTTGGACCAACTATTGCTGTTATACCTCTATTAAATTCTATATATACTTTTTCTCCAAAAGATTTAAATCCATTTATTTCAACAGCTTTTAGATACATATTTTTCTCCTAAATAACATAATATTAACAGTTCATAATAGCATAATTTATTAAAAAATGCTATAAATATTTAATCTTTTTAATTTCCTCTTAAATTGAAATAATAAGTACCACTCTAATAAAATATTTAAGCATATAAAAAAGTCTCTGACGTCCGTATTAGTTCGAAGAGCTTGTGTTTACTAAGCTCGTAGAACTCATACGGCTGTCAAGAGACTGATTTTTGCTATTTAATTTTATATTTTCCTATAGAAAAAAATGTAGGAATTATCTTCCTACATTTTTATTTTAAGTTAAAAAATTATTTTTTTAATAGTTGTTTCATTTGTTTTTCTAAAATTTCCATTTTAGATTTTTGAATTTTTAATTCTTCTTTTAAAACAGATATTTCTTTTTTCAATTCAATATTTTCTTCTCTAAAATTAGTATCATCTGACTTCAATGCCACTAAATCTTCTTGCATTTTATAAATTGCATTTAATGGTCCTTGTTTATATTCATCTGGCATATTATCTCTATCATCTTTTTTCCCAAACTTCCAAGTTAAACCGAAATTTATCATTGAATTAGTTCTATTTTCTTCTGTTAATGATATAGCTGCTGTTCCCATTAAATTTTCTGTGAAATAATGAGCCACTCCAACTGCTACTGCATGTTTATTTTTATAATTACCAAAACCTGCCATTATTTGATTAGGCTTATTTCTATCATATTGCATTGGGTGTAAAGCTGCAAGAGCTGCAGCTCCAGCTCCTATTCCTCTACTTTCATTTTTAACTCTCACAACTTCTTCATTAATATTATTTTTAATTTCTCTTAGTTGACTAACATTAACTGCATCAGTATCATCTGTACCCTTAGCAACATTTGTAATTTTTTTATTTCCTGCATCTATACCATTTGTTGATAGTGTAACATCTCCTGCTTTTACTGTTTCAACATTTAAGTTCTTATTAATATCTATTACATAATCTTTTCCTTTGCCTGCATTTTCAGTAGAATTAATAATAACATTATCACTTCCACTTTCTATTTTTATTGTTCCAGCATTTATATTTGAAAGATCTGTTTTTACTTTATCAATAACACTATATAATTGAGAACCATTTATTGCATCTGTTGATGTTTTAGAAATTTCTCCAGCAGCTAAGTTTTGAAGTCTTCTTTCTTCTCCAGCCGAACCTACTGATACAGCCCCCTTAGCTTCTGCACCAGCAAAATTTCCATAAGTTACTCCGTTTACTGTTACGTTTTCTACTTTCCCAGTTGCCCCAGCTGTTGTTGTTGAACCATCTTCATTTTCTTTATCTTTATTTTTAGTTCCAACAGCAGCTCCTAAAGTAACATTTGAATTTGTTCCTAAATAAACTGAATTTTCTACTGTAGAAAAAGTTGTCCCATCTGCTTTAGTTCCTATATTGTTTCCTAATACTTGAGTATTTTTACTATCTATATTTATATTATTCCCTAGTGCTATTGAGTTACTAGCCTTAACTAAGTTATTATTCCCTAGCCCAATAGTATTTTCTAAGGCTTCTGTAGATGTTGCAGCAATTTCTGTTGCTTTATCATTAAAACCTATTAATATATTTCCTTTTGTTTTAACATTATTTTCATCTATTCCTTTTATATTATGATTATTTCCCATAATAATATTTTTTTCTGCATTTTTTATTGTATTATGTGCACCTGCTATATATGAATGATAGATATTTTCTCCTGTATTTTCATATCCTGTTAAATTATTAAAAGCTGAAAAATTAGTATATTCTTCTCTGGAATTATATCTTGTATTTGAGTCATCTAAAGCTAATCTATTACCGTTACTTCCACCTTTTCCTACTACTGTATTTCCAACTCCTGTGATATTTGTAAACAGAGAATAATCAGCTTTATTTGCACCCCCTACTACTCCAACAGAAGCCAGTTTATTTTCTTGTGCATATTTTCTAAAAGAATCTGCCAATTCTTTAACTGAACCTGTTTTTACAGTTGGGTCTAATGTTAGTCGTCCCAAAAACGGAACACTTGTTGATAAAGAATCTATTACTACTCTTGAAGTAGGTGTAATATATGAATTAGTAATTTCATTTCCACTTCCTACAATCAATGAACCATTACTCTTATTGATTCTATTAGCCGAACCCACTATTGTTGAAGAAAAACCTGAATACATAAGACCACTAGCTGGTTGACCATCTCCAAAAAGTGCAAAAGTATTTCCATTTAACTCCTCATTAGCTTCTATGCTATTAAAAGTTCCATTTATGGTAGAAGCCATTCCCTGAACGGCTCCTCCTGCATTACGAAGAGCATTTATTCCTCTATTAATTATATTACCTGCCCAAGCTGCTGTTGAAACATCTTCTGATTTTGTAATGACATTATATGCACCATTAATACTTTGAAAATTTCCCATAGCATAAGAATTGTCTCCTACTGCTGTTGAACCTATCCCTGTAGTTACATTCAAATTATCTTTTCCAGCTAAATCAAAATCTCCAATTTTTCCTCTATAATCTCTATTTCCAAGCTCAACATTTCCGATACGAGCATGTGTATCTTTCCCTATTGCTATTCCACCAGGTAATTCATTTTGAGTTCTTCCGAATACTATTATTTTTTCATGATTACCATTAGTCATTACATGTGATCTAGCATTTGTTCCTATTGCTATACCATTTGTTCCAGCTCCACCTTCAGGTGTTACTGAAGCTCCATTTCCTATAGCTACGGAATCTTTCAATGCTGCATTAGCATTACCACTTGTTGAATTTACTTTTACATAATCTGTTACATCTGCAAAAGTTTGAGAATACAATCCTAAAATTAGCAAAAGGTAAATTGATATCTTTTGTTTTTTCATATTTTTCTCCTTTTATTATTCCGTTTTTTTTTGTATTTTTTAAGAACATTATTAGTGTATTGTATGTATAGTAACATAAAATATATATTATTTCAAGAAAAATATAAATCCTAAACTCCCCTCCTAAATTGCAATAGTAAGTGTCACATTAATAAAATATTTATTTATCTCTAGACGGAATAATTTCTAACCAATATCCATCTGGATCCGTAATAAAGTAAATACCCATTTTTTCATTTACATATACAACACAATCCATTTCTTTGTGCTTTTTAAATGCTTCTTCATAGTTATCTACTCTAAAAGCAAGATGAAATTCTTCATCACCTAAATCATATTTTTCTGTTCTATCTGCAAGCCAAGTAAGTTCTAATTGAAAGTTTGTTATTCCGTCCTCCAAATATACTATCTTATAGCTACCATCTTCTGCATTCTTCTCTCTAACAACCTTTAATCCTAAAGCTTCCTCATAAAACTTTATACTCTTATCCAAATCTAAAACATTAAAATTTTCGTGTATAAAATGAAACTGCATAATTCCTCCTAAATATTTATTTTTAAAATTTTTATATTAAGTATACCATATTTTATATTAAGTATAAATTAAAAAAATTCTTACTTATATTCTAATAAAAATACAGTAAAATAACAAGTCTCTTGACAGCCGTATGAGTTCTACGAGCTCAATGAACATAGGCTCTTCCAACTAATACGGACGTCAGAGACCAACTTTTATTATTTAATTTTATACTTTCCTATAGAAAAAAAGACTGGAAATTCTCCAGTCTAATCCTTTTAACTTCCACTCTTTATGGTGGGGAATCACCGCTCTTTTATTATCTAGTATGTTTATTATGGAAGATTTTTTATAAAATACAACATTTTTTAATAGCTAATTTTCACTCTCATTTTTAAACTTATTCCCCTCTAAAAACTCTCCTTCTGACATAGTAAAAACTTTTTTACCATACTTCAAAGTTTCAAGCTCATGAGTTACCATTAAAACAGTAGTTCCTTTATCATTTATTTTTTTTAATAATTCCATAACTTCTTTTGTAGCCTCTACATCTAAATCAGAAGTAGGTTCATCTGCTATTAAAATTTTAGGTTCTGTCATTAAGGCTCTTGCTATTATAACTTTTCTTAACTCTCCCCCTGATAATTCTTTTGGATAAGATTTAGCTAATTTTTCTAAACCTAGTTCATTTAAATGATATATAGCTTTTCCTTCTGAATCTCCATCTTTTTCATACATGTCATAAGGTAATCTAATATTTTCCAAAACATTCAAGTATGATAATAAGGCTGGTGATTGAGGTATAAAACCAATATTTTTATTTCTGAACTTTGATTTTTCTTCATCTTTTAATTTTAAGTATTCTATACCATCTAAATTTAAACTTCCTTCATCAGCTGATAAAAGCCCTGCTACTATATTTAAAAATGTAGATTTCCCACTTCCACTTCTACCAACAATATGAACAAAATCTCCTTCTTGTATATTTAAGCTTACAGATTTTACAGCAAAAAAATCTTTTCCTGATCTATTATATTTTTTTGATATATTTTTTATTTCTAACATTTTTTTCACCTATATTTCTTCTCTTAGACTTAAATAACTATCTTTATCAGTTAGTTTTTTAACGATTTTTATTGTAGATAATGGTCCAATTAAAAGTCCTAAAACAAAACTTAAAATAAATATTAAAATATATTCTAAAAAGCTAGGAGATAAAAATGGCATTCCAAACTTTGATGCTATTATAGGTAACTGAATAATAGATAAAATCATTCCTATAAAACCTCCTATTCCAGCTCCTATAAATGATAGTATTATAGCTTCTTTCATTATAATTTCTCTTAACATCTTTTTCGAAGCTCCTAATACTCTAAGTACTGCCATTTCTTTTTTTCTCTCATTAAATATTGCTGAAAAACTTACACTTAAAATTATTATAGATAATATCCAAATTACTATTACAAGTATCATTATGCTTGTTGATAAAACTTGTAAATTACCAGAAATAGAATTTACAAATTTCTTGCTAAACATAGCAAATATTCCATCTTTTCCTAAACTTCTTGAAATATTAGAAGCAAGTTTTACAGAATCTACTCCAGGTTTAGCTTTTATCATCACTGATGAAATTACATTTTCCTCAGCAACTCTGTTAGCTGTTATCCTTTCTGAAGCTTTTGCAATTTCTTTTGCAGTATTTCTATTTACAAAGACTGTTGCATCAAATCCTATTCCAGTTTGATTTAATCTTCCAACAATTTTTAATTCTTGATTAAAAAAATGAATAGTTTCTCCCTTTTCACCAACGACATGATTTCCAACTATTGCTTCTCCATCTTTTAATTCTTTATCAAAACTATGTGAAATCCAAGGATAAATTAAAAAATCCGTATCTATATCTATTCCCATTATTTGAACTGGATAAGAACAACATGAGGCAGATAATGTTGCTACATATATTTGGGGTGACATTTTTTCAATGCCATCAAATTCTTTCAATTTTTCTAAAGTATCTTCAGGTAAATAAAAAGTTGAGGGCTCTCCTTTTAATAAAACACTTTCTATCTCTGCCTTATAACCCGCCGGAACAACTATCACATCAGCTCCCAGTCTATCTGATAAACTTTCTAATCCTTTTTTTAAACTAAATGAGAATATAGAGCCCATATATACAATTACACTAAATAAAGCTACTAACAATATCATATATGTACTTCTTGTTTTTCTTTGTCTAATATTCTCCATTGCTAAAGTTTTTGAATCTATTGCTTTATTCATATTTATTCTTCCTTATTTAAAATAATATATATTATATTGAATATCATTAAAATTGCTATTACAACTGCTATTCCTGTTGCTATTTCAAAGGTATGGTGAACTCTACAAAGCATAGTATCCATTCTACAAACACCATAAGAGTGTCCTATTTCATTTTCAAGACCAGTTAATCCATGAGGTATCATATACACTAATGCAGACAAGACTATTGTTGCAATACTTCCTAGAATTTTTATAACTTTTAATTTCTTTACCAAATTCATAATTACAAGAATTATAATAATAAAAACAGCCAACTTCATTACCATATTTCCACTATAAAAACATGACATATGTGAGCCATCTTCTTTTGGTTGACAAACTGGTGCTATATATTTAGGAACTAAAAGTAAAATTATTGCCAATATTAATGATATTTTTTCTAAAATATTTCTTTTCATTGATATAATTACCTACCTTTTCTCATTCAATAGTAATTCTTATTTTTTTGCTTGTTCTAATGCATTCCATACTGCTTCTTTAAATTCTTTGTTAGAAACAGTTGCTCCAGAAATAGCATCAACCATATCTGGATCTTGAACTTCAACTAATTTCTCTGCATATTGAGAAAAACCTTGAACTGCTATTTGAGCTTTCTTATATTTTTCTTCTCCTGCTTCTTTACCGTATTCTTCCCCTTTTACATTACCTTTTCCATCTTTAAAAACTGCTTCACAATTAACTATTTTGTTTTCTTTAATTTCTAAACTTACTTCTGCACTACTTGGGTGATCTTTATCTTCATTTTTAAAAATTCCTTGATAAACTCCATCATTAAAAGTCATTTTTGAAAAATCTTTTTTTCCACAACCAACTATAAGTATAGCTAATAACAAAGTTCCAGTTAATAATTTCTTTTTCATTTTTTCCTCCTATTTTTCTGTATTAAAATATTATTATTTTCTTTTCCCGAATTCTTTTTGATCTACGACATCAACAATTTTACCGTATTCTAATATTATTTTTCTTTCTGCAACATCTCCAACTTCTAAATCATGAGTTACAACTATAATTGTAGTTCCTTCTTCATGAAGCTGTCTCAAAATTTCAATTACTATCTTTTCATTCGTTTCATCTAGGTTTCCAGTTGGCTCATCTGCTAAAATTATTTCTGGACTATTTATCAAAGCTCTTGCAATACAAACTCTTTGTTGTTCTCCACCAGATAATTGGCTAGGTAAATGTTTTGCTCTTTCTTTCAATCCCACTCTTTCCAATGCTCTCAATGCTTCTTCTTCATCTGGAATACTATGGTAATATTGTGCTACCATAACATTTTCTAGTGCAGTTAGATAAGGAATCAAATGGAATTGTTGAAATATTAATCCTATTTTTTCTCTTCTTACTTCTGTTAATGCTCTCTGACTTTTTTTAGTTATATCTTGACCATCAAGTATAACTTCTCCAATCGTAGGCTTATCCATACAGCCAATAATATTCATCATAGTAGATTTTCCCGAACCTGATGAACCCATTATAGCAACCCATTCTCCCTTTCTAACAGTTAAGCTTACATCTTTTAATGCATGAAGATCTCCATATATTTTTGAAACATTTTTTACTTCTAATAAAATTTCACGATTATCCATTTTACTTATTCTCCTTTCAGTACTATTGCTGGCTCAATTTCCATTGCTTTCTTAACTGGATACAAACAGGCCAAAGTAGTTATAATCATAGAAACAATAATTGTTATAGGAGCAAATAACCATTGAAATTCTATTGCTCTACCAAACACACTTAAACTCACTTCTTGTGCAAAAACAAATCCTAAACCTACTCCTAAAGTTCCACCGATAAAACCTAATGCAGAACCTTCTCCTAAAAATTCTTTTTTTATTTCTGAATCATAAGCACCTAAAGCTTTTTTTAGTCCAATTTCTTTTCTTCTTTCGGCAACAACAGCCATCATTGTAGTAGTTACTGAAATCATAGTAAGTATTAAGACAACTATATTAACAAGTAAAACTAAAGCTTGTAATTTACCTAAAACTATATCTTGTGATTGTGTAACTCTCTTTATAGGTCTAGCTTCAATATTTGAATTTTCTCCTTTTAATTTTGTAGCTAAACTTTCTAATTGTTTTGAATCTGCTTCAATTGAACATTCTATACTATCTATTTTAGTAGAATCTTCCAAAATTTCATTCAATACACTTAAAGGTAAAAATATAAATGATTCTTCAGCTCCACCAGTTGTAATAATTCCTTTAACTTTTAATTTTTTTGAATAAAAATTTGAATTTAAATCTTTTTTCTTACTTTCTTCAGCAGAATCAGATTGTTTTGATGCAACAACTTCTGTACCTGCTTTTGGTCCTTCTATTACAAAAGTTTCTCCTATTTTTAAATTTAATTTCTTTGATATTTCTTTTCCTATCATAACATTATTTTTATCTTCATTTGTTGACCATTCCCCTTCTATATACCAAAACGGACTATTTTTCTTAACTTCTAGCATATCTGTTCCAGTTAATATATACGGTTGTTGATTAATTTTAGTAGTTTCATATCTATAAGGTGCCATACCCACAATTTTTTGTTGAGACATCTCATTTTTTATATTTGTAAATTCATCTTCTGTTATTTTTTCATTTCCAGATGGCAACACAACAAAGTTTGCTCCGTATGACCTAAATTCTTTTCCAAGCTGTCTTGGTATATCATAGTATATGGTAACAAGACCAGACATTATTGTAGCTCCAATAGCAATAGCAAGTAATGCTACTATCATTCTTGCCTTTCTTCTAATAAGAGAATTTACAACAAGTTTCATATACATCTTTTTCTTAGTCATTTTTCCTCCTATTCTTATCTTCCATGTAAAACTTCTGTTGGTTTTAAAGTTAACAAATACTTAATAGCTGGAATACTTCCAAGTATTGTAACTGCAAATACAAGAGCAATATCTATTGGTATAACTATAACTGCTGGACTTATATATGATGAAAATACAGTTTTACCAATTATTTGTGTAAACCCTATTCCTGCAATATATCCAAAAATTCCTCCTAATATCCCCGTTAATACAACCTCTGTAAGAATAAGTATTATTATTCTTCTACTTGTTCCACCGATAGCCTTTATAAGTCCAATTTCTTGACTTCTTTCTATAACTGAAGCTGTGATTAAATTTGAAATTCCTAGTGCAGAAGCAAATGAACTCAATATACAAATCAATAACATCAATAATTCTGTTTTGTTAAGTATAGTCCCTTCAGACTCTGCAACTTGTCTATTTGGTTTTGCTACACTATCTGATAAAACTTCTTGGATTTGATAACTTATTGTACTTACATAAGCTGTACAATACCAAGTTTCATACTCAGATATAGTTAAACTATTCGGATCTTGAGCGGCTTTTTTTGCTAAATCATTATCAGGAGTTGTTAGAGCCGAAACTTCAAGCATAGATACCTTATCTTCTAAGCCATATAAATCTTGAACATTTTTTAAATTCATATAAATTGTTTGGTCATCATCTCCACCAGAATTTATAATTCCTTTTACAATAAGTTCTTTTTCACTCTTTGAGCCTTTAACTTTTATTTTATCCCCAATATTTATATTATATTTACCTGCTATAAGACTACCTAGCATAACTTTATCTAAATCATCTTCACTTAGCCATTCTCCTTTAACTTCCCACCAAGTTTTAAGATTTTTTATACCGGCATCTACTTCTTCTCCTGTCGGCATAACCATGTGTTTATCAAACCAAGTACCATAGATTTTTATTTTATTACTAATTCCTTCTATTTCTCCTGTTCTTTCTAAATAAGGAGCAAAATCTAAAATTGCAAATCCCCAAAATATTTGTTTTATTTTAGGTATTTCAGATTCTATTAAAAATTTATTTGAAACTGTTTCACCACTAATACCATATAAGTCATCTAATATTGATGCGTCTTTATGCATTACTGTTATATTAGCACCATATGTTTTTAATTCTTTATTTACTTTATCTCCAACTCCAAGCATAACATTCATCATCGCCGTTGCTAAAGATACTCCAAGTGCAACTGTAAATGCTATCATAAGCATTTTACTTCTTTGCCTAAATAATGTTCCTCTTACCATTCTCCAAAACATATTAATCACCTACTGGAAAACGATCCTTTTCTTTATCAAGAACCGATTTATCTATCATAATTTTTTTATCTCTTATTTCATACTCAAATGGCACTGGGTTACATCCACCTTTAAAACCAATGGTAGATTTATTCATTACCACATCACAACGCTTACAAACAACTTCATCATTTCTTTCGTAATATCCAGCAAGTCCACAAATATCACAGGCATCTAGTCCTACTCCATAACTTCCACCTTTAGGTTTCTTTACAACAATAAATCTTACATTATGTCCTTCTGAAATATATGAAAATCTGTGTAAATGTCCATCTTCAACATCAGTTAAAGGAATTATAATAGTATTTCCTTCTTCTCGATATGGTTGAGCTGGAGTAAGTTCCACAGGTTTATTTATATGGGCATGTACTACAGTTACAGAAAACACTGTAATAACCGAGAAAAATATTAAAGTCATAGCCCAGCTTCTATTATTTTTCAATCTTGCTTTTTCTTTTCTAAGCATAGCATTATTTTTGAATGTTCCTATTACCTTTAAACTACTTCTAAATAGATAGAAAGAAAATACTACTGCTAATATAACAAATAAAGATATTATATATGTTCCACCTTTATCTTCAAGTATCATTACATTAAAAACAAATTCATTGTTTGCTCTTAATATTCTAAGCCTTGCAAGTGCAGCTATTCCTCTCAAAAAAAAGTCAAAACTTGCTATCAATATTATAAATAACGAAAATAGTTTTCCTTTCATTTCACTCAATTTAAAATATATTTTTTGAACAGAAAGACTAATTAAAAATACTGTTATTAAACCTAGTAAATATCCTCCTAACCTCAATAATGATTGTGTTCCAAAAGAATCTTCTCCAAAAGCTACAAATTCTTTTGTCATAGCATAAACTTGTGGAAAAATTGTAAAAGCTAACAACCATATAGCAATCGTCATAAAAACTATGGATACATAGGATAAGGATTTTATCATTTTTCTTCCTTTTTCTTCTTTAAAAAGCACTCCTATTATCTCAACCAATAAAACTATTAATATAAAAATCATTCCAATAGCCAAAGACCTTCTATTATATAATAATGAAATCTTTACCATTTTCTGTGGGTATAATTGTTTAAATACTGTCATTGCTATTGAACTTCCCAGTCCAATTATTGAAAGTATCCCTACACTTATACTTATAAAAGTATTTTTATTTTTTATTAATAGTGCAGTTAAAATTCCAATTAAAAATGCAAATATAGTAAGATAATTTACCACATCGATATAAAATTTTAACATCAACACACCTCCATAATAATATTTTAAATGTATCATACATAATTATTGAATATTTTTCAAGTAAATTATTTAATAGAGATAATTTTTTTTTATAAAATATTTTAATTTATGAAATATATTAAAAGTTTTAGATTTTCTTTATATAAATATAGTCTCCTGACAGCCGTATGACTCTTCCGAGCTCACCGAAATGCTCTCCAGAGTAATACGGACATCAGAGACTAATTTTGCTATTTATTTTTATACTTTCTTATAGAATAAAAAAAGCACTGTGAAACACAGTGCTTTTTTTATTTTAAGTTATTATTTTTTCTTAGTTGCTTTTTTAGCAGTTGCATTTGCAGCAACTTTATCAGCTAAAGTTTGTCCAACTTTAAATTTAACTACTTTTTTAGCTCCTACTTTAATTTTCTTTTGAGTTTGTGGATTCATTACTTCTCTTGCAGCTCTTTCTTTTACTTCCCAAGAACCAAATCCTATGAATCTTACTAATTCTCCTTTTACTAGAGCTTCTTCAACAGTTTCTAAGAAAGCTCCTACTAATCTTTCAGCTTCATTTTTTTTCAATCCACCTTTTTCAGCAAATACATTGATAAATTCTTTTTTTGTCATTTAAAATCCCTCCATTATATTAATTAGTTATTAAATGTTTTTAAAACTATGATAACCTTAGTTTTCTTTCGAATTTTACTATAAATATCTATTAAAGTCAAGCAAAAATAATTTTTTTTAAACTTTTTATATTATTTTAATCTAAAATTAAACAAGTAGATGTAATAATGACACTAATCCAATAAATAATAAAGGAATATTTAACTTTTTAAAATCTCCTATTAAAAAATGTATAATTATATATGATAGGAATCCTAAAGCTAAACCTGTACTAATACTATAAGTTAGTGGCATAGTAAATGTTGTAATGAACGCTGGCAATAATATTCTAAAGTCTTTAAAATCTAAAGAAGCCATTTGTCTAAACATAAAAATTCCTACAATGATAAGTGCTGGAGCTGTTGCATACCCAGGAACTATACTTATTAAAGGAGTGAAAAATAATGCAAGCAAGAAACCTAAAGAAGTTATTAGTGCTGCAAGACCTGTTCTAGCTCCAACCATAATTCCAGCTGCTGATTCAACAAAAGCTGTTACAGTTGATGTTCCCATTACAGAACCAAAAATTGTTGAAGTTGCATCGACATATAGCATTCTTCCCAAATTTTTAACTTCTCCTTTTTCATTTACAAGTCCCATTTCTTTTGAGCAACTAATTAAAGTTCCTAGTGAGTCAAATAAATCAACAAACATAAATGAAAATATAGGTCCAACTAATGTTAATTTCATAGCTGATAAAATATCTAATTTAAACATTATTGGTAATGGACTTGGAGGTAATGATATCATTTGAGTAGGTAAAGTTACATCTCCTATAACTACTGCTAAAACAGTGGTTACTATTATTCCTATCAATATTCCACCTTTCATTTGTTTTATTTCCATTACAGCTATAATAAATAAACCTATAAGTGAAATACAAGTTGTTTTAGTAAATTCTCCTATACCAACAAATGTTGCTTGGTTTGCAACTATAATACCCATAGATTTTAAACCTATAAAAGCTATAAATAGACCAATTCCTCCACCAACTGCTAGTCTTAATGGTACTGGAATTGAATTAGCTATTCTTTCTCTTATTCCACCTATAGATAAAATCAAAAAGAAAACTCCTGATAAAAATACAATTCCTAAACCTGTCTCCCAAGGTACTCCTCTTTCCATTACAAGCGTATAAGTAAAGAAAGCATTAAGCCCCATTCCAGGTGCAAGAGCTATAGGTGAATTAGCCCATACTCCAGCTATAAATGTTCCTAAAAATGATGCTAAACAAGTTATTGTTATCAAAGCTCCCTTTTCCATTCCAGAAAGTGCAAGTATCGAAGGGTTAACAATTATAATATACGACATTGCTAAAAATGTTGTAATTCCTCCCATCACCTCACGAGAAATTGTACTGTTTCTTTCAGATACTTTAAAAAATTTTGCCAAAAATTCCATTTTTCCCTCCTTCATTTAATTTTATTTATCCATGAAAAATTTTGGTATTTCTAAGTTTATTTCAATATTATAAATATTTATTTTTAAATAGTATGAAAATAAATACATTTTTTCTTCATTATCATTTATTCCATACTTAGTATCACCAACTATTGAATGTCCTTTGTTTGACAACTGCACTCTCAACTGATGAGTTCTTCCAGTTTCTAAAGTAGCTTCCAATAAACTATATTTATTTTTTATGTTTTCTATTTTTTTATAATAAGTTATTGCTATTTTGTAACCCTCTAATTCAACATCTGATACAACGACTTTTTCATCTTCTTTTTTTAAAAAATTAGTAATTGTAAATTCTTCCTCTGTTATATCTCCGTGAACTAAAATATAATATTTTTTTATAATATTCCCATTTTGAATTTCAGTTGCTATTTCTCTAGCTGTTCTAATATTTTTTGTTGCTATAACAAGTCCGGAAGTTAATTTATCTATTCTGTTTACAAAATTTACATTTATATTTTGAAAATATGCTCTATATTCTTCTAATAAGGAAATATCATGTCCACTACCCCTATGAACTATTTCTCCAAATGGCTTATTTACAATAAATAAATTTTCATCTTCATATACAATCATTTTTTCTAAACTATTTTTTCTATCTAATGTTAAGTCTACAAAATTAATCTCTTTAGTTTGAATACAAGAATTAGGAAGATAAATTGCTATTATATCATTTAACTGTATTCTATAATCTTGAGAAACCTTTTTATTATTAACTTTTATTTTAGCTTTTCTTAACAACTTATATACTTCTGAAAGTGAAATATTCAAATTTTTTCTTAAAAATCTATCTATTCTAACATTCTCATACTCTTCATCAATAATGAATTCTATCATCTGCTTCCACCATTATTTCTGTATATTTTTATACTCTGAACTATTCCTAACATAAAAAAGGAAAATACTAAGGAGCTTCCTCCATAACTCATAAGTAACAAAGGCAACCCAGTTACTGGCATAATTCCCATTATCATTCCCATATTTACAAAAATATGAAAAAAGAAAATTGTTGCAATTCCATAACAAACATACTTCCCAAATTTATCATCAGTTTTATCTGCAATATATAGTATTTGTCCTATTAGAGCTATATAAAGTAATATTAATATAGTTCCTCCAATAAATCCTCTTTCTTCTAAAAATACTGAACCTATAAAGTCTGTATGTGATTCCGGTAAAAATCTTAGTTTTCCTTGAGTATTGTTTAAAAATCCTTTTCCAAATATCTCTCCTGAACCTATTGCAATTTTAGATTGGCTTATATTCCAACCAGTTCCTAATGCGTCTGCTTCTGGAGATAAAAATGTATCTATTCTATCTTTTTGGTAATCTTTCAATAAAAATTTATAGGCTAATGGCACTATAAATAATATTGATAAAAAAACCGTTGCTATACATTTCCATTCCAATCTATTTACAAAAAGTAAAACTCCATAGATTAATATAATAACAAGAGATGTACCTAAATCAGGCTCTACTGCTATCAAAAAAAATATTGGAAATATATGTAAAAAACTGTAGAACATAGCTCTAAAACCTGTATATCTATCCGAATAATTTTTTACCAAAAAACTTGAAAATGTAAAAATTAATAATATTTTTGCAAATTCAGATGGTTGGAGAGCTATACCTCCTAAATCTATCCATCTTCTTGCTCCTAATTTTTTAGTTCCTATTACTAAGACAGAAGCTAAAATAAGTAAATTAAAAATATAAATTTGATTAGAATACTTCATATATTTTCTATAATCTACCAATGAAACCATTATAAATACTAAACTTGCTATGACAAACCATAATAATTCTTTGAAGAAAAAATTTCCTGTTTTTTCTAAAGTAGCACTATAAATAGTTGATAAGCTCATTATAAATATTAAAATTATATTTAGTATAAAAAATATATTAAATTTTAAAATTTTTTCTAAATGCGTGTTATTATTAAACATTATTTGTTCTCCACTATTATTTTATTTTCCAGTATGTCCGAAGCCACCTTCTCCTCTTTCTGTTTCGTCCAACTCAGCAACTTCAATAAAATCAATTTGTTCAACCTTATTCAAAACTAATTGTGCTATTCTTTCGTTAGGTTCTATTGTATAGCTTTCATTACTTAAATTCACAGCAATCACTTTTAATTCTCCTCTATAATCACTGTCAACAGTACCTGGAGAATTAAGCATAGTTATTCCATGTTTTATTGCTAATCCACTTCTAGGTCTAACTTGTATTTCATATCCTTCAGGAATTGCAACTTTTAATCCTGTGGGAATTAAGACTTTTTCTAAACTTTTTAAGACTATTGGTTCTTTTATATTAGCTCTAACATCTAAACCGGCTGAACCTTCTGTTTCATACTTAGGTAAAGTTACTCCTTCTTCTCTAACAACTTTTACTTGAATTTTTTTCATTTTTAAATTCTCCTATTCTATAAATTCCCAACTATTGTTGTTGAATAATAATTTTCATCAAATAAGAATTGAGCTGCCTTTTTCACATCTTCAAGTGTTACGGCTTTTATTTCTTCTTTTACTTCATCAATAGTTATAATTTTCCCATAAGTTAAATATGAACTTGCTATGCTATTCATTCTTGAAGTTGTACTTTCTAAACTAAAAGTAAAAGCACTTTCATATTTGTTCTTAGCTTTTTCCAATTCTCTTTCTGAAATTCCATGTTCTTTGATTTCAGAAAATTCTTTTTTTATTAGCTCAATAACTTCTTTATAATCTTCTTTTGTAGTTCCAACATAAACTGTCATTAAACCACAATTTATAAATCTGCTCAAATATGTGTATACTGAATAAGCTAGGCCTCTTTCTTCTCTAATATTTTGAAATAATCTAGAGCTCATTCCTTGACCTAAAATATTTGAAATAATTGCAGCAGGATATCTCATCTCAGAATCTACTGAAACTCCTCTTGTTGTAAGACATAAATGTATTTGATTTGATGGATTTTTTACAATATTTTCTCCTGACATTATTTCATAACTTAAATCTAAGTCCCTGTCCTCGTTTATTCTTCTAAAATCCTTTAATTTTTCATTTAGTTCGTTGTATAAATATTCTTCATCAATATTTCCAGAAACAACAATTACCATTTTTTCTGCTACATAATTTTTTTCTAAATATCTTATAATATCTTCTCTTGTTATCTTTTTTAAATCTTCAGCAGTTCCTGAAATTGAGTTTGAAAAAATTCCTTTTATTGCAAACTCCATAGCTTTATCATGCACAACTTCCTCAGGAATATCATCATACATTTTTATTTCTTCTATAATTACATTTCTTTCTTTTTCGATATTTTCTTCTTCAAAAGTTGAGTTTAGCAACATATCTGTTAAAACATCTATAGCTATATCAATCTTTGATGACATCATTTTTATATAGTAGCAAGTTTTATCTCTTGCAGTATAAGCATTTATTGCTCCACCTTCAAAATCAACATATTCTGAAATTTCTTTTGCCGTTCTTTTTTTTGTCCCCTTAAACATTAGATGTTCAATAAAATGAGATATACCTGTTTCATTTAAATTTTTATCTTCGTTTATTGCACCAGTCTTTATAAAAAAACCCATACTAAAAGTATTTAAAGCTGATATATTTTCAGTTATTAATGTGATTCCATTCTCAAGTTTTCTTAATTTTATCTCTTCCATTTTATTCCTTTCTTCTTTCATTTATTCTATAGGAAAGTATAATTTAAAATAGTTATTAGTCTCTTGACAGCCGTATGAGTTCTACGAACTCAATGAACATAGGTTCTTCGAACTAATACGGACATCAGAGAGTTTTTTAACTATGCATCAGTATTCAGCTTTATTCATAAAATACAAGCCTATTATAAGGTATATTATATTAGGTATCCATGTTGCTATAAAAGGATTCAATATTCCATTTAAGCTCATAGCTTCAAAAGCTCCTGATACAATATAATATCCATAACCTGCAACAACACATATTACTAAATTTAGAGTTGTTCTTCCTCCTCTAACATATCTACTACTAACTGAAAGTCCTATAAAAGCTACTATAAAACTTGCAAAGGGAAAAGCATATCTTTTAGCTAGCTCTGCTAGATAAATTCTTGTATCTTCTCCTATATTAGCCTGCTCTTTTATAGTTTTCTTTAGCTCTTTAATAGTAAGCATTCTCGGGTCTTCTGCTGACATTCTTATAAAATTATCAGGGGCATCACTATACCTTTCAGATTGATATTCTTTTTTTGTAACCGTTTCTTTTGTTGATACATTGTAAATATTTACATCTTTAAATAGCCAAGATTTTTTTTCATTATCATATTTTGCTTCTTTTGCAGTTATAACTTCAGTTGGTTCAGATATCTCTGTTTCATAAGTTATTACTTCAACATCTGTTGCTATACCACTTTCTCTATTTATATTTTGCATTAAATAAATATGTTTATCTGTTGAATTAATTAAAAATGCATTATCTTTAGTCACAGGCAATTTTAAAGAAACTCCTTCTTCTCCTTTTCTATAAAAATTAATTTTAGCTAAAGACTTTGTATATATAGAATTGTTTACAAAAAATACAAACAAAGATATAACAAAAGCTATTATTAAGGGGGCTCTAACTATTCTTGAAAATTTTATCCCTGCTGTTTTTAAAGATACTATTTCTAAGTTACTTGCCATTATACTTATGGTAATAAGACCAGCAAGTAAAATTGCTAAAGGAGTTGTTTCAACAAACATTTTTGGTAATAAATTAACTACATAGTCAAATATTTGTGAAATTCCTACCAATTTACCTTGATTTATATACTTTATTATTCTAAACATCTGGGCTAGTAAAAAAATTCCCATAAATGCAACTATATTCATTAAAAAATATTTTATAAAATATTTACTTATATATATATCTAATTTTTTCATTATATACCTCTCTTTTCCTTTACTCTATATAATATATAAGCTAGTATATATAAAAGTATATTTGGTGTCCATGTTGCAATAAAAGGTGCTATTCTACCAGAACTTGCCATAACTATTCCTACATTTAAAAATATAATATATGTAAAAATTATTAACATTGCTATTAAAAATGAATATTTTTTTGATATTCTATGATGTCCTAATGAAAGAGAAAACCCTATAACAGCTAAAGGAATTGTTGAAAAAATTAGAGCTAATTTTCTAAAAATCTCTATTCTATACTGTAATTTATCTTCTTCACTCACATCTTTTAAATCTTTTATTAACTGAGTTATACTTAAAGCTTCAACATCTTTTATTTTTAAATTTATATCTTGAAAGTATGCAGCTAAAACAACTCTTTTCTCATCAAATGTTCCAAATAAATTTTTCTTCCCAGTTTCATCAAAACTTATAAACTCTGAATCTTTTAAAACAATAGCATTATCTTTCCAAAAAGCTTCTTTTCCTACTAATAACATTGGAAATTTCCCTTTTTCTGCTTTTTCAAATGCTATTATATTTTTAGCTTTCCCATCAGATTTTACTTCATCAACATATAAACTGTACTGATCTAAATTGTCTATAAAAGTTTTTTCTTTCAGTTGAAAAACCGGATTTTCATAAGCTATTTTTGCACCGACGTATTTTAACTTTATAAATGATCTTGGGATTATACTCTCTTGTAAAAATAAAATAAAAATTGATGAAACTAATGCAATAGCTAGTATTGGCTTTAATATACTTCTTATCGATGTCCCAATAGAAACCATAGCTACTGATTCACTATTTCTACTAAATTTTGTAAAACATATCATTATCCCTAAAAATATTCCTATTGGAATTGTTTGAGTTAGTATAGGAGGTACATAAAATGATAAAAGTCTTAATACATTTAAAATCGATATTCCTTTTACAATAATATGTTCCATCATTGTTACTATAATATCCAATAAAAAAATAAAAGTAAAAATAAAAATTGATAAAATTATTGGTCCTTTTAATTCTTCTAATATATATTTATTTAATATTTTCATAATTCACCTTATCTTATAACAAAGTATTTATATTCTTTTCAATAATTTTTGTTGTTGCATTTCTATTAAAATCTTCTAATAAAATATCTGGAATAAAATTTTCAAAATTAGGTAATATTTCATAAAAGATAGTTATTGCTATACTATTACGAGAATATTTTTCAAATGAAGGTACTAATTTTATTGCATAAGTATAAACTAACAATATTACTAAGGATATAATCAATCCCTTTACAAAACCTGCAACGGCACCCATAAGTCTACTAAAAAGACCTGCATTTAATCCTTTAAATGCCTTTTTTACAAATAATAAAACCATAGACATTACCAAATAAACTGTTATAAATGTTACAACATAAGTTATTACATAGTTATTTGTAAAAGTTATCTCCGATCTTTTCAAAAATCTTAGAACTACAGGAGTATAAATTTTTGTCATCATTATATTTATTGCAAATCCAAAAACTGATATAATTTCTACAAATATTCCATTTTTCATTCCACTTAAAATTCCTATTAATAGAATTATAAAAATTAAAATATCTACCTGCACCTCATTACCTCTCTTCCACTCTTACCCATAAAGCCTTTAAATACAATGTTTCTGGAATATGTAAAATCCAAGGGTGATCTTCAGGCTGATAATTTATACCTATGACACTAAGAAGCTTATTATTTTTTGAAGCCGCCATTCTTGTTACTTCTATTAAATCTTGTAAACTAATATGATAAGCACAAGTTATTATCCCAAGAATACCATTATTTTCTAACAACTTAAAACTTTTATCACATAGATCTAAGAAGAAATCTCTTCCTCTATAAATTTCAGTTTTCTTTTTTATTAGTGATGGTGGGTCAAGACTTATTATATCAAATTTTTTATTTCTAGTTGCTAAGCTTTCAAGCATTAAAAAAGCATCTCCTTCTATTGTTGAAAACTCTCCACTAAATTCATTTAACTTATAATTTTCATGGCATAACTCCAAAGCATGCGTATCTTTATCTATAGCTACAACTTCTCTTGCTCCACTTTTTAAGGCTCTCATTGAAAAACCGCCACTACTTGAAAAGACATCTAAAAATCTTGTTTGTGAATTAATATATTTATTTATAAATTTTCTTGACTCTCTTTGATCTAAGAAAAATCCTGTTTTTTGCCCTTCAATAATGTCTATATTATATTTAATTCCATTATCTTCCATAATAATTCTATCAGGTATTTCTCCATAAATAACTCCCGTTTTAGTTTCAACACCTTCATGAACTCTATTTTCGACATCACTTCTCTCATATATTCCTTTTGGTTTTAAATATTTTTTAATTGCATCTACTATATCAGATTTAAATTTTTCAACACCTGAATTTCTAAATTGAACTGTTACATATTTATCAAACTTATCTATTACTAAGCCAGGAATATAATCTGCTTCTGAATAAAAATATCTTATACTATTTGTTTCATCTCTTAAATGTTTTCTTTTTTCTACTGCTCTTTTTATTCTTTCAAAAATAAAATTTTTATCAATCTTTTCATCTTTTGTTGTTAAAACTCTGACTAAAGCAGATGTTCCTTCTGTAACATACCCTCTTGCTAAAAATCTCATATCACTTGTTATAACATCTACAATATCTCCAGTTTCAATATTTCCAATTATTTCTTTTATTTCATCTTTAAATATATTTGGATAAAAATTTATAATTTTTTGTTCTTTCTCTTTTTTTACAATTATTTTAGACATCTATTACCTCTATTTTTTTTGATTATTTATTATATCACAAATTTTGTATCTTTTTTTATAATTTTTAAATAAAATTTTATTATTTTTTAAAATAAATAAAGTCTCCTGACAGCCGTATGACTCTTCCAAGCTCACCGAAATGCTCTCCAGAGTAATACGGACGTCGGAGAGTAATTTTCATATTAAATTTATACTTTCCTATAAAACAAAAAAAGAGCTATTGCATTTTAAAAAAATTGCAATAGCTCTTTTTATTATTTATTATGATATTCTCTTATATCTGGAGCTTTATAATTCTTTATAAACTCCTTTATTTCTTCAAAAGAATTACTAAACAATAATTTTTCTCTTGTTTCTTTTTCTAAATATCCTTTTTCTACCATAAGGTCATAGAAATCTCTTATATGATTGTAATAATTATCATGATTAAAAAATATACATGGAGATTTATGTAAAGATAAAACAGCCCAAGATACAACTTCTGATATTTCTTCTAAAGTTCCAGGTCCTCCAGGTAATGCTATAAAAATATCTGCAAGTTCTGCCATTTTCTTTTTTCTTTCAGACATTGTATCAACTTTTATAACTTTATTTATTTTATCGTGAGCTAATTCTCGTTCAGCTAAAAAATAAGTTATAACTCCCGTTACTTCTGCTCCAGCTTCTAAGCAAGAATCAGCAATTAAGCCCATAAGTCCTGCTCTTCCACCACCATATACTAGATTATAATTATTTTTCCCTATCCATTTTCCTAATTTTTTTGTAATATCTTTATAGGTTTCATCATTTCCAAATGCTGCTCCACAGTAAACAGCCACATTTTTCTTCATAGAATACCTCCTTAATAAAACTACAATTACTTATTATTTCATTAAAAGTAAATGAGAGTTCTAAATATCACTTAAGTCTTATTGTCTATTGTAAACTTTTCAAACTTTCTTTTAACTTTTCTATTTTATCTAAATATTCTTTTTGTATTCTAAGTTCTCTATCAATTATATGTTGAGGAGCTTTTGAAGTAAATTTTTCATCAGATAGTTTTCTATTTACAGGTTCTAATTCTTTTTCTAATTTAGCAAGTTGTTCATTAATCTTCTTAATTTCTGCCTCATTATTTAAAAGTCCTGTTAATATCATATATACTGATGAATTTCCTGCTACTCTTAAAGAGCTTTGAGCAGGCGCTTCTATGTTTGTTCCACAAGTTAATTCTTCTAAGTTAGCTAATTTTTTAATGAATAACTCATTTTTTTCAAGAGTTTCTAATTCTTCTGAAATAGAAGTTGACACAACTACCTTTGCAGGTTTAGCAGGAGAAATTCCTTTTTCTGCTCTTATATTTCTAAGTGAAGAAATAATTTCTTTTATGTATTCAAAAGATTTTTCAATTTTAACATCTATTAAGCTATCATCTGCTACTGGATATTGTTGGAGCATTATAGTATTTCCATCTACTTTTATTTTTTGCCAAATTTCTTCTGTGATAAATGGCATAAATGGATGAAGTAATCTCAATCCTTGTTCTAAGACAGTCCATAACATATATTGTGCTGTTAATTTAGAATTTTTCTTATCTTCATCATTATTATAAAGTCTGATTTTTGCAATTTCAACATACCAATCACAGAAATCTCCTCTTAAAAATTCATAAACTGCTTTTGCTGCATTATCAAGTTCAAATTTTTCTAAACAATCCTCTACTTCTTTTGCAGTTTCATTTAATCTTGAAATTATCCACTTATCAACAAGTTCATAATCTAATTTTGTCTTGTCTACAGATTTTACATCAAAACCTTCTAAGTTCATAATAACAAATCTTGCAGCATTCCAAATTTTATTAGCAAAGTTTCTTCCCATTCCTAGTAAGTCAGTTGAAAAATGTACATCTTGACCTTGAGATGTATTATATATCATAGAAAATCTTATAGCATCTACTCCAAATTCTTTTATTAAATCAAGAGGGTCAGGAGAATTTCCAAGAGATTTTGACATTTTTCTACCAATTTCATCTCTTACAATTCCATGGAAGAATACATTTTTAAATGGTATCTTTTTAAGCTCATACATACCAAACATTATCATTCTTGCAACCCAGAAGAATATTATATCTGCTCCTGTTACTAATGTATTTGTAGGATAGAACAAATCTAATTCCTTAGTTTTTTCTGGCCAACCCATTGTTGAAAATGGCCAAAGTGCAGATGAGAACCAAGTATCTAAAACATCTTCTTCTTGAGATAATTCAACATCGTGTCCATAATGTTTTTTAGCTTGTTCTTTTGCTTCTGCTTCGTCCATAGCAACAAAAACATGTCTATCTGGTCCATACCAAGCAGGTATTCTGTGTCCCCACCAAATTTGTCTTGATATACACCAGTCTCTTATATTTTCTAGCCAATTGTAATAAATTTTTTCCATTCTTTTTGGAAGAACTTTTATTTCTCCATTTCTTACAACTTCAAGTGCTTTTTCTGCAAGAGGTTGCATTTTTACAAACCATTGTGGAGACACTCTTGGCTCTATAACAGTTTGACATCTATAACATTGACCTACTGCATGATGTAAATGTTCAGTTTTTATAAAGAAACCTTGTTCTTTTAAATCTTCAACTATTTTTTTTCTAGCTTCAAATCTATCTAATCCAGCATATTTAGGATAATCTTCAACTATTTTACCATCAGGAGTCAACATATTTATAATTGGTAAATTATATTTTTTTCCTAAGTTATAGTCATTAGGATCATGTGCAGGAGTTACTTTTAATCCCCCTGTTCCAAACTCTTTATCGACATATTCATCAGCAATAATTGGAATTTCTCTATTAATTAATGGTAAAATCAAAGTTTTTCCTACTAAATGCTTATATCTTTCATCATCTGGATTTACTGCAACTGCCACATCAGCAAGCATAGTTTCAGGTCTTGATGTAGCTATTATTATATATTCATTAGAATCTTTTACTGGATATTTTATTTGCCATAAATGTCCATCTTTTTCTTCGTGATCAACTTCATCATCTGCAAGTGCAGTTCCACAAGAAGGACACCAGTTTACCATATATTCACCTTGATAGATTAAACCATCATGATATAAATCATTGAATATTTTTCTAACTGCATAAGAAAGTCCTTCATCCATAGTAAATCTTTCTCTATCCCAATCTAATGATGCTCCTAACTTTCTTAATTGTTTAGTTATTATTCCCCCATATTTTTCTTTCCAATCCCAAGTCATTTCAAGAAATTTTTCTCTACCTATATCTTCTTTTTTCAATCCATCTTCTGCTAACTTTCTTTCAACCTTATTTTGAGTTGCTATTCCTGCATGATCACAACCTGGCATCCAAAGAGTATTCTTTCCTGTCATTCTATTGTATCTTATTAAAGTGTCTTGAATTGAGTTATTAAGAACATGCCCCATATGTAAAATTCCTGTTACATTTGGAGGTGGTATAACTATTGAATAGTTTTCCTTTTCTGATGAAAGGCTTGCTGCAAAATACTTTGAGTCTTCCCATATTTTATACCACTTTTCTTCTATCTCATTAGGTGAATAATTTTTGTCTAATTCAGTCATTTATATCTCTCCTTTCAAAATCTTTAACTATAGTTCCTATATTTTAAATTTTGAATTTTATCTCTTGATTTATTAATTTTTACTTTTATTTTAATTATTTAATTTTTCTTCAATAAAATTAAGAATTTCTTCTTTCCCTTTACTTGTTAAAGATGAATGAAAAAATACATCTTCATTATCAAAAACAAGTCTAGTTTTAATTGCTTTTAATTGTTTAGCTCTTTCGTTATTTGATAACTTATCTATCTTTGTAAATATAATTTTATAGTCCATATCATTATATTCAAGCCATTCAAGCATTTCTATATCTTCATCACTAGGAATTCTTCTAATATCAAGTAAAACAAAAACTAATTTTTTCCTTTTACTTGCAATATATCTTTCCATAGTTTGTCCCCATTGTTTTTTCATTTCTTTAGGAACTTTAGCAAAGCCATAACCTGGTAAGTCCACAATATAAAAGTCATCATTTATTAAAAAATAATTTATTAATTGTGTTCTTCCTGGAGTTTTACTCGTTCTTGCCAATTTTAATCTTGATGTTAAACTATTTATTAAAGAAGATTTTCCAACATTTGATCTCCCAACAAATGCAAATTCCATTTTATCTAGTTGTTCTGGATAATCTTTTTCATATACTGCTGATTTAACAAAATCTGCTTTTTTTATTTTCATATTTAACCTCTTTTATTTAACAAAAACCAATTTGCTTACATCATCATATGTCTTAGCAAAGTGTATTTTCATTATATCTTTTAGTTCATCTGGAATTTCATCAGTATCCACTCTATTATCATCAGGTAAGATTACCTCTTTAATTCCTGCTCTATGAGCCCCTATAACTTTTTCTCTAACTCCACCTATTGCTAGAACATCTCCAGTTATTGTAATTTCTCCTGTCATTGCTATATCTTGTCTAACTGGTCTATTAGTCAAGACAGATATCAAAGCAGTTGTAATTGTAATTCCAGCAGATGGTCCATCTTTTGGAGTAGCTCCCTCTGGAAAATGTAAATGTATAGCTCTTTCTTTAAAAAAATCTTTTTCTTTTGGTTTATACTTTTGTAGGTTAGCTTTTACATAAGTAGTGGCAACAGAGACTGATTCTTTCATAACATTTCCTAGAGTTCCAGTCATTGTAACTTCCCCTTTTCCTGAAGTATCAACAGCCTGTACATCAAGAGTTACTCCTCCTACAGCTGTCCAAGCAAGACCATTAACAACTCCTATTTTACCTATTGCCTTCTTAGATTTTTCAGGTCTAAATTTAGCTTTCCCTAAATATTTTTCTAAATCACTTGCTTTTAAGTTAACTTTTTTTACATTATTTTCTACTACTTCTCTTGCAATTTTTCTACAAATTGCAATAATTTCTCTTTTTAAGTTTCTTACTCCTGCTTCTCTTGTATATTCGTCTATTAATTTAAACATAACCTTATCAGAAATTTTAATTTCTATATTTTCAAGCCCATTTTCTTTTTGAGCTTGTTTTAATAAATATTTTTGTGCTATATGCAATTTCTCATATTCTGTATAAGAAGAAAGAGTTAAAATATCCATTCTATCTCTCAATGGAGCACTTACAGTTCTTAAATCATTAGCAGTTGCAACAAAGAATACCTTAGATAAATCAAAAGGCATATCAATAAAATGATCTTCAAAAGTTTTGTTTTGTTCTGGATCTAATACTTCTAACATTGCAGAAGCTGGATCTCCTTTGAAATCGTTAGACATTTTATCTATCTCATCTAAAAGAATAACTGGATTATTTGTCCCTGCTTCTTTCATAGCTTTCATAATTTTACCAGGCATAGAACCTATATATGTTCTTCTATGACCTCTAATTTCTGCTTCATCTCTAACTCCACCTAAAGATACTCTAACAAATTTTCTTCCCATAGATTCAGCTATAGATTTCACAAGTGAAGTTTTACCTATCCCAGGAGGTCCTGCTAAACATAATATTTGTCCATTCATTGTAGGTTTTAATTTTTTAACAGCTAAAAAATCTAATACTTTTTCTTTAGCATCTTTCAATGCATAATGATCTCTTTCTAATATTTCATTAGCCTTTTTTAAATCTACTATATCTTCAGTTGAATTTTCCCATGGTAAATCTAGAACAGTCTCTATATAGTTTCTAATAACTGCTGATTCTGGAGAATATGGTTGTAATTTACTCAATCTTTTTACTTCTGTTTCTAGCTTAGTTCTAACTTCAGTAGGTATAGTAGCTTTTTCTAATTTCTCAACTATTTCTGCAACATCATCATTCTGAGAAAAATCTCCTAATTCTTCCTTTAAAGCCGATATTTTTTCTCTTAAATAATATGATCTTTGTGCTTCGCTCATTTTCTTTTTAACTTTATCATCAATATTTTTTTCTAGAGATGCAAGTTCCATTTCATTTACGATAGTTTCTAAAATCTTATATCCTCTATCTCTTACATTTGTTATTTCAAATATTTCATATTTTTTTTCAGAACTAATTCCTAGATTAGTTGCCATTAAATCAAAAGCTTTAGAATAGTCTTCAGAATTTTTTAAATTTAAAATCAACTCAGAAGAAAATTTTCCTACTAAATTTACATATTTTTCAAACTTTGAAAAAACTTTTCTATAAATTGCTTCAGTTTCTTTAGCATCTTTCATATTTTCTCTAACTGTTGTAAATGTCGAATACATTTCCTTACCATCTTTTTCAACAGTTTTTATTCTTACTCTATTAGAACCTTCAACCAATATTTTTATATTATTATTAGGCATTCTAATTACTTGAACTACATCTGCAATAACTCCAATTTCATAAAAATCTTCTTTCACAGATGGTTCTTCTTGAAGTGGATCTTTTTGTATTCCTAACACAAGTTTATTTTCTTCTTTTATTGCTTTTTCAAGAGTAGCCACACTACTCGGTCTTCCAACATATATCGGTGTCAATACATTTGGAAAAATTACCAAATCTCTTATTGCTAGAAATGGTGTTTTTGACATATTTATTCCCTATTCCTTTCTTTTTCTCACTAATTCTTATACTCTATAATTGCCTCTTTATAGTTATCAATTGTTTCTTTTGTAATAGTTATTTTTTTAATATTTTTATTCGAAGGCATTTCAAACATTAGATCAAGCATAGTGTGTTCTATAATTGCTCTAAGTCCTCTTGCTCCCATTTTTCTTTTTAAAGCTCTTCCAGCGATTTCATTTAAAGCTTCTTGTGTAAATTCTAAGTCCACACCTTCCATCTTACAAAGTTTTTTATATTGTTTAATAATTGCATTTTTTGGCTCTGTTAAAATGTTTATTAAAGCTTTTTCATCTAGATTATCTAAAGCAGAAATTATTGGTAATCTTCCTACAAGCTCTGGAATAATTCCTTGTTTAACTAAGTCTTCTGGTAAAACTTTCTTAAAAAATTCTCCTTCATTTCCAGCATTATCTTTCTTTTGAACTTCTGCTCCAAAACCAATAACTTTTTTATTAGTTCTTGCTTTAATTACTTTTTCAAGTCCTTCAAATGCTCCTCCAACTATAAATAGTATATTCTTAGTATCTATTTCAATTAATTCTTGATTTGGGTGTTTTCTTCCACCTTTTGGAGGAACTTGTGATTTTGTTCCTTCTATTATTTTTAGTAAAGCTTGTTGTACCCCTTCTCCAGAAACATCTCTAGTTATTGATACATTTTCAGATTTTCTTGCAATCTTATCAAACTCATCTATGTAAATAATTCCTTTTTCAGCACTTTCAACATCATAATCACAAGCTTGAATAAGTCTGACTAGCACATTCTCAACGTCATCTCCAACATACCCTGCTTCAGTTAATGTTGTTGCATCTGCAATTGCAAATGGTACTTTTAATATTTTAGCTAATGTTTGAGCTAATAAGGTTTTCCCTGATCCTGTAGGACCTATTAATAAGACATTAGATTTTTGTAGTTCAACTTCATCATTTATATCTTTTTTGCTAAGTATTCTTTTGTAGTGATTATATACGGCCACTGCTAAAACTTTTTTCGCTTCATCTTGGCCAACTACATACTCATCTAATTTATTTTTTATTTCAACTGGTGTTAAAAGTTTTCCATCAGCTTCTAAACCATTATTTTTTGATATTTGGTGATTATGAATATGTGATCCAGTTGTCTCACTTAAAAGATCGTGACAACTTTCTACGCAGTTATCACATATAAAAATTCCTTCTTCTGGCCCTTGAAACAACTGTGATACTAGTCTTTCATCTCTTCCACAAAACGAGCATTTATCAATTTTTTTTGACATCTTATCTATTGCCCCCTTATCTATCTTTTAAAAATATTATCTATCAGTCCGTATTCTTTTGCTTCTTCTGAACTTAGATAATTATCTCTTTCCGTATCCTTCAATATTTCTTCTTTAGTTTTTCCTGTATTCTTTGCTAATAGGCTAGCTAACTTATCTTTTATTTTTAAAAGCTCATTAGCATGTATAGATATATCTGTTGCTTGTCCTTTTAAACCTCCAGATATTAGCGGTTGATGAATCATTACTCTAGCATTTTCTAATGCATATCTTTTACCTTTTGCTCCTGCCGCCAATAAGAAAGCTCCCATACTTGCAGCTTGTCCAACACATATAGTTTGTACATCCGGTTTTATATAGTTCATTGTATCATATATTGCCATACCATCTGTTACACTTCCACCAGGACTATTAATATACATTATTATATCTTTTTCAGGGTCTTCCGATTCTAAATATAATAATTGTGCTACAATTGAATTAGCTACATTCTCATCTATAGCACTCCCTAAAAATATTATTCTATCTTTTAATAATCTTGAATATATATCGTATGCTCTTTCTGATTTTCCATTGTTATCAATTACAGTTGGATTATACATAAAAACCTCCTTGTTGTATAAAAATCTAATTAAATATTCTTTGTATATTACAATTTTTTATTCTTACTCCTATATACTAAGCATTAAAATACTTAAAAAAAATTAAGTATTTTAATGCTTATCCGAATACTTATTCGGATAAAATTTAAAATTACTCCCTGACGTCTGTATTAACAGTTCATTAAAATTATAGAACTTATACAAACATCAAAGAGCTTTATTTATTCAAATAAAAAATTTTTATTTTGCATTTTTTACTATTTCATCAATAGCTTTTTTCATAACTATATCATATTTTACAGAAGCTTTAAAGTTTTCTAAATTATTATGTTTTTTAAGTTCTTCTTCCATTTTTGGAACGTCCATTCCATACATTTTTGCAACTTCAGCCATTCTTTCATTCAACTCTTCTTCTGTTGCTTCAAATTTTTCAGTTTTAGCTATTTTATCAAGTATTAAATCTGTTTTTACTTTCTTTTCAGCAGTTGGAGCTAATTGAGCTGCAAAAGCTTCTCTGCTTCCACCCATCATTTTTAAATAGTCATCCATTTTGAAACCTTGCATAGAAAGTTGATATTCTAAATCTCTCATTCTATTTTCAATTTCAGCATTTACAAGAGAAACTGGTACATCTATTTTTGCATTTTCTAATACTTTGTCAACTAATGCAGAAACATATTCATTTTCTATTCTATCGTTTTCTCTTTTAATAATATCTTCTTTTGTTTTTTCTTTTAAATCTGCTACTGATTCATATCCTAATCCTTTTGCAAATTCATCATTCAATTCAGGTTTACTTAATTTCTTTATAGCATTAATTTTTACTTTAAATACAGCAGGTTTTCCAGCTAATTCTTTTGCATGGTATTCTTCAGGGAACTTTACAGTAATTTCTCCTTCTTGCCCTTTTTTATACCCTACTAATTGTTCTTCAAAATTATCTATAAAACTTTTACTTCCTAATTGTAATAAATGAGACTCTGATTTTCCTCCATCAAATGGAACTCCATCCATAAATCCTTCAAAAGCTAAGTCAACAGTATCATTTAAAGCTGCTGCATATGCTTCATCTGCAACTTCTTCTAATTTAGCTCCTCCTTGTACCATTCTATCTAATTCTTCGTTTAATCTTTCATCTGTCATTTCAAATGTTTTCTTTTCAACTTCTAAACCTTTATAGTTAGGTAAATCAAATTCAGGATATACATCTATATCAAATACTATTTCTAAATCATCTTTTAATTCAATATTTTTTACTCTTACATAGCTAACTGGTTCTAATTTTTCTTTTTCAACAACTTCTGGGAAGTTTGCATTGATTGCAGCAGTTCCAACTTCTTCTGTTATTTGTTCTTTGTATGCAGCAAGTATAGCTTCTTTTGGAGCATGTCCTTTTCTAAATCCAGGTATTTCTGCATTTTCTCCTGCATTTTTTACAACCTTATCAACTAGGGGAGTAGTTTCATCTTTAGTTAAAAATAATTTTACCTCAACAGCTGATTTTTCTAATTTTTTTACTTCGTATTTCATTAATTTTCCTCCTAAAAATTTATTATTCTTTCTCTTTTATATCTTTTAAAATGATTTGAATAACCTCTTCATCATTTAAAAATATCTTTTCTGGATAATATATTATACTATATTTTTTCAAAAAATACTTCTCTTTAATTTCATTGGCTAAGTCGAACCCTACAACATTATATTTAATATTATTTTTATAAACATATCCATTAAAATGTCTAGAATCTACACCAAATCTTTTTATATCTTTTAACTGAATATCATTATCATAAAATAATGGATGAGGATTAGATATTCCAAAAGGTGCCATTTTTTCCATAAATTCAAAAACTTTAGTATCTATTTTTGTTAAATCTAATTCATAATCATGAGTTTTGTTAGTTCTTTTAATTTTTGTTGTCTCATTTTCAATATTATTAGAAGAAATTTTATTTAATAAAAATTCTCTTACTCTTCCTAAATTTTCTCTTTTTATAACAAAACCTGCAGCTAAGTCATGGCCTCCATATCTAACCAATAAGTCTTTTATTTCTGTTAAATAATTAAAAATACTTATATTTCCAACACTTCTACACGAAGCTTTTCCTTCATCTCCATCAAATGCTATTAATATTACAGGAACATTAAACTTTAATGATAGTCTAGAAGAAACTACACCAATTACACCTGCATGCCATCTAGAAGAGGATAAAATTATCAAAGGTAATTCCCCTATTGTTTGATTTAATTTTTCTATTTTTTTCATAGCATCATCATATATAATTTTTTCTAAACTTCTTCTATTTTTATTTTGTTCCTTCATTTCCTCTATTATGTTATATAAATCAAATTCATCATCTTTCACGAAAAAGTCTGCTCCCATTTTTGAAACTCCAACTCTTCCCAAAGAATTGATAAGAGGTGATATATAATAACTAACATCTGTTGTTGTCAATTTTTTCTTATTTAACCTTAAATAGTTCAATAAATAAGACAATCCCTTAACTTTTGAATTTTTTATTATTTTTAAACCTTTTTTTATAATAAGTCTATTCTCATCTATCATAGGTACAACATCTGCTATTGTTCCTATCATCACTATATCAAGATATTTATAGATAATCTCCATATTCATATCAAGAGCTTGACATATTCCTTGTGCTAATTTAAATGCCACTCCTGCCCCAGATAAATACTCAAATTTATAGTTTTTACTTAATTTAGGATTTAAATATAAAACTTCATCGTCAAACTTTTCTTTTACTGTTTTATGATGGTCTGTTACTATCACATCAATGCCTAAACTTTTAGCATATCTTACATCTTCTATTGTATTATATCCAGTATCAACAGTTATTATTAACTTAGCACCTTTTTTATTGAAAAAATCTATATTCTTTTTAGATACTCCATACTCTGTTTCTTCTCTACTAGGAATATAATATTTTGTGTCTATCCCTATTTCGTTAAAAAACCTTACTAAAAATGAAGTCCCACTGATTCCATCAACATCATAATCACCATAAATATATATTTTTTGCTTTCTTTTTTTCACTTCTAGTATTTTTGTAACTATGACTTCCATATTTTCAAAATCAAAAGGATTTCTAAAATCTGAAAAACTTGGATTGATAAATTTCTTTATATCCTCTTTATCAATATGATTTCTTTTTTCAAGTAACTCTTTTATTAACTCTTCTGTATTTTTTTCTTTCGTCATACAAACCACTAAACTTTCAAATCATTTAAAAGTTTAGTGATTTTTATTGCATTTTCAATAGAGTTATCTATTTTAACTCTTATTTCTGGAGTGTATCTTATATCAATTTCTTCTGCTATTTTTCTTCTTAAAAATCCTTTTATTTGATTTAATGCTTCTACTATTTCTTCTTCAGAATATTTCTTTTCTCCTTCCAACGGAGGTAGTATACTAAAATATGTATCAGCAAATTTTAAATCTTCGGTAACATGAACTTTAGTTACTGAAACTATTCCTGTTATTTTTGGATTTTTTATTTCTTCTAGTAATACTTTTGATATTACTTTCATCATTTCTTTCCCAATACCTTCAAGCCTTTGTCTTTTCAAAATAAATCACCTCACTTTATTTTAGTGTTCTTTTTACTTCTACCATTTCAAATGCTTCTACAACATCTCCCTCTTTTATGTCATTGAAGTTTTCAACTCCAAGTCCACATTCTTGTCCAACAACAACTTCTTTTGCATCGTCTTTAAATCTCTTTAACGAAGATAATTTTCCTTCATATAAAACAACGTTATCTCTAAGTATTCTTATATTAGCATCATTTCTAACTTTTCCATCGACAACTACACAACCTGCTACATTTCCAACTTTAGAAACTTTAAATACTTTCTTTATTTCAATTCTTCCTAAATAATTTTCTTTAAATTCAGGTTCCAACATACCAGCAAGTGCTTTTTCTATATCTTCTGTTATATGATAAATGATACTTGATGTTCTTATTTCTACTTTACTTATTTCAGCTTCTTTTATTGCTTTCGTTGTAGGTCTTACATTGTATCCTATTATAATTGCACCAGCTGTTTCAGCAAGTTTAATATCACTTTCTGTTATTGCTCCAGAAGCAGCTTGGATTATATTTACTGCAACTTCATCATTTGATAATTTCAATAAAGAATCTCTCAATGCATCAACTGAACCCTTTGAGTCAGCTCTTAAGATCAAGTTTAATTCTTTCAAGTTTTCATGTTTTAGTTGATCAGATAAACTTTCAAGTGAAATTGTTTTCTTAGTTGTTTCAAGAATTTTTCTTTCTTTTCTAACTTCTTCAACTATTCTTTTAGCATGTTGCTCATTTTGAATAACATACATTGTATCTCCAGCATTTGGAACATTATTGAATCCTATTACTTCTACTGGTTGAGATAATGTTGCACTTTCAACTCTTTCTCCTTTATCATCTAAAAGAGCTTTTACTTTACCTTGAACTTCTCCTGCAACAATAACATCTCCTATTTTTAAAGTTCCTTCTTGTACTAAAATATCTGCTATTGGTCCTATTTTAGGGTCTAGTCTTGATTCTAATACAACACCTTTTGCTCTTTTTTTAGAGTTAGCTTTCAACTCCAAAATATCTGCTGTTATTAAGATTGTATCCAATAAGACATCTAAGTTCATTTTTTGTTTCGCAGAAACTTCTACAAACTCAACATCTCCACCCCATTCAACAGAGACTAGTCCATGTTCCATAAGTTCTTGTTTTACTTTCATAGGATTAGCTTCAGGCTTATCTATTTTATTTACAGCTACAATTACTGGAACTTTTGCAACTTTTGCATGTGATATAGCTTCTATTGTTTGAGGCATTACCCCATCATCTGCTGCAACAACTAGGATAGCTATGTCTGTAACTTGAGCTCCTCTAGCTCTCATGTCTGTGAATGCTTCGTGACCTGGTGTATCTACGAAAGTTATTTTTCTTCCATCTTTTTCTATTTGGTAAGCTCCTATTTTTTGAGTTATTCCTCCAGCTTCTCCACTTACTACATTTGTTGTTCTAATTGCATCTAATAACGATGTTTTTCCATGGTCAACATGTCCCATTATTGTTATAACAGCTGGTCTTTCGATTAAATCTGTTTCTTTATCTTGAATTTCTAAAGCAAATTTTTCTCCAAATTCTAATTCTACTTCTTCTTCCTCTTCAACCAAAGCATCGTATTCACCTGCTAATTCTTCTGCCATTTCTAATGTGATTGGGCTATTTATAGTTAGCATTTGTCCTTTTAAAAATAATTTTTTTATAATTTCTCCACTATTAACTCCTAATTTTTCAGCAAAATTTCCTAGAGTTATTTCTCCTCTGAATTTTATTATTTTTATTCCATCTTCTTCTATTACATCTGGAGTTTGTTCAGCAACCTTCATTACAAAGTCTGTTCTTCTCCCTTTTTTCTTTTTATTCTTATTTTTATGTTCTGATCTACTTTCCTCATCAAAACCTACATTATTTCCCTTTTTATTTTTAGGCTGTTGAAATTTATTTTTTTTATTATTTTTTTGAGAATGCCCCTCATTTTCATCAGTTTCATCCTCATCTATTATCTTTCTAATTGCTTTTTCCTCTTTCTTTTCCTTGTAATTTTTTACAGGTTCTACTGTATCAACTTTTAACATATTCATTTTTGCAAAATAATCATCTATTTTTTTAACTTGGTCATCTTCTAAATTAGATAGGTGAGATGTAATGTTTATCCCTACATCTTTTTTTAATATCTCTAAGAATTCTTTATTTTTTATTCCATGTTTTTTTGCTAATTCATGAACTCTTGTTTTCATTTTGTACCTCCTCCTTTAGTTATACTATATTTATAAGACCTCTCGCCATTTTTTTATCAGTTACACCTATTACATTAACTTCCATTTTATTGAAAATTTTACCTAAGTCTTCCATAGTTCCAATTCTCTTGAATGGAATATCCAACTCTTCAATTTTTTTCAATAATTTCTCTTCATTTTTTTTACTAATATCTTCTGCTAATATGATAAAATGTATTTTATTTATATTTTCAAAAAGTAAATTAATTCCAAAAACTAATTCTCCCGAATTTTTCATGGTACTTAATATATTTAAATAATTCTTATTAGCTTTGTTAACGATATTTAACATTGTCAACATTTCTTGAGGTTCTATTTTTAATTTATTATGTTTTGACAATTTTCCAAGACAAGCTAAATTTTTACATATATAAATAGCTCTCGACTGCTTTTTTTGTTCCTTATCAAAAGTATAATGAGTTTCATCTATTTTAGCCAACCTAAATAACTCTTTTTTTTCATTCTTACTTCTACATAAGGCACATGTTCTCTCAGGAATGTGTTGACTACTCATTTATATTTTCAACTTCTTCAGTTTCACATTTTTGAGTCTTTTCAACAACTTTTATGTCTACTCTCATTCCTGTTAATCTTGCAACAAGTCTTGCATTTTGTCCATTTTTTCCTATTGCCAATGATAATTGAGATTGCTCTACCATCACCCTTGCTGTCCCATCTTCTTGCATTTCAACACTTTCAACAATAGCAGGACTTAATGCAGCTGAAACAAATTCTTCAGGAGTTTCTTTCCAAATAACTATATCTATTTTTTCTCCATTTAACTCATCTATTATATTTTTGATTCTTGCTCCTTTTTGCCCTATACATGCCCCTACTGTATCCATGTTTACATCTTTAGAATGTACTGCAACTTTTGCTCTAGAACCAGCTTCTCTTGCAACAGATTTTATTTCAATTAACCCTGATGATATTTCTGGGATTTCTATTTCAAAAAGTTTTCTTAAAAGTCCTTCACTCTTTCTTGAAATTAATATTTTAGGAAATTTACTTGTTTTTTCAACAGAAATCAAATATACTTTTAGTCTTTCACCAACTCTATAAATATCTGAATGAGATTGTTCAGTTGGAGGTAAAATTAATTCTATTCCATCTATTTCAACAAATATATTTCTTTTAGTGTCAATTCTTCTTATGATACCACTTATTATATTTCCTTCTTTTTCTTTGAATCTTTCATAAATATATTCTCTCTCAGCTTCTCTAACTTTTTGAATTACTATTTGTTTTCCATTTTGAATAGCATTTCTTCTAAAATTTTCACAATCAACTTCAAACTTTAACACATCTCCAACTTTAGATTTTTTCTTAATTATTTTAGCATCTTCAAGTAGTATTTGCATATTTGGGTCTACAAAGTCTTCAGATTCAACTACAGTTTTTGTTTCAAAAACTTTGATATCCCCACTCTCTCTATCAATTATTACTTCCACATTTTCATCTTCACCATAATTTTTCTTATATGCTGCTAGCATTGCCATTTCAATCGCTTCTAACACACTTTCTTTGCTTACTCCCTTTTCCTTTTCTAGCTCTGTTAAAGCTTCAAGGAAATTTTTTGAGTCTTTCGCTTTCATTACTCTTTTCTACCTCCATTTTTATATTAAAAATCATTAAATTCAAACAATATATTAGCTTTTCCTATTTCATCAAAATCTATTTCTTCTTCTTTCTTGTCAATTAAAAACAATATTTTATTTTCTTTTACATCTAAAATAGTTGCTTTCATCTGTTTTTTATCATTTAATTTATTTTTTAAATTCAATAAAATCTTTTGACCTTTAAATCTTATATAATCTTCTATTTTTTTCAATGGTCTTTCTATTCCTGGTGAGGAAACTTCAAGAAAAAATTTGTGTTCTATTAACTCTTCGATCTTATCATCAATCAAAGAACTCAGTTTACTACAATCTTCCAAAGTTAAATCTCCATTTAAATTTTCAATAAAAATTCTTACATACCAATATCCACTTTCTTGTAAATATTCAACATCTACAAGAGATAAATTCATTTCATTTATAAATGGATTAACAATTTTTTCTATTTTTTGTATTATTTGACTACTGTCCTCCATACAATTTTTCCTCCTTTTTATGAAATAAGGAGTGGCTTTTTTACCACTCCTTTCATTTCTATTATTATAAGATAATTATAACATATTATTTAAAATAAAGCAAATTTTTTATTTTTTACCTTTTTTGTTTTTTATATATGTCAAATATGTCAAAGCAATTATAGTTTTAGCATCTTCAAATAAGTATGGATTTATTTCATCTAAAGGTATTTCAACGATGTCTAAAAATTCATTTTCATCTAAATGTTGACTTGTTTTTTCTAACTCACTTGCATAAAACAAATGATATTGTCCTGCATTTATTCCAGCTGAACCATAATAACTAACAATTTTCTCTAATTTATTTGCTTTATAACCAGTTTCTTCTTCAAACTCTCTTTTTGCTGCCAGTTCCACATCTTCACCTTTTTCAACTAAACCTGCTGGAATTTCTAATAATTCTTTTTTTATAGCTGGTCTATATTGTTTCACAAAAATTACTTTATTATCTTTCTCGGCAACCACAGCTACAGCTTCCTTTTTCCCTGTAAAAGTCCATGTAACAATATTATTATTTGGCAAAGCTAACTTTTCTTCATATACTGTTATAACATCATTTTTAAATACTTCTTTTTTGGATATATGTGTAAATTTCATCTAAATAACTCCCTCTATTTCTCTCATTTTATATAGAACTATACCTGTTGCAACAGCAACATTTAAGGATTCAGCTTTTCCTAATAATGGAATAATTATTTTCTTATTACTAATTTTAATCAAATCATCACTTATACCATTTCCTTCATTACCAAAAACAATTGCGTTTTTATTTTCTAACTTTATTTTATTATACATTTGAGAATCTTCACTCAAACAAGTAGAAATAATTGAATAATTTTTCTCTTTTAAGAATTGTATAATATTTTCTTTTTTTAAAACATATAAATTTACATTAAATATAGAACCCATAGTTGCTCTGACAACTTTTTCATTATAGGCATCTACTGTATTTTCAGTTACAATTATATTTTTAAAATTTGTTGCATCACATATTCTTATGATAGTTCCTAAATTTCCTGGATCAGACACATCATCTAATACAATAACATCTCCTTTAATGCTATCTATATGTTGCTCTTTCTTATTGTAAATAACTATAATTCCTTGTGAATTTTCTTGAGAACTTATATCAGCAAAAATTTTGTCTAAAACTATTATTTTTTTACACTGAAATTTTTCTAATAGCTCTTTTATTTTTTTGTCTTCTGCTTTATCTAACTTTACTATAATTAATTCTGGAATATAATCATAGACTAAAAATTTCCAGCCTTCAGCAATAAATTTATTTTCAATATCTCTATATTTCTTTTGCTTTAATTTTTTTATATATTTTATAGTTTTATTATCTTTACTTTCAATAAATTCCATTTGATTTCTCTCTTTCAATTTTTATTATATTTTATCATAAAAATAAAAAAACGAATATCTTTATCTACTTAAAATTAATTTTATTTTTTCTGATACTAGCTATTTATTTCAAAAGAAATTATAATGTATTTATGAAAACAAATTATGGAGGAATAGATATGAATTTTTGCCACTTAAAACAAAGTGCTAAGTTTACGGCTTTTATTGCAATATTTTTTTGGGCAACAGCTTTTATTAGCACAAAATTTCTTTTAAAAGAAATTGATCCTTATACCTTAGGTGTACTCAGATATTTTTTTGCTACTATCATTGTTTTAATTATACTATTTAAGAAAAAAATAAAATTTCCAGCCCTTAAGGATTTACCAACTTTTTTATTTGCTGGTTTTTCAGGTTATGGAGCTTATGTTGTTTTATTTAATATTGCAACAGTCTACACAAGTCCTGCTACATTGAGTGTTATCAACTCATTATGTCCGGCTATTACTGCTACTTTTGCTTCTATTTTATTTAATGAAAAAATAAAATTGTTAGGTTGGTTTTCTTTTTTAATTTCATTTATAGGAATTTTATTTTTAACTTTATCTGGTGGAAGCCTTACTATAAATATAGGAGTTATCTATATGCTTATAGCTGCCCTTTTGCTTTCACTTTATAACATAAGCCAAAGATATCTTACAAAAAAATATTCTGCTTTTGATGTAAGTATGTACTCTATGCTTTTTGGTTCATTAATGTTAATTTTTTACTCTCCAAGCTCAATTAAGAATATTTTTGTTATTAGCAAATTTTCATTGCTTTTAATAATATATATGTCAATATTCCCAAGTATAGTTTCTTATTTTTTATGGACTAAAGCATTTCAACTTGCAAAAAATACAGCTGAAGTTACTACATTTATGTTCGTTACTCCTGTACTTGCAACAATAATGGGAATTTTATTTCTTAATGATATTCCAAAACTTTCTACTTTTATCGGAGGTTTTTTAATTATTCTAGGTATGTTCATTTTTAATAAGACAAAAAATTAAGTTAATACTATTCACAAAATATATTTTTCATGCTAAAATATAAAGTCAGTTTTTTATAATTATATAATTATAAAAACTTTAACTGTCGTGATGACCATAACTTAAGTTTAAATAATATTAATGGCAGACAGCTTGGCTTTATTTATTATTTTATTTTTACTTTTTGGAGGTTATATGAAAGTAGGATTTGATCACAACAAATATTTAGAAGAACAAACTAAGTATATACTAGAAAGAGTTAATAACTATGATAAGTTGTATATTGAGTTTGGGGGAAAACTTTTAGGAGATTTTCATGCAAAAAGGGTTTTACCTGGTTTTGATGAGAATGCAAAGATTAAAGTCTTAAATAAATTAAAAGATAAGATAGAAGTTATTATCTGTGTCTATGCTGGAGATATTGAAAGAAACAAAATAAGAGGAGATTTCGGCATCACTTATGATATGGATGTTTTTAGACTTATTGATGATTTAAGAGAAAATGATCTAAAAGTTAATAGTGTAGTTATAACTAGATATGAAGATAGACCTTCTACTGACCTTTTTATTACTAGACTTGAAAGAAGAAATATAAAAGTATACAAACATTTTGCTACAAAAGGATACCCTAGTGATGTAGATACTATTGTTAGTGATGAAGGATATGGAAAAAATGCTTATATTGAAACAACTAAACCTATAGTTGTTGTTACTGCTCCGGGTCCTGGAAGTGGTAAATTAGCTACTTGTTTAAGTCAACTTTACCATGAATATAAAAGAGGAAGAAATGTAGGTTACTCTAAGTTTGAAACTTTCCCAGTATGGAATGTTCCTTTAAAACATCCTCTAAATATTGCATATGAAGCTGCAACAGTAGACCTTAACGATGTTAATATGATTGATCCTTTTCATTTAGAAGAATATAACGAAATTGCAATTAATTATAATAGAGATATAGAAGCTTTTCCTTTACTAAAAAGAATTATAGAAAAGATTACTGGAAAAAAATCAATTTATCAATCTCCAACTGATATGGGAGTTAATAGGGTAGGATTTGGTATTATTAACGATGAAATAGTTAGAAAAGCTTCTGAACAAGAAATTATAAGAAGATATTTTAAAACAGGTTGTGATTATAAAAAAGGAAATGCCGATTTAGAAACTTTTAAAAGAGCAGAGTTTATAATGCATAGTCTTGGCTTAAGAGAAGAAGATAGAAAAGTTGTTGATTATGCTAGAAAAAAATTAGAATCTATTCATAAAGAACACGAAGAAAATAAAAAATTTACATCATCTGTGATTGCCTTTGAAATGCCAGATGGAAAAATAATTACCGGAAAGAAAAGTTCACTTATGGATGCTCCTTCAGCTGCTATATTAAATTCATTAAAATATTTATCTAATTTTGATGATGAATTACTTTTAATATCTCCAACAATATTGGAACCAATTATAAAATTAAAAGAAACAACTTTAAAAAATAAAAATATACCTTTAGATTGTGAAGAAATTTTAATTGCATTAAGTATTACTGCTGCAACTAACTCTATGGCTGAAGTTGCATTATCAAAATTATCTAAACTTGAAGGAGTTCAAGCTCATTCAACACACATTTTAGGTAGAAATGATGAACAATCACTTAGAAAATTAGGAATTGATGTCACATCAGATCAAGTTTTCCCAACTGAAAATTTATACTATAATCAATAACTCTAAATAAAAACTGTACACTTATATTAATTTTTAAAATTAAGTGTACAGTTTTTTCACTCTATAGAAAAGTATAAAATTAAATAGCAAAGATTAGTCTCTTGACAGCCGTATGAGTTCTACGAGCTCAATAAACATAGGTTCTTCGCACTAATACGGACGTCAGAGACAAAATATATTCCTGCAAATTAAAAAACTACTATAATTGATAAATTTTATCAAATTATAGTAGTTTTTCTTTTAAAATATTAAACTATCTTTAGAATGCAGCTACAACAGCTCCATTGTATTTTTTGTTTATAAAGTTTTTAACTTTTTCACTACGTAATGCTTTAAATAATTTTTGGATATCTTGATTCTTTTCACTACCTTTTCTAACAACAACTATATTTGCATAAGGTGATTCTTTTCCTTCTAGTAATATAGAATCTTTTGTTGGGTTTAATCCAGCTTCTAATGCATAGTTTCCATTTATAACAGCAGCAGTTACATCAGGTAAAACTCTTGGTAATTGAGCAACTTCTGTTGGTTTAAATTTTAATTTTTTAGGATTTTTAACTATATCAAATTCTGTTGCAAATAGATTTTTAGGATCTTTTAAAGTAATAATACCTTTATTATGTAATAATATTAAAGCTCTTCCTCCATTTGATGGGTCACTTGGTATAGCAATAGTAGATCCATTTTTTAATTCATTAACTGATTTAACTTTTTTAGAATATAACCCAATTGGTTCAACATGAACATTACCTAATGAAACTAAATTTAATTTTCTTTCTTCAACAAACTTATCTAAATAAGGTTTGTGTTGGAAGAAGTTAACATCAATTTCTTTATCTGATAATGCTAAGTTTGGAGTTACATAATCTGTAAATTCAACTATTTTTAAATCTACTCCTTCTTTCTTTAAATCAGCTTTCACTAAATTTAAAAGTTCTGCATGTGGAACTGGTGTTGCTCCAACTTTTAAAGTTCCAGCAAATGCTCCCACAGATAATAATAAAAATGCACCAATGTTTCCGAATAATTTTACAAATTTTTTAGACATATTTTTACCTCCTATTTTATTTTCCTAGTTTTTTCTGTCTTCTATGTACAATAAAATTACCAACTGATTGTATGATTTGAACAAGTATTATGATAATAATTATTGAATATACCATAATATCTAATTTAAATCTTAAATATCCAAATCTTATAGCTAAGTCTCCAAGTCCTCCTGCTCCTATAGTTCCTGCCATAGCTGAATAACCTATTAAGCTAATTATTGTAACTGTTATTCCATGAATAAGAGTAGGATAACATTCTGGAAGCATAACTTTAAATATTATTGTTTTATTATTTGCTCCCATACTTTGACTTGCTTCTACAAGACCTGGATCAACTTCTAATAATGCCCCTTCAACAATTCTAGCAACAAATGGAGCTGCTCCAATAGATAGTGGCACTATTGCTGCTGTAGATCCGATAGTTGTTCCCACTACAAATCTTGATAAAGGAAATAACAATATCATCAAGATAATAAATGGAAAAGATCTTAAAGCATTTATTACAACTTCTAAAATTGCATTAAATTTTTTCATTTCATAAATATTTCCAGGTTTAGTTACCAAAAGTAAAACTCCTAAAGGAAACCCTAATATCAATGAAAATAATGTTGAAAATAAAACCATATACAATGTTTCTACAGTAGATATAACCAACATACTTATTATTGGATTCTCTACATTTTCAAACAAGGGTTCAAGTATAGCACTAATCTCCATTATATATCACCTCTACTATTGTATCCATATTTCTCATAAGCTCTATAGCTTTTTCTTGTGCCTCTAGTTCTCCATTTAACTCAAGATATAAATGTCCTATATTCATTGTTGAAAGCTTATCTATAGAGCCTCCTAAAATACTTACATCTATTCCGCATTCTTTTATAACTTTAGAAATTATAGGTTCATTTGCTGTACTTCCAATAAATTTAACTTTAACTATATTTCTACCCTTATTATGCATATAATTAATTTCTGTATCTGATTGTTGATGTACATATGAAATTAATTCTTTAGCTACATCTGTTTTTGGCTCAGTAAATATATGATGAACATTACCTTCTTCAATAATCCTTCCATCTGACATTATAGCTACCTTATTACAAACTTCCTTAACAACTTCCATTTGATGTGTTATCATAAGCACTGTTAAAGAAAATTTTTGTTGTATTTCTTTTATAAGCTCCAATATAGATTTTGTTGTCTTTGGATCTAATGCTGAAGTTGCTTCATCAGATAATAGTATATCTGGATTATTTGCCAAAGCTCTTGCTATGGAAACTCTTTGTTTTTGTCCTCCACTTAATTGACTAGGATAGTATTTTGCCTTATCACTCAAACCAACAATTTCTAATAACTCTGCTACTCTACTTTTTATTTCTTTTTTATTCCAATTAGCAATTTCAAGAGAAAAAGCTACATTTTCTTCAACTGTTCTTGAAGATAAAAGGTTGAAATGTTGAAATATCATTCCTATTTTTTTTCTTCTTTCTAAAAGTTGGCTTTTATTAAGGCTCAAAATATCTTGATCATTAATAATTATTTTTCCACTTGTAGGTTCTTCCAATCTGTTTATAAGTCTTATAAGAGAAGATTTACCAGCACCACTCAGACCGATTATTCCAAAAATATCTCCTTCTTTAACTTTTAAACTTACATCTTTAACAGCATGTAAGCCATTTGGATAGACCTTGTTCACATTTTCAAGTACTATCATTTTTCCTCCCTCTGCTATAAATTAAAGTCTCTTGACAGCCGTATGAGTTCTACGAGCTCAATGAACATAGGCTCTTCGAACTAATACGGACGTCAGAGACTAATTTTCTTTATTTAATTTTATACTTTCCTATAAATAAATAAATAAAAAATCCATACCCTTTTGAGAGTATGGATTGGTATTTAAAAATATATAGCCTCTCCATCTCTCTGGAATTAGCACCACACATAAAGTAGGTTGCTGAAACATCACAGGGCCAGTCCCTCAGTTTCTCTGGATGGTTATTCACACATCAATTTTGATTGTTTGTGTAAGTATATAATATTCTAGTTTTTTTGTCAATAATTTTTTTTAATTTTTTTTATTAGTTTTTATTATTCAAAAAATATTTCTAATGTTTTTTCATCATCTTTTTTTCCAAGATATGAACCTATAACAAATAATACAAAAGCAACTACTAAAGATGGAACTATATTATGAAGTCCAAAAACTTTTATCTTTGTTATTTCTAAAAATAAATAAGCTGGAATTCCTCCTAATATAGAAATTATAGCTCCTGTTGAGTTAGCTCTTTTCCAGTATAACCCAAATATCAAAGGAAGTAAAAATACTATTTCTTGTCCAGATAATGAAAATAAATTGATCCAAACAATTAAACTAAGTGGTTTAGCTGATAAAATAAATACTAAAATTCCTATTACTAATGATGTAATCATAGATATTTTCTTTATTTTCTTTTCACTTGCTGTTTTATCAAAATATCCTATATACATATCCTTGATTAAAGTTGAAGATGATAGTATAAGAACAGAATCAACTGATGACATTATTGCTGCTAAAGGACCTCCAATAAAAACTCCTGCTAATAATGGGTGTAAATTTTTTAGAGCTAATATTGGTATAATTTTATCTGCATCTGTTAAATCTGTTATAACTGCTCTTCCCATTACTCCAACCAAATGCATACCTAAAATTAATATTCCAACTAATGAAGTACCTATTATCATAGCATTATGCATTGCTTTACTATCTTTAAAAGCCATGCATCTAACGGTTGTAACTGGTAAACCTAAAATAGCTATACCTACTAGAACCCAAAATGACATTATAAAAGGTTTAGCTATATTTCCACCAGAATCAGGTCTTAATAAATTAGGGTCAATTTCTTTTATTTTTAGCATTATATTTTGCATACCATGTCCATTTTTTAAAATTACTATGAATAAAACTAATGTTGCTAAAAACATTACAACAGCTTGAATTGCATCTGTTATTGTAACTGCTCTAAATCCACCAAATGTTGTATAAATTATTACAACTGTTGAAAAAATTATAAGACCTGTAATATATGGTAACCCTGTAACTGTTTCAAATAGTCTTGCTCCACCAATAAATTGTGCAACCATAGCTCCTATAAAAAACATAACAAGTATTATTGATGAGAGTATATTTAAAAAATTACTATTATATCTAGCTTTTAAAATATCAAAAACCGTTATAGCATTTATTTTTCTAGATATGATAGACATCTTTTTTCCTAATATTCCTAAAGTAAAAAAAGCTGTTGGTACTTGTATGCAGGCAAGTAATACCCAACCAAGTCCTAATTTATATGCAATTCCAGGACCTCCGATAAATGAACTAGCTCCTATATAGGTTGCAACTATTGTCATTGCTAAAACAAAACCACCTAAAGATCTATTTCCAATAAAATATTCTGCCGTAAAACTTTTAGCATTATTTTTTATCTCGCTTACTTTATATGCAATATACAACATAGCCAACAAATAAATTACTATTGGTACTAATATTAAAAAGTTATTCATTTTTATTTGTTCTCCTTATTATTTTGATTTGTTTCTTCATTTTTTTCAAATTCATCAAGATCTATTTCTTTAAAAAAGAATTTTATAGCAAGAAAAACTAAAAAATTGATAAGGACTAAACCTACAACACAAGAATAAAAAAACCATTCAGGAAGTCCTAAAATATACTTATAGTCTTCAACATTATCTGTAGAAAATTCATAAGCAAAGTAATACCACCACAAAAAATAGATTAGATAAAGAACTAATGTTACTATAACCTCTTTATTAATTTGTTTAGAAATTTCTCTTTTCTTAGAGTTTTCCTTCATTTTTTTTATTACCTCCAAAAATATCATAATTTAATATCGTATAATTTAAAACTAGAAGAATTATATGATTTTTTTTTACGAATTATTATAGTTATTAAGAATTTTATAAGTCTATATTTTGTTTTTTTATTATACAATATTTTGATTGGCTCCTATTATATCATCAATTTTTAAAAAAGTTCAATACTTTTATTTAATAAAAATAGATATACACATATATAGAGAATATAAATAACATACGTTTTTTATTATTTATAAAGACTTTTTTGATTATATTAGGAAAGTATAAAATTAAATAATAAAATTAGTCTCTGACGTCCGTATTAGTTCGAAGAGCCTGTGTTCATTGAGTTGGTAGAACTCATACGGCTGTCAAGAGACTTTATTTTTTATAAAAATATTTTTATTATATATATTTATATATTTTATCAATCCATAGAATATGACTTTTTATCTTTAGATTAAAGATAGACTATTTTAGTATATTTTGATATAATTAATTTATTGACATTAAAGACAGTATATTATGAAAGGAGATTGTATAAATAAATACTTTTTGTATTTATTGTACTAAACTAACTATGCAAATAAAATGTTTTCATTTAGGTGCCATGGGAACAAATTGTTATTTAACATATAATAACAATAAAGAGGCTTACTTTTTTGACTGTGGCGGATTAAATTTATCAAGTTTGTATAATTTTATTGAAGAAAATAAATTAAATTTAAAATATATAATACTAACTCATGGTCATGGTGATCATATTCAAGGTTTAAATGAGCTGGCTAATCATTTTCCAAATGCGAAAGTCTTTATTGGTGAAGAAGAAAAAGATTTCTTATTTAATTCAGAATATAGCCTTTCTGATAGGATATTTGGAGAAAATTTTAAATTTAATGGTACATATACAACTGTAAAAGAAGGAGATTTAATTGGAGATTTCTTAGTTTTAGATACTCCGGGACATACTATTGGTTCTAAATGTTTCTATAATGAAGAAAGCAATATTTTAATATCTGGTGATACTCTGTTTAGAAGAAGTTATGGAAGATATGACTTGCCTACCGGTGATTTTGATATGTTAGCTAAAAGTCTTGAAAAATTAATTAAACTTCCAGATCAAACTCTTGTATATAGTGGACATACAGAAGTTACAACTATAGCTGATGAAAAAATGTTTTTAAAAAGAATTGGTATTCTTTAAAATTAAGATAGGAGATGTATTTATGGACACAAATAAAATTTATGATATTGTAATTGTTGGAGCTGGTCCTGCTGGACTATCAGCTGGAATTTATGCAGGTAGAGGTAATCTTGATACTCTTATACTTGAAAAAGAAGGTATTGGAAGTATGATAATGACACATCAAGTTGATAATTACCCTGGTTTCCCATCAGGAACAAGTGGAAAAGAAATTTATGCCTCAATGAAAAAACAAGCTATTGAATTTGGTTGTGAAATTAAGGCAGCTACTGTTTTAGGATTTGACCCTTATGATGAGATAAAAATTGTAAAAACAGATGCAGGAAATTTCAAAACTAGATATATTATTATAGCAACTGGTCTTGGAAAAATAGGTGCAAAAAAAGTTAAAGGTGAAAATAAATTCTTAGGTGCTGGTGTATCTTACTGTGCAACTTGTGATGGAGCCTTTACAAAAGGAAGAGTTGTATCTTTAGTTGGAAAAGGAGATGAAATTATTGAAGAAGCATTATTTTTAACTAGATATGCAAAAGAAGTTAATATTTTCCTAACATCTGAAAATTTAGATTGTAACGATGAGTTAAAAGAAGCTATTCTTTCTAAAGAAAATGTAAAAATAACTAAAAATATAAAATTGTTAGAAATTACTGGTGAAGAGTTTGTTACTGAACTTCATCTTGAAGTTTCTGGAAATAAGGAAGTTTTCCCTACAGATTTTGTATTTTTATATTTAGGAACTAAAAATAATCTTGAATTATATGGAGAATTTGTGAACTTAAGTCCTAGTGGCTATATTTTGACAGATGAGTCAATGAAAACTAGAACTGATAAAATGTATGCAATAGGAGACATCAGAGAAAAAGAAGTTAGACAAATTGCAACAGCAACTAATGATGGTGTGATAGCTACAACAATTATTTTAAAAGAAATATTAAAATCAAAAAAAGAAAATTCTACAAAATAATTTTTTATTAAAAGGAGCACTTTTTTATGAAACATTACATTGGTATTGATTTAGGTGGGACTAACACTAAAATAGGTATAGTTGATATTGAAGGAAATATTATAAATTCAAGTATCATAAAAACTAATTCTCATGAAAATGCAGATAATACCTTAACAAGAATTTGGGAAGAAGCAAAGAGATTGGTATTAGAAAAGAAAATTCCTTTGTTTTCTGTTGTTGGTATTGGTATCGGAATTCCTGGACCTGTTAAAGAACAAAGTATAGTTGGTTTTTTTGCTAATTTTAATTGGGAAAAGAATATGAATCTAAAAGAAAAGATGGAAAAAATTTCAGGTATTGAGACTAGAGTTGAAAATGATGTAAATGTTATTGCTCAAGGAGAAGCTCTTTTTGGTGCAGCAATAGGTAAAAAATCATCTATTACTTTTGCTATAGGAACTGGTATCGGAGCAGGAATTTATATTAATGGGACTCTTCTATCTGGAATAAATGGTGTAGGTGGAGAAGTTGGACATATGAAAATTGCTAGAGATGGTAGAAAATGTGGTTGTGGACAAAATGGTTGTTTAGAAGCCTATGCCTCTGCTAGTTCTCTTGTTCGTGTTGCAAAAGAAAGATTAAAAGATTTTCCTAACAGTTTACTTTTAAAAAGTATCGATAACGATTTGGATAAATTAGAAGCTAAAAACATCTTTGATATGGCTAAACTAGGTGATCATCTTTCTATTGAGTTAATTGATTACGAAAGTGAATATCTTGCTCTAGGTATTGCTAATTTACTTAACATAATTAATCCTGAATGTATTGTTATAAGTGGTGGGATATCTTTAGCTAGTGATGAAATTTTAAATCCTATAAAAGAAAAATTGGAAAAATATGCTCTTCCAACTGCTTTAAAAGATGTTGAATTAAAAATAGGAACTTTAGGTAATGAAGCTGGTATTAAAGGAGCCGTTGCCTTATTTATATAAAATAGTCTCTGACCTCCGTATTAGTTCGAAGAGCCTGTGTTCATTGAGCTCGTAGAACTCATACGGCTATCAAGAGACTAATAAGCATTTAAATTTATACTTTCCTATAAAATAAAAACCCTGATATTGATATGACTTATAAGTATACTATAAGCCACGTAGAAATCAGGGATTTTTATTTACATTATATCTGAGAAGTCTATAACATATTCGGTAAAATTCCTATAATAAAAAATATTAAACTATACAAAATATTTTCGGATAACTCCATATATAAATTTTCCTTATACCTAAATTTATTATCAATTTTTCTAAAAACTAAAGAAATTAAAACAATTGTAACAAAAGCATAAGTAAATGCAACAATATCCGTTTTGTCAAATGTTCCAACAGCTGTACCATGTCCTCCAAAAAACTTTTGTAGATATTCCTGTAAAATAGTTAATAAATATATAAATAAAAACCAAATTAAATGTAAAAAATATCTATTTCTACAAAGTAAAATTAAAGAGCCAACAGAAAAAAGCCATAATCCATCAGGAAGAGAATAAATGACCCAGGTTGGAAATAAAGGTCTATATATGTGTGCCGACTCCCTAGCTAACACAATATACCCATTTATATTAAAAAGATGAATAAAATTATAATAAAATAATTTTCTACTTCTATATAACAAATAAATTAATATTCCTAAACTCAATGGAATAAATGTCAATAAAAATTTAATTTTTTTCATAAAATTCCTCATTAAAGTAAAATTATAGCAATAGCTTATAACTTATAATTAAAAAAGTCAAGCAGTTATATTTTTATGAACCAAATAGTTTAACAGCCCTATAAATCCTCTCTATTTAAATAAAATATAAATATTAGCTATTCAATTTTATCATTTCCTATAAGTCACCTGACAGCCGTATGACTCTTCCGAGCTCACCGAAATGCTTTCCAGAGTAATACGGACGTCGGAGACTATTTTCATATTAAATTTATACTTTCCTATAGAACAAGAAAAAAGCAATTTATCTCCTACTTATAAAAGTGGGAGATGAATTGCTAGATATTGTTAAAATAATTTTTTCTATTTATATCCCTCTTTTAATTTACAATATTATATACAAAATTCTTTTGCTTTTTCCATAGCAGTAAACATTGAATAATAAGTTCCTTTATCATTCATTAATTTTTCATGATTACCACTTTCAATAATTTTTCCATCATCCATAACTATTATTTTATTTGCATCTTTTATAGTATTCAATCTATGAGCAATAATTATAACAGTCTTATCTTTTATTAATTCATTTATAGCCATTTTTATTTCATGTTCACTATCAGCATCAAGAGAAGCAGTAGCTTCATCTAATAATATAATTGGATAATTCTTTAATAATGCTCTTGCTATTGAAATTCTTTGTTTTTCTCCACCTGATAATGTACTTCCTTCTTCACCTATATAAGTATCATAACCCTTAGGTAATTTAGAAATAAAATAATGGCAATTTGCTATTTTTGCAGCATTCATAATTTCTTCCTCACTAGCATTTAAATTACCTATTCTAATATTTTCATAGATAGTATCATTAATTAAATAAACATCTTGAAACACCATACCTATATTTTTTAAAAGTGAATCAGGACTAACTTCTTTTATATCTTTTCCTCCAATTTTTATACTTCCCTTTGTTGTATCCCAAAATCTTGCTATCAAACTCATAACAGTTGATTTTCCAGAACCAGACTTTCCAACTAAGGCAGTAATTTCATTATTCTTTGCTATAAAATTAATATCTTTTAAAACTTTTCTATCTTTTGTATAAGAGAAGTCAACATTTTCAAAACTTATATCATAGCTTGAAAAATTAAAATCTTCATCTTTATATGAAATAGTTGGGTAATTTAAAGTATCTGAGATTTTAGCAACTGAAACAAATAAATATCTTGTTACAGAATAACTAGCTGAAAAATTTCTTATAACATTAGTAAGTGTTAAACTTAAAACTATAAAGCCTACTAACATTTTAGCTTCCAATTCTCCATTCATAAAAAACCTAACTGCTAATAATAAAAGAATAGGGAATAACAAATCAATAATCACTTGAAAAAGTAAAACATAAGGAACAGCAGTAAGCTCTAATTTTATAGAATATTTCTTTAAATCTCTAAATCCCTTTTCTAATCTTTCAAATTTATCTCCTATAACCCCAAAACTTTTAAAAACTTCTATACCACTTATATATTCTATAATAGTTGAAATTAATTTAGCAGAAACACTTTTCTTTTCTACCCCAATCTTTTCCAATTTTTCTCCACCAATTTTAAGAATAGGTATAGTCAATAACACAACAATAATTTGAATTATAGCAAGTTTAAAATTTATAAAGAAAGTTATAAGTAACAAATAAATACTCAAAACTAAAACCTTTAATAAATCAGGAATATTATGAGTTACAGCTTGTTCAAAATCTGTTATATCCATAGTTAATATATTAATTAAATATCCTAAATTATGGCTATTAAAATAACCTAAATTTAATTTTTTAACATGGTCTCCCATTGCTATTCTTAAATCTTTTGAAGCTGTACTTCCTGTTTTTTGCATTTTAACCATAGCCCAACCACCAAAATAACTTTTAAAAATAAGAGCTATAAGCAAAAGTCCAGAATAGCAATAGATTTTATTCATAGTAAAAGATTTTTCTATCAGTGAATATATTGTTAAAAATAAAATAGTATAAATTATCATATTAAATAAAATATCTAATAACTGATAACAAGTAGCTTTTTTTACAGGAGTGTAATCTTTATCTAATAATATTTTTAAATTATTTAACATTATTTATTTCACCTCCCAAAGATGTTTATATAAGCCATTTTCTTTTATAATTAAATCTTGGTGTTTTCCACTTTCTACAATTTCTCCTTCATTTAGTACAATAATATTATCAACATCTTTTATAGTATACAATCTGTGAGCTATTATAATAGCTGTTTTATCTTTTAATAAATTTCTAATAGCACTTTGTATTTTAGCTTCATTTTCTATATCAGAATAAGCTGTTATTTCATCTAAAACAACTATTGGACTATTTTTAAGTAGACACCTTGCTATTGAAATTCTTTGTTTTTCTCCACCACTTAATTTTATATATCCATCTCCAATAATAGTATCATAGCCATTTGGCAAGCTCATAATAAATTCATGAATTTCAGCATCTTTTGCAGCCTTATACACCTCTTCTTTTGTTTTATCAAGTCCCATTTTGATATTTTCAAAAATTGTATCTGTCAATATAAAAATATCTTGAAATACATAGGAAATATTGGATAACAAATAATTTATATCTATATCCTTTATATCAATATCTCCAATTTTTATACTTCCTTTTTGAATATCCCAAAATCTACCCAATAAATAAGCAATAGTTGTCTTTCCAGAGCCTGATGGTCCAACAAGTGCAGTTATTGTATTAGCTTTTAAAATTAAGTTAATATTCTTTAAAACATCATTTTTATCATAAGAAAAAGTTACATCATTAAATGAAATATTTTCTTTAAAATTAATATTTTTTAAATTTTTTCCATCATTTTGAATAGGAAATTCAATTATACTTCTAACATTATTTGCTCCTGCTAAAACAAAAGAAAAAGTTCCAGCAAATTGCATTAATATTTTGAATGAACTCAGGAATGTATAACTTAAAAGTAAAAATATTAAAAATGTAGAAATATTAATTTTGTCAGTTAAATACAAATAGCCTCCACTTGGAATAACAAAAATTAATGCTGAATCTACAACTGCTAAAAATATTCCATAAGGTGCTCTGTAATCATCTGTCATTTCATGCCAATTTTCTGTATATTCATTATTTATATCAATATATTTTTTAAAAGAATGTGCTGTTAAGTTAAAGGCTTTAAACACATTCATTCCCTTTATATACTGAGTTATTGTTGAAGTTAATCTTTGAAGTAGAGAATTATAGTTATCTAAACGCTTACCATAACCTTTAAACATAGCAAATTGAGTTAAAATAGCAAGTATTATAGGAATAATTAAAAATATTGTTATTCTCCACTCTAAGAAAAATAAAAATACTAATATAACTATTGGAGTTGTTATTGCTGCTGCTAAATCTGGAATTTGGTGTGCTAAAAAATTTTCTAGTTTTTCAACATCTTCATTTATAGCTTTTTTTATTTCACCAATATTTTTCTCTCTAAAATATCCTAAATTAATATTTCCTAAATGCTTCACTGCCTGCATTCTAATATTATAAAGTATATTAAATGCTGCCACATGTGAAAATACTCCTGATAATATAAATAATACTAATCTTAGAATTATTAAAATTGCAGTATAGATAGCTAGTTTCTTAACTCTATTATAATCTAAATCTGTTTTTAATAGCTCTAAAATAATATTATATATAAGTATATAAGGTACAACCATAAGTATTGAACTACATACACTTAAAAAAGCTGAAAAATATAATTTATATTTTTCATTTTTTGCATAAGAAAGAAGAAAAGTAAAATTACTCTTTTGTTTCATAAATCTAACCTCCTTTACTATATTTTTACATTAATATTATATACCTATAATATTAGTAAATCAAATATTTATTAAAAAGAAATATACTTTAAAAAAAAAAGCCAATTGCAGATTTTAAAAAAATCTTTTGCAATTGGCTCTCTTTTTCTGTAAAATTTATTTGCACTAAAACATACAGAAAGGAGTAATATCTCATGATTAAAGAAATACTATCCCTAGTTAATTTATCACATATTCTTAATTTTATCAACCCTTTTTTAACTCAACAACATTTTGAATATATTAAGGCTTCTATCAACAAATTCTTACTTTGTCGTGATATTAAAACTGGTTTCATTAAATATACTTGTACTGAGTGTGGACATTACCATACCATTCCTATTACTTGTAAATCTAGACTTTGTCCTTCTTGTGGTTTTAAATACTCTGCTACTTGGACTCAAAAGATGACTAATGATATTCTTAATATTCCTCATAGGCATATTCTTTTTACTATTCCTGAAGAATTAAGAGCATTTTTTTGTTATGATAGAACTTTACTCTCTAAACTTGCTAAGACTATTAATGAAGTTATGAAATATCAATTTCATAATATGCACAAAAAAATCGCTCGAAAATTTAAAGTTCCTAAATCTTCTCCTAATTATTTTACTAATTCTGATATTGTTCATTATGGACTTATCACTGTTATTCATACTTTTGGCAGAGATCTAAAATGGAATCCACATATACATGCTCTTGTTTCTCTTGGTGGCTTTACCAAAAATTTTACTTTTAAAAAGTTAGACTACTTTCATGTTCCTTCTATTGCTGGGCAATGAAAGTATCTTGTCCTTAATATTGTTCAAAATAGTAATTATCCTAATCTTAAAATTAAAAATCTTGCTCAAAAAGCTGTTTCTAAATTATATAAAGAAGATAAAAGATTATTCTTTAATGTAGGCTCTGGTGATGTTAATTCACCTAAAGGAATTGTAAAATATTTAGGTAGATATCTCGCTCGTGCTCCCATTGCTGAATACAAAATCACTTATTATGATAATGAAAAAGTTACTTTCTTCTTTAATGATTTAGCTGATGAGAAAAAGAAAAAATATGTAACTATGGATATAGATAAATTTGTTCAACAAATTCTTATCCATTTACCTCCAAAAAATTTTAAAATGATTAATAGATTTGGATTTTATGGGCACAATATTACAGCAAAATTAAGAAATATAGTTAAGAAATACAAAAAAAGTTTTTCTAAATCTGAATATTCTTTTTATGTAAAACAATCTATTGATACATTTGGTGTACATCCATTTATGTGTCCTTATTGTAAAATTATGATGGATATACAAGAAATATATGTTAGCTCAGATTGGTATGGACGGACCATACATAAGGTATATTTCTAATAATTCTCTAATGAGTATTTTTCATTAGAGCTTTTTGTGATGCAAATTTTTAATTATTTTAAAGATTTTTTTCAAAAAAACACTATTTTTTATTTAGTATATATATATATACCACATATATTATTTATATCTCTTTAAATTTATACTTTCCTTATAAATAAGGGTTGTATACTAAATGGTGTTGATAGAAAAAATTTCTATTAATGCCATTTTTTAATAAAAAAAAAATTGAGACAATGAAATTTTCCTGTTAAAATTAAATCGCTCAAAATAACCATAAAGGAAGTGATTTCATTGTCTCCATCTGATTTTATCAAAAATATCTTAAATATTCAAGATAATAATATTTCTTTTCCAGAAGAAAACTATTTTCAAATTATTAAAAAAAACGATTTCTTTATTAAAGTTTTTAAAGGATTTCTTAAATCTAATCACTGTGCTTGTCCACATTGTAACTCTAAAAATATTGTTAAAAATGGTTCAAGAATTCGTAAAGTTAGGTATATTCCTTACCAGAATTACAATATTGAACTTGAGCTTACTATACAAAGGTATATTTGTAAGGATTGTAAAAAAACTTTTTCACCTTCCACTAATGTTGTTAGTAATAATTCTAGTATATCTAATAATCTTAAATATACTATCGCGCTTGAACTTCAAAAAAATATTTCTCTTACATCTATTGCTAAGAGATATAATATTTCCGTCTCTTCTGTGCAAAGAATTATGGATACCTGCTATTCTAATTTTAAAGTTAATAGAGAACATTTACCAGAAACTATTTGTATTGATGAATTTAAATCTGTTAAAAATATTGATGGCGCTATGTCTTTTGTTTTTGCTGACTTTCAAAGTAAGAGCATTATCGATATAGTGGAAGATAGAAGACTTCCTTCTCTTACAGAATATTTTTCTAGATTTTCTTTAAAATCTAAAAATAATGTGAAATATATTTGTATGGATATGTATGCTCCATATATTAGCTTAGTTAAATCTATCTTTCCTAATGGAGAAATAGTTTTAGATAAATTTCATATTGTTAACCTTATTAACAGAGCATTTAATCAAACTAGAATATATATTATGAACTCTATTCAAGATCCTTCTTTAAAAAGAAAATTAAAGAGATTTTGGAAGTTATTATTAAAATATTACCCTGACCTTTGCGAAATAAAATACTACTGTCAAAGTTTTAAGTACAAATTAAGTAGTAAAGATAAAGTAGATTATATTCTTGATAAAATACCTGAATTAGAAATTAATTTTAATATATATCAAGATATTATCCAAGCAATTAAACATAATAATTTTAAAAAATTTGAAGGAATAGTAGAAAAATATCTTGGAAGTAAAGAAAAAATTTCTGAGAAAATGAGAGTTGCTTTAAAAACTCTTAAAAAATATATGGAATATATTAAAAATATGTTTGAAACTAATATTACTAATGGAGTAATAGAAGGTTTAAATAATAAAATTAAATCAATAAAAAGAACTGCATTTGGATATTCAAAATTTAGCAATTTTAAAAAGCGTATATTAATTCAAGAAGGAATTGTTTCAATTAATGCCTAATTTTTTTATGCAATAATGAATTTTAGTAACAATAAAAAAAGAGAATTTTCAAGTTTTTATTCTCAAAAATTCTCTTAATTATGCTAAGTCATAGTCTAAACTTTTTCATCAACACTATTTGACAAATAGCCGCTATAATTATAGCTCCCTTTCAATTTCATTTTTTATTCTTCTTCTTTTTCTTCACTATAATCTAGTGCAGCCATTCTCTTATATTGTCTCCATCTCTTTTGAGCTTCTTTTTTATTTGCTTCAAATAAAATTTTAGCTTGTTCTGGATTAGATTTAGTTAGAGTTTGATATCTAACTTCTCCTGTTAGATATTCTTCATATTTTTCCCATTTAGGTTCTTTACAATCTATTTGTAATGGGTTTTTACCTAATTTTTCAACTGATGGATTATATCTGAATATTGGCCAATATCCACATTCAGTTGCAAGCTTCATTTCAGTTTGAGATTGTGACATACCTTTCTTAATACCATGGTTGATACAAGGAGAATATGCAATTATAATTGAAGGTCCTTGATGTGCTTCAGCTTCTTTAATAGCTTTTAAAGCTTGTTGTTGGTTAGCCCCCATTGAAACTTGTGCAACATAAATATGTCCATAAGACATTGCTATTGCTGCTAAGTCTTTTTTCTTAACTGGTTTTCCTGCTGCAGCAAATTTTGCAACAGCTCCAGTTGGTGTAGATTTTGATGCTTGTCCTCCTGTATTAGAGTAAACTTCTGTATCCACTACTAATATATTTACATCTTCATTAGATGCAAGAACATGGTCAAGTCCACCATAACCAATATCATATGCCCAACCGTCTCCACCAATTATCCATTGAGATTTCTTAATTAGATATTGTTTCAAATCTAATATTTCTTTTGCAAAATCTGTATTTAATGCTTCTAGTTTTGGAACAAGAATATCTCTAATTTCTCTTGTTCTTACAGAGAATTGTCTATTTGCTATCCAATCTTTAAATAGAGTAGCTATATCTTCATCTACTTTATCCATATTTTCTTCCATAGTATGTTGAATTCTAGATCTTAAAGCTTCAACTCCCACATGCATACCAAATCCATATTCAGCATTGTCTTCAAATAATGAAGATGCCCAAGAAGGTCCTTCGCCATTTTTATTAGTTGTATATGGAGTTGAAGGTGCAGAACCTGAATAAATTGATGAACATCCAGTAGCATTGGCAACCATCATTCTATCTCCATATAATTGAGTTATTAATTTAATATAAGGTGTTTCTCCACATCCAGGACATGCTCCATGGAATTCAAATAATGGTTTAGAAAATTGTGAACCTTTTACAGTATCAAGTGGCATTAAGTCACTTCTATATTCTACTTTATTGAATAGATAATCAGCTTTTACATCTTCTTTGTCATTTAAAGAATCTGCTATTGGCATCATATCTAGTGCTTTTGCTGGACATACATGAGCACAAGAACCACATCCAACACAATCAAGTGTTGAAACTTGTATTCTGTATCCTAATCCATCTAGTCCTTTTCCAGTAGGTTTTTTAGTTGCTATTTCAACTGGAGCAGCTTTTAATTCTTCTTCATTTATTAAGAAAGGTCTAATGACTGCATGTGGACATACATATGAACATTGGTTACATTGTATACATTTATCTATATTCCATATAGGTACATCAACAGCAACTCCTCTTTTTTCAAAAGCAGAAGTACCATTTTCAAAAGTACCATCTTCATAACCTAAAAATGCTGATACAGGTAAGTCATATCCTTTTATTGCATTTATAGGTTTTGCTATATTTTTAACGAAATCAGTTGGAGTAGCACAACATCCACCACAACCAGCAGTTTCTTTTGGTTCGTTTAAAGGTGTTACTTCAAGATTTGCCCATGCTGGATCTACTTCTATTTCAACTATATCATTAGCTCCTCTATCTATTGCATTATAGTTAAGTTGAACTATTTCATCACCTTTTTTAGCATAAGATTTTTTAGCATAATCTTTCATATATTGTTGAGCTTCTTCAAATGGAATAATTTCTGCCAATTTAAAGAACGCAGCTTGCATTATTGTATTTGTTCTTTGTCCTAGTCCGATTTCATGAGCAAGAGCAGTAGCATTTATAATAAATAATCTTGCTTTATTTTTTGCTAAATCTCTTTTTACATTATTAGGAATATTTTCTATCGCTTCCTCTTTAGACCATACACAGTTAAGTAAGAATTTTCCTCCTTCTTTAAGTCCAGAAGTCATATCATATTGATGTAGATATGCTGGTACTGAACAAGCAACAAATGTTGGTTTTGAAACTAAATAAGTTGATCTAATAGGTTTTTTACCAAATCTTAGGTGAGATCTAGTAACTCCTCCTGATTTTTTAGAGTCATATGCAAAGTATCCTTGTGCATATAAGTCTGTTTTATCCCCTATAATTTTAATAGAGTTTTTATTAGCTCCAACTGTTCCATCTGCTCCTAATCCATAGAATAGACAAGCTTTTGTTGATGGGTCAGCAAGTGCTATTGCTGATCCTACTTCAAGTGATGTATGAGTAACATCATCTACTATACCAACTGTAAAAGCATCTTTTGGTTCATCTTTCTTTAAATTTTCAAATACAGCTAAAATTTGAGCTGGAGTTGTATCTTTTGAAGATAATCCATATCTTCCACCAACTATAAGTGGTGCATTTTCTTTATTATAGAACAATGCTTTAATATCAAGTAATAATGGTTCTCCTAATGAACCTGGTTCTTTTGTTCTATCTAAAACTGAAATTCTTTTTACAGTTTTTGGTAAAACATCAAAGAAGTATTTAGCAGAGAAAGGTCTAAATAAGTGTACAGATATTAAACCTACTTTTTCTCCTTTTTCTAGTAAGTAATCTATAACTTCTTGTGCTGCTTCACAAACTGATCCCATTGCGATTATAATTCTTTCTGCATCTGGAGCACCATAATAATTAAATGGTTTATAATCTCTACCAGTTATTTTTGAAATTTCTTTCATATAGTTATTAACTATATCCGGAACTGCATCATAAAATTTGTTTTGTACTTCTCTTGCTTGGAAGTAAATATCATCATTTTGTGCAGTACCTCTTGTTACTGGATGTTCTGGATTTAAAGCTCTTTTTCTAAATTCTTCTAAAGCTTTCCAGTCTATTAATTTCTTTAAATCATCATATTCCATTACTTCAACTTTTTGAATTTCATGAGAAGTTCTAAAACCATCGAAGAAATGTAAAAATGGAACTCTTGACTTTAATGCTGCTAAGTGAGCTACTCCAGCTAAATCCATAACTTCTTGAACAGAATTTGTTGCAAGCATTGCAAAACCAGTTTGTCTAGCTGCATAAATATCTTGATGGTCTCCAAAAATAGATAACGCTTGAGCTGATAAAGATCTTGCAGACACATGTATAACTCCTGGTAATAATTCTCCAGCTATTTTATACATATTAGGTATCTTTAAAAGTAATCCTTGAGAAGCTGTGTATGTTGTAGTTAATGCTCCAGCTTGTAAAGATCCATGAACCGTTCCAGCTGCTCCTCCTTCAGATTGCATTTCCACTAATTTTACAGGCACTCCAAATATATTTTTCATTCCTCTTGAAGCCCATTCATCAGTATATTCTGCCATAGGTGATGATGGTGTTATTGGATAAATCCCAGCAACTTCAGTAAAAGCATATGATGCATATGCAGCAGCTTGGTTTCCATCCATAGTTTGCATTCTTTTTGCCATATTGTTTCCTCCTTATTTAATTGTTTAATTTCTAATTCACTATTTCCTTATATAACTAAATATAATTAATTTGTATCTTCCTTTTCGTATCTTCCTTAAAACTATTTTGCTAGTCTAAATGTATCTCTAGCTATCACTAATTCTTCATTAGTAGGTATTTTATATACTAAAACTCTTGAAGTTTCTTTAGATAATTTTACATTTCCCTTTTTTCTAACTGAATTAACTTCTTTATCTAATTCTACTCCTAAGAATTCTAATCCTTCTAATGCTTTTTCTCTTGTCATTGAAGAGTTTTCTCCAATACCTCCAGTAAAGCAAATTGCATCAACTCCGCCCATAATAGCAGCATAAGCTCCTATATATGATCTTAATTTATGCATTGATACACTTTCTGCAAGTATTGCTCTTTCATCTCCTGCAACAACTCCATTTTCCATGTCTCTACAATCAGAAGATTTTCCGAATAAACCTAAAATTCCAGATTTTTTATTCATTCTATCATCCATTTGTGCATCAGTTAAACCTCTTTTATTTTTAACAAATAAAACAGCTGCTGGATCTATATCCCCACATCTTGTTCCCATCATTAAACCTTGTAATGGAGTTAATCCCATAGATGTGTCAACTGATTTTCCATCTTTAACAGCAGTTATTGATGCTCCGTTTCCTAAGTGACATACTATTATTTTTGAATGTTCTGGATTTCCCATTATTTCTCTCATTATTCCTGATACATATAAGTGAGATGTTCCATGGAAACCATATTTTCTAACTTTTAATTCTGTGTAATCTTCATAAGGTAATGCATACATAAATGCTTCTGGTTTCATTGTTTGATGGAAAGCTGTATCAAACACAGCTACATTTTTCTTTCCAGGCATAAGTTGCATACAAGTTCTTATTCCCATTAAGTTAGCTGGATTATGTAATGGTGCTAAATCATTATTTGCTTCAATAGCTTTTAAAACTTCTTCAGTTATTAAAACAGATTGAGCAAACTCTTCTCCACCATGTACTACTCTGTGTCCTAATGCATCAACTTCATCAACTGATTTTATTACTCCTATTTCTTTATCTGTAAGATGAGATATAACAAGTTCTAATGCTTCTTTGTGAGTTGGCATAGGAACTTCTAATTTTTTTTCAAAGTCTTTTGCAACGACTTCGTATTCCATTTTTGATCCATCTATTCCAATTCTTTCACATAATCCTTTTGCAAAAACTTCTTCAGTTTCCGGATTTATTAATTGATATTTAAGTGAAGAACTTCCACAGTTTATTACTAATATTTTCATTTATTCCTCCAAGTATTATATATTTTTTAGTATTAAGTCTTTAGTATCTACCCTTTTTTTATTATAAATTAGCAATCTACACAAGCTTGTGCTGAAGTAATAGCAGTTAAAACAACTATATCTTCAACTGAACATCCTCTTGATAAATCGTTTACAGGTGAGTTTAATCCTTGAATTATTGGACCATAAGCATTTGCTCCTGCAAGTCTTTGAACTAATTTATAACCAATATTTCCTGCAGATAATGTAGGGAATATTAATACGTTTGCATTTCCAGAAACATCTGATAAAGGTGCTTTTATTTCTCCAACAGATTTTACTAAAGAAGCATCTGCTTGTAACTCAGCATCAAATCTAAATGTTACTTTTCTATCTCTTAAAATTTGTCCAGCTTCTATAACTCTATCAACACATTCATGTTTTGCAGAACCTTTTGTTGAGAATGTCATTAAAGCAACCCTTGGATTAATTCCAGCTATTTTTGTTGCAGTTTCAGCAGCTGAAGTTGCTATATCAGCTAATTGCTCAGAAGTTGGAACTGGTATTACTGAACAATCTCCAAACACTAATATACTTCCAAATAAATCTTTAAATTGAGATAATTCCATTATGAATACAGATGAAACTGTTTTTACACCTGGTTGAGTTCCTATAACTTGTATTCCTGCTCTTAAAACATTTGCAGTAGGTGATGCAGAACCTGATACCATACCATCAGCATCTCCCATTCTTACTAACATTGCTCCAAAGAAGTTAGGATCATTTTGTAATAATTTTTTAGCTTCTTCACGAGTCATACCTTTTTTAGATCTTAATTCCACAAGTTTACTAATATAATCTTCCATTCTTTCAAAATTATATGGATCAACAATTTTTGCACCACTTAGTGAAACTTCGTAAGCCCTTGCACTTTCCATTACAACTTCTTGGTTTCCAACAAGGATAACTTTTGCCAACCCTTCCTTTAAAATTTGAGAAGCTGCTCTTATTACTCTTTCATCACTTGATTCAGGTAACACAATTCTTCTATTTGCTTGCATGGCCTTTTTTCTAACTTGACCTAAAAAACTCATTTAAAATCACTCCTTATTCTTTAAATTTAATTTTTAAATTTAAGTATATATTAACACTAATTGAAATTAATTGCAATATATAATTTTTAAAATAATGCTAGCTAAACCTATTATATTACCTTTTTTATTACCTTTTTTTTATTTTTTTAAATTTAGATACAATTTAGTTATATTGTACTTAGCTAACACTAGCAAGAGTTTAATTTAACAATATAAAAAAGTCTCTGACGTCCGTATTAGTTCGAAGAGCCTGCGTTCATTGAGCTCGTAGAACTTATACGGCTGTCAAGAGACTATTTTTTGCTATTTGCTATTTAATTTTATACTTTCCTATAGAAGAAAAAAGGAACTGCTATTCTTACTTTGACAGTATAGCACTTCCTTTTAAATTTTTCAAAAAAAATTAAGTTATACTTAACAAAATTTAATCAAAAATTGCATCAACGAAATTTTTAGAATTAAACTCTATTAAATCATCTATTTTTTCTCCCAATCCTATAAATTTTATAGGTTTTTTCAATTCTTCAGAAACGGCAAACACTATCCCACCTTTTGCTGTTCCATCAAGCTTTGTCACTATAAAACCTGTTAATTCTGTTACTGAATTAAATTCTTTAGCTTGATTTAAACCATTTTGTCCAGTAGTTCCATCAATTACTAAAAGAGATTCATATTCTTGTTCTCCAATTTTTTTCTTAATAATATTATTTATTTTTTCTAATTCTCTCATTAGATTAGATTTATTATGTAATCTACCGGCAGTATCAATTATTACTACATCTGCTTTAATTTGTTCAGCCCTACTTAATGTATCAAAAACTACAGAAGCTGGATCTGCTCCTTCCTTACCTTTAACTATGTCAACATCAGCTCTCTTTGCCCATTCCTCTAGTTGTTCTACTGCTGCTGCTCTAAATGTATCTCCAGCTCCTAATAATACCTTTTTACCCATTTTCTTATACTTTAAAGCTAATTTCCCAATAGTTGTTGTCTTACCTACTCCATTTACTCCAACTATTAAAATCACATTTATTTTATCTTCTTTTAAAACCAATTTACTGTCTTGAGATAATAAAAAATCTGACATCAATCTTTTTAATATTTCATATACTTCTGAGGTTTCCGATATTTTTTTTACTTTTACTTCTTTCTCAAGTTGATTAATTAACTTAGCTGTCATATCGAAACCTATATCAGATTGTATTAAAAGATCTTCTAATTCTTCATAAATAGTATCATCTATCTTACTTTTTGATGTAAATATATTTTTTAATTTTGAAAAAAATCCCTCTTTGCTTTTTGTTAATCTTTCAGAAATATTTTCTTTTGAATCTGAAATTTTATTTTCAACAGTTTCAATTTGAACTTCAATTTCTTCTTTTATATCTTCTTTTACTTCTTTCAAAAATTCTTTAGTATCTTTTTCTATATCTTTAATTTTTTCTATATTTTCATTTAAATTAGTTTCAATCTCTTTTTGAATTTCTTCTATCTTTTCTTCCTTTTTTTTGAATAATTTATCAAAAAATCCCATGTTTCACCTCACTAAGCTTATTTTAATAAGTTTCCCATTCTATTCCTTGCCCTAAAAAGTTCTCTGGTAAATTTACATGAATTTCTCCAGTAGAACTATTGTAATTCCAACCTCCATCTTTTGTTGCTTCATCAAAGTTTTTAATAGTATAGATCTTGTTGGAAGCTGATAGTCCAGAACCAGCTGGCGTTTTAGGAATAGAACTTTCCTTTAATAAATCTTTAAAATACACTGTCCCACTATCTGTCTTGTAAAATATTTTTTCTATTTCATTTTCTTCGTTGTTTAAAGCTAAATCTGGAAAAGTTCCAGTTTTTTGATAATATTCATCTATTGCTACTCTCATAATCTTTATATCTTTTATTAGTCCTTTAGCAACATCAATATCCTCTACTTTATTATTTTTCTTGTTTATAAAATAAAGTCCTAACATAATTAAAATTGGTATCGCTATCAAAAATGGTATTAATGATATCAATTTATTCCATATTCTATTTCTTATTTTCATTTTATCTCTTAGGGTTTATAAAAGCTTTCCTAACCAAAGTATCAATTTTTTCTGGTATTACTACTTCTAATAGAAGCGGACCTTTTTTTACAGATATCCAACCTAAGCCTTTAAACACTAACTCCTCTCCAGTATTTAATTTAAAAAATTTTTTTACTTTTTTATTTTTTTTATACTCTTCATTACATAAAGAGCAAGGCAAATCAAAGTAATTACTAATTTCAAGCTCGATAGCTCTCTCTGCATTTGTTACATGAAAGGGAACATCTTTAGCTGCAAATATAGAAAATATAGGTTTTATATTTTCTTCTTTATCTTCTAGTATTTTAAATTTTAGCATATTGCCTATCATTATAACTTTATTTATTTCACCTTTATATGTTTTTCTTGATATTTCACTTGAAGGTATTAATTTTTCTGCACAACACTCACACAATAAATCTGATGCTCTTCCCTTAGGAATTAAACCAGGTGTATCATATAAACCAATATTAGTTAAAGGTATTATATTTAAATTATTTTTTAATGTTGTTCCAGGATACTTTGAAACAGTTGTTATTCTTTTTCCTAGAAGTCTATTTATAACACTAGATTTCCCAACATTTGTAACTCCTATTACCATTGCTTTTACACCATCAGGATAAAAATGTTTTATTTTTTTGAAAATACCATTTACACCATAGCCATTTTTTGTACTTACTATTGCTATATCCAAAGGAACTATACTTTCTTCTTCCAATCTGTTTTTTATCCAATTTGCAACCTCAGATGGATGTTTTTCTTCAGGAATTAAATCTAATTTATTTATAACAACTATTGATTCTTTTTCTCTTAAAATATCTAAAATTTCATCATCAAAAGAACCTTCAAAATCTATAATATCAAAAACAGCTATTGCTAATTCTACTTCATCCATTAAGCTATTTACTTCTTTTCTATAATCATCTCTTGTTAAAGTATTCATTGAATGTTTTCCATAATGATTTAATTGAAAACATCTCTGACAATACATATCTTCATTCTTTTTTATTTCTTTTGGAGTATATCCAACTACATTTGCATCTTTATTCTGTAATTCTATTCCACAACCTACACATTTTTTTTGTGCCATAAAATCTCCTTTTTAATTATATCTTCATAAATATTTAAAAGAGAACTAACCCTTAACCCTAATAATTTAGCTAAATATTCTTTAGGCATACCATTTTTTAACATATGAATACAAAAAGTATGTCTTATTGTATATGGACTTATCTCTTTTGAAATGTCTGTTTTCTCTGCATATTTTCCTATAATTCTTCTTACTGACCTATCTGTTAATCTGGTATTAGAATTATTTAGAAAAATTATATTTGAATTTTTTTCTAAAAATTTTTCTTTTTTTATTTCTAAAAATTTAACATAGTATTCTTTACAGATTTCACTAAAATAAACTAATCTTTTTTCTTTATTTTTTAAAAAATAAATTTCTCTCTTATCTATATCAAAATTTATCTCAGATAATGATAAAGCTTCTGAAACTGTCAGTCCTGTTGAATATAATAATTCAAATAAAAATCTATCTCTCAAAGAATTAAAATTATATCCATTTTCTAAAATAACATTTCTAATTTTTTCAACTTCACTTAAAGTTAAATACTCTATAGATTTAGTTTCATCTTTTCTTTCAGTTTCCATTAATATTTCTATTTTTTTTATCCCTTGTTCAGAAGTATATTTAAAAAATTTTTTTACAGAAGCTAGTTTTCTATTATATGTAGAAGTTGTTACCTCTAATTTTTTTAAATCAAAAAAAAATTCTCTGATATTAATTTCATCAATATCTTCTATCTCAAAAATTCCCTTATCAAAAATAAATTTTAAAAATTGCTCAACATCATTTTTTATAGATATTATGGTATTCTTTTTTTTATTTTCTAAAAATTCTAGTTGATAAATAAAATCTTTAAATAATTTCTCTATTTTAAATTCATCATTCATTTTTATCCTCAACTATCTTATTTTTTAAGTATTCTAATGCTACTTGAGATAACTTTCTATATTTTTCTTTTTTATCTCTTATATTTTCATTTAAAGATTTTATTATTCCAAAATTTGGCCCCATAGGTTGAAACTTTTTTTTCTCTTCAGTAATATACTTAATAATAGCTCCTATTGCTGAAACATCTTCTAAATAAAATTCTTTTTTACACTCTAATCTATTAATAATATTTTTTGCTGCATATAAGCCTGTAGCCATTGCACAGATATAACCCTCTCCTCCAGTTATCTGTCCTGCAAAATATATATTATCTTTATTTCTCAAATTAAGAGTTTTATTCAATAATTTTGTAGAATTTATAAAGGTATTTCTATGCATTACACCATATCTTATAAATTCTGCATTTTCAAGACCCGGTATCATTGAAAACACTCTTTTTTGTTCACCAAATTTTAAATTTGTTTGAAAACCTACAATATTATATAGTTTTCCTTCTTTGTCATCTTGTCTCAGTTGTACAACAGCATAGTCCATTTTTTCTGTTTTAGGGTTAATTAATCCTTTTGGTTTTAAAGGACCAAAAGTCATTGTTTTTTCACCACTCATAGCTATCTTTTCAATAGGCATACATGCATCAAACAATTTTTCTTTTTCAAATTTTTTAAGCTCTGCTCTTTCTGCATTGATAAGTTCATTATAAAACTTATAATACTCCTCTTTATTCATTGGACAATTTATGTATTCTCCTTCTCCCTTTCCATATCTTGATTGAAAATATGCTTTATTCATATTTATACTATCAAAAGTTACTATTGGGGCTGCAGCATCATAAAAATAAAGACTTTCCTCTCCTGTTAATTCACTTATTTTAGCAAATAACTTTTCAGAAGTAAGTGGTCCACTTGCAATTAACACTATTTTATCATCTGGAATATCAGTAAATTCCTCTTCTATTACTTCTATATTTTCATGATTAGTTATAATAGAAGTTATCTCTTCAGAAAAAGTATCTCTATCAACAGCTAAAGCTTGACCTGCTGGTACTCTATTCTTATCTGCAATTTTTACAAGAAGAGAACCTAAAAGTCTTAATTCTTCTTTCATAAGTCCTGCAGCATTTTCTAAACTATCACTTCCCAAAGAATTACTACAAACTAATTCTGAAAAATAGTCTTTTGAATGAGCTTCAGTCTTAATTTTAGGCTTCATTTCATATAATTTTACTTTTATTCCTTTTTCAGCAAGTTGATAGGCAGCTTCACAACCAGCAAGCCCAGCTCCTACAACTATTACTTCTTTTGGATAAGTCATTATTTCCTCCAATTATTTCTTTTTTTCTATTTTCTTTATATTTTTACAAGTTGGGTAGCCTGTACAAGCTAAGAATTTACCCCATCTTCCATTTCCAACTTTAAAAGGCTTTCCACATTTTTCACATTTTCCTGCTTTTTTTATTATTTCTTTTTCTTCTTTTTCTATTTTATCAAATATATTTTTTAATTGAAGCTCATCATTTTTTGACGGTATTTTTCCTTGTTCAATTTCTTTTTTAATCTCACTAGGAATAGTTCTTCTAATATTATCTTCCTTATAGTTTTCACTTTCAAGATAACTTCCAAATCTTCCATATTTTAAAATTAATTTAGCTCCATTTTCTAAAATAATATCTGTTTTTTGTCCTTCTTTTTTCTTTAATAGTTGTTCTATTTGTTCTTTTACAAATATTTTTCCTTTTTTGATATCTTCAAGTGGAATATCAATTCCCTTTAATGATATATTTTCTTTATTATCAGGATTTTGAGATGTTAAATATTTTCCAAATCTTCCTATTTTCATTATCATTGGTTCTAAATTTTTATCTAGTACATCTGAGAAAACTAATTTCTCTAATTCTTTTTCAATTTCAACCTTACATTTAACTTCATATTTTTGTAACTCATCATAGAATTGTTTCAATAATTCTATCCAATCTTTATCTCCATTATCAACTTCATCAAGCTCATCTTCTAATTTAGCAGTAAATTTTACATTCATTATATTAGGAAAATATTTACTTAATTGTTCTTTTACTTCATACCCTACTTCTGTTGGAATAAAACTTTTATTTTGTAATTCAACATATTCACGTTTTTTTAATGTTTCTATAATACTAGCATAAGTTGATGGTCTCCCTATTCCTTCGGCTTCAAGAGTTTTAACAAGTGATGATTCTGTTAATCTTGCTGGTGCCTTAGTATAATCTTCTTTAATATTTAATTTATCTAAATTAAAAATATCTCCCTCATTTATTTTAGGAAAATCTCCTAATTGAAGCTCTTCTTCATCTTTAAATACCTTGTAATAACCATCAAAAATTATTTTATTGATACTTCCTCTATATTCTATGCCACTTCTTTCTAAAATATACTCAAATTGTTCATATTTCATTGCAGCTAATTGAGAAATTAAGAATCTTTGCCATATCAAATTATATAGTTTAAATTGGTCTTTATCTAAATAAACCATAATTTCTTCTGGTGTATAATTAATATCTGTTGGTCTAATTCCTTCATGTGCATCTTGAACATTTTTAGAATTTTTCTTTTCTTTTCTATCTCCTGCACCTAAATATTTTTCTCCATAGTTCTTTTTAATATAATTTCTTGCCATTTCTTTAGCTTCTTCAGAAATTCTTATAGAGTCTGTTCTCATATATGTAATAAGACCTTTATGTTCCCCTTTTATATCAACACCTTCATACAATTTTTGTGCTACCATCATAGTTTTACTAGCAGAAAAACCTAAATATGATGAAGCTAATTGTTGTAATGTACTAGTTTTTAATGGTGCTGGTGGGTTTTTAGTCTTGTTTGATATTTTTGAAGTTATTACTTTATAACTTTCATTAACATCTTTTTTTACTCTTTCGAGTAATTTTTCATCTTTTAATTTTTCTATTTTCTTTCCATCAATCTTATATAAATCTAAGGTATATATTTTATCAAATATACCCTTAATATCCCAATACTTTTCTGGAATAAATGCCTTTATCTTATCTTCAAGTTCACATATAAGTTTTAAAGCAACAGATTGAACTCTACCAGCACTAGTGTTTGGAGATATTAGTTTCCATAAAAAAGGGCTTATTTCGTAACCAACAAGTCTATCTAAAATTCTTCTAGCTTGTTGAGAATTAACTTTATTTAAATTTATAGTTCTTGGCTTTTTTACTGCTTCTTTTATTGCTTTTTCCGTAATTTCATGAAATTCAATTCTATTTTTTTCGTCATAACTCAATTTTAAGGTATTAGCTATATGCCAAGCAATAGATTCTCCTTCTCTATCCGGGTCAGATGCCAGATAGATTTTATCAGCTTTTTTTGCTGCTTCTTTAAGCTGTTTAATAACTTCTCCCTTTCCCTTTATTGTATTATAAGATGGTTTGAAATTATCATTTACATCTACACCTATTTTTGTTTTTGGTAAATCAATTATATGTCCATATGAAGATATAACTTTATATGTAGTCCCTAATATTTTTTCTATTGTTTTTGCTTTTGCTGGCGACTCTACTATTACCAATTTATTTTTTGCCATAACTAAAAACACCCCTTACTCTACTAATTACTGACGAATTATATCAAATTAATTAGACTAAATCCATTACTTTTTTATACCTTCCCCCAGGTAAACTTTTAATTAATCCCATTACTTCTAATGTCAAAAGTTCAGATAAAATTTCTGATTGCTCTATTCTAGTTTCGTTCACTATGCTTTCAAGACCTTTATCTCTTCCTAATACATTAATAATTTTTTTCTGATTTTCTGTTAATTTTAAATTTTTATTGTTATCATTTTCTAAACAATCCCAACAATAGTCATCTAGAATTTCTTCTGGATTAATCAAAAGTTTTGCTCTAGCATCTCTTATTAATTTATTACAACCTTTTGAATATTCAGAAAAAATATCTCCAGGAACTGCATATACATCTCTATTGTTATCTAAAGCAAGATTAGCCGTAATAAGACTTCCACCTTTTTCTTTACTTTCAATTATGATTGTTCCCATAGATAAACCTGCTATAATTCTATTTCTTTCTGGAAAATTTTGCTTAAAAGGTCTAGTACCTACTTCATACTCACTAAGTATCAAACCAGTTCTTTCTATTTCTTCGTATAATCTTAAATTTGATGCCGGATAAACTATGTCTAAACCAGTTGCTATTACTCCTATTGTATTTTTTTTATTATCAATACAAACTCTATGTGCAATACTATCAATACCACTAGCCAAACCACTAACTATTGTAATATCAGCCTTAATAAGTTTTTTTACTATATGTTCACAGGCTAGTTTACCATATGAACTAGGATTTCTTGTTCCTACAACCGATAAAATTCTATTACTTTTTAATAATTCTAAATTTCCTTTATAATACAATTTCTTTGGTGGATTTTCTATTTCTTTCAAATATTTTGGATATATGTCATCATCTATTGTAAAAAAATCAAATTTCATAGTATCACCCCTTAAAGAGTTAAATAAATCTAATTAATTTTATTTTTTAAAATATTATTTGCTAAAGTCCTCAATATGTTTGAACCATATTTTGACAAACCTTTACTTGCAATATTATATGCTTCTTTATTTTTCCCTATTTTGAAATATACATCTGCTAAAGCTACATATCCATCATGAGCTCCTGTCATTGAAAGATATCTTTCTAAATCTCTTACAGCTTCATCATATTTATCCATATTTCTATATGCTAAACCTCTTCCTAAATAAGATTCTGCAAATGATGAATTTATAGAAATGGCTTGAGTATATTTTTCAATAGCTTGTTCATTTTTACCCATGAATCTATATGTTGTTGCTGCTCCAAAAACATTTTTTATATCCTTATTATCTTTCAAAAAAATCATATTAGCTCTTGAATAATCATTTAATAGCACATATTCATTTGCTAAGAAAAAGATTCTATTACTATCATAAGATACGCTTTCTAAATATTTATCTAACTCTATATTATAGCGTTTTATTAACCCTCCTATATTCCCATTATTTGCAGATTTTATTTGAGCATCTATCTCTCTTAAAATACTTGGTCTATATTCTGCTATTTTTCTATTATTCTCAAGTTCTTGAGAAATATTTCCATCACTTTCTTCTCCCAAATTTTCTTCCACACTTGTTGAGTTCTCATTTGAAGAGCTTTGATTTATGCTTCCTTCAACTTTATCAAATTCCTGTGATAAAGCTAATACGGACATTATAAAAAATATACTAATCAACACTTTTTTCATAAATTTTCTCCTTAACTACACTTACTACTTTACCATCTCTAAAAATAGTTATCATATCCTTATTAATCTCTACTTCATCTATGCTATCAATTCTTTTTTCTTCTATTTGACTAACAGAATACCCTCTTTTTAAAGTATTTATTGGATTTAAAACAGAAATCTTATCTAGCACACTTGTGAAATCTCTTTTTTTATTATTTATTAATAATTTAATGCTATTTGTTAATTTTTTTTCTTTTTCTATGATTACTTCTCTATAATTATTTACAACACTTGGAAAAAATTTTAATTGATAGTTCTCTGCTCTCAATATCAACTCTTTCTTCATATGTTTTAGCTGTGCCATCAATAATTGTTTTAAATATTTATCCTTTTCTAATAATTCTCTTTTTAAGTTTTCCTTGTCAGGAACAGATAATTCTATTGCTTGTGTTGGCGTAGCTGCTCTTTTATCTGCTGTAAAATCTGATAATAAAATATCTATTTCATGACCTACTGCCGAAATGATAGGTTTTTTAGAATTAAAAAATGCCATTGCAACTTCTTCTTCATTAAAAGCCCATAAATCTTCTATGCTTCCTCCACCTCTCCCAGCTACTATCAAATCTATTTCCTCTATCTTATTTAATGTTTCTATTCCTTTGATTATTTCTTGTTCTGCTCCTATTCCTTGCACTTTAGCAGGATAAACATATATATTTATTGAATCAAATCTTTTACGAGTTGTTTTTATTATATCTTGAAGAGCTGCTCCTGTTAAAGCTGTTACAACACCTATATTTTTAGGATATTTGGGCAATTCTTTTTTATATTTTGAGTCAAAATATCCTTTTTCTTCCATTTTAGCTTTAACTTTTTCTAATTTTGCAAACATAGAACCTAATGAATTTTGTTTTTCTATATATCTAGCTAATACTTGAAAATCTCCTCTTGTTTCATAAAAACCAACATCTCCAAATAATTTAATAGCATCTCCTTCTTTTAAATCTTCCGGAATTTTTTTTTGCTTATAATTAAAAGCAGCACATTTTATCTGTGCCTTACTATCTTTTATTGAAAAATATAAATGCCCACTTTTATAATAAGTTATATTTGAAATTTCTCCTTCAAGAAAAAATTCTTGAAAATCATCAATATCATCAATATAACCTTTTACCATTCTATTAAATTCAGAAACTGTATATATTTTTTCCACAATTTTCACCTAACTATTTTTTAAATTATTTTACAATTTTTTTTATTATAACACTATTTTTATTTTTTTTAAATAACAAAAGTCATTTACAAAAAGCTTATATATCTTAAAAGAGTTGTAATTATTAAATATTATGATAGAATAGATAATGCAATAAATGTAATTATTATATAAGGAAGTGATATTTATGTCTAACGAAATTATAAAAAATAAACCAATTATAGGTATTTCATCTAGCATTATAACAGACTCAAATGGAAGTTTTGCAGGTTATCAAAGGGCTTATGTAAATAAAGATTATGTTGATGCTGTTATAAAAGCTGGAGGTATTCCTTTTATTATTCCTTTTAGTGAAAATGAAGATGTAATAAAGGAACAAGCTAGTATCATTGATGGACTAATTATATCTGGTGGTCATGATGTTAGTCCATATAATTATGGACAAGAACCTCATCAAAAATTAGGAGATACTTTCCCTGAAAGAGATAAATACGAAACTATACTATATAATTATTCAACAAAAGAAAAAAATATACCTGTTTTAGGTATTTGTAGAGGTATGCAACTAATAAATGTTATTGAAAATGGAACTTTATTCCAAGATTTATCTTTAATACCTAATAAAAATGTTTTAAAGCATAACCAAGTATCTAATCCTACACTAAAAACACATAAAATAGAAATCAAAGATGATTCTATATTAAAAAATATATTTGGAAAAGAAACTATGGTAAATTCTTTTCATCATCAAACATTAGATAAAGTAGGAAATAATTTAGAAGTTATTGCTAGAGCAAGTGATGATGTTGTTGAAGCTGTAAAACATAAAGAATTTCATTTTGTTTTAGGAGTTCAATGGCATCCTGAAATGTTGGCTGTTAATTGCCAAGAAAACTTGGAACTTTTCAAACTTTTTATACTAGAAGCACTAAAAAATAAAAATAAATAATTTAAATATGGGAGGATTCATGACAAATTCAAATACTCAAAAAATGAAATTTTGGTCTATTGTACTACTTACAATTAATTCTATTATAGGAACTGGTATATTTTTATCTCCAGGAGCAGTTGTTAAATCAGTTGGAGATAAAGCTGCTATGATATATCTTGCAGCTGCAGTTTTTGCTATTGTATTGGCTGTAACATTTGCAGCAGCTTCTAAATATGTTTCTAAAGGTGGAGCAGCTTATGCTTATTCAAAAGCAGCCTTTGGTAATGAAGTTGGTTCGTATGTTGGAATTACTAGAGTTGTTTCTGCAAGTATAGCTTGGGGAGTTATGGCAACAGGAGTAGTAAAGACTACAATGTCTATCTTTGGACTTGATTCATCTAATATAACTAATGTTACTATTGGTTTTATAACTTTGATGATTGTACTTTTATTAATAAATTTAATTGGTACCAAACTTTTAACTTTAATAAGTAACATTTCAACAATAGGAAAAGTCGGTGCATTAGGAATAACTATTCTAGCTGGTTTAGGAATTTTACTTTTTACTTCTGAAAATCATCTAAATGAAATTAATTTGTTAGTAGATGCAAATGGAAACAGTATTATTCCTGAGTTTACAACATCTGTATTTGTTACTGCTTTAATCGGAGCTTTTTATGCTTTTACAGGTTTTGAAAGCGTTGCTAGTGGTTCTACAGATATGGAAGAACCTGAAAAAAATCTACCTAGAGCAATCCCTTTAGCCATTCTAATAATTGCATTAATATATTTTGGAATAGTTTATGTTTCTATGAATATAAATCCTGTTGCAATGGTAACATCAAATGAACCTGTTGTACTGGCTTCTATTTTCAAAAATGATTTATTACAAAAAATAATTGTTATAGGTGCTTTAATGTCTATGTTTGGAATAAATGTTGCTGCTTCTTTCCATACTCCAAGAGTTTTTGAAGCTATGGCAGCAGAAAAACAAGTACCTGATTTTTTTACTAAAAGAACTAGTGCAGGTCTTCCTATAACATCTTTTATTTTAACAGCCCTAATAGCTGTTGTAATTCCTTTAGCTTTCAATTATAATATGGCTGGAATTATTATAATTAGCTCTATTTCAAGATTCATTCAGTTTTTAATTGTACCTTTAGCTGTTATTTCATTTTTCTATGGAAAAAGTAAGGAAGAAATTATTAATGCAAAAAAGAATTTTATTATAGATGTTATTATTCCAATAATTGCATTATTATTAACTATCTTACTATTAATAAAGTTTAATTGGGTAGGTCAATTCTCAAATACTTTAGATGATGGAACTAGAGTTTTAAATATTAAAGCTGTCTTTTCTATGTTAATTGGCTATCTTGTATTACCAATTTTATTAAGAATTTATATGAGAAGAAATAAATAGGAATAAAAAAATGTCTCTTAATATCCGTATGAGTTCTAGGAGCTCAATGAATACAAGCTCTTCGAACTAATACGGACGTCAGAGACTAATTTTTAGTTTTTAGATTTATACTTTAAAGTAAGTATTCTATTTGTTTTAAAATTTATATTTTATTCCTGCATAATAATTTCTTCCATCTGCTGGCATTACACTATATTGTCTTGAACCGATATATTCAAAATGTAATTTATCAAACACATTATTTATACCAGCATAAACAGTTAGTCCATTTTCATGATGATAATTTATATTTAAGTCTGTTATAGAATATGAACTAATATATCCTTCTTCTTCTTTTTCTTTCATATCTGAAAAATTACTATATTTTCCACTGTATCTATAATTAATACCTGCAGATAATCTATCTGTAAATTGATAAGTTGCTGCTAATGCTAAAGAATGTTTAGGCACTTTTTTTAATCCTGTATTACTCCAATCAACAATAGAATCAGGTTTTAAAAACTCACCTTCTCTTCCGTTATAATCTCTTTTACCCTTTAGATACGAATAACTTTCTTTTAATTCTAATTTACCTATTTTTTGACTTAAGTCTATTTCAAGTCCTTTTCTTTTAGTTTTCAATATATTAATACTTTTTCTACCAAAACCTAAATTTGGATCCAATATATAATTTCTAGTCATTTCATTGTCAGTTTTAGAATAAAAAGCAGTTAAACTAACAGTTGTAAATTTAAAATAGTCTCTTAATCCAACTTCATAAAGATCATAAATTTCATCTTCTCCTTTAGTCGCTTTTATATCTTGTGCTGAGAAATCATCTGTTATTTCTAAACCATCTGGAGATGTAAAACCTCTTTCATATCTACTATAAATTCTTCCTGTGTCACTATATTTATATGCTAAACTTAATTCATAATTTGTATTATGTCTATGACTTGTCTCCTTCCCTTTATTTTTAGCTGCTTTTTTATCAAAAGTCCAATAAGTGTAATCTCTTCTAATTCCTTGAGAACTTTCCCAATTTCCTAATTTTAAAGTATTTAAAAAATAGAAAGCTCTTGTTTCTTTATTGTATTTAAAAGATAAAGGATTGGTTTTATATATCTTTTTTTTGAAATTTATCATTTTATAATCATCATACTCTAGCTTTGAATCTTGTTTATATGCATCATAACCAATTAATAAGCTGCTTCCGTCAAAAATTGTATTTTTTCCATATTCTATATCAAATTTATTTTTTACTCCATATGTATGGTGATACATAACTAAATCTCCAATAGAAGTATTTGAAAAATTTCCTTTATTATAAAATAAATCAACTAAATACTTAATATTATTTTTATTATTCACAGTATAACTTAAATTATAACTATCAAACCTTCTTCTAGCATTGGAGTAACCATTTCTTACTGTTTCTATTTTATGTCCATTTTTATCTAAACCAAGTGTAATTTTTCTTTCTTCTGGAACATAATCTTTTTTAACTTTCATAAATTTTTCATAATTTAAATTTCTTACAAATTGACCATTTTCGTTTAATGTGCTGTATCTAAAAGATAAATTTTGATTATCTGATATATTTAAATTTATCCCTGATGTAAAATAATCACTTTTTCTATATGTATTCTTAAAATATAAATCTTTGTTATCTCTTAAATAAGAAACTTGTAAATTAATCTTATCATTTATCTTATGCCCTAAATTAATATCATATTTTTCACCTTGATTAGCAATTGATACTTCAGCAGAATTTACAACTTTAGATAATCTTTTTAAATTAGTTGTTATATTTATTACCCCTCCAGCTGTTCCCGAACCATAAATAATAGAGCCTCCTCCAGGAATTATTTCTATTCTTTCTATATTTTCTACGGGAACAACATTATAATTTGTTTGAAGTGGATGATTTACCAAAGTAGTAATTGGAGCACCATCAACTAAAACTTGTAAGTTTTTAGCAGAATTTCCTTCTCCTTGACCTCTTATATCTATATCTCCCCAACCTGTTTTCCCAACATTTATACTTGGAATACTTTCTAAAACTGATGATAAATCTTTATATCCTTTCTCTTCTATTATTTTTTTATCAATTACAATAACATTCTTTGTATCTTTCATTTTGTTTATTTCAATATAGTCCGATGTTATTTTACTTTCAGGCAGTTTTATATATTCTTCTGCAAAATTTTCTACATTTCCCAATAAAAACAACAATAATAACTTACTCTTATCCATAATTTCTCCTTTCATGATTAAATAATAAAGCACCCGTAAACTTTAAGATAAAGTTATAGGTGCTTTTATTAATATAAAATCAATTTTTAAAATACATATCCTGCTTTTATACCAATTTTAACATTGTTTTCTTTTGAATTTGTGATATATGTTCCTTCTAAACCATAGTTATATCCAGATTCTTCTTGAACATTATAATCCAAATTAATTTTTACTGCATCTTTTTTTACTTTATCTCCTTTTATGTCAAATGAAGAAGTACTTCCATCTACTTTAGCATTCATATTTTTATTGTTATAACCAAATATTCCTACAACTCCATAAGCTCCAGCTGATATACTACTCTTTATATCATCACCATAGAATATTTTATTGAAACTTACTCCAGCTTCTCCATCTACATATTGATAAATATTTGATTTAATATTTAATGGTAAATCTCCACTTTCATTTACCTTACTTTGTTTTATTGCACTATAACTTAAAAGTCCTTTAAATTGTAAATATACATCTTCTTGAATAGGATAAGTCATGACAAGTCCTGAATATGTGTTAAGTCCATATGTGTTTACTTTTCCTTTAGAATCTAAAGTTTGGTAATTATTCTTCATATTTCTCTTAACATCATATTTTCCATATTGAGCTCCGACACCAGTAAGCCAATTTAGATTATGAGCAAGTTCTTTATTATAGTAAGTTCCTAAATAAGCAGAAACTCCTTTTATTTCAGACTCTGTAGCAACAGTAGTTAAAGTTCTCTTATAAACTTCTGTATGGTTTGTATTTGCTCCACCTATCATCAATCCCCATTTATTATTAGAAGATATACCTTTTTCAAATAAACCATAAGCTGTATAAATATTTCCTTTAAAATTCTCTTGAACAGTTCTATTAGAAATAAATCCACCTCTAGCTAAATTTTTATTTTCACTTAGAGCATGAGTAACTTCAAATGGAATACTTGTATAAGTTGAAAGTTCATTTTTAGAAATTTTATTTAATTTAGAATAAATATTTCTATCACTCATTTGATTAAGCATATTTTTCAATTCAGATAAAACTTCTTCTTCTCTCATAGTGTAATAAATTTTAGCTTTTAAATTTTGATAATCTTTAGATATATCAGTTGTGTAACCTTCTAACAACTTTGATAAATCTCTATCACTATTAGCTAATTTTTCATTTATTTTTTCAATACTATCATTTAGTTGATTTTTTGTTGCTTCTTTTAAAGTTTCTAATCTACTAATAAGAAATCCAAAATCCCATTTATCCACAACATTTTGTGTCTTTACATTATTTATTGCTGTTAACAACTCACTTAAACTAAGTCCTGGATATTCAGTTTTTAATTTTTCTAATGCTTTCATATCTATTTTATTAACTAAATCTTTAATTTTTTGAGTATTTTCATTTCTTACATCTTCAATATCTCTTTTATTTCTTAAATCTTCTATATTAAAAGTTTCTATTTCATTTAATAGAGAAACTAAATTTAATGACTTGTATTCTGGAGTTTTTTCTAATTTTTCAGCTATTTTTAATTTATCTTTTAAATATTGCTCATTTTTAAGATTTTCTTCAATAGGTTTACTAATCTTAATGTTTTCAATCAATTTTTTCATTTCTTCTTTTTCAGTAGAAGATAAATTAAATTGAGATAAATCTTTTAATAACTCTTCTGTATTTTTAGTCTTTAAATATGTAGCTAAGTTAATAAGTTTATTTTCATTTTTTTCATCATCAGCAACACTAAATGTAGTTTTCTTATTAGTTGTTGTTAAAGTTTCTTGTAAAGCAGAAAGTTTTTTAGCATTTTTTATACTTCTATAAACTTCATTTTCATCATCAGTAAGTCTTTTTATCTTATCTTTAATTTTTACTCCAATTAATGAAGTTCCTACATTCGAGTTTTTTTGATTATCAACTAAACTATGTGCAATAGAATCAGATATAAACGGCATAGTCATATCGTATTCTTTTCCAGTTGTCACATCAGTATATTTGTAATTAATCTTTCTTCCCATATCTATTGTTCCATCTTCAGATATTTTACTTGTCATGATTTCGATTCTAAAGTCATTACGATTATTTAAATTTGTTACTGCATCTCTACTCATAAAAGTTATATTAGGATCAGAATCTTTTAAAGCATGTTGATAATAATTCCCTTCAGCATTCTTTTTGTTAGCATCTATATCTAAAGATAAAGAAGTTCTACCAGAAATAGAGACTCCTGAATCAGATCCTAATTGTCCTCCAACCCATACTCTTTTTACATTTACTATTTTTGAATAAGGTCCTAAAATTACATTTGTTCCATATCTACCAGTAAATTGTTCTTCAATTTCAATTTGATTACTTCCTTCACCTAAGTCAATAGTTCCTTCTATTCTACCTCTCCCTCTAAATTGAACATTTTTTCCAAGTAAATCCTTAATAATTTTAGTATCTTGTATTACTCTGTTTAACCATCTTTCATCATTAGCTGTTCCACCCCAGTATGCTTTATAAAACCCATATTTCTTAGGAAAATTTATTTGAATATCTTCATCTAACTTATCTTTTTTTGCTCCTTCTTCTTTTTGGATAGCGTTGTACTTTCTCCATTCATTTATCAATTCTTTTTCTTTTTCAGTCTTTGTACTAAGAATATTTTCTAGCTCGTTTTCATTTTTATCTTCAATATCCCAGTAATAAAGTCCTTTTGGCCAATTAGGATCATTTAAAGCAGCACTCGTTTTCTCTTTTGCTTCATTGTATTTTTTTTCAATAGGAATCAATTTTTCTTTTGCCTCTTTAACATCTTTTCTTAAATTAGCTAAATCTTTTTCGAAATCTCCGTTTTCAAAAGGTTTTACCCATTTTTCATTAAATTGTGTAGAATTTAAATTTTCTTTATCATAAAGATAATGTTCAAGTGCACTACTTGGTTCATTCCCTTCTGCAAGATTTTCTCTTGCTTCTTTTATCTTTTCTTCAAGTGTTTTAGGAGCAGCCCAACCATCTTTTATCATTAATTTAGTTTCATAATTATATTTATCTTGTAAATAAATACTACCATCTTTTGTATATAATTTTTTACCCGAACTATCTGTTGTTGAATTATCATCAAATTCTTTATAAGTAAAAATACGAGTAAGTAAAGTATCTTTAAATTTCTCATCATCTGGAGCTGATGACTTATGAAGAGATATTGGCTCTATACTCCATAGCACTCTCCATTCTTTTCCATTGCTATCTTTTGTATAAAGCTCATCACCTTTTTGAATAATTCCTTTTATTCCTTCTTTTTCCATTTTTTCTTTTAAAAATTCTGCTACTTCTTTTCTTGATTTTCCTTGAATTTTAGCATAATATTCATCAGTATACTCTCCGTTAGCATTTTTAGTAGCATCTACTTTAATCCCTAATATATTAGTATTTTTTTCATTTGGATAATCATTAGGAATAGAAACTTTATCTCCCAAATCAAGTTTTTCATATACTCCTTCTACAAGATATTTTTGATTATCTTTTTCTTTTTTTACTTTTTCTGAAAATTTATCTTTATTTAAATAAACTATATCTTTTATCAAATTTCCATTTCCTAAATAAAATCTATTTTGATATCCACTTACTTTATACCCTAATTTTTCCAGACTTTCTTTATCTATACTATTTTCTGAATCTGTAACTAGCTTATCGACTCTATGAAAACTTCTACCTGCATCAGAATCTGGAACAGGTGTTTTAAGATCCTCTATTTCATACTTCCATAAATCACCACCATTATCAACTACATGTGCAACTGGTACTAAATCAACATCATCATGTAATCTATTTGCTTTTTTTGTTGTTTTACTTGTATAATTCGTAACAATATTATTGTTTTTACTTATTTCATCAACTACTCTTAAAAAATCATTATAACCCTTTTGCTCAATAGCTTCTACAAACTCATTTGTTAAAGGAACTCTATAATGAGGAGTTGCACTCATATTTGGGTTTTTTATTTTTGTATCACTATATGAATTTACTGCTATTAACATCATTAGCATTAAGATATTTTTTTTCATTATATACTACTCCTTTTAATTTTCTTTAAAATCTAACATTTAGCTCTAAATAATAATTTCTTTCTGGTGCTGGAAGTCCTTCCAAACTTGTTTCTCTTAAATTATATTTTTTTGAAAATAAATTTTTAGCTCCAATTTTTATATTCGAATAATTATCTGGTTTAAATTGGAAACCTCCATCAACTGTTCCATGAGCAGGAATAGTATGCTTTATAATTTTATCATCTTGATTTAAATCTTCATTTTCTCTTAATTCTCTAGTTTCTTGTTTAGAGATATACGTATAATTTAGATATCCTGATAATCTTTGTGTGAAATCAACCTTTACTCCTAAAGTAGCTTTCAATCTTGGAACCATAGGAACTCTGTCCCCTCTTTCTATTTTAGCTTCCTCATTAGCTATCAAAACTTTTGTTTTTACTAAAGTTAAAGATTGATTAAATCTAAATTTTCCATAGTGTTGCTCTGCTTCAAATTCTAATCCCATCCTTCTTGTTTTTCCTATATTTCTATATTTCCATCTATTAACTGCCGGATTGGTTACTCCTGAGCTTATAAGTGTTATTTCATCTTTAGTATCAGTTAAGAAAAGAGATGTGCTTATTGTTGAACCTAATATATAATCTCTAAAACCTACTTCTGCTGTATTTGTTCTTTCTGCTTGTAAATTATTATCAACATATTTAGATGCAACATTTACTACAGGTGGAATTATAATTCCAGCATCAGGATTTTTTAATGTTGTATCATGTACTTTATCAGTCAATTGATTTCCAAAAGGTGTAACAAAACCTTTTTCAAATCTAGTAAAAACTCTTCCAGTATCATTATATTTATATAGTAAACCAAACTCTCCAGAATAATTAGTTAATCTTCTATCAGTATTGATTTCTTTAATTTTAGGATCTACATAAGGCATAACATTAGGTCCATTTTTTCTATAACCATTATATTTAGTTTTTTCAAATCTAATTCCTGTCGTCCAATCTAACTTATCTGTCAGTCCCATTTTATCAAAAACATATATTCCTTGAGATTCTTTTTCCATTTTCATATTAACTTTATTTATAACTGGTAGCCTATTCGATTGATCTAAAACAGTATCCATATAACCATTATTATATGTTTTTAAAGTTTCAGATTTTACATAAGAATCTCTAAAATTTTTAGCTTTTTGATAATCATAACCAACAATTACCTCACCAGGATTTCCCAAAAATGTATAATCATACTTAGCTTTAATTTTTGCACCTTGTTTATCTTCTTTAAACTTAGCTTCCATTTCTGACTTTACATCATAAAAATTCATTTCAGTTTTTGCCCACGTATGACTCCTATCTGAAGCTACTATATTTATATCATCAATACTTTCTGTACTTATATTTCTATCTTGTTTTTGTTTATACAAACTAGTTGATAAAACTAAGTTATCTAATGGTCTAGCTTCATAATCAAAAGTATAGCTTCTATCTTTTGTGTTTAAGTCTAAACTAAGTCCTGGTTGTTTTCTATTATTTTCTAATTCTTTAATAGCAACTTGGTTAGTTCCATCTTGTTTTATATCACTAAATCTAGTCTGTAATCTAAATCTATTTTTAGGATTTATTTTATAGTCAAAACCTAATAAATAAATCTTATTTTCTTTTTCTTCGTGTTCTCTATAATCTTCACTATTAAGATAACTAAATCCATAGTTTACATATAAATTTTTATTAAAATTATATCCACCAGCAAAACCAAAGTTTCTATTATCAAAAGATCCATAATTTAAATCCATGAAGAAATTATCTTTTGTAACATTTGAATTTGTTGAGATATTAATTACTCCTCCAACAGATCCACTACCATATAGAGTAGCTCCTCCACCTGGTATAATTTCTATTTTCTTTATTGTTTCAACAGGAATTGCATTTATAGGTAAGCTTGCCATTGTTTCTTCTGTCGGATTAATACTAATTCCATCAACTAAAACTTTGACTCTACTTAAAGATTTTTCTCCACTACCTCTCATATCTATTCTAGGTCCAAAAGCAGTGTTTTGAACTATTACTCCTGGAGAATCTCTCAATATTTCTTCTACATTCTTATAATTTTTTTCTCTTATTTTTTCTTGAGTAATAGTAAAAGTATTTTTAATCTCTTTTGGAATTAAAGTGTAATTTGAACTTTTCCCATTCCCTTTTATTACTGATTTCTCTAGTTTTATTGTATCTTCTGCAAGAGTTTGAATTGCTGATAAAATACTTAGTATTATCAATAATTTTTTCATTATTATATCCCCTTTCAAATTTTGTATATTACAATAATTTTAATAATCAAAATAATAATAAATAGAATTATTTTATTTGTCAAGAATTTTTTTATTTTTTTTTTATTTTTTATGTTCTATTTCAGAATAAAACTATTCTAAATCAGTTAACTATTCTTTTTATTAAAGTCTATTTATCTTTATATTTTCTTATAAAATAAATAAAGTCTCTTGATATTCTACGAGCTTAATGAACACAGGCTCTTCAAACTAATACGGACGTCAGAGACTAATTTTTACTTTTATTTTATACTTTCCTATATAATAAAATAACTCTTTGCTAAATAAATTTTGTCTAAAAATCTATTTAGCAAAGAGTTATTTATAAATTCTAATCAATTCAATTTTTTTTACATCTTTTAGCTAATAATCTCATCTAAAATAGCAAGAGCTGTTATAGCCTCTACAACAGGTAGAACTCTTGGCACTATACAAGAATCATGTCTTCCTTTTATCTCTATACTATCTTCTTTCATTGTTTTTATATTTACAGTTTTTTGAATTTTAGAAATTGATGATGTTGGTTTTACAACAACTGTAAAATTCAAAGGCATTCCTGTTGACAAACCTCCTAAAATTCCACCATTATTATTCGTTTCAGTTTTTATTTCTTTTTTTTCATTCAAATAATATAAGTCATTAGCTTTTGAACCTAAAATATCTGAAAATTCAAATCCTAAACCAAAAGCTATTCCTTTTATAGCAGGTATAGAGAAGGCTAAATGTGAAATTTTACTTTCTAAACTATCAAAAAAAGGACTTCCTAGACCAGTAGGAAGATTTAAACAAGTACATTCTATTTCTCCTCCAACAGAATCTCCCATTTGGCTTATTTTTTCTAATAATTCTTTAGCTTCATTTTCTTTTTTTTCATCTATAAAAGGTAAATCTTTTTCTTTTAAATTTTTAAATTTATTTAAAATATCATCTTCAGAAAATTCTAAAAAACTTTTATCCTTGATATCCAGTATTTTTTTTATATGAGAATATATTTTAATATTTTTTCTCTCTAAAATATCTATTGCAATAGCTCCTGCAAAAGCTAAAGCCAAAGTTATTCTTCCAGAAAAATGTCCTCCTCCGCTTACATCATTATATCCATTAAATTTTACTCCAGCTGGATAATCAGAATGCCCAGGTCTTAATAGATATTTTAAATTATCATAATCTTTTCCTATTGTATTTGAATTTTCAAAAATTGTACATAAAGGTGCTCCAGTTGTATAGCCATCTTTATATCCACTTAATATTATAAATTCATCTTTTTCTTTTCTTGAAGTAGTATACTTATTTTTCCCTGCTTTTCTTCTTTCTAAAAAAAGATTTATTTTTTGAAAATCTAGTTCTATTCCAGCTGGTAAACCATCTATAGTAATCCCTATGGCTTTTCCATGAGATTCTCCAAATATAGATAATTTTATTCTATTTCCCCAAATATTCATTCAACTTTACCCCCCAAGCTAAGAAAAACTTCCCAAAAATTTGGATAAGATTTTTTTACACAATCTAAATTATCTAATTTTATTTTTTTTCTATAATAAAAAGTAGTTATAGCTAACATCATTGCTATTCTGTGATCCGAATGTGAAGATACTTCAATTATTTCTTTATCTATATTTTCTAAATTATTACCTATTTTAGAATTAATGATTATACTCTCTTCTTTTTCTATCAAATCATACCCTAGTTTTGACAATTCTGTAACTACTGCTCTCAATCTATCACTTTCTTTTATTCTTAATCTTCCAATATTAATTATCTCTATTTCTTTTTTTGAAGCAATAGCTTTTAAGGTTAAAATTGGAATTATATCAGGAGTATCTCCTCCGTCTATAATAAGTCTTTCATCTCTATTCCATTCATCTATAGTTGAAATTAGCTGAATTATTTTTTTATCTCCTTGAAGAGAATTTAAATTCAAATTTTTTATTTTTATATTTGCTCCAATAGAATTGGCAATTATAAAAAAAGCGGCTTGTGAATAATCTGCTTCTATACTATGAGATATTTTTTTATATTCTTGTCCACCTTTAATTAAAAACTCTTCATAATTTTTATTTTCAATTTTTACCCCAAAATCTTTAAGACAATCTAATGTCATATCCACATAAGATTTAGATTCTAAATTTCCTTCAATTAGAATTTTAGAATCTTTTTTTAATAAAGGTAAGGAAAATAAAAGTCCTGTTACAAATTGAGAGCTTATATTTCCAGCAATTTTATATACTCCATTTTTTAAATTTCCTTTAAAGCTTATAGTATTTTCACTTTCATATTCATAAGTTATTTCTTTTTCTTTAAAATTAAAAAAATAAGGCTCTAATGGTCTTTTTAAAAGTTTTCCTTTTCCTTTAAAAATAACTTCATTTCCATTTATTAAAGAAATAGGTATTAAAAATCTCAATGTTGAGCCTGATTCATTACAATCTATTATTATTTTTTTATTTTTTTCTAAATTTAAAAATGTACTAGTTCCGTCAATTAAAAGACTATTTTCTTCTTCTGTTATTTTTGCTCCTAGTTCTTTCATAGCAATTATTGTTGCCTTAATATCATCAGAATAAGCTACATTTTCAATTCTAGATATACCTTTTGCTAGAGAAGCTCCAATTATATACCTATGTAATATACTTTTAGAGGGTGGGGGAATAACTTCCCCCTGCAATTTACTAGCACTTATAAATTTATTTTCCATAAGTTTCCTCTCAATTTTTACTTTATTATTTGAAATTTATCCCCTAAAATGCTTTTTACAACAAGTATAAATCTTTCTATTCTATTCATATATAAAGGGATTATAACTTGTTTTTTATCTTTAGTTATCATATCAATAACTGTAATAATCTTTTTTCCAAACTTCATTTCTTTTAATTCGGCACTTTCAACATTTTCAAATAATAAGTCTAATTTTCCACTTTTTATCCTAGCAATTTCAGTATCAATCGATATAGAATAAGAAAATATATTTTTAAATTGTTTAAAGCCTATAAATGAAAATATAATAGCAAAAAGCAGTAAATACCACTTATGAAAAAGCGTATATGAGTATGCTTGAAAAATTCCTATTGCTATCAACGGTAAAGCTATACCATATCCAGATATTTTTTTTGACATATTTAAGGTAAATTTTTCTACCTTTTTTATATCTGTTAAACTTTGACTTTCTATTTTTTTTATTAATTCTTCATAGAATAACATTCAATTCTCCTATTTTACCAAATGACTTATTTTTTCATCTTTAAAATCTAAATTATGTATAGAGTTAATATATCTAACGGTCTTTGACAATCCTCTTACAACTAAAGTTTGAGTTCTAGCAATATTTCCTTTTCTTTTTACCCCTTCTAATAAATCTCCACCTGTTATACCAGTCGCTGAGAAAATTATTTCATCATCTTTTGCTAAATCATCAAGTTTTAAAATATCTCCAACATGAAGCCCTTGTTCTTCACATCTTAATTTTTCAAATTTAGATATTTTATCATTTTCTATAGAGTTTCCTTTAACTTCATTTCTTAATTTTAATCTAGCTTGCATATCTCCACCTAATGCTCTTATAACAGCAGCAGAAATAACTCCTTCTGGAGCTCCTCCTATCCCATAAAGCATATCAACATCTGAGTCTATCATACAAGTTAAAATTGAACCTGCTACATCTCCATCAGGTAATGCATATACTTTAACTCCCATTTCTTGTAAATCTTTTATTAATTCTTTATGTCTTGGTTTATCTAAAATAACTATCATTAGATCTTTTAAATCTTTTTTTAATGCTTTAGCTACTGCATGAATATTATCTTCCAAAGGTTTTGATAAATCAATAACTCCTTTAGCTTCAGGACCAACAATTAATTTTTCCATATACATATCTGGAGCTTTTAAAAAACTTCCTTTTTTCCCAACTGCTAAAACTGTTATAGCATTAGGTTGCCCTTGAGCAGTCATTCTTGTTCCCTCAACTGGATCTACTGCTATATCAACTGGGTCTACTTGTGTAACATTGTCTTTTTCTTCTGGATTATATATCATTCCAACTTTTTCTCCTATATATAGCATAGGAGCTTCATCTATTTCTCCTTCTCCAATGACAATTTCTCCATCAATAGCAAGTCTATTAAGCATAGTTCTCATAGCATCAACCCCTGCTTGATCGGCAGATTCTTTTTTACCTCTACCAACCCATTTATGAGCTGCTAATGCTGCTGCTTCAGTTACTCTTGCAAACTCCAAAGCTAATTCTCTTTTCATTTTTCTTCTACCTCCACATCTTTTTTATTATCTTTTTCAACATATTTATATATTACTTCATTTTCCTTAACCATTTTTAACATATTTCTAGCTAATTTTTCTTTTTCAAAATCATTATCTAAGGCCTTTATTCTATCATCATAAATTGCTATTTTATTTTTCGTTTCTTCTATTTTCTTATTTACACGAACTATTTCTTCCTCAATATTTGCTTTTTTTGAAATATTTTTTGAAATTTGAAAATACACTTTTACACTATAAGCAAAAATTGCAAAAATAACTACAACCCATAAAAAATTTTTTTTAATATCAGTTTTCATTTTCATTTCCTTATCTAGCCTGAGCTAATTCTTTTTTTAATGTAGCTAATTTTTTAGCTATCATTCTTTTTGCCATAGGAGATATCCTTTCAATAAATAATACTCCATTTAGATGATCATATTCATGTTGCATAACTATTGCTAAGAAATTCTCTGCTACTTCTTCAATTTCTTCTCCATTTTCATTTAAGTATTTTACAGATATTTTTTTAGGTCTTGATACTTTTTTAAAAATTCCTGGCACACTCAAACAACCTTCTTCATAGTCTTGAGTTTCTTCTGTCAAAGGAACTATAACAGGATTTATAACTTTTCTCACAACTCCTGTCCCATCATCACAAACAAATATTCTCTTACTAACACCTATTTGAGGGGCAGCTAATCCTATTCCATCTGTTTTATACATAGTTTCTACCATGTCATCTAAAAATTTTCTAAATTCATCGTTTATTTCATTTTTTTCTACTTCTTTAGCAACTTGTTTTAAAACATCTTCTCCTATTTTTTTAATTTCATAGACCATAATTTTTCCTTTCTTACATCAAATTAATTGAATCTATATCTACTACCATTCTAACTTTTATATCATTATATACTCTTATAATTTTTCTTAATACTGTTTTTATTTTTTCAATATCTTCTTTCTTGCCTTTTATAAAAATATTTACTCTAAATCTTTTTTTTACCTTATATACCAAACTTGGTAAAGGTCCATTAATATATAAATTAAGTTCTGAACTTTCTTTTTTTATCTGATTCAAAATATTATTTGAAATTTCCCATAATCTTTGTTCATCTTCTGAAGAAAAACCAACATTTATTATTTTACTAAATGGTGGATAGGAAAATATCTTTCTAGATTTTATTTCCTTTTCATAAAAAAGTCCATAATTTTCTTCACGACTATCTTTTATTATTGTATTTTCTGGTTCAAAAGACTGAATAATGACCTTTCCCTTTTTTAAACCTCTACCTGCTCTTCCTGAAACTTGGGTTAATAATTGAAAAGTTTTTTCTCCTGAACGAAAATCTGGAAAATTTAAAGTTGTATCTGAGTTTATCACTCCAACTAAAGTTACATCTGGAAAATGTAACCCTTTAGTTATTATCTGTGTACCTATCAAAATACTATATTTCTTATTTAAAAAATCTTCATATAAATTTTGAAAATAATTTTTACTCTTAGATAAATCAGCATCAGCTTTTATTATAGGAACATTAAAATATTTTTTTAACTCATCTTCTATTCTTTCAATACCTTTTCCACTATGTACCAAATCTTCACTTCCACATTTTGAGCATTTCCCATTGTATTTTTTATGTTTTCCACAATAGTTACACTTATATTGATTTATACTACTATAATAACTCATTTTTATTGAACAATCAGGACATTCTTCGACATAACCACATTTTTTACATTGAATATATGTTGAATAGCCTTTTCTATTCAAAAACAAAATTACTTGCTCATTTTTTAATAAAGTATTCTTTATTTCATTTAAAAGTTTTTTACTAAAAAAAGTATTATCCTCTTTTTTCATATCAACAACTTCTATGTCAGGCATTACAGAATTTCCATGTCTTTTATTTATCTCTAATAACTCATATATACCTGTTTTAGCATAATAAAAACTTTCTATTGATGGAGTAGCTGAACCTAATATTAATTTACATTTTTCTATAAGGCATCTCTTTATTGCAACATATTTTGCATTATATCTTGGATTACTATCTTGTTTATAAGTTCCTTCATGCTCTTCATCTAATATGATATACTTCAAATTTTTTACCGGAGAAAATATTGCAGATCTAACTCCTAAAACTATCTTCTTCTCTCCTTTGTATATTGCTTCCCATTCTTTAGCTCTATCATTATCCCTCAGAGAACTATGTAAAATTGCTATATTATTTTTAAATTCATTCCTGAATCTATTCATCATTTGAGGAGTTAATGATATTTCAGGTACTAAAAATATACTTCCTTCTCCATTAAAAAAGGCATTTTTTATAAGCTCTAAATAAACTTCTGTTTTCCCTGAACCTGTAACACCTTTTAATAGAAAATACCTATTATCACTTTTTTCTATTTTTTCTTTTACAAGTAGTTGTTCCCCAGTAAGTATAGTTTCAGTCTTGTTGATTTTTGATAATTTCTCTTCTTCTAGATTTTTTTTATTTGAAATATTTGTAATTACTTCTAAAATTCTTTTTTCCTCTAATTTTTTTATATCTTTTCTTGAAAAAATTTTTTCTATTTTTTCTTTTTTGACTGACAATTTTTTTTCATAATACTTGAATATTTCTAAGTTTTTTCCTTCCAATTTATAAAAATTTTGAACATCTATTGAAACAATTCCATTCTTTAATTTTAAAATTTTTTCTTCTATTAATTCTTTAAATAAAACTACTTTAAATTTTGCTCTTGCAGTTTTTTCTGTCATATCTCCTAAAGATAAAATATAAGTGACAATCTCGTTTTCAATAAACTCTAGCTTTTCTCTTAAGACTTGAAAGTTAAGTTGATAACTATTTGAATAACTTATTTTTACTTTTTTAGGTAAAATGGCACTAATAACAGAGTCATAACTAGCTAAATAATAACTAACTAACCACTCTATTAATTCCAACTGCTTCATAGATAATTTTACAGAGTTTTTCATTTTCGATAAAATATTTAAAACTTTAAAATCAAAGTTTTTATTTTCATTTTTTCTTATCAAAAATCCACTTTTTTTTGTATTTCTAAATGGTACTATTACATTATCTCCAAGCGCATATTCATCTTTTTCATCTAAATACGTGTATAAATCTTTTATCCCATCTACATATACATCAAAATATTGCATATTTTCTCCCAAAAATTACTCTAAAATAATTTTTATCTTCCTAATATTATCTAAGTTTTCTCCTTTTTTAGGTAATTGTTCTTTCACGAGACCTATTCCAACTACTTCGATATCAATATTCGTATCTTTAAAAAGAGCTAAAACTTCTTGTGGACTCATTCCCTCTAAATCAGGCATAACATCTTCATAACTTACAGCTGTAATATCTCTTGTATTACTTAATTTATTTTCTTTTGAAAAATTTATTTTTGAAATATTTTTTCCAAAATTTTCTTCTTGTTTTATTATTCTACCTATAACATTACCTACAACTGGTGCAGCAACCACACCCCCGAATTTATTTGCCATGACTTCCGACTGAGGTCTCATAAACATAGCCATTACAACATATTTAGGGTCATCTGCTGGGAAGAATCCTATAAATGAAGATAAATATTCTTGTTTTAAATAACCTGTTTTTCCTCCACTTAGCTGTGCGGTACCTGTTTTTCCTCCAACAGCATATCCTTCAACTTTAGCTCTTCTCCCTGTTCCATTCGCAACAGTATCTTCCAAAATACTTCTCATTTTTTTAGAAACATCTTCAGACACAACTCTTCTGACTTTAGTTGGGATATTTCTCATTATTACATTTCCATCAGAATCTGTTATATTATCAACAATATAAGGCTTATAAAGTATTCCACCATTTACAACAGCTGAAAACGCAGTTATCATTTGAATAGGAGTAACAACTACACCTTGTCCGAATGCCATATTATTTTTCTTTAAACCATCCCATTTATCATATGGTAAAGTATATGGTTTTAATTCATTAGGAAAATCTACTCCTGTCTTATTATACAAGCCAAAATCTTTCAAATATTTTTCAAAAAGTTCATTACTAAAATAATCACTTATAAGAACCATTCCAACGTTACTTGACTTCATTATAACTTCTCTAGCTGTGATAACTCCCCTTGTAGATCTACTACTTTCTCTAATAGTTCTTTTAAATCTTACTATTCTTCCGTCTCCTACATCAAACTTACTTTCAGGAGTTATAAAATTTTCATTCATTGCTGCTGCAACTATAAGAGGTTTAAAAATTGATCCCGGTTCGTACTGACTTTGAAAAAGGTTGTTTCTTAATAAGTTTGTGTCCTTAGAAAAAGCTGATAGAGCTAATATTTTACCACTATTTGGATCCATTATAACGCCATAAGCTTCATAAGCATTTGTTGCTTCAAATTGTGTTTTTATCTCTTCATTTAAAATATAGTTAAGATTGGTATTTATAGTCAAATGTAAATCTTTTCCATCTAAATTTAAATACAATACATCTTTGGATAATGCCAATGTATTTTTCTTATTAAGACCATAGAGTTTTGAAATAGCTCTTCTTCTTTCTACTAAATATTTTTCATAACCTTTTTCAAGACCTGAAACCCCTATTTTCTGTGAATTACTATTTTCAGTCATTCCGTATATTCCAATTAATTTTTCATATTCTTTTTTTTGAAAATATACTCTATCTATTAATTTTTCAAACATTAAATGCGTTCTATATTTCTTTTTCTTTCCATTAGTTTCTTTATGAAGCTCTGTTAATAAGGCATCTATTTTTTCTTTCTTTTCATCATCTATATTTTTTAGTAAGACTTTATATCTAATATTCTTTTCAGCTAAATCTTTTATTTCTTCTTCAACATTTGGATTTAACTCTATTATACCACTTTCTTTTATAGCAGTAATATCCTTTAAAAGATTATCTCTAACTTTATCATCATTCAATAAAGAAGGATCAACTATTAAAGTATACAATCTTTTATTAAAAGCCATTTTTTTACCATTGCTATCATAAATAATTCCTCTTTGTCCTGTTTCTCTATCTGTACTTAGCAATTGTTTATTCATCAGATTTGTGTATTTTTCAACATCAAAAAACTGTATCTTAATAAGTCTTAATACGTAGATAAGAAAACATACAAAAATTATCATTATCAATATAGCTTTTCTTTTGGAAAAAAGACTTTTTTCTTTATCAAAACTTTTTACTACAAGATAAAATATATAACTTATAAAAGATATGGCTAGGACTGAAAAAAATAAAAAATATCTTTTTTGTAAAAATAGCACTACAGCTACTACTAAAATTACTAAAAAAATTAGTAATTTTTGAATTAAAGAATTTCCTTTTTTTTTATTCTTTTTTTTCACTTTTTTCCTCCATATTTATAAGATCCATTAAATTCCCTTTAAAGTTATTATTCTTTATTCTATTTTCTATTGTATCACTTTTTTCATCTTCATTTTCTAAAAAATATATACTTTCTCCTATATTTGCAACAAAATTATATATTTCTTCTAAAGATACATTTTCAATATTTTTTTGAATTGAATAAGATTTTTCATCGTAATCTTGTGTACTAACTATATATTTCCCTTTTATTAATTCTTCTAAAAGACTTTCAATAATAACTGGGGAAGTCTTTATTACTTTTTTTAGATCATCTATAGTTGCTAAAGGCATATTTTTAACATATCTATAAGATATTTCTTGTAATATTTTTAATACAATATACAATTTTGAATTAAAATTAGTTACCAATTCCTCATTCTCTAAGTTTAAATCAAAACTCATATTTTCAAGTAAATAAGATAAATGTACTCCCAAAATAATTAAAAACCAACAGACTCTTATCCATATTAAAAATATGAATACTACAGAAAAACTTCCATATATAGCATTATATTTTATTAAACTAAACTGAAGTAAAACAAATAATCTTTGAAAAATCATAAATGCTATAGATATAATAATAGCTGAGAAAAAAGCCGAAAAAATCTTTACATTTGTATTTGGCATAACTAGATATAAAGACATTAGGAAGACAGTTAAGCTTACTAAAGGTAATGCATTTGAGACTACATAATAAAGTATTTTTATTCCTTGAACTTTTGATAAAAGAAATAATAACACTCCATTTAAAATAATAAACAATAAAGGAATAAAAATAAAAAATGATATATAATCACTTATTTTTCTAATTAAAGTTCTAGATTTTTTTATATGCCAAATGTCATTAAAAGCTTCTTCTATCAATGAAAACATTTGTAAGAATGTCCAGCCTAAAAATATAAAGCCTACTCCTGCTAATAATCCTCCTCTAGCATTATCTAATAAATTATACGAAAATGTTTCTAAAGTATAAAGAGCCTCATTTTTTATTGGTGAAACCTTATCTATTTGTCTTACTATATAGTCTCCTGCTCCAAACCAATTAGCTAAACTAAATAAAATAGCAAAAATAGGAACTATTGCTAATATAGTATAAAAAGATAGAGAAGTTACCCAAAAAGTAGAATTTGCTCCCTTATACTTTTCATAAGCTCTTTTTAAAATTTCCATTATATTTTTTGTATCAATTTTAAAATTTAAACTTTCAAGATATTTTTTCATTCTTTTTCCTCTTTAATTATATTATTTTTTTATAAAATTATCTTTAAAGTAATTCATATCAATAGAATCTATCTCTGAAAATGTCATAGGTGTTATTATATAATCTCCTATTCTTACCATTTTTGTTTCATTCTTTGAATTAGTATAATAAAAAGGATCACTACTTGTGTCTAGTGCTTTTAATATTTTTTTATCTACTTTTACTGCCTTATATTCTTTTCCATCAAATGTATAACTTTGTGCTTTAGATAATTGAGGTAAAACTTTTTCCATTATATAAAACTCTGAAAACTTTTCAGTTGCACTAGCTATAGTTGATATTAAAGCTAACATTATTAAAACTTTTTTCATTTTTACTCTCCTATCTTTTATTATAAACTTTTAATGCTTCTTCTAAAACTTTCATTGCTTTTTCTATATCTTCTTCTCCTACACAAAACGAAAGTCTTACTTCTTGTTTTCCTAAACCTTCAGTTTCATAGAAACCTTCCCCTGGAGCCATCATAACAGTTGAATTTTCATATCTAAAATCTGTTAATAACCATTTACAAAATTCTTCCGTACTATCAACTGGTAATTTAGCAAAAGCATAAATTGCTCCATTAGGTGCCGAACAAGTAACTCCTTCTATTTTATTTAAAGAATTAACTATAATATCCCTTCTTCTGTTATAAATATCTTTAATTTCTTTAAAGTACTCTTTCGGTTCTTTCATTAAACTAGCTACTGCATATTGTTCTACAGTTGGTGCAGCAAGTCTAGCTTGACAAAACTTCATAACATAATTCATAAATGTTTTATTTTTTGAAATTAAAAAACCAACTCTAGCACCACAAGCACTATAATGTTTTGAAACACTGTCTATAACTACAATATTTTCTTTTGCTTCAAAATCTAAAACTGAATAGAATTTTAAATTATCGTCATATATAAATTCTCTATATGGCTCATCTGCTATTATAAATAAATCATTTTCAACAGCAATTTCTATAAGCATTTCTACTTCTTCTTTTGTGTAAACCTTTCCTGTTGGATTACAAGGATTTGAGTATAATATTGCTTTTGTCTTAGGAGATATTAATTTAACTATTTCACTTTTACTTGGAAGTGCAAAATCATTAACTATATTTGTTGGTATTGGTTTTATTACTCCTCCTGCAAAATCAATAAAACTTTTATAATTCGAATAAAAAGGTTCTGGAATTAAAATCTCATCTCCTTCATTACAAATTGCTGAAACTACAAATGTCAAAGCTTCACTTCCACCTTGAGTTACAATTACATCTTCTCTATTTAAGATATGTCCATCTCTAGCATAAACTTCAACTACTCTATCAAGCAATTCAGAAACTCCTCTTGAATCTGCATATCTTATAACTTCATCATTTATATTATTTAAACCTTCAAAAAAAGATTTTGGTGTCTTTATATTAGGTTGCCCTATATTTAAACGATAGACTTTTACTCCTTTTTTTTCAGCTTCTGTTGCTAAAGGAACCAATTTCCTTACAGCTGAATATTTCATTTTTTCTACTCTATCTGAATATTTCACTTTACCCTCCACATTTAAAAAAACTTTTGTATCTTGTAATTATATAATATTTTAGCAATATATGCTAGTATTTTATTTGATTTTTATCTAATTTTTATCTTCTATAAATAAAATAACAAATAAAATCCATCAACATTTGTTTGAGTTTTATAAGCTCAATGAACACACGCTCTTCGGACTAATACGAATATCAGAGACCAATTTTGTACTGACCTCAAAAAGTTGGATATATTAACTTACTAATAAGGATTGACTTCTGTGTGAATTTTATTATAAGTTCTATGATGGATATGAAGAAATAGAAAATTTAGCAAAAAATTGTTAGAAATAATTTTTTTGCTAAAATAATTAATAGTATACTTAAGTTATTTAAATAATACTACTAGTAATAAAATGAAAAAAGAAATATCAAAAAGACTACTAATTGCAATTAGTAGTCTTTTTATTTCACACCTGTTTATTTTTATCTATCAAAATCTTTATCTTTATTCTTTTGGACAGAATTAAAAATATTAGAATGTTCTTTAATATCTTTAAAATTGTTTATTCTATCTATAATAAAGTTTCTTTCAAATTTTAGAGATTTAATTTCATCTCTATCTTCGCCTCTTTTTTGCATACCATCTATTAAATTATTCCATCTTTCTCTGTATTCTTCAATCTCATTTAACTTCCATTCACTATTAAATTCTTGATTAATAATTTCTTTAGGGCTAATATCAAGAGTTTCTTTTAAATTATATAAACACTCATTATCTCTATTAAATAATCTAATATTATCAAATTTTCCTGACTTATATAAGACATCTAAATTATCAGGAATATTATTAACAACTAAATCATGATGTTCTTTAGGAGTCATTCTAGGAGTCTTCCCTCTTTTTAGCATTGTCTCATATCTTTCTAAAGTCCCTAATCTTGATTTCTCAGGTTTAACAGCTACAACACACAATTCAACTTCATAACCTACTTTTTTAAATCTAGTCGCTTCTTTTAAAGGTAGTTCAGCAGTTCTTAAAGTTCCCTCAATGATTAAATTATATTTATTATCTTTTAGTTCTTTTATAAGTTTTTCTGTCATCTCTCCAGCCCATTGTTGAGTATGTTTGGAAGCTTCTTTACCATATTTCTTATTCAATTCTTTAAATAAAGGGTGATATTCTCTAAAATCATCCCCACTTATTGATATATATTCATTATTTATATTAATCATATTTTCTAAAGCTGTTTTTCCAGCACCTGGTTGACCTCCTAGTAAAAATACTTTTGGATTATCATTCGGTAAATAATCTTGAGTATATTTCTTTAAAATTTTTTTAAATGCAAACTCAAGTTCACTATTAGTATAATTTTTTTCTATTTCCATTATTTACCCTCCAATTCTGAAAGAAGAGATATTAAAAAATCTACTTCTATATCAAATTTTTCAACTTCTTCAAGAGTCATTTTTGGAATATCCATTGTTTTTTCCCAAACTTTTTTTTCTATTAAATTTAAAACTTCATTTTCTCCTTTTTTATTTTCAATTCTACTAATAGTCCCCATTACTCCCCAAGCACATTCTCTTGCAACTTCTTTTTTTAATGTTAAATCATACAATGTCGACATATTTGTCACTCCTTTAATTTTTTTTATTTTTATCAGACAAGTTGGCTGCTTATCTTTATTCCCCTATAATCTTTAATATCTTCTTAAATAAGCTCTCAACCTTTTCTTTTTTTGTACTGGAATATCATTCCATTTAGTTTTTACATCATATACTAAGTTATCTATATTTACTTCCTTGTAGTCTTTAATTTTTCAGGGATTTCAATAATACCCTTATTTTTAATTTCAACTAAAGTTTCTTTTATATCTTCTATGCTATGCCCTATCTCTAATGCTAATATGCTTTCAGATTCAGTTTTAGAATCTCTTATAGTTTCTTCAATCATTTCATTAGGCATATTTAAAATATTCTTTCTAGCCTCTTTATTTTATATTTTTTTAAATAAAGAAGTGGTAACAAAAATTGAAAAATATAAAAAAGAAATGGAAAAACTAAATAAAAAAGCTTTAAAACTTTTAGATAGAAGCTTAGGTGATTTTATTCCTGAAGAAACATTTAAAATAAAAAGTAGAAAGATAAAGGAGGAAATTGATACAATTAAGTCTAAACTTTATTTTATTGAAGAAAATAAAGATAAAGTTCTTACAGAAGATGAAATCATAGAAATTCTTAATAGTTTCAAAGAAAGAAATAACAAAGATATTGATACAGAAATTATTGAAACTTTTGTAAAAGATATAAAAATCTTTAAAGATAAAATTGAATTAATACTCTTCAAAGTGCAAAAAATCGGCTATTATGGCGACCCCGATGCGGATTGAACGCACGACCTACCCCTTAGGAGGGGGTTGCTCTATCCAACTGAGCTACGGGGTCATACTTTTTAAATTATACTATATTTTTTTTAATTTGTCATTAATAAAACTTATCTAAAATTAGAAAAGAGAGTTTTTTCATTTTTGTTTTTACAATTAAAAATTGCTTACAAAAATTTTAACTCTCTAAAAGTTTATATTATATTCTAAATTTATTACTATTTTTTAAAAAGAACCTTTCTTTTTCATTGATTTATATTCTCTAAAATTATTCCATCTATCATGGAACCACATCCATTGTGTTGGATTCTGTCTTATAATATCTTCCATTTTATTAATCAACAATTGAACATTTGACTGTACATCTTCTTTAAAATTTCCTGTTTTTATCATTTGAATTTCATCACTTACATATATCGTTATAGTATTATCATCGTTTAAAACATTATATACAAGCAATAATGGCATACCAAACTTTAAAGCCATTGAAACTGCTCCACTTGGTGCCTTAGTCTCTTTTCCAAAAAAATTAACTATTGCTCCTTTATCTCTGTGGTCAGAGAACAAAGCATATATTTTTCTCTCTTTTAATTTAGAAATTAATTTTTTACTTGTATGTTCATCTTTTTCTATAACTTCCATTTTAACTACTTTGCTTCTAGTTTCTGTAATATATTTATTTATATACGGATTTCTTTGCTTTTTAGCAACTGTTATTATTTCATTTTCTCCTGTTACAACAGTACTAGCTTCCATATTTCCCATATGCATTGTTGCAGCCATTACACCTTGTCCCTTTGCATAGGCATCAAAAACAGATTTTTGATTTATTATTTTATAATTTGAAGTATCTTTAAAATATTTATCAAACCATAAAGAACACAAAAAAGCTTTTATCATAATTTTAAAAGATTTTTTTGCTATTTCTTCTATTTCTGCATCTCCTTTTTCTGGAAAGGCCATCTTTAAATTTATAATAGCTGTTAATCTCCTACTTTTAATTAATTTATAAGCGACCATTCCTAAAAAATCTCCAAACTTAAATCTAGCTTTTTCTGGTAACAAAAGCAATAAAAATATAAAAAATCTAGCAATAATATATTGAATATAATACATATTAATCCTCCATTAATTTTTTAATTCTATCTCATAAATTTCATTTTAATTTTTTATTCTGTAGAAGAGTATAAAATTAAATAGCAAAATTTAGTCTCTGACGTCCGTATTAGTTCGAAGAGCCTGTGTTTATTGAGCTCGGAGAACTCATACGGCTGTCAGAAGACTTTATTTATCATAATACAACAATAATAATAATATATTTTCTAAAATTTGTCCATAATATGCTATAATATTTATTATAAAAAATGACGGAGGATTTTTATGAGAATTGGAATAATTGGTGCAATGCACGAAGAAATAATTGAATTAAAAGAAGCTATGACTGAGATTAAAGAAGTTGGAATTAAAAATTTAACTTTTTTTGAAGGGAAACTTCATTCAAAAGATGTTGTTCTTGTTCAAAGTGGAATTGGGAAAGTAAATGCTGCTATTGCAACAACACTTTTAATCTCAAATTTTAATATAGATAAAATAATTTTTACAGGAGTTGCTGGAGCTGTTAATAATGATATTTCTGTTACAGATATTGTTATTGGAACTGATTTAATAGAATCTGATATGGATGTTACTGCAGGTGGAAATTATAAGTTGGGAGATATTCCTGGTATGAAAAATTCTATTTTCAAAGCTGATCCTTATCTATTTACATTAGCAGAATCAGTTGCAATAAAACTTTTTGGTAAAAACAAAATACATACTGGAAGAATAATTAGTAGAGATGAATTTGTTGCTTCCACTGAAAAAGTAAATAAACTTAGAGAAATTTTTAATGCAGAATGTGTAGAAATGGAAGGAGCTGCTGTTGCTCATGTTTGTGAAATTATGAATGTTCCTTTTATTATTATCAGATCTATTTCCGATAAAGCCGATAATGAAGCTGGGCTTTCATTTGATGAGTTTGTAAAAATTGCAGCTAAAAATTCTAAATTAATAGTTGAGGGTATTTTATCTATTTTGAAATAAATTTAAAATATATACTTAATTCGTATTGGAGGTCAAAATGAATATCGATGCTTTACTTGAAGAATTGTACTCTTATTCTATGTTTAGTATAAGACTTGGTCTTGACAATATAAAAGAAATTTGCAAACATTTAGGAAATCCACAAAATTCCTATAAGGTTATTCATATAACTGGGACAAATGGTAAAGGTTCTACTTCTACAACAGTAGAAACAATATTATTAGAAGCTGGATTTAAGGTTGGAAAATATACTTCACCACATATACTACATTTTAATGAAAGAATAGCTTTCAACAACGAATATATTAGTAACTCTGATATTGCTAAATACTATGAAAAAGTTAAAACAATTATAAATAAATATAATATTCCTGCAACTTTTTTTGAAGTTACTACTGCTATGATGTTTGAATATTTTAAAGATGTAAAAGCTGACTATGTAATTTTAGAAGCTGGTATGGGTGGAAGATACGATGCAACTAACATATGTGATAATATTGTTTCAGTTATAACTAATGTTAGCTTAGAGCATACTGAATACTTAGGAGATACCATTTATAAAATAGCTAGAGAAAAGGCTGGTATAATAAAAAATTGTCCTTATACAATCTATGCTGATTCTAATCCAGATGTTAAAAAAGCTATTGATGCAGAAACTAACTCATCTGTAAATGTACTTGAAAAATATAAAGATGCTTATTATAATTTAGATTTTTCTAATTTTTTAACAAATATTACTATAGGGGATAATAAGTATGAATACTCTTTATTTGGAGACTACCAATTTACCAATTTTTTATGTGCCTATGAAGTCGCTAAATATTTAAAAATTTCTGAAGAAATTATTAAAAAAGCCGTATCAAAAGTTATTTGGCAATGTAGATTTGAAGTTTTTTCAAAGGAGCCTTTAGTAATTTTTGATGGTGCTCATAATGCTGCTGGTGTTGATGAACTTTGTAAAATAGTTAAACAACATTTTAAAAAAGATGATGTTAGTATACTTGTATCAATCTTAAAAGATAAAGATAGAACTACAATGTTTAAAAAATTAAATGATATTTCATCTAATATAATTTTAACATCTATCCCAGATAATCCTAGAGCATCTACAGCTAAAGAACTGTATGAATTTGTTGAAAATAAGAGAGATTTTACTTTCGAAGAAGATCCAATAAAAGCATATTCTATGGCTATATCTTCAAAAAGAAAATTAACTATATGTTGTGGTTCATTTTATATATTAATAAAATTAAAAGAAGGTTTAAATGAGTAAAGAAATAGAAAAAAAAGAAAATATTGAAAAAAAAGCTGTTAAAAAGAAAAAAAAGAAAAAAAAGAAAGTTAGTAAATTTAAAATTTTTTTGAAACTTATAAATTTTATCTCTCTTATTGCTTTTTTATTTTTTGTAAGAATTATGTATCAAAAATTTTCAAATATAAGCAAAGAAAATAATAAAGTTGTTTCTGAGAATAATACTATTATTGATAATTCTATTGAGCAAAGGCAAAAAGATTTTTTTAATGGAGAAAAAAAAGAAGTTCAAGAAACTATTTTTACAAAAAAAGTTGCTGAAAAAGCTGAAGAAGAAGCTCAGGCAGAAGCTGAATTAGTTGCTCAAAAAGAAAATGCTCCTAATGATACAGCTGATGTTACAACTGGAAAAGAAGAAATTAATACTCCATATATTGATAGTACTAATACAAATGAGAATTTAAATAAAAAGATTGAAAATAATAAAACTTCTTTTACAGAAACTCCTTCGACTGAAGTGAAAGCAGAAAACAATAAAATTAATCTTGAAAAAATAGAAAAAATAAAAGAAAAAGAAGAAAAGAAAAAAATAGAAAATAACTCAAAAGCAACTTTAGATGAGAAAAAAGTAGAAAAAACTCCTAATAAAGAAATTGAGAAAGCAGAAAATAAACCTACTAAAAAAATAAGTGAAATTTCTAAAAAAAGCTTAGAAGAGTCTAAACAGGCTATAAGAAAAGCTGTTGATGAAAGAACAAAAGTTACAAAAGATGCGATTAAAAAAGAAACTATAAAAAAAGAAAATGTTAAAGATGAAGTTATAAATATTCCTAAAAAGAAAGAAGAAGTAAAAAATAATATTGTAAAACCAATAAAAAAAGAAACTAATAGTATAAAAGAAAATGTTGAAGAAAAAAGTATTAAAATAAAAACTGAAACTATTCAACATTTAAATGATACTGAGATAAAAAGAAAGTTAAATAATGAAATTAAAGAGATTGAGGGAACATATAATCTATAATAACTTTAATATTTCTTTTGTATAGTAGGAGGAGATATGCAAACTTATACAACTATTAGAGAGATTGTAAAGGCTTTAAATTTAGAGATTTTAAATGAAGGTAATTTAGATTTAAAAATTGAAATTCCTAATCTTTATCAAATAGGCTATGAATTGGTTGGTTTTATTGATAAAGAAAGTGATGAATTAAATAAATATATAAATGTTTGTAGTTTAAAAGAATCAAGATTTATTGCAACTTTTTCAAAAGAAAAAAAAGATGAGATTTTATCACAATATATGTCTTTAACTTTTCCAGCTTTAATTTTTTCTAAAGATGCAATAGTTTCAGAAGAATTTTTTTATTATGCTCAAAAGTATAATAAAAACATGCTAATAAGTAATGAAAAAGCTTCTGTTACAATAAGAAAATTGAAATTTTTTCTTTCAAAAGCACTCTCAATAGAAGAAGAATATGATGATTTTTCTTTAATGGAAATCCATGGAGTCGGAGTTTTAATTTCTGGATATCCCGATGCTAGAAAAGGTGTTATGATCGAACTTATTGAAAGAGGACACAGAATGATAACTGATAAAAATATTATCATTCGTCGTGTTGGAGAAAATGATTTGGTTGGTTATAATGCCAAAAAAAGAGAAGAAATTGGGCATTTTTACTTAGAAGATATCAAAGGTGGAGAAATAGATGTTACTGATCACTTCGGTGTAAAATCTACAAGAAAAGAAAAGAAAATAAATATACTCATTGAGCTAGAAGAATGGAATGAAAAAAAATTCTACGATAGACTTGGTCTTGATGTTGAATATGAAAATTTTGTTGGAGAAAAAATACAAAAATATGTTATTCCTGTTAGAAAAGGAAGAAATTTAGCTGTTATTATAGAGACAGCTGCTCTTACTTTTAGACTTAGAAGAATGGGACTTAATACTCCTTTAGAATTCTTAACAAAATCTCAAGAAATTATTGATAAAAAAAAGAAAGAGAGAGATAAAAATATGGATACTAATAGATTACCAGTAAGAAAGTTGATAAATGAATTTGACTTAGAAGTTAAAAATGGAATTAATAAAATTGAAAATACTTTTATTAGTTCATCTAATGTGTATAGACCTTCTCTTTCTCTAATTGGTTTCTTTGATTTAATTGAGGAAGTTAAAAATATAGGTATTCAAATCTTTTCAAAAATTGAATTTAGATTTTTAGAGAGTTTACCTGAAGATGAAAGAATTATTAATTTAAAGAAATTTTTAACATATGATATTCCTTTAATTGTATTAACAGAAGATGCTAATCCACCTAAATATTTTTATGATTTAGTTAAAGAAAGTGGACATATATTAGCTGTTGCTCCATATAAAAAAGCATCTCAAATAATTGCAAATTTTAACAACTTTTTGGATTCATATTTTTCTGAAAGCATAAGTGTTCATGGAGTTTTTGTTGAACTATTCGGTTTTGGGGTTTTGTTAACTGGAAAAAGTGGAATAGGAAAAAGTGAAACTGCTCTTGAACTTATACATAGAGGTCATCGTCTTATTGCAGATGATATGGTAAAATTTTCTCGGGATACTCAAGGAGATATAATAGGTAAACCTGCTACACTACCATTTTATATGGAAATTAGAGGACTTGGGATAATTGATATAAAAACATTATATGGTCTTAGTGCTGTAAGAATTTCTAAAAGACTTGATATGATTATAGAAATGCAAGCTATTGATAACACTGCATATATGTCTGCTCCATCTACTCACCTATGTGAAGATATTTTAGGAAAATCAATAAAGAAAAGAAAATTAGAAGTTTCTTCTGGTAGAAATGCTGCCGCAATGGTTGAAGTTATGGTTATGGACTATATGTCTAGTTTATTGGGGCAAAAATAAGGAGATTGTATGGAACAATTTTTGGAAATCAAAAAAGAAATTAAAAAAAATGAGAATATTATTTTAACTGCTCATATTAATCCTGATGGAGATGCTATTGGCTCTGGTCTTGCTTTATTTTTAACTCTAAAAAATAAATATCCTAATAAAAATATTAGATTTATTTTACAAGATCCAATCCCATATACAACAAAATTTTTATATGGTTCTGATCAAATAGAAATATTGAATGAAAATGAAATTTACAATACCGATTTATTAATCTTTTTAGACTCTGCAAATAAAGAAAGAACTGGAAAAGTTTCTGAAAAAATAAAAGCTAAAAAATATATCAATATAGATCATCATATTAGCAATCCATCATATGGAGATATAAACTGTGTTATACCAACTTGCTCATCTACTTCAGAAATTATTTATAATTTCATTGAAGAGTGTGCTTATACCCTTTCTAAAGAAGCAGGAGAAGCAATATACCTTGGTCTAGTTAATGATACAGGAAATTTTTCTCATAGTAATGTAAGTTTTGAAACTATGCAAATAGCTACAAATTTAATAAAATTAGGGGTTAATAATAATTATATAGTAACTAATTTTTTAAATGCTAATTCATTTCAAACATTAAAGCTAATGGGAGAAGCTTTAACAAACTTTGAATTTTTTGATGATATAAAATTAAGTTATTATTACTTAGATAAAAAAACTATGAATAAATATAATGCTCGTAAAGAAGATACTGAAGGTATAGTTGAGAAAATTTTATCATATCAAGAAGCTTCTGTTTCGTTATTTTTAAGAGAAGAAAACGATGGGAAAATTAAAGGTAGTATGAGAAGTAAACATAACATTGATGTGAATAAAATTGCTAATATTTTCAATGGTGGAGGTCATATAAAAGCAGCTGGCTTTAGTTCAAATAAAAGTTCTGAAGAAATATTAGAAATTATAAAAGAAAAATTAAAAGAATCAATTAATTAAAATAATAAAAATATGAGAGGGATAAAAATGCTAAATTTCAAAAATGATTATAGTGAAGGAGCTTGTCCTGAAGTTCTGGAAGCTCTCAATAAAACAAATTTTGAACAAACTATTGGATATGGCGAAGATAAATACTGTGAAGAAGCGAAAATTTTAATTCGTGAAAACATAAATTATCAAAATGCAGATATTTATTTTTTAGTGGGGGGAACTCAAACTAATACAACAGTAATTTCTCATATCTTAAAACCTTATGAAGCTGTTATTGCTTGTAAAACTGGGCATATTTCTATACATGAAACTGGAGCTATTGAAGCTACCGGACATAAAATTATTGAAGTTAATGGTATTGATGGAAAATTGACTGCTGATCTAATTTTAAATGAATTAAAAAAACATGAAGATCATCATATGGTTAAGCCAAAAATGGTTTATATTTCAAATACCACTGAAATTGGAACTGTTTATTCAAAGGAAGAAATAGAAAATATAAGTGAAGTATGTAAAGAAAATGATTTATATTTATTTTTAGATGGAGCAAGACTTGCCTCAGCTTTAGCTTCTGAAAAATCTGATCTTAATCTTGAAGATTATCCTAAATATTGTGATATTTTTTATATTGGTGGCACAAAAAATGGCTTATTATTTGGTGAAGCTGTTGTCATTGTTAAAGAGGAGTTAAAAAAGGATTTTCTTTTTTCAATAAAACAAAAGGGAGGTTTACTTGCAAAAGGTCGACTACTTGGAGTTCAATTTTTAACTTTATTTAAAGATGACCTATATTACAGAATAGGTGTTCATGCTAATCAAATGGCTATGAAAATTAAAAAAGCTTTTATTGAAAATGGCATAGAATTAGCTACTGATTCCTATACCAATCAAATTTTTGTTAATTTAAGCAAAGATCAAATAAGAGAATTAGAAAAACAAGTTATTTTTTCTGTAGAATTTTTTGGAATAGGTAATGATGTAAGTTCTAGATTTGTTACCTCTTGGGCTACAAAAGAAGAAGATGTTGATAAATTTATAGAAATTATTAAAAACTTATAAAAAAATCTCTTGATAGCCATATGAGTTCTACAAGTTTAGAGATTATTAAAAAAAGGTATCTATATTCTATTAACCAATAATAGTAATAAATACCTTTTTTATTTGTAAAGAAACTAATAATTATTTCATAGTCTTATTTTTCTTTTCTAAGCTCATCTAAAATTTTTCCATCATAAGTTTTCCAACTACTCCAACCATTTCCAGAGTAACCTAAAACTAATTTTAAAGCTCCACTAGGCGAGTTACAAATATAATTCTCTTTCAATATATACTTATTTTCTAATTTTTCTATTAATTTTTTTTCTTTAAGTTTTTCTAAAACTTTTAAACTTTCATTTAATATACCAATAGCTATTTTTTCTTCTAACATTAGTTCAGAATCTTTGAATAGCTCAAATTTTTTACCATCTTCAAGTAATCTACCACTACCTGAAGTTATATTCCCACTTAAAAAAAATATTAAATTTTCTGAAGTTTTATTTTTTACTTCGGGTCTTTTCCAGATTTTTAATATATCACTGAAAAGAATTTCAAATCTTTTTTCCATTTCTGTAATATCCCATTTTTCTAAATCAGCTAAATATTTATTTACATATAATTTACTATCTTTATATCCATGGTTTGAAAAATCTCTTTTTTCTTTAAAAGTTTTATTACTTAAATTTGGATTACTTCCTGTTAAAGTTAGATTAGAAATAGTATCTTTAAAGGTTATCATATGCTCTATTTGATTTCCTAAATCTCTTTCCCAGTCATCTGTTGGTTTTTGTGGAAAAATATGTTCAATGGTAATATTCTCATTATCAAAATCTATAAGTTCTTTATGATTATAATTTTCTATCTTTTTGAATATATATTTTAATCTTTCTTTTTCTTTATAAATATTTTTAATTTTCAATTCTTCTTTAAGTTCCTCATCTGTTGGGAAATCTTTCTCTAATAATATTTTTTCAAGTTCAGCTATATGGCTATTTTCTAAATTTTTTCTTTCAAAAATTCTTAAGTATAAATTTTGAAATATACTATTTAAAGAATTTGTTGGAATACCTGTTATATATCTTCTCCATAAATAACTTTGGATCAAATTTAATATTTCTAACATTTCATTTTCTTTAATTTGATCTTCTTTAAATAATTTGATAAGACCTATTAAAAATGGATTTATAACAGAGTATCCTAATAATTGTAAATTTTTTAATTCTTCTTTAAGTTCCTTATTTTTTTCTAAACTAGGATTTAAAATTAAACTATAAATATAAGAAACATTCTTTATATTTTTTAATTCTTCTAATTCTTTATTTTCTCTTATATAATATTTTTTAAATATTTCAAAAACTCTATTTTTAGAGGGAATTTCACCTGTTTTAAATGTTAAGTAGTCTCTAATAAAATCAGAAGTATAAGTTTCAATATTTTTATTCTGAATATTCTTTACTTTACAATTATTCTCAATAGATAGCCAATAATTTCTGTATACTTCATTTTGGATATTTCTTTCTAACCCCATTAAAATATAATTTCTGATCAAATCTGCCTGTGATAATGCTAACCCAGTTGAATTAAGACTTTCAAAAATTTTTTGTGGTTCATCTTTTCCTTTTTCAAGACTAATTTCAATAAAAATTAATTTATTAAAGCCATTTATTATACATTCAACCATATTTTTAATTTCTTCTTTATCTACTTTATCAAATTCATTTTTAAAAAACATATAATTTTTATAAAAATTACTTTCTTCATAATCAGTTAAATTCTTAAAATCTTCTCTTAATATCATATCTACAATTATTAAGTTTTCTTCTGGAGGTAATAATTTTAATTTTATAGTTTTCTCTGAATATTTGTTTATTAAGTATTGTTCATATATTTGTTCAGCTTTTATTTTATATTCTTCCTTACTTTTTAGCACATGATAAAGTGCAATATATAATAAAGTTAAAGTTGTTATTCTTTGTTGCCCATCAATTATTTCTAAATCTTTTTTATCATCTGTAACATATACATTATCTTTAATATAAACTATACTTCCAATAAAATGAGAAAATTTAGATATATCTTTTCCAATGTTCAAAATATCCTTAAATAAAGTTTTACACTGTCTTTCTTCCCAATTATAATCTCTTTGATAAACTGGAATAGAAAATATCGTATTTGTTGAACTCATTAATACTTCAATTTTTTGAGTTTTTGCTTCCAAAATATTACCTCCCTATTTATTTTTTTATTATTTCGATAATTATATTATAAAAATAGAGTTTCTATAACAATTTAGTATTATATTTCAAAAAACTTACTAACTAATTTATATAGATGTAAATGGTCGTCTACACCACCAAGTTCTCTAACAGAATGCATAGAAAGTAATGGACTTCCTATATCTATTCCTAGTATTCTTAAATGGGCTTGTTGAATAGGGCCTATTGTTGTTCCTCCTTTTAAATCAGAACGATTTACAAAAGTTTGAATAGGAACTCCTGCCTCTTTTGCTATTTTTTCTATAACTGCATGAGAATATCCATCTGTTATGTATGACTTATTAGCTGCCATTTTAACTATTGGTCCATGATTTAATTTTGGCTCATTTGTTGGATCTGATTTTTCTAAATAATTTGGATGAATTGAATGAGCAGCATCATTTGATATAACAAAAGAATTTACAATTGCTTGTTGATGTTCTTCAAATGACAATCCCATTGCATTAGAAATTCTTTCTAATATATTTTTTAATGCTGGGCTATCTGCTCCTTGAACTGAACTTGAACCAACTTCTTCATTGTCATATCCTACTACTATACAAGTATTATTCTTATCTTTACTATCAACAAGAGCCATTATTCCAGCATGAAATGCGGCTAAATTATCTAATCTACCTATTGAAATAAACTCTTGATTTAATCCAACAAAACTTCCTTTTTCCCTTGAATATAAATTTAAATCATAACTTAAAATTTTATCTTCTTCTACTTTTAAGTAGTCAGCTAAAATTTTCTTAAAAGAAAATTCTTTTTGCTTATCATCTAATATTGTTATTAAAGGAAGTGTATCTTTTTGAGCATTTATAGCCATTCCATCATTAACAGATCTATTTTGATGAATACAAAGTGATGGAATTATAAATAAATCTTTATCGTATTTTATAAAATATTTTTTAGGTTCAAAAGCTGTTTTACCTTCAACAAAAACTCTTCCACTAAACGATAAAGGCCTATCAAACCAAGTGCTCATAATAGGTCCACCGTAAACTTCTGTATTTAAAACTATGTAATCTTTTTTATTCATTTCAGGATTTGGCTTTATTAAAAATCCAGGACTATCAGTATGAGATGCATCTATTTTATATCCAGTTTCAGATATTTTTTTATTTCCTATTTTAAAGGCTACTAATGCACTATCATTTATTGTTAAAAAATATTTTCCTCCTTTTTTTAACTTCCAAGTTTCACTTTCAAATAGCTCTGTATATCCTTTTTCTTCAAGGATTTTTCTTGCACTTATACATGCAAAATAATTACAAGGACTTTCATCTATAAAATTCATTAAATTTTTTGCTAATTTTACTTTATCCATTTTCATACTCCTTATTTACTCTCACTATTATTATCCACAAGTATTCTATCGTAATATTTTGCAAGTCCTCCGTCAGAAGTTTCCTTGTAAGCAGAACACATATCTTTTCCGGTTTCTTTCATTGTCTTAATAACTTCATCGAAACTTATAGTGTGATTTCCATCTGTTGACATACAATAAATAGCTGTATTTAAAGCTCTTACGGCACAGATGGCATTTCTTTCTATACAAGGAATAATTACATAGCCTCCTACAGGGTCACAAGTCATTCCTAAATGATGTTCCATAGCACTTTCAGCTGCATACTCTATCTGGTCTATATTTCCGCCCATAAAGTATGTTGCCATTGCTGCTGCCATAGAACAAGCTGTCCCAACTTCTGCTTGACATCCACCTTCAGCTCCTGAAATAGTTGCATTATATTTTACTAAATTTCCTATCAATCCAGCTATTGCAAGTCCTCTTAATATATGTTTTTCTGTCAATTCATATTCTTCTTTCATTCCTCTTAAAAGTCCTGGAATAACACCAGAAGCTCCACAAGTAGGAGCAGTTACAACTTGTCCCATACTTGCATTTTCTTCAGAAACAGCTAATGCATAAGCAAAAACTTTATTTGTAAAAATTAAAGCTGCTCTTTTTGATAAAGATTTTTCATACATTTCTTTAGCTCTCTTAGGATATTTAAAAGGTCCAGGTACATCTCCTTCTTTTTCAAGTCCTCTTCTAACTGCATCGTCCATAGCTTGATCAATGTACTTTAGATGTTGCCATATACTTGGCCCTTCATATTCTTCAACATACTGCCATAATTGTTTGTTATTATCTTTACACCATTTAGTTATTTCTTTCATAGTATTTAAGGGATAAACTTCCTTTTTAGGATTCTTATCCATAAGTTCATCATAATCTCTTATTGTTCCACCACCAACTGAAAATACTATCCATTCTCCTAATTCTTGCTTATCTTTATCAAGAGCTATGAATTTCATTCCATTCGTATGTAATTCATGAACAAATTCTGGTTTCCAAATTATTTCTACTGGAATCGGTTTAAATGTTTCTATTATTATTTTATCTGTATAATGTCCTTTTCCTGTTGCTGCTAAACTTCCCCACAACTCTACAATAAAGCTATCTGCATTTGGAAATTTTTCTTTTACTCTTTTTGTTGCTCTTTCTGGACCTATTGTGTGAGAGCTAGAAGGTCCTGCTCCAATCTTAAATAATTCTTTAAGTGTATCCATTTCCTATTCCTTTCTTTTACTATAAACTGAGCTATAGGTAAACAAAGTCTCTGACGTCCGTATTAGTTCGAAGAGCCTGTGTTCATTGAGCTCGTAGAACTCATACGGCTGTCAAGAGACTAATTTTAATATTTAAATTTATACTTTCCTATAGAATAAAAAATTACTTTCAAAATTTTTATTCAAAAATTTTTAAAACATCTTCAACAATATCATCAATATTTTTACCTTTTAGATAATTTCTAGTTGCATCAATAGTGTCTAAAGTATCTTCTTTATGATATTTTTCAGGAAATCCGTTAAAAACTCTTAAATTATTAAATTCTTTATCAAAAAATACTGCTGTTGGAACAACAAAATCATCTTCTTCTATATGTAAGTATCCTGCTAAGTCGTGTAGTCCTCTTCCATAAGTTATTAAAGATAAATCAAATATTTCATTTACTTCATTAATTTTTCTAATAGTTGTTAAAAAAATTCTAGCATAAGGGCACCAAGTTTCAACACTTGCTAAAACTGGAGTTTTCACTTTAATTTTTTTTATTTTTTCTATTAAATTTTCTGATATAAAAGAATTTTTATACAATTCTTCTAACTTTTCTAATTCATCTTCACTCGCTATACTTTTATATTTTTCAAAGCTAAATCCTTTTAAATAAATTTCTTGTAAACCTTTCATTTTCTATTCTCCTATTCTTATATTTTTCAAAATTCCTTTTATTGCTTCCTCTACACTTGCGTATTGTTTTAAATCTATTTTTGCTAAATTTTTATCTATTTCTTTTTTATTGTATCCTAAACTTTCTAAAGCAGAAATTAAATCTTGAAGCATATCCATAGAAATACCTTTTATTTCATGTGAACTACTTATAATTTCTATATTTTTTAGTTTATTTTTTAATTCTAAAATTATTAATTGTGCTTTCTTTTCTCCAAGTTTTGGGACTCTTTTTAAACTATTATAATCTTCATTTGAAATTATTTCAATAATTTTATCGTAAGAAAAATTTGATAAAACTGCTAATGCTAAAGAAATACCTATCCCGTTTACAGCTAATAGCATCTCAAATATTTTTCTTTCTCTTTCTTCCAAAAATCCGATCAGTTTATTTGTATCCTCTTTTATATGATTATATATGTATAATCTATATTGTTTTCCAATCTCTAACTTTTCATACTCTCTAAGTGAAATATATACTTTATAACCGACTCCGTTAATATCTATTGCCACATAATCCGTTTTTTTATATTCTACTATTCCATTTAAATATTCAAACATAATTTCCTCTCTTTAAATTTCTGTTCCAACCCCATAATAAATCCCTAGGCAACCTTTTTTTAAGTTTATAGTTATTTCTTTTCTATCTTTTAATTTCTCAAATAATTCTTGTTCTAATAAAAATTTTCTTTCTTCTCCATGTACTTTCAAAGTAATATGATAAAACATTATTCCCATTTTCTTACCTAGACTTTTTATATAATTTTGTTGTAAATCTTCCATTTTAACTATTTCATAATTTCCTTTATTTGAAGTAGAAAAAAATCTATTCACACAAAATTTTAATCTAATATATACATATTTTGAAAAAAAGTCTCCTATCCAAGTCCCTATACAAACTGATATTATTCCCATAGTTGCAAGTATTTTTGTGTTTTTCATATCTATAGCTGAACTTTCATTCAAATAAATTCTTAAAAATAATAGTGCTGAAAATAATAACCAAAAAAATGCTCTTGTTGAAAGATATATTCTATCTTCAAACATTTGTACCCCTTTTGTTGAAAAATATATCATCACTGTTAAAATTAATAATGGTGAGTAATAAATATTTTTATAACTCATATACCCAAAAATTACTAAAAACAATAAAGATACTATCCTTACTGTTTTCTCTGAAAAACTAGTCATTTGATTTACCTCCCTCATTTGCTTCTTTTTCTGCTTTTTCTCTATCTCTTTTTTCTTTTTCAACTTTTGAAAATATACAACCACAATATTCTTGTCTATACATATCTAATTCTTTTGAAATTTGAACTGATCTTAAATATCTATTTTTCTTTTTAAAATCTGCAAACAAGAAATCTATATTATATTCTTTAGAATACTTCTCTCCTATTTCATTAATATAGTTTACATTTTTCATAGGACTTATACTAAGCACTGTTGAGAAAAAATCATAACCCTCCTCTTTTGCTTTTTTTGCTGTTTCTCCTATTCTTAAATCATAACAAGAATAGCACCTTGCTCCTCCCTCTGGTTCATTTTCTAAGCCCTTTATTTTAGAAAAAAAATCACTTTTAGGATCATAAATTCCCTCTATAACATTCATATCATAATTTAATTTCTCTATCATTTCTTTTTGTTCGACTATTCTAGCATAGTATTCATAATCCATAGTTATATTAGGATTATAAAAATAAATATCTATTTTAAAATAATCTTTCAAATACTCTAAAACAGATGAACTACAAGGTCCACAACAAGAATGAATTAACAATCTTTTTTTCTCCCCATTTTTAGAAACTTCTTTTAATATCTCTTCCATTTTCAAATCATAATTAATTTTCATTTTTTCCTCTACAATTCTATTATTCTTTCAGCCATTTCTCTAAATGTATCATCATGTGTAACAACTATAGTTTGATCTAAATCTTTTAAAATTTCTCCTATATATTCAGAAAGTAATTTTCTCTTTTCAATATCTAAATTATTAGTAGGCTCATCTAAAATCATAAATTTAGAATTTGTGAAATAATTAGTCATAGCTCCTCTAATTGCTATTGCAACAGATACTTGTTCTCCTCCAGATATTTGATCAAAATATGTTTCTCTATCTTGACTTTCTAAATATACAGAATACTTATCTTTATCCTCATTAGACCATTTTATTCTTTCTGTTCTCCCGGTTATTTTGTTGAAATTTATACTTGCAATATTACTAATCTCTTCTAGCATATACTTTGAAATAGCTCTTCCCATTTCCTTTACATTATTTCTAATAGCTTTAGTCTTATTGAATTTAGTTTCAACTTTTCTCAATTCTTTTTCTAATTCTTTTATTTTATCTTCCTTATTTTTTATATCTTCTAAATCCTTTTGATAAGCATTTATTTTTTCATTATTCTGCCCTATCTCTATTTTCAAAGCACCTAATTCTTTTTTTATATTTTCACTTTCTAAATTTATTTGCTCAATATCTATTTTTCCTAAACTTTCTCTTAAGGTCTTTCCCAAAACAATTATATTTTCTTCTTCTTTTTTTAATTTTTCAATTTCTTCTTCATTTTTTTTAATCGTTTCTTCTAAAGTTTCTAGTTTTTCAGCTTGACTTTTACTTTCTAAATATTCTTCATATGACTTTTTTAAAAGACTAGCTCTACTTTCGATTACACCTAACTCTGCTCTTTTTTCACTAAGATTTTCATCAGTATTTAAAATAATTTTTACTTTATTTTCTTCAATTTTTTTTATATTTTCAGCTATTTTACTTTTATTTTCTGAAATTTTTGAATAATTTTGAGATAAATCCATCTCCAAATTTTCTAGCTCTTTTCTTTTTTCAACTAAGTTCAAATTTTTTAACTCAGTTTCATGTTCTATTTTTTTAGCTTTTAATATTTCAAAACTTTCAATAGATTTTTCTTTTAAAATTGCTTGAGTTCTTAGTACCCTATTCTCTATTTCAACTTCTATATTTTTAAATTTTTGATTTTCCATTTCCAAATTTGAATTTAAGCTTTCTATCTCATTTTTCAAAGTAGAATACTCCATTTTTTTACTTTCTAGTTCATATTTTATTGATAAAGATTTTTCTAAGTCCTCTATTTTATTTTGGTAGCCCTTTAAATTATTTTCTTTTCCAGAAATTTGATTTAAAAAATAATCTTTAAAATTTTTACCTTTTAAGTTCTCACAATTTTCTTTTAAATAAGGACATAAATTAGAAGACAATTCGTTCATAGATTTATTTAAAGTTCTGATTTCTGTTTCAAGAGTTGCTTCTTCTTTCCTCAAAACCTTTATTTCATCTTCCAGTTTAGCAAGTTCAGATAATTTTTTTGAAATATCATTCATATTAATATTTTCAAATAACTCTAATTTTTTGTTTCTGTTATTTTCAAAATTTTTTAAATTTGTTTCTACAACTAATTTTTCATTAGATTTTTCATTTTTTTCTTTTTCTAATTCCTCTAATTTTTCACTTGCTTCTCTGTAATTTTCTAATTCAACTTTTAATGCCTCTTCTCTTTGTTCAAGGGCTAATATAACATTTTTAAATTCATCTTTTTTGCTTTCATTTTTAGAAATATCTCCTTCTAATTCTATAATTGAATTATTTAAGTTCTTATTATCTATTTCTAATGTCTCTATATTGTGTCTATAATCTTTATTCAAACTTTGTTCTTTTTCTAATCTAGCTACATTTTCTCTTAATATTTGTTGTTTTTTCTCTATTTCTATATACTCATTATATTGTGCTTCATTTTCAAAAAGCTTTTTTCTTGCATTTTCAGATATTTCTTTATCCTTTTTAATTTCAACTAATATATTTTCTTTTTCTTTTATTGAGTTTTGTTTATACGTTAACTCAGTTCTTAACTTTTCAATTTCATTTTTTTTATTCTCATAATCTTTTATTTCTTTTTCTAGCTCTTCACTTTTTTTCTCTAATTTATTATTTTTAGAATTTATTTCGTTGCTTTTTTCCTTCTCAACTTTTAAATTTTCTTCTAACTGAAGTCTATCTTTCATATTATCTGATATACTTTTTATTTCATTTGAAACATTATCTCTAGATTTTTCATATTTATTTTCAGCTATTTTTAAAGCACCTTCAACCATTATATTGTATACTTCTGTATTAAAAATTTTATTAAAAATTTTTTCTCTATCAGTTCCAGTCTTTTTAAAAACATTTATAAATTCATTTTGTTTTGCTATAACTATGTTTTCATAAATTTCTTTAAAATCTTTTTTTATTCCACAAAGTTCTTCTAATTTTTCTTTTATATTTTCAGTATATTCTATGTTTGCTTCATCTATTAATTTTTGTATATCTTCTTTAGATTTATTCTTACTTGTAGAAAAAGTAGTTCTTAACTCATACTCCCTATCATCGTTAGCAACAAAAGTTATATTAACTCTGGCTTTTTTTTCTCCGTATTTTATATAGTTTCCACCACTGTTTTCTTTTCCAGTTCTATCATTTAAGTTAAATAGTGTCATAGAAATAGCTTCAAGTATAGAACTTTTACCTTTACCATTCATTCCCAAAATAAGATTTACACCCTTAGAAAATTCTACCGTAGTATTAGAGTGTGAACGATAATTTTCAAGATGTACTTTTTTTATAAACATTATTATTCTCCCTCCAATACCTTATCAAATAATTCTAAAAATCCTTCTAAATAAGGGTTTAAATCATTTTCTTTTTTTGATTTACCTTTCTTTTCTAATTTATCAACTTCCTCATTTAAAGCATATTCTTTTAGTTTAGAAAAATTATCTATAAGTCTTTCTTTGTCTGATTCTCCTAGATTTTCATTTTCCCAATTATTTATTATATTTTTTTCCATATCAAAAACACACATATTTTCTGTCATTTCATTTGTTTTATTATTTTCTTTAGAAACTATACTTTTTAATTCTATATCTACTTTTAATATTCCATTTTTCTCAGCAATATCTTCTAATTTTTCTTTATTAAAGTATTCTCCATTTTTTATATAAGTAGAAATAAGTAGTATTTCTTCTCCTGTTAAATTTAAATTTTTAATAAAAGTTTCAAATTCATTTTCAATTTCATCTATATTATTATAATCAAATTTTACTTTTATTCTTTTTCTGTGTTCCACTTCAATAAATTCATGATTGTTGTTATCCGTATCAAAAATAATAAAACCTTTCTTATCTGAGCTTTCATTTTTTACATTTGAAAATTCTAATGAACCAGACACAAAAAAATATGGTTTTTCTTTAGGATAAGTTGTATACGAATGAATATGTCCTCCAGCTACATATATTGCCTTATCTTTAAATAAGTCTATTACTGATGTCGATACCAAACCTGGCAAAGTATTCGTACCTCCTGAAATACCTGTATGAACAATCACTATGTTTTTTTCATTTGGATTTAATTTTTCTGAAAGTTCTGTTAATGCTTCATCTATCATAAATCCTGGATAGCCTACCGGATAAAAATTTACATCATCTATTTTTAAACAATTATTTTCTTTAAAGTCTTTATTATAATAAAAAAGTTTCCAAATACCTTGCTCTTCCAAATATTTTAACCAAGACTCTTCTAAATTTTTAGAGTTATCATGATTTCCTTCTATTGCTATTATTTGTTTTTTGACAGTAGCTTTTAATCTATTTAATAATACTTCTGTTCTTGAAAGAGTATTTGAGTTTATTTCTTTTTTATCAAAAATATCTCCAGCTATAATACAGACATCGGGCTTTATTTTTTCAACCTCTGTTATAAAATTTTCAAAAGCAATAAAAAAGTCTTCGTATCTTTTTTTAGTATATTTTTCTTTTCCACTATCTCTTTTCCCCAAATGCAGATCTGAGCAATGTACTATTTTCATCATTTCCCCCAACAATAATTTTTAAATTCACATCTTTCACATAAATTTTCATTATAGACAATTTTATCAAATTTCTTAGCCAAAATATTTTGAGCAATTTCATCTACATTTTGATAATTTTTTTCAAAGTCTTCATTCGTTATTAATATTTCTTTTTTAGGTTCATCTTCTTCTAAATAGTATAGACTTGTTTTTATTTCTTTATTGTATTTTTTTTGAAGTAAATATTTATACAATGATAATTGTTCTTTATAATTTTCATTATAAATATTATTTTCTCTATATTTTCCTGTCTTAAAATCTATTATTTCTATATAATCATCTTTTTCTAAAATTAAATCAAGCTCTCCATAAAGTATATAGCTATTTTCCACACTATATTCAGAAACTTCTGAGCCTTTTATATATTTAAAATTTTCTTTTTCATTTTCAACATATTTTTTTACAAGCTCTACAATTCTTTTGAAATTTTCATCTACTTTTTCTTTCTGAAATTTATATACATTTTTAACTATTTTTTCAATAAATTCTTCATCTATTTTATTAATTTCATATAATGGTAACTTATTAATATATTCTATAACTTTATGTGCTATAATTCCAAGATTAAATTCTTTCTTAAAATATGTTGCATAACTTTTTTCTCTTATAAAATAATATCTTTGTGGACAATTTTTATATATACTTATATCTGTTGTATATGAAAAAATTCTTTTATCTTCTTTTTCAATAATATTATCTAATCTAATTTCTTTCAAATCATACTTCATACTATTTACACTAGGATTTGAATAAAAAGAATTTTTAAAAACTTCTGCTACCCCTTTTTCATAAGAGCTTAATACTAATAATTTTTGAGCTCTAGTAAAAGCAACATAATATTTCCTATAAAAATCATGATATTCTTTTTCTTGTTCAGAAACTTCTTCTTTAGAATTAAGCATTCTATCAATAGAATTTTCTGTGCTAGAATAATCAAGTATTCTTGGAGATTTATCTAGACTAAATACAATTACTACTGGAAACTCTAAACCTTTAGATTGATGTATACTTAAAAAAGGTATACAATTACTTGGTATATCTTCTTCACTCTCTATTTCTTCAACTCTAGAATTTTTCAAGATATCTATATATATATCAAAAAAATATCTTACAAAAGGGAAATTTTCTTCTAAATTATTGCTATCATCTAATTTATTAAATGATATCTTTTTATAATCAATATATTTTTGAAAACTTTTAAATAATTTACTTAAAATAGAGAGATTATGATTAGCTTTTTCTTTTAGATTATTTTCATTTTTTAAAATTTCTTGATAATATGAAAATTTAAAAAATTCATAAAATAATTCATTTAAAGAATCCCAACTATAATCTTTCATATTTTCTATTACTTTTTTTATATAATTATACAATTCTCTATCTTTTTTTACTTCTTCTTTTGCTAAATCTAGACATTCAAACAAATATTCTTTGAAAACTTCTTTTTTTATTTTATCTTCTTTTTCTGTATTTCTCTCTTCTTTTAAAATTTCTATATTTTTAGATTTATAAAAATATTCTTTAAAAATACCTAATATAAGTCCTAAAGTTACTTTTATTTCCTTATTTTCAAAGAAATTTTTTCCTCTTGAAAAGCAAACATCTATATTAGCTTTTTCTAAGGCTTCTTTTAATTTTATAGGTGTAGTTCCTCTAAAATCTGAAAATAATATAGCTATTTGATTATAGTTAGTAACAATACTTTCATCTTTTAATTTTTTTATAAATGTAACTGTATTTTTGACATTTTCAGAAATATTTTTTCCAAAAATACTATAAACATTATTAGTTAACTCTTCTTTCATAGAAATAATATTTTTTTCAAATCTATTCTCTTTCCAATCACCAAAAGATTTTATCCAACTATTATTAAATTCAACTATTGACTGTACAGATCTATAATTTTTATTAAGTATTATTAATTTACACTCATCTTCAGAAAATTTATTTCTAAAATCTATAATATTTTTTGCACTAGCTCCTCTGAATCTATAAATAGATTGATCTTCATCTCCAACAACACATATATTTTTTTTCTTTTTAGAAATAGCTAATAATATTTTTTCTTGTACTCTATTGCTATCTTGATATTCATCTACCATAATATAATCAAACTTATTATTTATTATATTAAAAAATTCCTCACTATTAGATATCATATTCAAAAATTCAATTTGAAGATAGGCAAAATCAACAATATTATTTTCAAAAAGAAATTTTTCATACAATTTATACGCTTCTTTTAAAAAAATTATATATTTATCTGTTGTCTCTATTGATTTTATATCTATTGCATTTTCATTATAAGCATTTATTTTTTCTTTTAGAAATTTACTTTTCTTCCAATTAGTATCACAGACTTTATATTTTGAAACATTAGAAAAGAATTCCTTATAATTTTCTATTTTTTTATATTCTTTTAATCTTGAGTAAATAAAAAAATGTTGTTCATAGTCACCACTCATAACTTCAAAAGCATCAAAAAAATTAGAATAAAATATATTTTCCCGAATAAGTCTAATCCATATAGAATGCATTGTCCCTAAATACATACCACTTATATCTATATCCTCATTTAATTCTTTTAATCTTTCATTTATTCTTATTTCTAATTCCTTTGTAGCCTTATTTGTAAAAGTTGTAAGCATTATTTTGTCTGGAGCTACTTTTTTATTTACTAATAAATTTATAACTCTTTCAATTAAGGTTTTAGTTTTCCCTGTACCAGGACCTGCTATCACAACAACAGGTCCTTCAGTACAGTTAACCACTTCTAATTGTTTCTCATTAAGCATATTACTCTCCAAAAAGTCTATTAATTAGCCCATCTCCTTCTGATGTCTCACCATTAGCATTTTCATTATTTTCTCCATCAACTACTTCATCAGAATTCTCAATATTTTCTTCTACTCCAATTCCACCTTCTATTCCAAATACACTTGCTATACCATTTCTATACTTTTCTGAACTTTCAACTTGTAATCTTCCTTTTCTTACCACAATTTCCTTACTATTAGGTCCATCTAAAAGTCCAGTATAAATATCAATATTTTGTTTTACTAGATCTCCAGTTTCTATAGCATTTTCTAAAAATTCAAATTTTCCTGGAGTATAGTATCCTTTATTAATAAGTGTTTGATAGTACTTAGCCCACATAGGTGCTACTGCACTTCCACCAGTAATTTTTCCATACATTGGCTTATTATCATCTCTACCAATATATGAAACTGTTACATATTCAGGAGTTATTCCCACAAACCAAACTGTTCTATTTTGGTTGGTTGTTCCTGTTTTTCCACCTTGTTCTATTGGTCTTCCTTGTTTATCATAAACTCTAGCTCTGCTAGCTGTTCCATTACTAACAACATTCTTTAACATAGCTGTTACTGCACTAGTGTCAACACTTTCATATACTTTTGTTTTCTCTATTTCATTTGTATAAATTAGTATATCTTGATTATCTCTTATTTCTCTAATTATATTTGGCTTAACTAAATATCCACCATTAACGAAGATAGAAAAGTTTGTAGCTGTTTCAAGAGGAGTTGCATCAACTGAACCTAACGCAGCAGTTAAATCTTTTATTTCTGAACTTAATTTTATATTTTTACTGTCTTCTTTAAATTTTTCAACTCCTATACTATTTAGTAACTTTATAGCTGGTATATTCAAAGATAAATTTAATGAATTTACTAAAGTTGAGTTATAAGTATATTTTCCATCATCGTTTTTTGGTATCCAATTTCCAAAAGACGCATAATCATTAACTACAACTGAATATGCTTCAAATCCATTTTGAAGTGCATCTAAATATACAAAAGGCTTAAATGATGATCCCATTTGTCTTCTAGCCATTAAGGCTCTGTCAAAGTTCTTAGCTTTAAAATCTTTTCCACCAACAATAGATACAATTGCTCCTGTAAATGGATCAAGTGTTACCATAGCTCCATTTATATCTTTATTCTTAAAGTATTCATAACTATTAAAAGTTTCTTTTGCTGTTTTTTGAAAATCTAAATCTATTGTTGTATATATTTTTAATCCAGAAGTATATATTTTTTCCTCATCATAAATATCTGCTAAAAATGTTTCAACTATTGTTGTTAATTCTGGATTATTTAAGCTTTTTTTACTTATCTTATTATAAATAATAGTTGTATCTTTAGGAATATTTTTTATATTATCTTCATTTTCAAGTTCAAATTTATGTTTTTTTGCTTTCTCGTACTCTTCTTCTGTTATTTTCCCGTCATTATACATTTCTTTTAATATTATTTGTTGTCTTTCTAAAGCATTTTCCAAATTTTTAGTTGGATCATATTTTGTTGGTCTATTTGGAATTCCTGCTAATAAAGCTGCTTCAGCTATATTTAAGTCTTTTACATCTTTTCTAAAAAATTGATAAGCTGCACTTTTTACTCCATAAGAACCAGATCCAAAATATATCTCATTCAAATATTTTTCTAAAATTTCATCTTTTGTATAAGTTCTTTCCATTTGATAAGTAAGTATAGCTTCTTTTATTTTTCTTGATATTTTTCTTTCAGACGTTAAAAAGGCATTTTTAGCTAATTGCTGTGTGATTGAACTTCCACCTTGACTAGCTTTTCTACTCAATAAATTTGTCACAATAGCTCTAAATATTCCCTTAAAATGTAAACCATGGTGAGAATAAAATTGTTTATCTTCTATTGAAATAAAAGCATCTTTTAAATAAGGAGAAACTTCACTTAACTTTACAACTTCTCTATCTTCAGCTGCCAAAATATCAACAACTTTATTATTTTTATCATAAATTGTTGTAGCAACCGATGGTTTATAATCTTCAACTAAACTTTGAATATCTTTTAATTCTAATCTATATTTTATATAAACTCCTAATATAAGAACTAAAAATATTAAACATAAACCACCTACCATCTTTGCTAATAAAATAATTTTTTTCATTTTTAATTTTCCCCTTTTTTAGATCTTTGTCTTAATTGTCCACAAGCTCCATCAATATCACTACCTTTTTCTTGCCTTAAAGTGACATTAAGTTTTCTAACATTTTTTAAGTAATTATAAAATCTTTCTATTTTCTTCACAGAAGGTCTCTTATGCTCGACACCATCAACTTCATTATAAGGTATCAAATTTATAATATGATCAAACTGATGTGCAAAATCAGCTAAAGCATTGGCATCAAGTTCAGAGATATTAAAATTATCAATCAAAATATACTCAAAAGTTAATCTTCTTTTAGTTTGTTTTTGATACTCAACTAAAACTGCTGACAAATCTTCTAATGGAAAGTTTTTATTAATGGGTATAATCTGATCTCTTTTTTCATTTATTGCACTATGTAGTGAAACTGCTAATTCTATTGGTATTTTTTCTAGTAAAATTTTCTCTATTCCTGGAACTACACCAGATGTGGAAATAGTAATTTTTCTTTTTGAAATATTTACTCCATTTTCATTTGATATTATGCTCAAAGCTTTTGAAAGATTATCTATATTTAATAAAGGTTCTCCCATTCCCATAAAGACTAAATTATTTAAATTTTCTCCTTTATTTTTAAGTCTTCTTTCAACTGTATATACTTGATTTAATATTTCACTTACATTTAAATTTCTCATATAGCCACTTTGACCTGTAGCACAAAAACTACATTTTACAGGACAGCCAACTTGAGATGATACACACAATGTATTTCTAATTTCTTTGTTTTTTGAATCTTTATGTCTTAAAAGAACTGTTTCAATAGTTCCTCCGTCTTCTAAACTAAATAAAAATTTCTCAGTTTTATCTATTTTTGAAACTTGATATTTTAACAAATTAAATAGAGATATATAAGCATTCTCTTTTAAAATTTCTCTATCTTTTAAAGATATATTTGTCATATCATCAAAGTTTCTAACTATTTTTTTATGTAACCAAATAAAAACTTCTTTACCATAAAACTTCTTTAAGCCTAAAGAGACTAAAAAATCTGTTAACTCCTCTTGTGATAAATTTAAAATATTAATTTTTTCTTTATTCATTATTTTCCTCAATTCCTTTTCTTATAATTTATATTAATTGATTTTTGTGTATGTTTTATCCATTTTTAAATTACCTTTTTTAATACTTCCTCCACCTTTTATGGTTAAATATTTTTAGATAAATTTTATTAAGCAAAAAACTTCTATTATATTTTAACATTAAAAAGTAATTTATAGAATAGATTTTTTTATTAAAAAAGTCTCTTGACAGCCGTATAAGTTCTACGAGCTCAATAAACACAGGCTCTTCGAACTAATACGGACATCAGAGACTAATTTTAGCCATTTAAAGCTATGCTTTTCTATAAAATAAAAAAGCTGTTGTATTTTTTACAACAGCTTAATTTTTAATAACTTATTTTCTTATTCCTAATTTAGCAATTAAAGCTCTGTATCCTTCAAGATCTTTCTTAGTTAGGTAAGCAAGTAATCTTTTTCTTTGTCCAACCATTTTTAATAATCCTAATCTTGAGTGGAAATCTTTTTTGTGTACTCTTAAGTGTTCTGTTAAGTGATTAATTTTTTCTGTAAGTAATGCTATTTGTACTTCAGTAGATCCTGTATCTGCTTCAGTCTTTCCAAATTCTTTAATAATTTCTGCCTTAGTTCTCATTTTATTCCTCCTAAAATTTTAAATATCTAAGCTAAGTAATACATAGGCTAGTCGTAAAACTGAGCTTAAATTCCTTTGTATTTTAACAAATCTTATATATAAAGTCAAGATAAATATTTATACATCTATATCAACTTTTATATTTATATTATATTCTGAATATTCATTTTTAATTTCTTTTAAAATAATATTATATATTTTTTCTCTATTTTCAAATGAATAGTCTATTATAATATCAAATCTCATAGACATTGTTTTCTCTTCAATATAAAAGCCATGAAATTCTAGAATCTCTTTATGTGACAAAACTATTTCTTTTACTCTTGAACGAATTTTTATAAGCTCATTGTTTTTTGTATTCATAGAATAAATTGTTATTCCAGATAAATAAACATTATGTTTTTCTAATACGATGCTATTTATATGTCTTTCAAGTGGATCTATAACTTCAGCTGTTAGAAAATCTGGTATTTCTATATGAACAGAACCAACATATTTATCTGGTCCATAATTGTGTAAAAGTAAATCATAAACCCCATGAACATTTTCAATAGCATTAATTGTATTTTTTATTTCGTTTATCAGTTTCTTATCCATTCTTTTTCCTAAAATTTCATTTACAGCATCCATAAAAATCTCAATTCCAGATTTTATTATAAATATCGAAATTAAAATTCCAACATAGGCTTCTAAATTAATTTTAGTAAATATGTATATAAGTGCTGATAATAAAACAGAAAATGAAAGTATTGCATCAAAGCTTGCATCAGCTCCAGATGCTATAAGTGAGCTTGAATTAAATTTTTCTCCTACATTCTTTACATATCTACCTAATAAAAATTTTAGTAAAATTGAAAATATTAATATTCCTAATGTAATTTTAGAATATTCTACATCTGTAGGATTAAAAATTTTCTTTATACTTTCTATTAGTGAAGTTATTCCTGCATAGAATATAATTCCTGCTACAATCATTGTACTTAAATATTCTATCCTGCCATGTCCAAGAGGATGTTTTTTATCTGGAGCTAAATTAGCTATTTTAGTTGCAACAATTGTTACTAGTGATGATAATGCATCTGTTAAGTTATTAATTCCATCTAAAATTATAGCAATTGAATTTGAAAATATACCTATTCCTAATTTAAAGATAACAAGTAGTATATTTGCTAAAATTCCAACTATACTTGTTTTTACTATTATCTTTTCTCTTTCATTTTCTTTATTCACTTTACTTCTCCTATTTTTATATTTTAGATTAGTTTTTCTATAAGTCTATCTATATTTGTATAACAATTTTTATAAGACATTTCTTTTTTATCTAAATAAATAATCTCTACATCTAATTTATCACAGGCACTAACTTTTTCTCTTTCTCCACCTGTATCTCCTGCTTTTTTAGTAATTAAATACTTTATATTAAATTGTTCCATCATTGCTATATTCATATTTTCAGTAAATGGTCCTTGCATAGCAATAATATTTTTAGGAAGTATATTATTATCTTCACATCTTTTTACCATATCCCATCTTGATAAAATCCTAAAATATATATTATCTAAATTTTTTAAATCTTTAAAGAGAGGAACATTATTGCTTCCCAAAGTAACCAAAATATTTCCATCAAGTTTTTCTACATATTCTATTAAATCTTTAATTTCTTCAAAGTTTTTGTATTTTTTAGGTAAAATATCTACTTTTTCTCTTTCAAATCTAAAATACTCAATATTTTTCTCTTCTGCAACTTCCATTGCATTTTTAGAAACTTCAAAAGCATAAGGATGGCTTGTATCTATTACTTTTGTAATTTTATTATCTTCTACAAATTTTAACATAGCTCCTTTATCCATTTTTTCTGATGAAGTTTTTACAGATAAATTTTCTATTAATTTTGCCCCATATTCAGTTGCAGTTGAAACAATAATATTAGTATCATGCTCTATAAATTTTTCTAAAAAATCTCTTGAATCCTTAGTTCCACCAATTACCCAAATCATTATATCCTTCTTTCTATTTTCCCCAATTTGATTTTTTTTCATAACCTCTAGGTGTTATCATTTTCCCATCTTTAATATATGTATTTGAATTTCCAACTAAAACTATTGTAAACATATCTATTTCATGGTTTAAAAAATCTTCTAAGTTTGTAAGTGTGTAGTTTTCTTCCTTTCTTCCTATTTGTCTAAGTAAAGCTACAGGAGTAGTAGGTAACTTATGTTTTAGCATAATTTTTCTAGCTTCAACAATTTGTTCAGTTCTACCTTTACTTTTTGGATTATAAAGAGAAATTACAAAGTCTCCTTGACTTGCACAATCTATTCTTTTTTTAATAACTTCCCAATCAGTTAATAAATCACTTAGACTTATTATAGCTTGGTCATGCATAAGAGGTGCTCCTACCAAAGCAGCTCCTGCTATTGTAGATGTAATTCCAGGAACTACTTCAACTTCTACTCCTGTCCCTGAAGCAACTTCAAGCATTATCCCTGCCATACCGTATATCCCAGAATCTCCACTACTTATTAAAGCAACTGTTTTTCCAGTTTTAGCAACTTCTAAAGTTTCTTTACATCTTTCGATTTCTCTTTTCATTCCAGAAATTAAAAATTCTTTATCTGAAAATTCATCTTTAACTAAATTGACATAAGTTGTATATCCCGCTATAACATCTATATTTTTTAATACATCATATGCTCTTCTACTTATATCTTCCATGTTTCCAGGTCCAATACCTACTACATAAATCTTCCCTTTATTCATTATTTCATCTCCTCTTCATATATTGAAATTGTTATTCCATCATATTTTTCTTTCATCACTAAAAACTTTCCATTTCCTGTCGATGATAAAAGTGCAACAGGTTCTGATACAGCTCTTACCCCTATATTTTTTTCCACAAAATCTGAACCCTCAAATTGATCTTGAATTTTCTTTATTTCATCTCTTGATATTATTTCTAAATCTAGTCCTAAGAAGTTACTTGCATCAATCAGTCCTTGTTCATTTTCTTTTACATCAACAGTAGACATTTTTTTTAAAGATCTAAAATCCAAATTATTCTTATCCAAACATTTTTCTATAGCCTTTAAAATATCCTCTGTCTTAGTATCTTTTTTACAACCTATTCCTAAAATTAAATTTTTAGGATAAATTCTAGTATATTCAATATTTTTCTTATTAGATACTAAAATAAAACCATCGGCTGATTTTTCTTCACCTACTCTTACATTTTTTGGTAAAAGTATATTTACATTTTGTCCATTAACAATAAGTGATGTTACTTCCTTAGCTGATTTTAAATCTTCTAATTCTGCATTTAATTTTTGAGATATAGTATCAACAGCAATTTTTCCTGTAACATCTGAACTTGTTGTAATAACTGGTACTAATTTTAAAATATTTGCTATTGAGTAAGAAAGTTCATTAGCTCCACCCAAATGTCCAGATAAAAGAGAAATTACAAAATGTTTTCCTTCATCTATCAAAAGCACAGCAGGGTCTTTATCTTTTGTTCCTATCAAGTTTGCTATTTTTCTAATTACTATTCCACTTGCCATTATGAAAATATGAGCATCATATTGAGAGAACTTTTCATTTATATTAGAAGTAAAATCTTCTATTTGAATAGTATCTTCAACATCATATTTTTTCAAAGTAAAAACATCAATATCGCAGTCTTTCAGATTCTTTTCTAATTTTTCTTTATATTCTCTTGCAATATTTCCCGCTCCTTTTGTTACTGTCCAAAATGCTAATTTCATAAGTTCACCTCTTTATTAATTTGAATATAATAATCTATATTATTATTTTACACCTTCTCTATATTCATGAGTAAAATGTTTATCATATAGTTTAGATTTTTCATATTCATTCCCTAAGAAATCTCCAACTAATATTTGTGCTGTTTTATTTATTCCAGCTTCTTTAACTTTTTGTTCAATGGTTTCAAGAGTTCCTAAAACAATTTTTTGGTCTGGCCAAGTTGCCCTTTGAACAACTGCCACAGGTGTTGTCATGGGATAAGAAGTAGCCAATGTTTCAACAACTTTATCTATCATATGAACTGATAAAAATATTGCCATAGATGCTCTATGTTTTGCTAAACTTTCTAAGCTTTCTTTTTCAGGAACAGGAGTTCTTCCTTCTATTCTTGTACATATTACTGTTTGAGAAACATTAGGCAGTGTAAATTCTTTTTTCAATGCCGCAGCAGATGCTAAAAACGAACTTACTCCTGGAATAACTTCATATTCAATTCCATATTCATCTAACATATCCATTTGTTCTCTATGTGCTCCATAGATTGCAGGGTCTCCTGTATGAACTCTTGCTACTTTTTTACCTGCTTTTATTGCTTTTACAGTAACATCTATAACTTCATCTAATGACATAGATGCTGAGTTGTAAATTTCTGCTTCCTCTTTATGACAATCTATGACCTCTTTTGGAACTAAAGAACCTGCATAAATAATAACATCAGCTTCTTTAACTATTCTTTGTCCTTTTATAGTTATTAACTCTGGGTCACCTGGCCCTGCTCCTATAAAGTAAACTTTTTCTTTATATTTTTCCATTTTAAAATCCTTTCTTTTTTAAATTCTATAATTTATTTTAGTAACTAAAACTTTGAGTTACATCTGGTGTTTGTATAGCTCTTTGATATAATTCTTTTTCCTCATTAAATTTTTCATCATATTTTTCTATTCTTTCTTTTTCTTTTTCAGTTAATTCTCTATTATATGGATTATCACCTAAACTATGGTGTAGTGCAATTCCAAATTTAGTAATTATATTAAATTTTAACACTGACTCTGTCCATTCTTTGTCTTTATAAAATTTATATCCATTATAAAGAGAACCGCCCCCATTATCATAGTAAATTGCATTACTATATTTTACTTTTATAAGATAATTTATTTCTTTTTCATTTTTTCTATCATAGACAACTGCTTTATTATTTTCAATTAATTCAGCAAATTCATTATGGATGTAATCAAATTTTTCATCTTTATATGATATCTTATTTTTAATATCCTCTATTGGTTCTTTTCTTCCTTTATTATAAATTTCTAATAAATCATTTTTACTTACTAAAATATCATAATCAACACCTTTGTAAGTTACAATTTCCTTTTTATTATCTGGTAGAGTATAATTTAAGAATATTTCTTTCTCTAATGTTTGAGTTAATTCAACATATCTTTTTCTTTTTGTTTCATAAGTTCCTTTAACTACTGTTTCAGCGATACCTTGAACTGCAATAATTAAAAATAATATAGCTAATAATTTTTTCATAATATGGCTTCTCCTTATATACTAAATTTTCTCCATTTTTCAAATCCACCTTTTTTTACAATTAGAGTTGTAAAATATGGAATATCATCTTCTGTTAAATCTTTTATGTCATAATAAACTTTTTGACTTTCTTTTCCACAATTTGAAACCATAATAATTTTATCTATATTTCCTGTTTTTATAAGTGCTTGTTTTAAATTTTCAAAATTTCTACTAACTTTCATAAAAACTATGTTGTCATTATTTTCTAATTCAAATTCAATATTAGTTTTCTTATTAAGTGATACAACTTTTAAAGTTTCATCTCCTATCATAAGTGGAAAATTAAATCTTGATGCCATATCAACAAATGATGAGACTCCTGGAACTGTTTCAACTAAATATTTTTCAGGAAGATGCTCTAAAATATATACATAAGTACTGTATGTCATAGTGTCTCCAATAGTTAAGAAACCAACATTTTTCCCTTCATCTAAAAATTTTTGAACTATTTTTGCATTTTCTTTTCTTGCATTTTCTCTATCCTCTAGAGATTTAAGCATAGGAAATTCAACAAAAACTTTCTCTACATTTTCCTTCATATATTGTTTTGCAATTTCATAAGCAACACTACCGTCATCTTTTTTTGCCTCTGGTAATATTACTACATCTAATTTTTTCAAGGTGTTTATAGCTTTTATAGTTATCTCTTCTGGATCCCCAACTCCAACACCTATACCATAAAATTTGTTAGTCATACATTTTCCTTTCTTAATTTATAAATATTTTTCTCTTATATATTGTGATTTGTTTTGCATATCAGGATAAATTGATTTTCTCGAAATTCCAATTAACTCTAATTCATTTTTTATTTTCTCTTTATACTTAGATTTTAATAATATTATAGCACTTCCGTCATAGGTTTGTTTTCTAGTTTCATCATCTTCATCACTTTTATTATAAAAAGCCCACTCTTTTTCTTTTTTAGGTAAAGAAAATTCGGGGGCATAAGCCAACATTGCATCAAAAACTTGTTCACTTATTTTATTTTTTAATACTTCTTCTGTATTTTTTTTCCATAATTTAGTTTCTATTTGTTTTATTTCCGCAGTGAGATTATAAATTTCATTGCGGAATTTTTCTATTTTATAATAAGATTCTAAAATTGCTCTTTTCCCTATTAATTCGCTATCTACTTTGAGTTGTTTTAGTCCTTCTTTATGTGAGTCATAAATTCCATCTAATCCAAAAATCATAAACATTGCATTTTGCCGAATAATTCTTTCATCTACTTCTAGTGGTTTTACAAAGTTTAAACCATAAAAATCTGAAATTTTTATATTAGTAGGAATAAATCCTATATCCGTTTTTATAGCATCATAAATTTTTCCTATTATAGGTAATATCCTGTAATTTACTTTTCTAAAAGAAGATAGTAATATCTCTTTATTTTTAATTTTCCTAAAAGTTAAATCTAATAATAATTTTTCTTTATATGTTAAATTAGCTAGAACTGTTTTTATTATAACAGGGATACTTTTTGAAGTTAGAACTTCTTTTTTATTTGTTTTTTTATTGAATAGATAAACAACACCATCTTTATCTTTATCCTTAGATACTGCAAAATATAAAGCTACCAAAGCATTTGTAGTTATATCCATAATCCTTGTAGGTAGTCCATAATGTTGCATTAAAGCTAACTTATCAGGTAGATATTTTATCTTTTGAATTTCTAATGGATATGATATTTCTGCTTCTTTTATTAATTCATGCTCATTTTCTATATATTTGGTATCTCTAAAAATACTAGGTATTATAAATTCAAATTCCTCAGATTGTCCTCTAAAAAATACTCCCTCTTGCATAATAGATTTTAATTTATTTTCTCTTAAATAAAATAAATTTTCAAATCTTTTTATAGGAGAAAAATCACCACAGATATAATAGTTACTTAATATAGTCTCAACTGCTCTTAAATAGTCTGATACACTTCGTATCTTTCTTACAGTATAACTTATTTTATTATATTCAGCATCATCAATATTTTCTTTTTCAGAATAGTATACTTTATCTACATAAATCTTATTCATTTTTTCCTCCTATCTACTTCTAATCAATTCCAGTTCATTCCAAACTTTCTTGTCTCAAAAACATTTTTCCAATAATTTTCTCTTTCTAGTATATACTCTCGATTTGTCTTAGTATCAAAAATTTCAACTATAGAGTATTTAAAATTATTTAAAATATAATCTTTCCCATTTTTTTCTACAAGTACTTCAAATTCTTTATTCCCACCAGTTAAATCTTTAAAATCAGCATAACATTCCCATCTTTGCCATAGACCTTGACTATCTCCATAGGCAGAACCAATATATAATTTTCCTGTTTTTGTATCTGTAATAACATACACAGCTTTTATATATGAAAGTGCTAATTTCCAACTAAGTTCATTATTACTAACAATTTCTCTAAGTTCTTTATGAGTTATACTTACATTTTGATAACCATTAAATTTTTCTATGGCAATATCTGGAAAAACTTCAAAAACTTCAATATTTTTCTTTGCAACTACTTCATATGTTAACTCAAAATTTATTCCTAGGTTTTCATCTAATTTTATAACTAGTCTTTTTCTATATTTATTAAGTAATTCACCTATAGTATCATTATTATCTAAAAGAGAAATATTATATCCACCTATCTCATAATGTTCAGGTTTTGCAATTTCTACTTTATATATTCCTCCAAAGACAAAAAAATTTCTTCCATAAATATTATATTGAGCAAAACTTACTAAATAATCGTATCCATCAAGTCTACTAGATTTTCCCTTTTCATTTCTATAATTATTTAAATTTTGCCAATCTTTTGAATCTTCCATTAAACAATCATATGGAGATTTTTTTAATTCTAAAAAATCTGTACTCATATGAAACTTAAATTTTATCTTATTTTCTTTTCCTTTTGTAAAGTCTTTAATAAAATCAGTAAACTTAATCATACTAATCCTCTCTCTTAACTTATTCTCCCAGCAACCATTCCAAAGCATTTATTACTTTTATTCCATCATAATTAGTATTTGGTAGTACATCATCTAATGTTAATAAATACTTAGGGTAGTTATCCTTTATATTTTTAAAAGCAGCTAACTCTCTTTTTAAAGTATTCTCATCTAAGACAGTTAAAGCAACTTGATAATATTCAACTTCATTTGAATTAATAACGACAAAGTCAATTTCATTTTTATCAAATTGCCCAACATAGACATTTACTTTTCTTCTAAGTAATTCAAGATAAATTATATTTTCTAGAATATGCCCCATATCAATATTTCTATTACCCAGAATCATTTGTCTAAGCCCTAAGTCTGAAACATAGTATTTTGATAATGTTGATAAAAACTCTTTACCTTTTATATTGTATCTATTAACTTCATATATAAGTAGTCCGTCAATAAGCCCCTTTACATACTTTTCAATAGTTTTAGTATCGGTTTTTCTTCCCATTGAAGTTAAAGTGTTTGCAATCTTTGATATTGAAGTCAGATTGCCAATATTATCAAATATATATTTAACAACACTTTCAAGTCTCATAACATCAGAAATTTTTAATCTTGCTACTATATCTTTTAAAAGAACAGAGTTATATATTCCATCTAAATATTCATATATATTTTTTAAGTTATTGTTTAATTGTAAAGTATAAGGAAAAGAACTATTTACTATATATTCATTATAATATTGCATCAGAGTTTTTAATATCTTATTTTCTTTTTTATCTAAATTTTCATATTCTAGTCTAGCTTGATAGTATTCTTTAAAAGATAAAGGAAGCATTTTTAATTCTATATAACGACCACTTAAAAGAGTTGCGAGTTCACTTGACATAAAATAAGCATTGGAACCTGTTATATATAAATCTACGTTATTTTTTATAAAAAGGCTATCTACAACTTTTTCAAATTTATCTACATGTTGAATTTCATCTAAGAAAATATAATTTTTTTTATCCTCAAGCATTTTAGAATTTATAAATTCATAGAGTTTTTTATAATCAGTTAGCTCTTCATAATCCATATCTTCAAAATTGATAGATATTATTTGCTTTTTCTCAACTCCATTTTTTAATAAATAATCTTTATATATTTCAAAAAGAGTAGATTTTCCACATCTTCTTACTCCAGATACTACCTTTATTATCTGTTTATCTTTTGATTCAATTAAAAAATTTAAATATTCTTTTCTATCTATTCTTATCATATTAGCACCTCATTTCTTTTCTAAAATTATATAATCTTTTTTATTAAAAATCAAATTTTAAGAAATATAATCCCAAAACTTTTATTTTTTATAATTTTTAAGGAATATATTCCTAAAACTTTTTATTTTTATATTTTTTAGGAATACAATCATTAAGTTAATAAATATAATTTTAAAAATATTATGAGTTTTTAGTTATCTCTTTTTATAACCTTAATTATACAAATAGGATTTTCTCCAAACATCATAGTATAAGGACCTACTTTTTTTGCTCTACCAACTGTAACCGTTATAACTTCTATATCTTTAAAACCTTTTTCTTTTAAAACTTCTAAAGATTTTGCTTGTGTCTCTAATGTTATACAATTGATAACAAGTATAGCTCTATCTTTTGCATAAGTCATAAAATGAGTAATTATTTCTTCTATTCCACCAGTTGAGCCACCAATAAACATTCTATCATAAGGAATATTTGGTATAGCATCAGGTGCTTTTCCATGTATCAATTCAAAATTTTTAAGCTCAAATTTTTCTGCATTTAATTTTATTGTTTCTAAACCTTTTTCTTCTTTTTCTATAGCATAAACTTTACCCTGTGGCATATATGTTGCTGCTTCTATACCTATTGTCCCAGTTCCTGCTCCAACATCTATCAAAATTGAATCAGGTTTTAACATAAGCTTAGCAATAGATACTGCCCTTATTTCTTGCTTTGTCATCGGTAATTCAGTTTGAGTAAACTCTTTATCATATATATGCATATTTATCCTCTCTCTATTTTCTACTTACTTTCTAAACCTACTAACTTATTTTCCAAAAATAATTTTAAATTATTTTCAATAGAATCAAAAAGTCTTTCTAAACTTTTTGATGATTTCCAAGCCAAATGTGGAGTTACTGTAAAATTATCTAATTCAAGTAACTTACAATTCTTTTTAGGTGGTTCCTCTACCATAACATCTGTTGCTGCTGAAGCAATTATTCCATTTTTCAAGGCATAATATAAATCATCTTCATTTATTATAGGGCCTCTTCCTAAATTTAAAATTATTGCAGAATTTTTCATTTTTTTCATATTATCTAAATTTATTAAATTTTTAGTTAAATCTGTTAAAGGTGCATGAATTGATAAAACATCACATTTTTCTAAGACTTCATCTAATGTAAACCTATTATCTACTTCATCTAAATAATCTCTTCCAGGAATTTTAGCTATCATAACTTCCATTCCAAGCATTTTAGCATATTCCTCTACTTTTTTTCCTATATTTCCATAACCTAAAATTCCTAAAACTTTATCTTCTGTGTCTGTATGGTAATACTTATCCATTCTAATTGAAATTTCAGACCATTTTCCTTTTTTAACTTCTTGACTTAATTTTTCTACTCTTGTTAATTCGTTCAATAAAAATGTTAAAGTCAATTGAGCAACAGAATTAGTAGAATAATTAGCCACATTAGCAATAGTTACTCCATGTTCTTTTGCAGCAACTAAATCTATATGATTATAACCTGTTCCAGTTAATAGAACTAATTTCAAATTAGATGCTTTTTCAAATTCTTTTTTTCCTAATCTAATTCTATTCAAAATAACTACTTCACAATCTTTTAAATAACTTCCTACATCATCATCATTTGTCAAATTTAGTTCAGTGTATTCCCCGTATTTTGAAAATTTTTCTTTTAATTTAAAAGGACCTATTGCATTTCTGTCTAAAACTACTATTTTTAATTTATTCTTTTCCATAGTTTTCTCCCTTTTTTAAAATTAAAACATTCATATCAAATTTTCTATTTAGTTTTTCATAATCTTCAATTTTAACTATAGTTATTCTTTCGTTATCATAAGATAAATTTTCTCCAACTATGACAGTTATATTTCTTTTTCCATTTTCAAATAGATTTTTTGCTATTTCATAAGGATTTTGAACATCATCTGTTAATAACACAAGTCCAGAAATATCTTTTTCATCAATTTTATTTAAGTAGTCGAACTCTCTACCATGAACACTAGCTGGTCTAAAACTTTGCCAATTCTCTCCTATTCTTGAAAATAGATATTGATAAGATGATATATTAGGAACAATATTTAAAATTTCTTTTGATAAATTTTTTGATAAATAAGGAACCAAACTATAATAACCTGTATCTCCAGAAACAATAATTGTGATTTTTTTGCTAATATTAGCTTTTAGATAAACTATCAATTCTGGTAATTTACCTAATATATATATTTCTTGTTCTTTTGAAAGAATAGATTTTAAGTCTGAAAGTTGTCTTGTACTTCCAACTATAATTTCAGCACTTTTTATACAATCTACACCAGCCATAGAAAGATATTTTATATTTCCAGGACCTAAACCTACAACATTTATCTTATTTAATTGCACCGCAATCACCTACCATTTTTTGATAATTATCACTTTCCCCCATAGTTTCTCCTTTAAAAGAAAATACTGCAGCCGATACTTCTATATCTGCTCTTGCATATTCTTGCATTTTGAAGGCAATTCTATTTGCAATTAAATGATAAATTTCATTATTTTCAACATAATCACAAGCTTCTTCAACAGTGTTTGCACCAATAATTTTTTTTACATTTTCAATTTTTTCATTAACTAAAATAGCACAAGTAGCCATAGTTTCCATTCTACCATCAGCTACTCTACTGTGTGTGTTAAAAATTCCACCTGCTACTTTTATTGCTTTAGCAATATGCCCAAGCATAATGATTTTCTTAAATCCTAGTTTAACTGCTGACTCAATCATAAAACCAACAAAGTTACTTATTATTATCATTTGCTCAACATCTAGCCCCAATTTTATGCAATGTCTCTCTCCATAGTTACCAAAAGCAAAAATAACCCAATCCCTATCTTTGTCTTCTTTCATAACTCTAAGTTCTGCAAACATAGATTTTTTTAATGCATCTTCACTCATAGCTTTAACTATGCCAGTTGTTCCTAGGACAGAAATCCCTCCTATAACTCCCATTTTAGGATTATAAGTTTTTAATGCCTTTGCTCTTCCTTCAGGAATATAAATAGTTATTATAACTTTCTCATCTATTCCCTCTAAAATTTCATTAACAACAGAGGTTATCATTTTTTGTGGTCCAGGATTTATTGCAGATTTTCCAACTCCTATTTGAAGTCCTTTTTTTGTTACAAGTCCAACTCCTCTACCACCAATAATCACACAATTATCATAGTATGCACCTCTGTCAACTTTTGGAAGTTCTTTTACCAATTGTACTTTAGCACAAATACTTATTCCATTAGTAACATCAGGGTCATCACCTGCATATTTTTGTATAGCACAGCTTGCAAAATTATTTCTAACTCTCAGCTTTTGAACTGGTATTTTTAAATTTGTGTAATTTAATGTAGTTATATCAACTTCAGTAGCTTTTTTACCATAGACTAGTGCTTCTAAAGCAACTTTCACTGCTGCTGTGGCACAAGTTCCTGTTGTATAACCATTTTTCAATTCTTTTTCTTCCATTTTAATCTCTCTTTATTATTTTTATATTTTGTCCAAATAAAGACTTAAAATCAAAACTTTTAATCAATATTTTTCATCTTTTTATTTGTAAAAAATTATGCATGAAAACCTTCTCTTTTATATATTTGGTAGATAATTCCATGAAGTATAGCAACACCTATTGTACTTCCACCTTTTCTACCATTTATTGTGATATATGGAATACCTAGCTTTTTAAATTCTTCTTTTGATTCTGCTGCTCCAACAAAACCAACAGGAACTCCTATAACTAAAGCAGGTTTTTCTATTTCACCATTTTCTATCATTTCCTTTAATTGATATAATGCAGTAGGTGCATTTCCTAAAATAAATATTTTTGTTTCAGGGTCTTTTCCTGCTTTTCTCATTCCAACTATTGAACGAGTAAGTCCTTCTTTTTTAGCCTCTTCAATTACTTCCTTATCGGAAACTAAACAATAAGCAGAACAGTTATATTTAGATAAGGCAGGTTTACTAAGTCCATTTACTATCATATTTGTATCACAATAAATTTTACAACCTTTTTCTAAAGCTTTTAATCCACTTTCTATAGCATTATTTTGAAATTCTATTAAATCAGCATATTCAAAATCTGCTGAAGTATGGATTATTCTTTTAACTATAGGCATTTCACTTTCAGAGAATTTCTTCGCTTTATCTCCTAATTCTTCTTCAATAATTTCAAAACTTCTTTTTTCTATATCTCCTGGTACTTTTATATAACTCACTATTATCACTCCATTTCATTCTTTTATTATTTTTTTATATATTTTCTTACTTTGTATTCTCCAACAGCTTCTAGAAGATTTTCTTTGACTAAACTATTTAAAAATCTCTTTGCTGTAGCTTCTGAGATACCCAACAAGCTTTGTGCCTCTTTATTGCTAATAGAATCATTTTGACCTAAATATTTGATAAGTATTTCTATTCTTTCTTTAAATTTATCGGTCATTTTATCGGTCATTTTATCGGTCATTTTATCGGTCATTTTATCGGTCATTTTTTGTTTTTCAACTAATTCTATTAAAGTTTCTTTTATAATTTCTAACATAAATAAAATAAATTCTGTAGATTCTCCATCTCTTTTTTCATTAAAATAACTCCTCTAATAATTTATAACTTCCAAAAAAATGTATATGTGGGTAACCTGCATACATCTTTTTTCCATTAAATATACAATCCCAATTTCTTCCATCTTTTTTTACAGCTTTAAATTTTCTTGTATCTTCAATAACTGTTTTTAATTTCGAATAATGGAACTCATGTCCCTTAGCTATTTCTAGTCCATCTTTATTAGTTATTGATATATACCCAAATCTAGATATATCTAATTTATTTGTCATATTTACTAAACAAGGTGCCAAACAACACATTTCAGACATTTTCCCCTCTGTGTCCTCTATACCATTACTTAAGTACATAAAACCTCCACATTCAGCTAAGATACTTTTACCTTGTTCATAATTATCTCTAATAGAATTAATCATACTTTTATTGCTAGATAATTCCTTTGCAAAATTTTCTGGGTATCCCCCACCTAGATAAATAGCATCACATTCTGGTACTACTGCATCTTTTATCGGAGAAAAATATCTAATTTTAAATCCCATATATTCTAAAAATTCAATATTATCATTGTAGTAAAAAGAGAATGCAGAATCCTTAGCTATTGCTATTGTTTTTCCTGTATATTTATCTTTTAAGTTAGATAAGTATAGTGGATAAGCAATATCACTAACTTTTTCTTCTATGTTTCTAGTTTGCTCTGTTGCAATTTTTTCTAATTCAACTAGATCTATATTTTCCAAGACTGCATTTTTTAATATTTGTAACTTTTCTTTCAAGTCATCAACTTCATGTGCTTGTAAAAGTCCTAAGTGTCTACTTGATATATTCAAAGAATCATTTTTCCCAACAAAACCTAGACATTTAACTCCTGTATATTTTTCTATTGCCTCTTTAAATATCGAATATGTTTTTGCACTTGAAACTTTATTTATTATAACTCCAGCAATATTAACTCTAGGATCAAGATTCTTATATCCCAAAACTTGAGCAGCAATACTTGTACTTTTACCTATTCCATCTAACACTAGAATTACTGGAACCCCTAAAAATCTTGCTAAATGTGCAGAGCTATTATTATCTAAAGTATTATCTATCCCATCATAAAGTCCCATAACACCTTCTATTATCGAAATATTCTTATGATGCTTTAGAAAACTATATCTAACACCTTGTTCTCCCATCATAAACATATCTAAATTATAGCTTGGGTTTCCTGTTATAAATTCGTGAAAACCAGGATCTATATAATCAGGTCCAACTTTAAATGGGGAGATATTGTCAAAAGCTGACATAAGAGCCATAGAGATTGTTGTTTTCCCAATTCCACTACTTATACCAGCAAGCATAAATGCTTTCATTTTTTTCTCAACCTACTTTCTTAAAATATTTAAAAATATATATCTAATTATATAAAAACATACTAAAATAGTCAACTTTTTTGTTTTAATTTTTATATTTTCCTTATAAATAAAGCCTCTTGACAACCGTATAAGTTCTACAAGCTCAATGAACATAAGCTCTTCGAACTAATACGGACGTCAGAGACTAATTTTGCTATTTAAATTTATACTTTTCTATAGAAAATAAAAAAGTTATTGTAATATTAATAATATCAATATCACAATAACTTTATTTTCTTAATATCAAATTATTATTAGTCTATTCTTGTTCCAGCTGTTGGTCCTGATTTTAAAGTATAAACTTCTTCAATATGAAATACTACTGCAGCTTTAGGTACTCCCATTTTCCCTTTAGCCCATTCTACTACTTCATCATAATATTTTCCTTCTTTGTGAACTTCAGCAGTTCCTACAAAACGATATCCATCTAATTTATCCCAGTTAGCAAATGCAACTGCAACTTTAGATCCTCTTTCGATATCTTTCATTATTTCTCCAGCTGTATTTTCGTTCCAGATTAAAGTAGAATCATCATAGATACGGCAAGATCTTTTTGGCCCTATATTAGGTGCTCCATCTTCTCTTACTGTTGCTATCCATCCTAATTGTGCTGTCCATGCTCCTTCCTTAGTTGGATTTAATATTAATTCTTTTATAGCATCTGTTAATTTTGCCATAATTATCACTCCTTCTATTTTGATTAATTTGGTATGCTTTTATTCTACTACTTATTTAAAATATTTTCAAGTCTTTTTATATTTTATTTAAATATAGATTATTCATTATAAATATAATAAAATTAATTAGTATCTTTAAAAGAAATGTGCTATAATATTGTGCTATAAATATAAAAGAAATTTTGAGGATGATATTTTGGAAGGAATAATTGTTATAAATAAACCAAAAGGAATTACTTCTTTTGATGCTATAAGAAAATTAAAAAAAATATTAAAAACAAAAAAAATAGGTCATACTGGTACTCTTGATCCTTTGGCAACAGGTGTTATGCTTATATGTGTTGGAAAAGCCACTAAACTAGCTTCGGATTTAGAAGCTAAAAACAAAGTTTACACAGCTGATTTTGATATAGGATATGCAACTGATACTTATGACATTGAAGGTCAAAAAATAGCTGAAAAATATATTGAAACTTCTGAAATAGAGTTGAATAAATCAATAAGTAAATTTGTGGGAAAGATTAAACAAGTACCTCCTATGTATTCAGCAATAAAAATTCAAGGAAATAAGTTATATGATTTAGCTAGAAAAGGAATCGAAATTGAAAGACCAGAAAGAGAAATTAATATTGATTATATTGAACTTATAAGTTTTTCTGAAAATAAAGCAAAAATAAAAACCAAGGTCTCAAAAGGTTGTTATATTAGAAGTTTGATTTTTGATATAGGGCAAGATTTAGGAACTTATGCAACAATGACAGCTTTAAATAGAGACCAAGTCGGAGATTATTCTTTAGATTTATCTTACACTTTAGGACAAATAGAAGATATGGTTTTAAATAAAGATTTTAGCTTTTTAAAAACAGTTGAAGATATTTTCTTATACAAAAAATGTTTCTTGAATACAGAAAAAGAATTTACTTTATATAAGAATGGAAATACAGTTAAATTAGAAAATACATTAGAAAATGGATATTATAGAGTTTATTTTGAAAACAATTTTTTGGGATTAGCTGTTGTTGATAAAAATTGTTTATTAAAAGGATATAAATATTATTAAATGAGAGGGAAAAAATGAATATTAAAAACATTGCAATTATTGCCCATGTTGACCATGGGAAAACTACTCTTGTAGATTGCTTATTGAGACAAGGTGGAGTTTTTAAAACTCACGAATTAGAAAAAGTTGAAGAAAGAGTTATGGACTCAGATGACATTGAAAGAGAAAGAGGAATTACTATTTTCTCTAAGAATGCAGCTGTTAAATATAAGGACTATAAAATTAACATAGTTGATACACCAGGACATGCTGACTTTGGTGGAGAAGTACAAAGAATTATGAAAATGGTTGATTCAGTATTACTACTTGTAGATGCTTTTGAAGGGCCTATGCCTCAAACTAAATATGTATTAAAAAAAGCACTTGAACAAGGTCACAGACCAATAGTTGTTGTAAATAAAGTTGATAAGCCAAATGCAAGACCTGAAGATGTTTTATATATGGTTTATGACTTATTTATAGAATTAAATGCTAACGAATATCAACTTGAGTTTCCTGTAGTATACGCTTCTGGAAAAACTGGTTTTGCTAGAAAAGAATTAACTGATGAAAATATGGATATGCAACCATTGTTTGAAACAATTTTGGAACATGTTCAAGACCCCGATGGAGATGCAACAAAACCAACTCAATTTTTAATAACTAATATTGCTTATGATAACTATGTTGGAAAATTGGCAGTTGGAAGAATTCATAATGGAACTTTAAAAAGAAACCAAGAGGTTATGCTTATAAAAAGAGAAGGAAAACAAGTAAGAGGTAAGGTTTCTGTTTTATATGGATATGAAGGTTTAAAAAGAGTAGAAGTTGAAGAAGCTGGAGCTGGAGATATAGTTTGTGTTGCAGGTATAGAAGATATAGATATTGGTGAAACTTTAGCAGATATCAACAACCCTGTTGCATTACCTGTTATAGATATAGATGAGCCAACTCTTGCTATGACATTTATGGTTAATGATTCTCCATTCGTTGGAAAAGAAGGTAAATTTGTTACATCAAGACATATTTGGGATAGATTACAAAAAGAAATTCAAACAAATGTTAGTATGAGAGTAGAAGCAACAGACTCTCCTGATTCTTTTGTCGTTAAAGGAAGAGGAGAACTTCAACTTTCTATATTACTTGAAAACATGAGAAGAGAAGGATTTGAAGTACAAGTCTCAAAACCAAGAGTATTATTCAAAGAAAAAGATGGTAAAAAATTAGAACCGATAGAACTTGCACTAATAGATGTTGATGATAGTTTTACAGGAACTGTAATTGAAAAAATGGGAGTTAGAAAAGCTGAAATGGTTTCTATGGTTCCTGGTCAAGATGGTTATACTAGACTTGAATTTAAAGTTCCTGCAAGAGGACTTATCGGATTTAGAAACGAGTTTTTAACAGATACAAAAGGAACTGGGATATTAAATCATTCATTCTTTGATTATGAAGAGTATAAAGGAGATATTCCTACTAGAAATAAGGGAGTTTTGATTGCAACTGAACCTGGAGTTACTGTTCCTTATGCACTTAACAACTTACAAGACAGAGGAAGCCTATTCTTAGATCCAGGTATACCTGTATATGAAGGAATGATAGTTGGAGAACATAATAGAGAAAATGACTTAGTTGTAAACGTTTGTAAAACTAAGAAACTTACAAACATGAGAGCTGCTGGTTCTGACGATGCTGTTAAACTTGCCACTCCTAGAAAATTTACATTGGAACAAGCTCTTGATTATATTGCAGAAGATGAACTTGTTGAAGTAACTCCTAACAATGTAAGACTTAGAAAGAAAATTTTAAAAGAAGGAGACAGAAGAAAAAACTGGTCTGCTAATAATAAATAAAAATATTTATACAAAATTTATAATTTATTAAATAAAGTCTCCTGATAGCTGTATGACTCTTCCGAGCTCACCGAAATGCTCTCCAAAGTAATACGGACATCGGAGACTAATTTTCATATTAAATTTATATTTCTCTATAAAATCAATAAACACAGGATCTGAACTAATACGGATGTCAGAAACTAATTTTTACTATTTATTACTAATTTTTACTATTTATTACTATAGAAGAAAGCACGATATTTAGATTTTATAAAAATATCGTGCTTTTTTATTTCCATTATTCAATACTTCAATGAATATTATAGATTCAAAATATACTTTATCAGCTCAATATCTTTCTTATGAATAGCATATCTAGTTTTTAAAGTATTTAAAAGAGAATTAGCATTCTCTTGAAGTGACAATGTTTGATTATAAACAGGTGGAAGTCCGTAACTTTTAGCAATCTCGTTTATCTTATCTCTTAAAAATTTAAAGTGAAAATCTTTTATATGTACAACTAAATCAAAAGTTGCAGGAGTTAATTTTGTTTCAGGATAAAAAGTCTTATAAAAATCAAAAGCAGCTTGCTTAGGGTCATCTTCTCCGTCATAACAAATAACTATCTCATTATTAATTTTTTCAAAATATATATTATATTTTTTTGCTATTACTTGAAATTCAATAAATGAAAGACATTCCCCTGAAGTGTATTTATTTACAAATTCATTATTATTCATCTTTACCTCCAAATATATTACATCATTTTATCTACAATAGGGAACAAGGCTGCTCCAACTATACTTGAATTACCTTTAAATTTAGAAAATGTTAATGTTTCTTTTCCTCTATAAAAAATATGATCTTTAGGATAAACTATTCTTACCATTTGCTCTAAAAGATAATTTGAGTATTTAGAAAGTTCACCACAAACAATAAGTTTTTTAGGATTATAAGTAAAAATCAAATTTTTAAGAATAATTCCCATATATGTTAAATAATCATTAACAATATTTTTACCCTTAGCACTGTACCTATATTTTTTATTTGAGAAAAATTCTTCAATATCAGTAATTTCAGGAAAATTTTCTAAAATACTATTTTTTAAAACTTTAAAGGAAATCAAATCTCCAACTTTTTTTTGATTTTCATAATCAACAACCATATAATGAACTCTACTCGCTTTAAAGAAATATTCTTCACTTTTATCTCCAAACTTGTGAAACGTTGAACAAGTAACTTTATTATTAATAGTAATAACAGTAAAATCTGATAATTCTTTATATTTTCCTATAATAGCTTCAGCCAATATTGACATATTTGCTTCATTTTCAGCCCATACTGGATAACCAACCTCATCTCCAATATCTTTTAAAATATCAGTGCTATACCTAACATCTCCATAAAATTCTAAAAAATTATTCTCTTTATTATAGATACCTGGAATAGAAATTCCAATTCCTATGATTTTTTTTATATACTTTTCATCAGCTTTTGATATAAATTTTTTAATACTTTCAATTAAAAAAACTAAAAAATCTTCATTTTCTATTTTAACTTTATCTGATAATAAAATAGTCCCTACACTATTCATCAAAATAAATTTAAGTTCTTTTTCATCTATACTAACACCGATACTATAACAAAAATCTGGATTAAATTTATATTTAACAGCTCTTCGTCCAATACCACCACTACTTAAATTCCATTCGACAATTATATTTTTTTCTAAAAATTCATTAATAACTCTTTTTATAGTTGGGAAAGTCATGTTAGTTCTTTTAGTTAAATCAGGAATAGAAAAAGATTGTTCTGTAAAAAAGATTGAGTTAAAAATTATATTTTCATTACTCTCTTTAATTTCTTTTTGATACATAAAGACCCTCCTTATAAAATATATTTACTTTTATTATATCATTTATTTATCTAATAAAGCAAATAATATATATTTTTCATTTATTTAGAAAAATATAAATTTCATATACTAGCAAACTACTAAAATTATATACAAATTGTAACGGTATCGTATATTTAATATATAAAAAACATTTATAATATATATTATTAAATTTTTTAAAAACATTCTATAATGAAAAAAATAATATAGTTAAAAATGAAGAAATTGTTATTGAATAATTTTTTTGACTAATTATTAAAATCATTTTAAAAAGTATTTATTATATATGGAGGTGTACATATGAAAGTTGTTTTAGGTAGTAAAAGAATCACTTTAGAAGACTTAATCAATGTAACAAGAAGGGGGTATAAGGTAGAAATTTCTCAAGATGCTTACGAAAAAATTGATAAAGCTAGAGCTTTAGTTGACAAATATGTTGATGAGGCAAAAGTATCTTATGGAATAACTACTGGTTTTGGAAAATTTGCTGAAATCAGCATCTCTAAAGAACAAACTGGTCAATTACAAAAAAATATAGTAATGAGCCACTCTTGTAGTGTAGGAAATCCTATGTCTATTGATATAGCAAGAGGTGTAGTATTTTTAAGAGCTGTAAACTTAGCTAAAGGTTACTCAGGGGCAAGAAGAATAGTAATTGAAAAACTAGTTGAATTACTTAATAAAGAAGTAACTCCTTGGATACCAGAAAAAGGTTCAGTTGGATCATCTGGAGATTTATCTCCTCTAGCTCATATGTCTTTAGTCCTAATTGGATTAGGTAAAGCTTTCTACAAAGGTGAATTGTTAGAAGCTAAAGATGCATTAGCTAAAGCAGGAATAGAACCAATTGAAGCTCTATCTTCAAAAGAAGGTTTAGCTCTTACAAACGGAACTCAAGCATTAACTTCAACAGGTGCTCACGTTCTATACGATGCTATCAATTTATCTAAACACTTAGATGTTGCAGCATCATTAACTATGGAAGGATTACATGGAATTATAGATGCTTATGATCCAAGAATAAGTGAAGTAAGAGGACATGCTGGTCAAATAAATACAGCTGAAAATATGAGAAGAATTTTAGCAGGAAGTACAAATGTTACTAAACAAGGTGTTGAAAGAGTACAAGATTCATATGTTTTAAGATGTATACCTCAAATTCATGGTGCAAGTAAAGATACATTAGAATATGTAAAACAAAAAGTTGAAATAGAAATAAATGCAGTAACAGATAACCCATTAATATTTGTTGATACTGACGAAGTTATATCTGGTGGAAACTTCCATGGACAACCTATGGCACTACCATTTGATTTCTTAGGAATAGCTCTTGCTGAAATGGCAAATGTTTCTGAAAGAAGAATAGAAAAAATGGTAAACCCAGCTATCAACCATGGATTGCCTGCATTCTTAGTTGAACAAGGTGGATTAAATTCTGGATTCATGATAGTTCAATACAGTGCAGCTGCATTAGTATCAGAAAATAAAGTTTTAGCACATCCAGCTTCTGTTGACTCAATACCAACTTCTGCTAACCAAGAAGACCATGTTTCTATGGGATCAATAGCTGCTAAAAAATCAAAAGATATACTTGAAAATGTAAGAAAAGTTATAGGAATGGAATTAATTACTGCTTGTCAAGCTATAGACTTAAAAGGAGCTAAAGAAAAATTATCTCCAGCAACTAAAGTAGCTTATGATAAAGTAAGAGAATTAATTTCTTATGTAAGTGTTGATAGACCTATGTATATAGATATCCATGCTGCTGAAGATTTAATAAAAACTAATGCAGTTGTAGATAATGTAGAAAAAGCAATAGGAGAACTAAAATTTTAATTTAACTACATTATAAGCCCCTGATAGCCGTATGAGTTCTACGAGCTCAATAAACACAGGCTCTTCGAACTAATACGGACATCGGGGCTATCTTTTGGATAATTTAAAAATAAGTGAATTATTTTTCCAGATTTTAGATTAAAAATCAAATAGAGTTAGCCGAACAAATCTTGGCGTGTCTGAGCTAACTTGTTAGCAAGTTAGCGATCTTAGAAGCTTTTAATGAACTTGTTCATTTAGAGCTTCTTACTGATGCCAAATTTGTAGCGAACTCTTGATTTTTAATCGTTAAGAAATCTGGTTATAACGAACTATTTTTAAATCAATAAATTAAAATTTTATAAAAAAATTAGGAGGAAATTAATAATGTTAAGTAATAAAACTATTTATGATGCAATGACAATAAAATTAACTGCTGAAGATATCCCAATGGAAATTCCTAAAATGGATCCTAGCATAAGAAGGGCTCCAAAAAGAATAGTAAAACTATCTGAACATGATAGAGAACTAGCTTTAAGAAATGCTTTAAGATATATTCCTGAAGAATTTCATGAAATGTTAGCTCCAGAATTCATGCAAGAATTAGAAGAAAGAGGAAGAATCTATGGATATAGATTTAGACCAGAAGGAAATCTATATGGAAAACCAATAGATGAATATAAAGGAAAATGTACTGAAGCTAAAGCAATGCAAGTTATGATAGATAATAACTTAGATTTTGATATAGCTCTATATCCTTATGAATTAGTAACTTATGGAGAAACTGGACAAGTATGTCAAAACTGGATGCAATATAGACTTATCAAAAAATACCTTGAAAATATGACTCAAGATCAAACTTTAGTTGTAGCTTCAGGACACCCAACTGGATTATTTAGATCTAATCCTTATGCTCCGAGAGCTATAATTACTAATGGACTTATGGTAGGTCTATTTGATAACTATGATGACTGGGCTAGAGGAGCTGCAATAGGTGTTGCAAACTATGGACAAATGACTGCTGGTGGTTGGATGTATATAGGTCCTCAAGGTATAGTTCATGGAACTTACTCAACTATATTAAATGCAGGAAGATTATTCTGTGGAGTTCCAGCTGATGGAGATTTAAGAGGAAAATTATTTATAACTTCAGGACTTGGAGGAATGAGTGGAGCTCAAGGTAAAGCTTGTGAAATAGCAAAAGGTGTTGCAATCGTTGCTGAAGTTGACTTATCAAGAATCAATACAAGACTTGAACAAGGTTGGGTAAATGCAATAGCAAATACTCCAGAAGAAGCATTTAAAATTGCAGAAGAAAAAATTTCTTCAAAGACTCCTTATGCAATAGCATACCATGGAAATATAGTTGAAATACTAGAATATGCAATAGAATTTAATAAACATATTGATTTATTATCAGACCAAACTTCTTGTCATGCTGTTTATGATGGAGGATATTGCCCAGTAGGAACTTCTTTTGAAGAAAGAACTAAACTTCTTGGAACTGATAGAGCTAAATTCAGAGAATTAGTAAATGAAGGTTTAAAAAGACATTATAAAGCAATCAAAACTTTACATGATAGAGGAGTATACTTCTTTGACTATGGAAATAGTTTCTTAAAATCTATCTATGATGTAGGAATAAAAGAAATTTCTAAAAATGGCGTAGACGATAAAGAAGGATTTATATTCCCTTCATATGTTGAAGATATATTAGGACCTGAATTATTTGACTATGGATATGGACCATTCAGATGGGTATGTCTATCAAGAAAGAAAGAAGATTTATTAAAGACAGACAAAGCTGCTCTTGAACTTGTTGACCCTAACAGAAGATATCAAGATAGAGATAACTATGTATGGATACAAGATGCTGACAAGAATGGACTTGTTGTTGGAACTCAAGCAAGAATATTCTATCAAGATGCAATGAGTAGAACTAGAATAGCTCTTAAATTTAATGAAATGGTTAGAAATGGAGAAATTGGACCTGTAATGTTAGGTAGAGACCATCACGATGTGTCTGGTACTGACTCTCCTTTCAGAGAAACTTCAAACATTAAAGACGGAAGTAGCATAATGGCAGATATGGCAACTCAATGTTTTGCTGGAAATGCTGCAAGAGGTATGACTATGATAGCTCTTCATAATGGTGGAGGAGTTGGAATCGGAAAATCTATCAACGGTGGATTTGGAATGGTTCTTGACGGAAGTAAAAGAGTAGATGAAATCTTATGGCAAGCAATGCCTTGGGACGTAATGGGTGGAGTTGCTAGAAGAGCTTGGGCAAGAAATCCTCACTCTATCGAAACTGTTGTAGAATACAACTTAGATAATAAAGGAACAGACCATATTACATTACCATACATTGTTAATGATGAATTAATAAAGAAAACTTTAAAAAAATAAAAAAGTATAATCTTTAGGATTGAGGTTGTTACAATTTAATTTGTAACAACCTTTTTTTCTGTAAAAAAATATAAAAATAAATAGCAAAATTAGTCTCTTGACAGCCGTATGAGTTCTACGAGCTCAATAAACACAGGCTCTTCAAACTGGTACGGACGTCAGAGACTATTTTTATATAGAAAAATATAATTATAAAAAAATTTGAAATTATCTATAAATAGATGTATCATTGTAAAAGATAAAATAAAATAGAAAGTTGATGCACTATGAAAATAAAATTTTTATGTTTCTTTTTAATATTTAGTTTAAATATTTATTCTCATCCTCATGTTTTTTTTGATGCAGATATCAATGCAAGAATAGAAAATAATACACTTGAAGGACTTGAAATAAATCTTAAATTAGATGAACTGAACACAAGACTTAACAAAAAAGTTTTGAAACCAGATAAAAATATGAATGTTGAAGGTGATAATATTGTCTTTTTAAAGTATTTATTTAAGCATATTAGAGTAAAATTCAACAATAAAACTTACAAAGAAGATGATATAATTTTTGAACAAGCCAAATTGGATGACGATAACTTAGATATCTATTTTTTTGTTCCAATAGATCAAAAAATTACAAAGAGCTCTAAATTAAAAATAGCCCTTTATGACACAAAATATTACTACAATTATGACTATGATAAAACATCATTTCATGTAGATAATAATTTAAAAAATATAAAAACTAAGGTTAACTTTTTTACAAATAACAAAATTAAATTTTACTTTAATTTAGTAAGTCCAAATGAATACGAGGTTGATTTTGAATGAAAAAAATATATAAATATTTAACTGCTATTGTAGGTATTGCTTTAGTGTACCTAGTTCTATCTAATTTTAATTTAATGATGTATAAAATTGCTTTTTATCAACAAGATATAGTTGAAAACATAAGCAAATTAATAGATGAAAATCAAGATAAATTAAATTATACTCTTTTACTTTTAACTTTTTTATATGGAATAGTCCACTCTTTTGGTCCTGGACATGGAAAAACTTTAGTATTAACATATTCTGTTAAAGAGGAATTAAATTTCTATAAACTACTATTAGTTTCTATATTGATAGCATATTTACAAGGTTTATCAGCTTATATCTTAATAAAATTTATTATAAGTTTATCAGATAAGGCTTCAATGATATTATTTTATGATTTAGATAATAGAACAAGGCTTATTGCTTCTATCCTTATAATTTTAATAGGTATATATAGTATATATTCAACTTTAAAAAATAAAACATGTGAGCATTGCCATGAAACAAAAATAAAAAATATATTAGGATTTTCAATAGCCTTAGGTCTATGCCCTTGCCCAGGAGTAATGACAGTTCTTTTATTTCTAGAAAGCTTTGGCTTAAATAATAATATGTTTTTATTTACACTTTCTATGTCAACAGGAATTTTTTTAGTTATACTATTTTTTGGTATTCTAGCTAATATTTTTAAAAAGACTTTGGTTGAAAGTGAAAATTTAAAACTACACAGAATACTATCTTTTATTGGTGCAATTCTTATGATTATTTTTGGAATTTTTCAAATTTTAATTTTAGGAGACTAAAGTATAACTTAAATTGACAGAAATGAATAAATCTTTTATAATTAAAAGAAACAAATAAAGTCTCTTGATAACAAGCTCAATTAAATAAAGTCTCTTGACAGCCGTATGACTTCTACGAGCTCAATAAACATAGGTTCTTCGAACTAATACGGACGTCAGAGACTAATTTTGCTATTTATTTTTATACTTTCCTATAGAAGAACATAGGCTCTTCGAACTAATATGGACACCAGAGACTAATTTTAAATACTTTCTTATAAATAAAAAAATGGAGGCTATAATGCTACAAAAAAATAAAAGAAATTTTTCAATAATTGCACATATAGATCATGGAAAATCTACTATTGCAGATAGACTTTTAGAATACACAGGAACTGTTGCTGAAAGAGATATGAAAGAACAAATATTAGATTCTATGGAACTTGAAAGAGAAAAAGGAATAACAATAAAAGCTCAAGCAGTAACTTTATTTTATAAAGCAAAAGATGGCATTGAATATGAACTAAACTTAATTGATACTCCAGGACACGTGGATTTCATATATGAAGTATCAAGATCTCTTGCAGCTTGTGAAGGAGCTTTACTTGTTGTAGATGCTGCTCAAGGAGTTGAAGCTCAAACTCTTGCAAATGTTTATCTTGCAATAGAAAACAATTTAGAAATTTTACCTATAATTAATAAAATAGATTTACCCGCTGCTGAGCCAGAAAAAGTAAAAAAAGAAATAGAGGATATAATTGGTTTACCAGCAGATGATGCTGTTTTAGCTTCTGCTAAAAATGGTATAGGTATTGAAGATATCCTAGAAGCTGTTGTTCAAAGAATACCAGCTCCCGACTATGATGAAAATGCTCCATTAAAAGCATTAATATTTGATTCTTTCTTTGATGATTATAGAGGAGTTGTAACTTATGTAAAAGTTTTAGACGGTTCTATAAAAAAAGGAGATAAAATAAAAATTTGGTCAACTGAAAAAGAATTAGATGTCTTAGAAGTTGGAATTTTTTCTCCAACAATGAAATCAACAGATGGTTTAACTAGTGGTTCAGTTGGATATATTATAACTGGAGTAAAAACTATTCATGATACAAGAGTTGGAGATACAATAACAACCGTTAAAAATCCTGCTTTATTTCCTTTAGAAGGATTTAAACCTGCTCAATCAATGGTATTTGCTGGAATATATCCATTATTTACTGATGATTATGAAGAATTGAGAGAAGCTCTAGAAAAATTACAACTAAACGATGCTTCATTAACTTTTGTTCCTGAAACATCTCTAGCTTTAGGATTTGGTTTTAGATGTGGTTTCTTAGGTTTGTTACATATGGAAATTATTGTTGAAAGATTAAGAAGAGAATACAATATCGATTTGATTTCAACAACACCATCAGTTGAATACAAAGTAAGTATAGATGATAAAGAAGAAGCTATTATTGATAACCCTTGTGAGTTCCCTGAACAAGGCAGAGGAAAAATAACTATTCAAGAACCATATATAAGGGGAAAAGTTATAGTTCCTAAAGAATATGTTGGAAATGTTATGGAACTTTGTCAAGAAAAAAGGGGAATATTTATATCAATGGATTATTTAGATGAAACTAGATCTATGCTTACATATGAATTGCCTCTTGCAGAAATAGTAATTGATTTTTATGACAAATTAAAATCAAGAACTAAAGGATATGCTTCATTTGAATATGAATTAAGTGAATATAAAGTTTCTAATCTTGTAAAAGTAGATATTTTAGTTTCTGGAAAACCTGTTGATGCATTCTCATTTATAGCACATGTAGATAATGCTTATTACAGAGGAAAAGCTATATGTCAAAAATTAAGTGAAGTTATTCCAAGACAACAATTTGAAATTCCAATTCAAGCAGCGTTAGGTTCAAAAATTATTGCTAGAGAAACTATAAAAGCATATAGAAAAAATGTTATAGCAAAATGTTACGGTGGAGATATAACAAGAAAGAAAAAACTTCTTGAAAAACAAAAAGAAGGTAAAAAGAGAATGAAGAGCATAGGAAATGTTGAAATTCCACAAGAAGCATTTGTATCTGTTTTAAAATTGAATGACTAATAAAAAATAAAGTCTCTTGACAACTGTATAAGTTCTACGAGTTTAATAAAATAGACTCTTTGAGCAATAATACGGACGTCAAGGGTTATTTTTTATCTAAATTTACACTTAAAAAAGAGGTCTTATGAATATAACTAATTTACAAAAAGAAAGAGAAAAATTTCAAACTCAAGGAAATATTTTGAAAGAAGTTGAAGTTTTAAAAGAGATTTTAACTGAAACAGCAGAATCTTTTGGAAAAGAAAGTGATGAATATATTAAAGCTCTTAATGAATTAGGAGGAACTTTAAAATATATTGGTCATTATGATAATGCAGAAGAAAAACTAAAAGAAGCATTAGCTATAATCAATAAAAAATATGGTACTTCTAACTTAGCTTATGCTACAAGTCTATTAAATCTTACTGAAGTTTATAGATTTTCTCAAAAATATGATTTACTAGAAAAAAATTATGAACAGATAGTTAAAATATATGAAGAAAATAAGGCTGATAATACTTTTTCTTTTGCAGGCTTATGTAATAATTTTGGTCTTTTTTATCAAAATATAGGAGAAATGAAAAAAGCCTACGATATTCATCAAAAAAGCTTAGAAATCTTAAAAAAATACGATAGTGAAGAATACTTACTTGAATATGCCGTAACCCTAAGTAATTTATTTAATCCTTGTCTACAATTAAAAATGAAAGAAAAAGCTATAGATTATCTAAATAAATCTCTAGAAATTTTTGAAAAAAACGTTGGTACTAAACATCCTCTTTATGCAGCTTCATTAAATAATATGGCTATTTATCAGTATAATGAAGGAAATTTAAAAAAAGCTATAGAGTATTTTAAAAAGTCTGCTACGATATCTAAAGAAACTATGGGAGAAAATAGTGATAACTATAAAAATATTGTTAGCAATATAGAATTTTTAGAAGATTTATTAAACAAATCAGAATATAATGATTTTGGAAATAAAGTAAATATTGATAAAAAAAATGAATTTACCAATACTAACTATGAAGATGATAGTAAAAATATGAAAGGTTTAGAATTAGCAAGAAGATATTTTAAAGACATAGTTCTACCTGTATTTGAAAAAGAATTAAAAGATATTTTACCTCTATGTGCTTTTGGTTTGGTTGGTGAAGGTTCTGAATGTTATGGCTATGATGATGAATTATCTCAGGATCACGATTTTGGACCATCTGTTTGTATATGGCTAAGAAATGAAGATATTGAAAAATATGGAAATAAAATTAATAAAATACTGAATACCTTACCTAAATCTTATGCAGGTTTCAATGAAATAAAAATCAGTGAATGGGGAGAAAATAGAAGAGGTCTACTTTCAATAGAAGATTTCTATTTTAAGTTTATAGGCTCTTTTGATTTACCTAAAACTATAAATGATTGGCAAAGGATCCCAGAAACTGCCCTTGCAACAGCAACAAATGGAGAAGTATTTTTAGATAATCTAGGTATTTTTTCTGAAATAAGAAAGTCTTTATTGAATTATTATCCAGAAGTAATAAGACAAAATAAAATAGCAACTCGTTGTATGAATATTTCTCAACACGGACAATATAATTATTCTAGATGCTTGAGAAGAAACGACATAGTTGCTGCAAATCAAGCTTTATATTTATTTGTTGATGAGGTTATACATTTGGTTTTCTTGTTAAATAAAAAATATAAGATTTTCTATAAATGGTCAAATAGAGCTTTAAAAGATTTAGAGATACTTGGACATGAAATTCATACTTTATTAAATGAAATGGTCTTAACTCAAAACAAAATTCCTTATGTAAGAAAAATTTCTAGCTTACTAATAGAAGAGTTAAAAAATCAAAATTTGAGTAATATTGAAAGTGATTTTTTAGGAGATTATGGAGTAGATATTCAAAAAAATATAAATGATGAATTTTTAAAACAATATTCTCCATGGTTAGATTAAATAAAGGAGGTAGAGAAAAATAATGGAAAAAAATCTGATAATAGAAAAAATATTAGAGAAAGAATGGAACTTTTTCTCCAACCTTAATAATATTGGTGGAAGAGCTAGTTGTCAGGATAACAAAGAAGACTTTATTATTATGAGAAAATCTCAGTGGCTAACTTTTAATGAGGAAACTTTATTATCATACTTAGATGATTTAAATTTAGAATACAATCCTTTATTTATAAAATATGCAGAAATGATGAGGTATAATTCTCCTAAAGAATATGAAAGAATTAAAATTTATTTAAAAAATATTTCTGAAGAAAAAAATAGTTTAGTTAATAAAATAATGTTGATTTATATGAAGTGGGAAGAAGATTTTTTTGAAAGATTCCCAATTTTTTCTTCAATGGGAAGACCTTTATACTCTAAAGATGACGATGATATTGATACATCTATAGAAACTTATTTAAAAGGTGAACTATTATCCTATTCTGAAAAAACTTTAAAATTATATTTAAAACATATAGAAAATTCTAAAGAAAAAAATATAAATTTAGTTATTAAAAATATGGATAATCTTGCTAAAGCACAAGGATTTAAAGATTCAGAGGAAGTTGAAAAATACTATAAATAAAAAAATAGTCTCCTGACATTCGTATTAGAGCTCGTAGAACTTTGACGGTTGTCAAGAGACTTTATTTATTCTATAAAAAAGTATAAAATTAAATAATAAAAGTTAGTCTCTGATGTCCGTATTAGTTCAAAGAGCCTGTGTTTATTGAGCTCGTAGAACTCATACGGCTATCGAGAGACTTTATTTATTATTTTATCAATTTTCAACTATAACTACATCATATACTTTAGCTATTTTAAAACTTCTTCAATAGATTTTTCACATACATCAAGCATAATATCTATTTCATTTTCAGTTATTACATAAGGTGGCATAAAGTAAACCGTATTTCCTATAGGTCTTACAAATACACCTTTTTTTAATGCTTCAGCATAGATTTTTCTACCTATTCTTTCATTTGGTTTTACATCTTTTAATTCTATTGCACCAATTAATCCAATATTTCTTATATCTTTTATATAATCTTTATCTTTAAAAATTTCATGTAATTTTTTTTCTAAATATTTTCCTTTTTTATTAACGCTTTCTAAAATATTTTCATCTTTAAAAATTCTTAAAACCTCTAAAGCTATTCTGCAACCTAATGGATTTCCAGAATATGTGTGAGAATGTAAAAAAGATTTTCCTTCTTTATAGTCAGAATAAAAAGCATCAAAAATTTCACTTGTTATACATAGCATTGCTATTGGATAGTATCCAGATGATAAGCCTTTTGCTATACACATCATATCAGGTTCTATTCCAGCATATTCACATGCAAACATTTTCCCAGTTCTTCCAAAGCCCATAGCTATTTCATCATCAATTAAATGTATATTATATTTTTTTGTTAGTTCTCTTGCTGCCTTTAAAAATTTAGCTGAATATATTTTTATTCCTGCAGCTCCTTGTACCAATGGTTCAACTATCATACAAGCTATTTCGTCATGTTTTTCTTCAATTAATTTTTCTAACTCTTCTATACATTCATCTTCAATTTTTTTAAATTCTTCTTCTGTTATTTTTGAGTTTAAATAAGGAACTCTTACTTTTATTCCTTCTTTAATTAATGGCCTATAAGTTTCTGTAAAGATATCTACATCTCCAACCCCTAAAGCTCCAATAGTTTCTCCATGATAAGCATTTTCTAATGAAATAAACTTTGTTTTTTGAGGATTTCCAGTTTGTAGATGATATTGGAAACTTAGTTTTAAAGCCATTTCTATACATGATGAACCATTGTCTGAAAACAAAAATTTATTAATACCTTTAGGCATTACTTTAGTTAATTCTTCACATAATTCAGCAGCTGGTTCATGAGCAAAATTTGCAAAAATAATGTGTTCTAAGGTATTTACTTGTTCTGTTACAACTTTATTTATTCTTGGATTACAATGACCAAATAAATTTACCCACCAACTAGAAATACAATCCATATACTTATTTCCATTTTCATCTATTAAATAAAGACCTTCTCCCTTTTTCATAACCAATGGAGGCAGCTCTTCAAAATCTTTCATTTGAGCACAAGGGTGAAATACATATTTTAAATCTTTTTTTTGAAGTTCAGACAAATTATTAAACATAAGACTAAATCTCCTTTCTTTTTCTCAATAATTTACCTATAAATAAAGTCTCCTGACAGCCGTATGACTCTTCCGAGCTCACTGAAATCCTCTCCAGAGTAATACGGACGTCGGAGACTAATTTATAATATTTAAATTTAAACTTTTAGTTATATAGCAAAAAATTTCTCAATTTCATTTTCAGAAATTTCTTTTTGGCCATTTTTAAAAATCATATATTTTTTTATTTTTGAAAGCTCTAAGACTACTTTTATATTATCATCTTCAAAAAATTGTCCTTTATAGTTATTAAAAATAAGTCCGTGAACCTCTATTCCCATATCTTTTAAGGCATTTAAAGTCAACATAGTGTGATTTATAGCTCCTATTCTTGTTCCACAAACTAAAACTACAGGAAGTTTTAATAATTTTATTAAATCATATATGTAAAACTTATCTCTAATCAAAGGAACATAAAGTCCACCAGCTCCTTCAACCAAAATATTTGAATATTTATTTTTTAAGTCTGAAAAATGTTTTACAACATTTTCTATTTCTATTTTTGTGTCTTCCATTTCAGCTGATAAATGTGGAGAAACTTCTTCTTTTAGTGTATAACTAACCATTGAATCATCATAATCTATGTTGTTAAACTTTGTTAAAAAATCAACATCTGGCGCTATAAGTTTCCCATCTCTTAGAAAACAGCCACTTTGAATAGGCTTGTAATATTGATAGTTATATTTTTTTAAAGCTTTGTATAATAAGGTACTAGAATAAGTTTTCCCAACATCTGTATCTGTTCCTATAACAAAAAAATCTTTAAATTTCATAACCTAGCTCCTTTACCATTTGCTTATCAGTTTCTATAGTTGTTCCTGTTGTAGTTAAGAAATTTCCAGTTAGTGCCGAATTAACTCCACATTTCATTCCAGTTCTAACATGTTCTCCTAGCTTTATTCTTCCACCACAATATCTAATAAACACATCAGGCATCATAAATCTATATATAGAAATTGTTTTTAATATTTCATAAGTATTTACAGCTTCATTATTTTCAAAAGGTGTTCCTGGTATCGGTGTCAACACATTTATTGGAACTGAAACTACTCCCAAATCTCTTATGTCTAGTGCCATATCAATTCTATCTTCGATATTTTCCCCTAAACCAAAAATTCCACCACTACAAACAGCCATTCCCACAGCTATTGCATTTTTTACAGTATTAATTCTATCATCATATGTATGAGTCGTACAAACATTAGGATAATATCTTCTAGAAGACTCCAAATTATGATGATAAGTAATAACTCCGGCATCATATAACTTTTGTAAGGCTTCTTTTGAGCATATTCCATGTGAAGCACATAATTTAATTTTTTCTGTATTTTCACCTATGTACTTGTATATTTCGACAAGTTTATCTAATTCTTTTTCATTTCCTTTTAAGCCTCTACCACTTGTTACTAGTGAAAATCTGTGAGCTCCTTCATCTTCATTTCTTTTAGCTTCACATAAAGCAAGTTCTTTAGATACAAGGTCATATACTTCTGCATTAGTTTTAAAATGAGCTGACTGTGCACAATATTTACAATTTTCTGAGCATTTACCTGATTTTGCATTTATAATAGTGCATAAATCAAAGTATTTCCCACAAAACTTTTCTCTTATCTCATCAGCTGATTCAAAAAGTAAATTCAAAGTATCCATATCATCGTTAGGAATTTTCGCAAGCGTCAATGCTTCCTCCCTACTAATTTTATACTTTTCAGAAAATATTTTTTCTTTTAAGTATAAAACAAATTCCCTCATATCAGTTTGGTTTCCTACTCCTCCACCTGATTTTTCCATATTTAACATGTATCCCATCCTTTCCTTGCACTTAAAAAAAATTTACAACTTTACTTAATAATAGCACAGAAAACAAAAAAAATCCATATTACATATATACTAAATATAGGTAATATGGATTAGTTTAATTTTTTAAATCTTTTTTATTTGCTTTTATTTACTATATTTTAATTTCCCTTTAACAAAAGTCATACAAACATTATAGTCATTATCTAAAATAACGATATCTGCATCTTTATTTTCTTTTATAAGTCCTGTATTTAATTTAAACTCTTTAGCTGCATTTGTTGCTGTCATTTTAAAAGCATCTGTTAGGCTATATCCTAAATCTAATAAGTTTCTAAAAGCTCTATCCATTGTAAGAACGCTACCTGCTAAAGCATTATTACTTGCAAGTCTAGCTTCTCCATTTTTAACATTTACATCAAGTTCTCCCAATTTATACTTTCCATCTTCCAGTCCAGTTGCAGACATAGAATCTGTTATACACACCACTTTATCCACACCTTTAACTTTAATTAAAAGTCTTACAGCTTCTGGATGTACATGAACTTTATCAAAAATTATTTCTGCCATAATTTCATCTGAATTTAATATAGCTCCAACAACTCCAGGTTCCCTATGAGTAAAACCTCTCATTCCATTATAAGTATGAGTTGCATGACTTAAACCATAGTCAATAGCCTTAATAACATCTTCATAATTGGCAGCCGAATGTCCAACTGACACTACAACTCCTCTTTCAGATAAAAATTTTATAGCTTCTAAATTTTCTTGATTATGTGGAGATATAGAGAAAAGCTTTACTAAATCTTTTTTTACATTCAAGTATTCTTCCAACTCTTTTGTTCCTGCTGGTTTCATATATTTATCATTTTGAGCACCTTTATACTCAACTGAAAAATATGGACCTTCCATGTGGACACCAAATATATTTGCTCCATCAATATCTTTATTTTGTAATTTACCTATTGTTTCTAAAGTTTCTTTTAATATTTCTTTTGAGCTTGTCAAAGTTGTGGCTAAAAAATTTCCTGTCCCTTCTGATGCAAGATATTTTGAAATTTTCTTTAATCCATCTTCACTAATATCCATAGCATCTGCTCCATCTGCTCCATGAGTATGAACATCTATAAAAGCCGGTCCTAAAATTTTTCCTTCTAAGTCTATAGTTTTATTGATTTCTAAATTTTCAGAATTAACATTTTCTTTATTTTCAAAAATATTTTTTATTTTTGAATCTTCAATTAATAATGAACCTTTAATAATTTTATTACCCATTACAATTTTTGCATTTTTTAATAATATTCTTTCCATTTTTCAATCACCTCACTAGAATTTTATAACACTTAAAAAAATAAATCAATAGTTATATTGACAAAAATCAATAAAAAGTAATACAATAAGTAAAAGAAAATTTAAGAGGTTGAGTTAAATGATTTACGATGATTTAAAAAATATTGATATTTACAAAGGAATAAATAAAAATCTTGATATAGCAATTGATTTTATAAAAGAAAGAAAATATTTAAAACATAATTTTGATAAAAATATTGTTGATGGTGAAAAAATATTTTTTAATTGTCCTGAAAAACCTGAAACAAGAATAAATATAGGTCAAGAACTAGAATATCATAAAAGATATATTGATATTCATATTGTTTTTGAAGGGGAAGAGGCAATAAACTACTCTTCCATTGACAATACTATCGAAACTCAAAGTTATAATCAAGAGAAAGATTATACTTTAGTAAAATCTGATATAAAAGATCAAACTAAATTAATTTTAAATAAAAATAATTTTTTAATATTATTTCCTTATGAGCCACATATTGCTCTTTTAGCAGTTGATGAACCTAAGGAAATTAAAAAAGTAATATTTAAGGTAGAATTTTAATAAATAAACTCTCTTGACAGCCGTATAAGTTCTACAAGCTCAATGAACACGGGCTCTTCGAACTAATACGGACGTCAGAGATTAATTTTCTTTATTTATTTTTTATACTTTCTTATATAATAAAAAGTATTGCTTTTTTTAATTAGCTTTTGTACAATACAAATATATATACTTACTACATATTTTAGGAGGTTCAAATGAAGTTAAAAAATTTTTTTAAACTTGTTTTATTGGTTTTAGTTGTGGGGATTTTAATTAGTTGTGGCAAGAAAAAAGAAGAAAAACCTTTAATAATGGGATTATCTCCTATAGCCAACTCTGAAAAAATGTTAGAGGATGCAGAGCCTTTATACAAAATGCTTGGAGAACAAATAGGAAAAGATGTAAATGGTTATATTGCTAGTAATTATATAGGACTGGTTGAAGCATTGGGAACTGGAACTGTTGATTTTGCTTTAATTCCACCTTTTGCTTATATCTTAGCAAACACAAAAAATGGTTCAGAAGCTTTGCTTACAAGTGTTGGTAAAAATGATGAACCTGGATATTATTCTGTGTTAGTTGTTAGAAAAGATTCTGGAATAGAAAAAGTTGAAGATCTAAAAGGTAAAAGAATTGCTTTTGTTGATCCTTCATCAACTTCAGGATATATTTTCCCAGCTGTTATACTAAAAGATCATGGTATAGATATTGAAAAAGATATTACTTCTCAATTTGCTGGTGGACACGATAAAGCTTTACAACTTCTTGTTAATGGAGATGTCGATGCTATTGGAACTTATGAAGGTTCTATAACAAAATTTGCTAAGGAATTTCCTGATGTTGAAAACCAAGTTAAAGTTCTACAAAAAAGTGATTTGATTCCTGGAATAACTTTAACTGTTTCATCTAAATTAGCTCCTGAAACAAAAGAAAAAATTAAAGATGCTTTCCTTAAAGTTACTGCTACTCCAGAAGGACAAGAATTAACTTTAAAACTTTTTGGAATAAAAGGTTTTCAAGAAGCTGATATCAATAGTTACAAAACTATAGAAGATAAATTAAATAAAATGGGAATTGATATAGAAAAAATAAAATAAAATATTTCTTTTATTATTATTTTAGGGGTTGTTATAACAGCCCCTTTATTAATATATAAATGCTTTATTTACAAACAATTGAAGGTGATAAACTTGGAAAATATAATTGAAATTAAAAACTTAGTTAAAAATTATGGTAAAAAAGAAGTTTTAAAAAATATTTCTTTTGATATAAAAAAAGGAGAAATAATCTCTATAATTGGAGAGAGTGGAGCTGGAAAATCTACTCTTATGAGATGTATAAACGGGCTTGAAGATATAAATTCCGGTTCTATTAATTTTAATAATATGAATATATCTCAAATTAATGAAAAAGAAAAAAATAAAATAAAAAAGAATATGGCTTATATTTTTCAAGAATTAAATATTATCGATAACCTTTATGTTATAGATAATGTTACTATTCCATTTTTAAATAAAAAAAGTTTTTTTCAAATATTATTTAATTACTTTTCTAAAGAAGAATATGAAAGAGCTTTATATTGCTTAGATAAAGTTGGAATAAAAAAATTAGCTTACACTAAAGCTAAATATCTATCTGGTGGAGAAAAACAAAGAGTTGCTATAGCTAGAGCTATAGCTCCAAATGTAGAAATAATATTGGCAGACGAGCCTATCAGTAGTTTAGATGAAAAAAATTCTATTCAAATTATGGAAATATTTAAAAGAATTAATGAGAAAAAGAATAAGACAATTATATTGAATTTACACAATGTCGAAATTGCAAAAAAGTTTTCTGACAGAATTTTAGCTCTAAAAAATGGAGAAATATTTTTCTTAAAAAATAGTAAAGAGGTCAATAATGATGACATTAGAGAAGTTTATCAAAACACAAAAGAATAAAATTTTAATTAAATATTTATTAGCTTTTTCTATAATTTTATTATTCTTTTTTACTCTTAATCTAGATTTTCAAGATTATATAATTGGATTTTCAAGATTAAAAAATTTGATTTTAAGTATGATGAGACTTGATACTGAAGACTATAAAATTGTATTTTTTAAACTTTTTGAAACCTTTATAATTGCATTTTCCTCTTCATTCTTAGGGGTATTAATAGCTGTAATTTTTTCTCCATTTTTGACAAAAAATATTTTTAAGAATAAATATATAATCAACATATTATCTATTTTTTTTACAGCTTTTAGAACTATTCCAGCTTTGGTATTAGCAGCAATATTAGTAAGCCTAGTAGGTGTTGGAAGCTTTACAGGTTTTTTAAGTTTATTTATAATAACTTTTTTCTCTAGTTCTAAGTTATTAAAAGAATATTTGGAGGAAATTGATTCAAAAAAAATACTGGCTTTTAAGACTTTTGGATTTTCTAAGTTTGTATTTTTAAAATCTTGTGTTTATCCACTATCAAAGCCTTTTATTGTTTCCTTATTTTTCTTAATACTAGAATCTAGTATTAGAGGTGCAAGTGTATTAGGAATGGTTGGAGCCGGTGGTATAGGAGAAGAATTATGGAAAGATTTAAGTTTTTTGAGATATGACAAAGTTTCTTTTATCGTTCTAATACTACTAATTTTTATTTTTATAACGGATACAATAAGTTGGTTTTTTAGAAAAAAAGATAACTATATTAAAGTTTCTACTTATAAAGGATACAAATTTAGTAAATTAGCTGCTTTTCTAACAAAAATTTTTCTAACTATATTTATCATTACTACTTTATTAATTTTATACAATGATAGCACTAAAATATCTTTCCCTGTTTTTATTGAGAGATTATCCACTTTCTTGAAAAAGTTTTCAAATATAGATTTTTCTTATTCAATAAAGGGTTTATTTGCACTATGGGATAGTTTATTAGTAGCATTCTTTGCAACAATTTTTGCAGCACCAACTTCATTAATAATAAGTTATTTTGCTAGTTCTAATATTTCAAGTAAAAAAGTATCTTTTTTAGTAAAAATTCTTATAAACTTTATAAGAACTTTCCCTCCAGTTATAGTTGCTATATTATTTTTTACTGGTTTTGGTCCTGGACTTATAAGTGGTTTTCTTGCACTATATATTTATACTACCGGAGTATTAACTAAGGTATATGTTGATATTCTAGAAAGTGTTGACTATGATTTTGGAATCTACGGGAAGAGCCTAGGTTTAAAAAAATTCTATATTTATCTAAAATTATGGATTCCAGCAACTTATACTAATTTTATATCTGTTTTATTGTATAGATTTGAATCTAATATGAAAAATTCAAGTGTATTAGGAATGGTTGGAGCTGGAGGTATTGGGCAACTTCTTATAAATAATATTGCTTTTAGAAACTGGGAAAAAGTTTGGATATTATTATTAATTCTAATTTTTGTTATAATTTTAATAGAAAATATATCTTATTTTATAAGACAAAAAGTTAACAAATAATTGAGGCCTCTTGATAGCAGTATGAGTTCTACAAGCTCAATAATCAAAAAATCTTCAAAATAATATGGACATCAGAGGCATACTTCAATATTTAATTTTATACTTTACTTATATAACAATAAAGCCTCTTGATAGTCGTATGAGTTCTACGAGCTCAATAAACACAGGCTCTTCGAACTAATACGGACATCAGAGGCTAATTTTTAATATAATTTAATTTACACTTTCCTATAAAGAGCTTGGAGGTCAATTATGTACAACGAAGATGAACTCTTTATTTTTTCATATCTTTATTCAACTAACAATATCGTAATACAAAATATCGCCTATAAAATTTTTAATCTTAGCATACAAAATAATATAAACTTTTTTGGACTTACTGAAAAAGATAAACTTTATTTTTTAAAAGAAAATTTCAATTCAGAAAAAATAAATATTATTTTAAAATTAACTGAAAAAGAAAACCTATTTTCTATGGCAATGGAAAAAAATAAAATATTAGAGGAATGTAGAAAAGAAAATATTAAATTATTATTTTACTCCGATAAAAATTATCCTAAATCACTAATAGGTATAAAAGAACCTCCCTTTATACTATATATAAAGGGACATTTTCCTACTGAAGAAGAACTTTCTAAATCCTATGCAATAGTTGGTACAAGAAATCCAAATGAAAAAGGAATAAATTTTGTTAAAGAAGTTGGAAAATTTTTAAAAAATAATAATTATTACAATATTAGTGGCTTAGCTAAAGGGATTGATGAAATAGGTCATTGGGTAACATTAGGAAAAACAGCTGCTATTTTAGGACAAGGTTTAAATACAGCAATTTATCCCTGCAACAATAAAAAATTATCAGAAGAAATATTAAAAAACAATGGTTTTTTATTATCAGAACTTTTACCAAACACAAAAATTTCCACATTTAATCTATTGAAAAGAAATAGATTACAATCAGCTTTAACATCTGGTATTATAATAGGACAAACAGCTTTAAAAGGTGGAACTGTTCAAACTTTTAAATATGCAAAAGCTCAAAAAAAGAAAATCTTTATCTCCGATTTCAACGAAGATTTTATAAATAAATATAAAAAGGATTTATTTATATTGAAAGATGAAAAAACTTTTAAATACTTACTTGATGATAATTTTTCTCAAAATCTACAAATAAAGCTTTTCTAAATTATATAGAGTCTCTTGATAGCCGTATGAGTTCTACGAGCTCAATAAACACAGGCTCTTCGAACTAATACGGACATCAGAGACTAATTTTGCTATTTATTTTTATACTTTCCTATAAAATAAAAATGTATATGTCCATATTAATTTGACCAAAAATTATTAGTGTGATATCATAATAAATATGATAAAATCGGTATTTTAACAAAGAAGGTTATAATGAAAAAAGAAGCACTTAAAATTTTAAAAGAGTTTTACGGATATGAAAATTTTAGAGAAGGTCAAGAAAAAATAATCGATGCTATCTTAGAAAAAAGAAATGTTTTAGGAATAATGACTACTGGAGCTGGAAAATCAATTTGTTATCAAATTCCAGCTTTAATTTTTGAAGGTTTAACAATAATTATTTCTCCATTAATATCATTAATGACAGATCAAGTTAATGGATTAAGACTAGTGGGAATAGATTCAGCCTATCTTAATTCAACTTTATCTATGGAGGAATATAATCAAATTCTATTTAAAATAAAAAGAAAAAAAATAAAAATATTATATATTTCTCCAGAAAGATTAGAAAATGAGTATTTCTTACAATTTATAAAAAATATTGATATTTCAATGCTTGTGATAGATGAAGCTCACTGTGTGTCACAATGGGGGGAAAATTTTAGAAGAAGTTATCTCAAAATATCTGATTTTATAAAAGTAATTAATAAAAATAATTTACAAATTGTTGCATTAACAGCAACTGCAACACCTAAAATAAAATTGGATATCATTCAAAAATTAGGTATGGAAAATCCTATTGTTTTTACAGATTACTTTAATAGAGATAATATTTATTTTAAAGTAATTGATAATACAGGTCTTGACAAGGATTTAGATATTGATGGAAAACCTTTTATAAGAGAATATATAGCACAAAATCATAGAAAATCTGGAATAATATATTGCTCTACAAGAAAAAATGTGGAAGAAATGTATATATTTTTAAAAACTTTAGGTAGAAATGTAGTTAAGTATCATGCTGGACTTTCTAAAGAAGAAAGAGATGAAAATCAAAAAATGTTTTTAGATGATGATGCACAAATTATGGTTGCTACAAATGCTTTTGGTATGGGGATAAATAAATCTAATATAAGATATATTATTCATGCCAATATTCCTGGAAACTTAGAAGCTTACTATCAAGAAGCAGGAAGAGCTGGTAGAGATGGAGCTCCTGCTGAAGCTATACTAATTTATAACGAGAAAGATAAAAGTGTACAAAAATTTTTAATTGACAAAGAAACTGCTGGTAAGGATTTTAAATATAAAGAAAAAAAAGAAAAAGCATTCAAAAAAATGATAGAATATGCTGAACTTACAAGTTGTTATAGGCAATATATACTAAGATATTTTGGTGAAAAAATGATAAGAGACTACTGTGGATATTGTGAAAATTGTAAGAAAGAAAAAAATATAAAAGATTATTCTATTGAAGCTAAAAAAATAATTTCTTGTGTAGGAAGAACAGGAGAAAATTTAGGAGTTTCTACTGTTTCAAATATTCTTTTAGGAAGAGCAGATTCTAAAATGCTAAGAAAAGGTTTGGATAAAATTTCAACCTTTGGAATAATGAGAGAATATAAGCAAGAATGGATAGAAGATTTTATAAATCACATGATATCTGAAAAATTTTTAAACCAGAGTGCTGGAAGTTTTCCAGTTTTAAAGCTTGGTGAGAAGTATAAAAAAATTTTAGATGACAGTCTTAAAATAAAAAGAAAAGAAAATGAAAATGTTGAATTTGATTATTTTGAAAATGCTCTTTTTAAAGAATTAAATGCATTACGAAAAGAGATATCAAAAAAAGAAAATGTAGCTCCTTATATAATTTTTTCTGATGTTAGTTTGATTGAAATGGCTGAGAAAAAACCTAAAAACAAATGGGAAATGTTAAAAATAAAAGGGGTAGGAAATCAGAAATTTAAAAGTTATGGGGATATTTTCCTAGAAAAAATACTACAGTACACTAAACTTCCTTAGTAAATAAAGTCTCTTGACAGCCGTATGAGTTCTACGAGCTCAATAAACACAGGCTCTTCGAACTAATAAAAATATAAAAAAATAAGAGGTAGAAAATGATAGAATTTTTTATTGCAAAAAAACAAATGTTAGAAAGAAAAAAACAAAGTATATTATCAATAATTGGAGTTTTAATTGGAGTAACTGTCCTAATTGTATCACTGGGAGTATCCAACGGTCTTGATAAAAATATGATAAATAGTATTTTATCCTTAACAAGTCATGTAACTGTTTACTCTCCAGAAAATATTGAAAACTATAAAGAGATTTCAGAAAATATTGAAAAGATAAAAGGGGTTAAAGGAGTAGTTCCAACTATAGACACTCAAGGAATTATAAAATATGAAGCTTACACAAGTCCTTATGTAGCTGGTGTAAAAGTTGTTGGTTACGATTTAGAAAAAGCTATCAGTTCTATGAAAATAGATGAAATGATAATTGACGGGAAAATAGACCCTGAAAACAAAAAAGGAATCTTAATTGGAAAAGAATTAGCAAGTTCAACAGGTGCTATGGTTGGAGATAAACTAAAACTTGTTACTTCTGAGAATACTGATATTGAAATGGAAATTATGGGAATATTTCAAAGTGGTTTTTATGATTATGATATCAATATGGTAATTATTCCACTAGTAACTGCTCAATATATTACTTATAGTGATAGCACAGTAAATAAGTTATCTGTAAGATTGGATAATCCATATACAGCTTCAACAACTGTAATAGATATTGCTAAGGTTATCCCTGAAAACTTCTATTTAAATACTTGGGGAGAACAAAATAGAGCCTTACTATCTGCTTTAACACTAGAAAAAACAATAATGATTATAGTTTTCTCTTTAATTGCTGTTGTTGCCGGTTTCTTAATTTGGATTACACTTAACACACTTGTTAGAGAAAAAACTAAAGATATCGGTATTATGAGAGCAATGGGATTTTCTAAAAAAAATATTATGAAAATATTTTTAATACAAGGTCTTATTCTAGGTATAATTGGAATTATTATAGGAATAATACTATCTTTGATATTGTTATGGTATATTAAAAATTACACTGTTGCTATGCTTTCAAGTATTTATTATATTAGAAATATTCCTATTGAAATCTCATTAAAAGAAATAATGGTAATTGTAGGAGCAAATTTTATAATAATATTAATCTCAAGTATTTTTCCTGCTTATAGAGCAGCAAGATTAGAAAATGTGGAGGCTCTTAGATATGAATAATGATATAATAATGAAATTAGAAAATATAGATAAATTCTATATGGAAACTGGAAATAAACTTCATATATTAAAAGAACTAAATTTAGATATAAAAAAGGGTGAATTTATTTCTATCTTGGGTAAATCTGGTTCTGGGAAATCTACTCTTTTAAATATTATGGGCTTACTTGATAAAATTGATGCAGGAAAAATTTGGATAGATAATAAAGAAGTTTCTTCTTTAAGTGAAAATGAGAAAAATGAAATTAAAAATAACTTTTTAGGCTTTGTATTTCAATTCCATTATCTTATGAGTGAGTTTACAGCCTTAGAAAATGTCATGATACCGGCTTTGTTAAAAAAATATAAGAGTAAAAAAGAAATTGAAGAACATGCCAAGGAATTATTAAAAATTGTTGGTTTAGAAGAAAGATTTAATCATAAGCCGAATCAGTTGTCAGGTGGAGAAAAACAAAGAGTTGCTATTGCTAGGGCTATGATAAATAGACCTAGTTTAATTCTAGCTGATGAACCTACTGGAAATTTAGATGAAGATACAAGTGAGCTTATTTTTTCACTTTTCAAAAAAATAAATAAAGAATACGGTCAAACAATAGTTGTTGTAACTCATGCAAAAGACTTATCACTGATAACAGATAGACAACTATACCTAAAAAAAGGAAAAATATAAAATAGTTAATATCTGGAATAAAGGAGAAAAATGAGAGTATTAGTAGTTGAAGATGAAAGAGATTTAAATAATATTATTACTAAGTATTTAAAGAAAAATAATTTTAATGTTGATAATGTTTTTGATGGAGAAGAAGCCTTGGATTATCTAAATTCGACAGAATATGATTTAGTAATTTTAGATGTTATGATGCCCAAAATTAATGGTTATGAAGTTTTAAAGACAATGAGAAAGGAAAATAATGATACTCCTGTTCTTATGTTGACTGCTAAAGATGGTATTGATGACAAAGTAAAAGGTCTAGATTTAGGAGCTGATGATTATTTGATTAAACCTTTTGATTTTGATGAGTTATCAGCTAGAATTAGAGCTATTACAAGAAGAAAATTTGGCAATACTACTAACATTTTACAAATAGATAATTTAATAATAGACATAAATAAAAAAATAGTAACTAGAGCCGGAATAAATATTGAGCTTACAGCAAAGGAGTATGAGGTACTTGTATATCTTATACAAAATAAGGGACACATACTTAGTAGAGATAAAATTAGAGATGGTGTATGGAATTTTGATTATGAAGGTGAATCAAATATCATAGATGTTATTATTAAAAATATTAGAAAAAAAATAGTTATTGGAGATTCAAAAGATTTAATATTTACTAAGAGAGGATTGGGTTATGTCATTAGAGAAGATTAAAAAAATAAATTTCTTTGAAAAATTATTTTTAAGGCTTCCAATAAAAATACGATTAACAATATGGTATAGCTTTTTTATAATTATTCTATTTTTTTCAATTATAGCAATTGGATTTTATCTTGAAGATAAATTTATTAATGATAGTAAAACCGAAGAATTAATAGAAGGTGTTGAAAAGATATTATATAAGCCCGAGAAGTTCAAATCTTTTAATAATGGTATTTATTTCTTAAAATATGATAATAATAATAATATCATAGAAGGAAGAGTTCCAAACAAATTTGATTCATCTCTTCCATTTTCAATAGAAGATATAAATGTTTTTAAAAATTCTAAGACAAAATTTTTATACTATGATGTAAAAATAAATGAAAATGGAGAATGGGTAAGAGGAATATTTCCAATAGCAATTTTTGAAAGAGAACTATTAAAATTTGTATATATCCTATTATTTTTAACTCCTTTTGCAATTTTTTTAATTGTTTATGGTGGGTATAAAATAGTAAAAAAAGGATTTTTACCTATAAAATCTATAAGTGAAACAACAGAAGAAATCACAAAAAAACAAAATTTCTCAAAAAGAATTGACTTGTTTTATGCAAAAGATGAAGTGTCTGCCTTAGCAAACACTTTAAATGAAATGCTTGATACAGTTGAAAATAGCTTTATTAGAGAAAAACAATTTACAGCAGATGTATCTCATGAGTTAAGAACACCTTTAACTGTTATTCTATCTGAGAGTGAATATGCTCTTAAATATTCAGATACTTTTGAAGAAGCTAAAGATTCATTAAAAGTAATTGAAAGACAATCAAAAAAAATGAAAGAACTAATAAATCAGATTATGGAACTTTCTAAACTGGATATAAAAAAAGAAATTGATAAAGAAAATTTTGATATCTCAAATACTTTCACTCAAATACTTGAAGATTACAATGGGTTAATTAAAGAAAAAGGGATAGAACTTAACAAAGATATCCAACAAGACTTAACATTTTATGGAAACAAAATTATGATAGAAAGAGTTTTTATAAATATATTAAATAATTCAATAAAATTTACTAAAAATAAAATTGATGTTTTTTTCTACTTAGAAAATGATAAACTCATTCTTAAAATAAAAGATAATGGGATTGGGATTTCAAAAGAAAATATTGAAAAAGTTTGGAATAGATTTTTTCAAGTTGAAAGCTCGAGAAACAAAGATGAAAATAAAGGAAGTGGATTAGGACTATCAATGGTCAAAAAAATCTTAGAATTACATTCTGCTAAGGCTGAAATAAAGAGTGAACTTAATAAAAGTACCGAATTTATTATAACTTTCTAGTAAAATAAAGTCTCTTGACAGCCGTATGAGTTCTACAAGTTCAATGAACATAAAATCTTAAAACTAATACGGACATCATAGACTATTTTTTAAATTTATACTTTTCTTATAAAAAATAAACAATATTTTTCTTTATTTATTTTAAAAAATGTTATATACTTTAAATAGGAAGTTTTTTTAATCATATTAAGGAGGTTTTTATCATGAATAACCAATATAACAAAGATGGAAAAAAAGAAGGTTTATGGGTAAAAATTTACGATAATGGGGTTGTACAAGAAGAAAGAAATTATGTAAATGGTGTGAGAGAAGGGATTTATAAATCTTATTATTTGAATGGTACAATAGAAATAATAAAGAATTATAAAAACGGAAACTTACATGGAAAATACCAAACTTTCTATAATGATGGTAAAATAAGTACTGAATACAACTTAGTAGATGGAAGAAAAGTTGGGGAATACAAAGAATATTATCCTAACGGAGTTCTTAAAAGAGAAGCTATTTATGTGAATGATGGAACTACTTCTAAAAATATTAAATATTTCCCTAATGGAAAAATAAAATTAAATGTAAATTTTGTTGATGGACAAATGGTAGGAGATTATACTGAATACCATTCTAATGAACAAGTTTTTAAAAAGTGTGTCTACAATGAAAAGGGAAAAATAGATGGTCTTTATCAAGAATATGATACTAATGGAAATTTATTAAGAGAAGCACATTTTGAAAATGGAATAGAAAAATAATTTTGGAATATTTTTTATTTGATTTCAATATAAAAATTATTATTTTTATAATAATTACAAAAAATTCTTGACATAAAATATCATATATGTTATTATAATGTCATAGAAAATTAAATAATATAATTATGTAACGGAGGTATTAAAATGAAAAATAAAGAAAATTTAAACAGATATTTATCAAACTTAGGAGTGCTTATAACTAAAACTCATAACCTACACTGGAATGTAGTTGGAGAAAGATTTTCATCTTTACACGAATATACAGAAACTTTATATGACTACTACTTTGATAAATTTGATGTAATTGCTGAAATCTTCAAAATGAAAGGAGAATATCCTTTAGTAAAATTAGCTGATTACTTACAACATGCAACTGTTAAAGAAATAGAAGCTAAAGATTTTAAAGTATCTGAAGTTGTAAAATCTATAAAAGAAGATATGGAATTAATGTTAGCAGATGCTAAATTAATAAGAGAAGTTGCTAACGAAGAAGATGATTTCGCTGTTGCTAACGAAATGGAAGATCAAATTTCTCACTTCGTAAAACAACTTTGGTTCATTGAAGCAATGTCAAAATAATAAATAAAAATGAACTGCACCAAAGATCTTAAAGATTTGAGGTGCAGTTTTTATATTGAGAAAATAAATACTTTATCTTTCCAACTCTCTAGACTTATTATTTTCAAGTTTTTATTCTCAAAAATTCTCTTAATTATCCTAAGTAATGGTCTAAACTTTTTCATCAACACGATTTGACAAATAACCTAAATATTCTTATATTTCTTAATAAACTTAATTCTATTAGAAAATTTAATTACAATGATACTATACTAAATTTTAAATTATTTATAAATACATTTTTAAAATCTTTATCTAAAGTAACCAAACATGTATTTTCTTTTTCACAAAAATCTGAAATAATTAAATCTGTAAAATCTAATTTTTCTAATTTTTGTATTCTATCAGTAATTTTTAAATAATCAAAATTGATTTTTTTTATTTCAAATTGATTTGAAAAATTGTCAATTATTCCAACTATTCCTATATTCGTATTTTTAAAACTTTGAGTATTTCTATACTTTTTTCTATTAAAAAATCCTTGAATATTATTATTAGTTTTATAATTTCTTAATGAGATATTAAATGCTAAATTATAAAATTCAGAAATAATTGGGACTATTATATATATCTTTTTATTTTCTTCTAAACAGTCTTGATAAATATCTTGCAGTTTTAAAAGTTCTTTTTGAGTTCTCTGGTTTATATTTCCAGGATAAAATAAATCAACTAGAACATTAGTATCAAAAATTACACTATTTTCATTTATACTTCCTTTTGTATATTTACTTAATTCTATAAAATTCTTTTGCTCCATTTTTTGATACCTCCAATTGTGAATTTAATACAGAATTAGTATTTATTATTTCTATATTATCAACAATATTTTCTGGGAAATCTTTATATAATATAGCTATTGAAACATTGAAAAATCTAGTTGTCGATGCTATAATATCTTTAAAATCAAGTACAACTTCTTCATTTTCTTCTAATAAATTCCTAAGGCATTCATAAAGTATTCGCCCTTTTTCTTCTTTTATTGCAAATTTACTATTTATAGCATCTTTTATTGTTATTATCTTTTTCATAATTTCACCTCTCTATTATAATATATGTCTATTATAAATGTTGTTCCTGTATATTTATTTTCTAAAAATTGATATTTTATAATATTATTTTTATCAATATTATAATAATCATTACCACTTATAACTGTAATATTTCCTTTCAGTTTATGTACAATATTTCTTAGTTCATATAAACCTTGACCACCACTCGTGCCGTCTTTTCTTGTAGTTGTTCCTAATTCAAAAATCCACTCTAAACATTTTTCATTTGAAAAATTTGAATTTTTTTGTTTTACGTTTTCAACTATAGTATTTCCTAAATTACTGATAGAAAATGAGAGTTTACTTATTCTAGGAAAATATTGTCCACAAAAATAAGCTTTATCTATATTACCATGTTCATAACTATTATTTGCTAATTCTCCAACCAAGGAAATGAACGAACTCTGTATATTATCATTGAAATTAATAAGATTTTTATTTTTTATATTTCTTTCTATTATATAAAATGCATCTTCTGCATCTTTTTCCATAGTTGTAAATTCAATATAAGTCTTATGCTTATCCTCTAAAGATAAATCTAAATGTTTTTTATTAAAATTTTTAGCATATTTATTTTTTAGAAAAAATGCTTCAATTTCTGTATTTATATTATCATAAAAAATATTCTCATGTGTTTTATATAATTGCATATTTATCGAATGAAAATATGGAACTATTGATGCTTCAAAAAATTCAATTTCTTTCATAGAATAATATATTTCTTTATTTTTATCACTCAATAAATCATTTAAAAAAATTATAGTTTCTAAATTATTGTTTATATTTTTTGGAAATTTTAAGTTTTTCATAAAATTATTCCTTTTTATAATTTATTCTTTTTAACATTATATTATAAAATTAAACTTATTACAATAAAAACACTTGACTATTTTTAGAAAAAATCCCTGGATGTACTGCACCTCCAATCTTATGTCATCCAAAATTATGGATGCAGTACAAATTTATGATTTTTTGATCTATCTCAGAAATATCTTTCTGTCTCTTTTTAACAATTTGAGGTTCAAAAGTGGAATTTCTATCTTGAGGAACTTCAACTTGAAACTCACCAAAAGTAGAACGTACATTTTTCTTTTTTACGCCATTACGATAATTAGTAGCATCAGAATGTTGATACTTTTCATATCCAATATGCTCATCCATCTCAGCTTCCATCATAGATTTGATAGTTCCTCCAAGAAGATCTTTAAGAGCTTCTTGAATATCTTCAGCAGTTTTAATATCATACTCTTTAAAGTAGCAATAATATTCTTTTTCCCCTCTGTTAATGGTTTTACTTTGTAAACTTCTTTTTTTCTTTCATAAAAATAGCCTCCTATGATATTTTATATTCTATCATAGAAGACTATAGTTTTAAAATATTTACAGACTTTTTTTTACAGTCTCAAATAATTACTTTTTAGAATTTATATTGTAATCCTGTTGAAATTACTGAATCTGCCCATTTCTTGTCTTCTACTCTGAAATCTACATTTCCATAAACTCCAAATGCTGGATTTATTTCTCTAAATGCTCCAACACCTATCCATGTTGTATTCTTTGCTTGCTTTACTCCATAGAATTTTTGATTTACATTAGTTCCTGTAAATTTTCCTTCATACGATAAATCTCTTTTATCTGTATTTATTGCTTGTGTCACATAGGCTTGTATTCTGTATTTATCTGCTAAATATTCAGCTCTTGCTCCAACTAGGAAATTACTTGTTGTATAGTTTTTCTTATCAGCTTTTATTCCCCAAGCTGCTTCTGATTCATTGAAACTTCCTCTTCTTAGATAATCTTGAGAATATCCAACAAATGGTGTAAACCACCCAAATTTCTTTCCTAATTCCAGATAAGATGATAACATTCTATCATGATGTTTTATCTTTCCTGTTACTGTATCTCCAGTTAAAGTTAATAATTCTCTTTCAACCTTTGATGAGATATTAGCTAGTCCTAATCTACCTGTTGCATAGAATCCATAAGGTAAATCTTGTTTCCCATATAATGAAACTCCTACCATATCACTAGTTGATTTCCCGGCATATCTATTAAAATTTGCTTTTGCATATGAATAATTCATAGCCATTCCAAGAGTAGTTGTTGGTCCAAATTTAGTATCCATACCAAATTGTCCTCCTGTTACTCTTGTATCTGCTGAAGCATAGCCATCTCTTTTTAGTTTTCCACCACTTCCTATTGCTGAGAACCATACTTCTGAATCTTTATTAGAATTTTTTAAATTATCTAAACCAGAGAGTCTATTTGATAAATCTCTATTAATATTTTGAGATTGTGAGAAAGTTAATGCTTGTGCTGAAGCATATATTTCTCCTGACATCAACTCTGTTGCTGATGAAAAGCTTGTTGGTGACATACCTTGTAATGTTGCTACCATTGTTAATTCTTTATCTGTTGCAGTACCTGAGAACACTTTTCTATCTAAATCTTGGAATACATTTTCAACATTTTCTGCTACATTTCTTGAAGATTCTTCTGGATTCTCACCTAAATATTCAACTGGATTCTCTCTTAACAATGTTGCAACTACTTTTCCGTCTTTTACTTCTACATTAGCTTTTCTCATTCCATCTATTTGAGCATTAGCAACAGAACCTTCAGCATTAGCTCCTTCCAATAGAACAGCTTGTTCTCCCATAGCTACATATCTGTCAGCTGATAATAAAACTGCTGCTAAGCATAATAAAACTATTTTATTTTTTGAGGTTAATATATATCTAATATTTATAAAATTTTCATTCTATCACTTTTTATTCTCACTAAAAAAAAAGAAAATTTGAAAGGCTTTTACGAATAATATAGCCAATAAATAAGCTCTTATCAAGGTAAAAAAAAGATCATATTGTAGGTAAAAACTATTAAAGTTCTTATTAAATTCAAATTTATTATAAGGTTCTCCCTTAATAAATTCTCCTACTAATATAATTAAAAGATATAAAAACATTATATAAAGTATATTTGAAAAAGCCTTGGATTTTACATTTTTTTTTATTAAAGAACCTTCTAAAAGAGCTAAAATTGTGGTCAGTACCTCAAGTGCATTTTCATTAAATGGAAATGGAATAATCCATATAAATATTGAGACTAGAAAATACACTTTCCATAGTTTAATAAAATTTTTTTCATTTATCTTTAAATATTCATTAAAAAAATTTAGAAACCTTTTATAATATTTTTGTTTATCAATTTTATCCCGATTTTCATATGTGTCAAATATAGTAGAAATAATAAAGGAAAGGAAAAATTGCGTTAGAATTATGAGATATAAAACTAAAAGAAAAGCTATTAATCCTTTGTTGTATAAGAATAAAATATAAAATGCTAGTATTATTAAAGATATAAACATGATTCGATAATATTTTTTCTTCATAATTTTCTCCTAAAATTTTAGTTTATATTAAATTTAGCTTTATTCTATCATATTATAAAAATATTTGTACTAATATTTTATGATTTGTTTTGCTAATTTAAAAATGATATAGTTCTTTTTAAGAGTATATCAACACCTAAAGTTTTAGAGAAATAAATTTTTTTGATAAACTTGAGAGGAATAGATATAAGTATCTTTAAGTATTGTTCTAGTCAAGCAAAATTGTAACATCAACATCTAATTAAAATTAATTTGTCCAACTTTTTGGGTCAGTACAATACTACCATCTTTTAATTCTTCTTTTATTGTTCCTAAATTGCCAGCATAAGTTAATGCATCTACAACAATAACATTTATACCTTCATATTTCTTTAATATATATTTAAAAATTTGCTCCTATAAAGCCTGTAGCTCCTGTTATTAGACATGTTTTCATATAAACCTCTCTTATCTTTTTAAGTTTTTTCTAAATATTCTTTAAAATTATATTTTCTGTTCTTTATCTATAGTGTCTCTACTTTTTTCTTCATACTCTTTAAAAATTTTTCCATAATAATTCCAATAATTAGACATTGATTTTTCAACTCTCTCATTTTTATCAAATTCTTCCATCTTCTTTACTAGATTTGAAATGGCATCATATTTTTTAGATATAGCCACTTTATCATTTCTCATATTAATTTCTAAAATTTCCTTATTATTGTACTCTTGTTCTATATCAAAAACAATTTTATTAGCTATATCAATAAAATCTTCTCCTAATTCAAGAATAATTTTTCTTAAAAATATTGTATCTGCTCTACGAGAGCCTGAACTAAAATTTTGTATATTATATAAGTTTTTTAAAATTTCTTCTAAGTTAGAATATTCTAAATATACAGTATTAAGAAAAAGTAAATTTATTTTTCTATTTTTTTCCTCCTTTTGCTCAGATTCCTTTTTTTCTTTTAAATTTCTTTCTGTTTTACTTATCAATAATGTCCCTAATATTGTTATTAATGCTCCTAAGTAAGATCCCAAAAACAAGAAAAAATCAGAATTCTTAACATTTATTTTTACATTTTCATTTCCAATAACAAAAAAATCAATCAAATAAGGAATTGTTAAAAACACTAGAAATATTGAACCTATTAATATACTCTTTTTCATTATAACCCCTTCTAAATCATTTTACTAAAATAGAAAAATATTTTTCTTTCAATTTTTTCCTTAAAGATTTATTTCTACTAATTATATTTATAGCTTTTTCAACATAATCATTATCTAATTCTTGATTAGCTAATCCTTTTGAAATTTCCTTTTTTAAGGAACACCATTTTAAAAGTCCAATATAATTTTTTTGAGCTAAAATATTTTTCAATTCATCCATATATTTTAGGTATTTTTTATCTACTAATTCTAAGTCAAAAATATTTTTATAATCTTCTTTTAAATCATTTAAAGAATTAAAGTTTTCTATATTTTTCTCTTTAAAGCTTAGATCTATTTCTTTTTTTATTTTACTTAAAACTATTTTTTCTTTATTATTTTCAATTTTTTCAACCAATTTATTTTTAAAACTTTCTATTTTTTGAGTAATTTTTTCTTCAGAATAGGTCAGAACATTTTTTATTATTTCTTCTTCTAATAAAAACATTTCTACTTCATTAAATGGTAGTACGATAATATTTTGAGCTTTATATTCTTCTATACGATTTTCTTCTATCAAATCTCCATCTATAATTCCATAAACTTTAGTTGGAGAAAAAAAATTTGAAAATCCCTTTACATATCTTATAACTTCTAAATGTCCTCCAACTGGATAAATAGAATAATCTTCTATAAATAATTGTGAGTAAACTTTATAATCTAAACTATTAGATTTATCTCCTTCACATAAAATAACAGGTTTCTTTGTTCCCGTTAATTGAACAGTTAATTCTGTTGGTAGATTCTCAATATCTGAAATTTTTTCAAGTTTCCATTCATCAGGATAATTGAAAGATTTACACCAAACTAGCTCACTATTATTTCTTGAAGTTATAAAATCAATATGATGAGATATAAAAATAAAATGACAATCTTTTCTTTCTTCTATTAACATATCCCAAAGTTTATTAACTATTGATAAATTTAAATGTGATTCTGGTTCGTCAATAATTATATAGCTAGATTCTTTTGCTAATAAAACCTCTATTATATATAAAATTACAACTTTTTCTCCTTCACTCATCAAATTAAAATCATAATTCCCATTATTTTTTTTAGGATGCATTATTCTTTTATCAGTATTTATATTAATTTCTAATTCAGGAAAAATCTGATAATAAATTTCTCTAAATTTATCAAACATTGTTATAGGTTCTTGATTAGATTTTTCTTCATGTTTTTTTTGTAATTCTTTTAAATGTTCATTTATGAGTGCTACCATACTATTTTTTAAAATATTCTCATTTTGGTTATTGTAATTTGGATTGAGCCTTTTTGCTACTACCGAAGATTGTATATCCTGTATATGTTTGCTATTATAAAAAGTATCTCCATAATCAACTAGAAGTAGATTCTTATATGCTGGAAATATTAAAACTTTCTCTGAAATATTATTTTTTAAATAATCAGCTAAGCTAGATTTTCCACTTCCATTCCCACCAATTAAAATTATACTTTTCTCTGGTACAGTTAAAAATATTAATAGTTCTTTTATATTTTTCAATAATTTGATAAGATTAAATATATTGTTCTTTATATTTTCAAAATAATGATCATGAAAATTCTCTTCTCGATTTAAAAAAGCAAAAGCTGATATAGATTTGTCTAAATCTTTTGAAGCTATACTTTCTAATATTTCTTTTTCTCCTTCGATTTTTTCCTTAATTTCTTCTAAAACATTAGAATTTTCTAAGGCATAATTTTTAGCATACTCTTCTTTTTTTTCCAAATAATCTTTTAAAATTAAATACAAATTTTCCATATCTTATATCACCTAATACAAAATTTATTAAATTTTCTTCCTTATATATCGAGTAACTTTTAAACTATCTTTTTTATTTAAAAAATTGCCATCATTGCTTTTCGAACAGATATCTTTCCAGTAGAATTTGCTCCTAAAAGAATATTTACTTTTTTATATCTAAAATTAGATCTATCTTTTAAAAATGCATCTTTGATACTTGAATTTTTAACATTATCTGAATATGAAAAATTTATTTTAAAATCTTCAAAAGCAAATAGATTATCTAATTCTAAGTTTAAAACTATCATAATAATCCCTCTTATCTATATTTTTTTTAATTCTAAATTATTTAAAATTCTTTTTAAATCTTCTTTATTTAACTCATCTTTAAAACTAAGTTCTTTCATTAGATTTTCTTTTAAAATTTTTTCAAATCTTTGATATCTTTTTTCTCTATTTTCCTTTATCTCTTCTACTCTAATATAGAATTCCTTTAAACCAGAACTATCAACTTCCAAATCAAATTCCTCATATTTTTTCATAATTGGAAATAATTTTGAGACTAAGGCTTTTTCATAATCTTTCATTTCTTTAATATCTTTCAATCCATTTAAATATAGCGTATAGTTTATATATCCACTTAACGCCTTATCTTCTCCATAGTTGTTGATAGCACTATCCATAAATTTATAGATAGCTATTACCTTATTTTTCCCTTTCATATCATTATAAATTTTATTGTATATACTTTGTAATATATCTAGATTTTCTGGTAAAAAATCATTAAACTTTTTATTATCCAAATTTTTTTTAAATTCATTTATATCTTCTAACAGTTCTTCTCTACTTTTATAACCTTTCTCTAAAATTTTCTTAAAAAAAGAATCATACTCTTTATTTAGAATCTTCCCCTCCCTTTCAAATTCATCAATATATAAGTTAAGAGTAGGTCTAGAGATATTTAAAGCATTTGACAATTCCACAAGTTTTACATTATTTTCTTTTAATATATCTTTTATCTTCATATTTAAATTATAACAAGAATTATAACAAAAATCAATTTTAAAAATTGTAAAATAGTAAAATTTTACATAAAAACAAAAACTTTACATTTGTAAAAAAATATGATACTATTGCTACATGATAACAAAATTTTATTTTATACTATGAGGTGATAGATTTATGGAGACTTTTTTAAACCTACTAAGTACATATGAATTATTCAATAATATTTTTCCTGGAATAATTTTTTCATATTTTCTGAACTTAGAAGGTTATACTCTTGTTGTAGAAAAGATAGATATATATGAAAAATTATTTATCTACTATTTTATAGGTTTAATTATAAGTAGAATTGGTTCATTGTTTTTAGAACCTTTTTTCTTAAAGTTAGAAATTATAAAGTTTGCTGATTATTCAAAATTCTTAAAAGCGGAAGAAAATAATAATAAAATTCATACATTTGTATTGGTTAATAATATGTACAGATCTTTTATAATTGTTTTTTTCTTTAATTTTCTTTATCTACTTTATTTAATTCTACAAAATAATTTTTTATTTTGTAGTTTATTACCAAAATTACTAATTATCTTATCTTTCTTTTTTCTATTTGTATTTTCCTATAGAAAGCAAACAGAGTATATAAGAAAAAGAGTTGAAAATTTTCAAATTAATAAGGAGGAACCAAAAAATGAGATATGAAATTGATTTTATTGCTACAAAAGAAAATAAAGGAAATGCTGATGCTATATGTTTTCGTTATGAAAAAAATGGTAAATTTATAAATGTTGTTTATGATGGTGGTTCTAAAGTACTCGCTAATAAATTGATTGAACATCTTGAAGAATTTTATTTTAAAAATGAATATTATCCTAAAATAGACTACTTGATTTGTTCTCATCCAGATCAAGATCATGCTTCTGGTCTTATTGAAGTTATTGAAAAATTTGAAATAGGTAAAATTATTATGAATATCCCATGGAATTATATTGATGATATTTGGGATAATGTTAATGATGGAAGAATATCAAAAGAGTCTTTAGAAAAACGTTTAAAAGATGACTATCCTTATGTTGCTGAAATTGAAAAGCTCGCAAAGGAAAAAGGTATAGAAATCATTGAAGGTTTTGAAGATAAACAAATTAATGAAAATTTAAAAATCTTATCTCCTTCTAAAGAATTTTTTATTGAATTGTTGAAAAAATCTAAAAAAACTGAATATTTAGATGAAAGTGATTATAAAAGTAATATTTACACTGAATCAGCTAAAAGTATATTATCTAAAATCACAAATTGGATAAAAGAATTATGGAGTAAAGATTCTCTTAAAGAGGATGTAGAAACAAGTGAAGAAAATGAGATATCTATTGTTCTTTTAGGAGATATGAAAGAAAATAAATTTTTATTAACTGGTGATGTAGGTATAAAGGGTCTAGAAAAAGCTATAGAAAAAGGTAATAAGATAGGTATTCCTTTAACAGAAGTCAATTTTTATCAAATTCCTCATCATGGAAGTAGACATAATTTAAGTCCTTCTATAATGAATAAAATGGTTGGAAATATTGTGAGTGAAGGAATCAAACTAAAAAAAGTTGCTTATGCTTCTGTCGCTTATGAATCTGATTATCCAAGAAAAGCAGTTATTAATGCATTTATTCGTAGAGGTGTTCAAGTTTATAAGACGAATGGCTACACACTGAATCGTAGTTTTTTAATACCAGAAAGAGAGGGATGGAGTTCTGTTCCAGAACTTCCTTTTAATGAAAAAGTTGAGGATTGGGATAAATAATATTTAGGAGGTTTTTAATATGAAATTTAATAAATTTTGTAAAATTCTTGAACCATATTTTGTAGCATTTTTTATTACTTTTATAATACTTGCATTAATAAGTATTTGTGTAGATCTTAAAGAAAATCTAGGTAATTTTATATTTACTGCTGGTATTACTTTCTCAACTACATTTTTTGCAACATATTTATCTACATTTGTAAATAAATACAGAGGTAATTCTAATATTTATTTAAGTAAATTTGCTGAATCTTTTATAAGAAGAGAAAATTTTATACTAAGAAATCAAGCTTTTTCTATCAAAGATAAAAACTTTTTAAAATTAAATGATGAAGTTTTATTAAATTATAAAGTGCTTTCTATTTATTTTTTAAATAAAGAGCAACTTAAAAAGTTAGAGGTGTTTGCTAAAGATTATAGAACCAAAACTTCTGATGAATTAGTTAAATTTTTAAAAGAAGAAGTTTCAATATAAGGGGGTAAAATAATGGCAATAATTCATTTTTTAAATGTTAAAAATGGTGACTGTACTTTGATACAGCACTCATCTGATCGCAATACTTTAATTGATATTTCAAATGGAAATGATATCAAAGATCTCTCCGAAGCTGAAAGTGGTTTAGAAAGTTTATCTCCACAAGGCAATTTTAAACAAAAATTATACCCTGTTAATCCAATTAAATATCTTCAGGATTTAGGGATAAATCAAATTTTTAGATTTATTTTAACACATCCTGATATGGATCATATGGATGGAATTAGAAATTTATTTAATACTTTTAAAGTTACTAATTTTTGGGACACTAAAAATAATAAAGTTATAGAAGCTTTTAGTAATAATGGTAGCTATAAAAAAGAAGACTGGGAATTTTATCAAGAAATCCGTAACTCAGATTTAAAATGCACTGTATTACATCTACTTTCAGGGAGTAAAAATCGTTTTTTTAATGAAAATTACAATGGTCAAGGTGATGGGGATGGGCTATATATCCTCGCCCCTACAACAGATTTAATTCAAGAAGCTAATAATACTAAAGACTACAATGATTGTTCATATGTAATACTATATAATAAAAATGGAAAGAAAATTATTTTTGCTGGAGATTCAGGAAAAAAAACTTGGGACTATATTTTGTGTAAATATAAAAAACTAGTTAGTAATATTGATATTTTAATAGCACCTCATCATGGAAGAAAATCTGGAGGAAATGATAACTATCTAGATATTTTAAAACCAAAATTAACTTTATTTGGTAATGCAAATAGTGAGCATTTAGATTATAATTCATGGAATAATCGTAATCTACAATTCATCACAAATAATCAAGCAGGATCTATTATATTAGATACAAATGTAGTAAATGGTATTAATATCTATGTAACTAATGAAAATTTTGCTAAAAACTTTACTAAAACTTCTTTATATAATAAAAAATATAATGCCTGGTATATAAAAACTATTTAAGTTTATAGCAAATGGAGACTGTTGCAAATTGATGATTTTTATCATTAATTTGTGATAGCCTTTTTCTTTCTCAATTAAAAAAGATGCTAAACTGCAAAAAAAATTTTTTTTAGCATCTTTTTTCTTCTGGGAATCAACTATTTAATTTACAACAGCCCCTTTAATATGCTATGTGTTTAGGATTCTTTTTATAAACTTCATTATCTTTTTCAAAGTAGTCTACTAAAATATTTTCCTATTATCATACTATTTTTTATAAATGTCACCTCTTGAATCTGCTTTTTCTACAAAGATATAATAAACATTTATTATTTCTTTGTTCACAGTAAATATCACTCTATAATTTCCTATTCTCATTCTATACTGGGGAAGTTTAGTTCCCTTTATTTTCTTTATATCTATGTTTTCTTGTTTTTCTAAATAGAAATTTTCTAGATTCTGCAAAAATTTTTCCTCAACATCATTATGTTTCTCAAAAAACTTATCTGCGACTTTACTATAATCTATCACAAGCTCTATTTCATCCTGAGTTTCTGACATTTGGAATACCTCCTATTATTTTTTTTTAAGAGATATTATTTTTCTTTTTGTCTTTTTTAAATCTTCTTCTTCCATTTCTTTTAATTCTTTTATAATATTATTGCTTTCTTCTTCTGAACAATATTCTACTTGCGATAATCTAAAGAAAAAATCATTATTTACTTCCTTAACTTCTTTTTCTATAGCTTTACGAATAAAATCTGTCATACTAATAGAAAGTGTATCTGCTATTTTGTTCACCTCCTCTACTAGAGATACATTTAATCTCAGACTAATTAATTTTTTTTCTCCTATGTAATTTTCAACGTTCATATTCATATCAACTCTCCTCACTGTAAAAATGAAGAAGATTTAAAAATTTTTTAAAAGAAGTTATATCTTCTTGTATTTATTGTATAATATAAATTTTAAGCTGTCAAGTATTTCTTGTATTTCTTGTATTTACTAAGTTTGGTTTGCATAATAAATGATGTTTATGGAAGAATTTTCTATCAATACCATTTTTTTACAAGAAATCTATGTAAGCGCTAATTGGTATGGTCGGACCATACATAAAATTTATTTCTAATAGTTCTCTAATGACCATTTTCATTAGAGCTTTTTGTCGTGCAATTTTTTTAATTATTTTAAATATTTCTATAAATATTATCTTTTTACTTAAACCGATATCTTCACATTTCTTTTTTTATTTGACCTCTTTAAATTTATACTTTCCTATAGATTAAAAAAAGAGAATTTTAAAGTTTTTAAATCTCAAAAATTCTCTTAATTCTATCAGGTCATAGTCTAAACTTTTTTATCAATACTATTTGATAAATAACCTAATTTACTTAACTAAGTATAGCATAAATTTAATTAAAAAAATTTTTTTATTAACTAAATATATGGAATATCTGATTTTTCTATTATTATATGTTTTATTTTTTCTTCTGAAAACTGTTTTATTAAAAATCTTTTTAATTCTTCAACTGTTATTTTATTTTTAGGTCCCAATACAATATGTGAAATAAAATCAACTATATTTTCTAATTTTAACTTTTTATAAGATACTAAGTCATTATTATTCTTACTTCTAAAATAAATATTATTAACATTTTGATTTTCTTCTATTTCATCCTCTATTATAACTATTCTTGATTCTTTTTCTTCTGAAAATGAAATACTCTTGACTTTTATAAAATTTTTTAGTCTTTTTATTACCTGTGGTTTTAGCTCTTCTTTTGAGTAAATTTTCTTAGTTATCATAAAAATAAAATATCTTAATAATGGAGATAAATCAGAATATAGATTCATTTTGGAATTAGAAAGGATAGCATCTATAAGCATTTCTTCAAATTCTTTATTTTCCATAATAAAATCTAATCTAGGAAAATATTTAAAAAGTTTTGATAACTCTGAATTATATGAAGATTTTTTTATTTTTCTTTTATATTCTATATCAACTAATTCAGCTTCTTTTTTCTTTAAAAATTTTCTTACTTCTCCTTTGTTCCCTATATTTATTATCTCAACTTCTAGTTCCTTTAAAAAATCTTTTATCTGTGATTTTTTAAAACCAACAGAAATTCCTTGTCCATCATCTGCATATGCTCTCCATTGACTTAACAAGTCTCCTTCTCCAGAAAAACAACAAATATATCTTTTTATCTTCTTAGACTTTTCTTTTAATAGCTCATTTATTGCTAAAAATTTATTAATGTTGTTATAATTTTGAATACTCTTTTTTATTTTATAAGAGAAAATTTTATTGTAGTATTCTTCAAATGATTTCTTTCTTACTTCCTCTTCTTCCTCTTCTTCATTTTCTTTTAAATATTCTTTAAATCTTTTATCTTCTAATAATTCCTTATGAATTCTTCTTAAATAAAACCTTAACAAATCTTCTAAATATTTTTCTTCAGAAGAATCATTCATTTTAAATATATCAGAAGCCCATAATTCTTGATTTTTTATTATAGATAGAAATGTATCAACAGAGCAATAGTGATAAATTATTTTTTCTTCACTTTTAGACATAGAAATCCCCTTAAAAAAATTTTAATTGTTACTATAGATGTTGTTATAAGTTTCAATTAATTCCTTTTCACTAACAGTAGAAGTACCAATTTTTCCAACTACTATTCCTCCTGCTGCATTGGCTATCTTTGCTGCTTCTTCCCAAGTTGCTCCTGCAGCTCTCGCCAGAGTGAAAACTGAAATAACTGTGTCCCCTGCACCTGTTACATCATAAACTTCCTTTGCATAAGTAGGAATATTGTGAATTCCTTCATCATATAAAGTCATTCCTTCTTCACTTCTTGTGATTAAAACAGTATCTAATTTATATTGTTCTTTTAATTTTTTTCCAACTATATCAATATCTTCTCTTGAATTTGCATCCACAGCTAAATAAGCTTCATTTTTATTTGGAGTGATAGAAAAAGCTCCCACAAAGTTAGTAATATTACTTGGTTTAGGGTCAACTGTAACTATCACATTATTTTCTCTACATAGATTTATAATTTTTTGTGAAAGAGATTTTGTTAAAAGTCCCTTATTATAGTCAGATAAAATAATCGCATCTAATTCTTTTATATGATTTTTAAGATTTTCTATTATTATATTTTCTTCTTCTTCATTGATAGAAAATTCTTCTTCCCAGTCAAGTCTTAAAAGTTGTTGATGCCCTGCTATTACTCTTTTCTTTACAATAGTGGGACGATTGTCAGCCTTTAAAATTAAATTGCAGTCAACATTTTTAGGAAAGGCATTAATAAGTTTTTCAGCATTGTTATCGTTTCCAACAAGTCCTCCACAATAAACATTTGCTCCTAATGCAGCAAGGTTATTGATAACATTGGCAGCTCCACCTAAAACAAACTTTTCTTCCGCAACTTTAACAACAGGAACAGGTGCTTCAGGTGATATTCTTTCCACTTTTCCCATAATATATTCATCTAACATTAAATCTCCAATAACTGCTATTTTAATATTTTTAAAACTTTCCATTAATATCTCTATTTTTAACATATTATTTTTTAGATAAAATTTAATTTTTATCTTTACCTCCTCAAATTTATGCTTATTTTTTTACAATTTCTTTAATTTCACTAAAATAAAAAAATATACTAATCAAATACAAAATACCTACTACTACTGAAGGTACTATTATCTGAACAAATATATTAAATTCTATTAAAAAATATTTAATTAAATATATTAAAGAAACCAAGATTATTGAAATAATAAATACTTTTAAAAAAGTAAATATTATTTCCTGTATATAAAAGTCTCCATATTTTTTCTTTAATTTATATGTTAATAATATTGTTGTTACTACTAAAGATATTGAGGTTGCAAAAGCAATTCCAGATATTCCCATATAAATAGACAGTACTATATTTAATACTATATTTAATACTATTCCAATTCCAGAATTAATTACTGGGGTTTTGGTATCCTTAAATGAATAGTATATTTTTGTTACGATCTCTCTTAAAACCATAAAAATAAAACCTGAGGTATAATAAAATAAGCACTTACTTGTTATGTAAATCATGTTTTCGTCAAATTTCCCTCTTCCAAAAACAACTACTATAATTTCTTTACTATATACCATTATCCACAATGAAAGAGGCAAACAAAAAATTATTACTAAGTTTACTGTTTTTTTGATATATAGCTTTAGCTCATTAATTTTTCTTTCAGAAACTAATAATGATATCTTTGGAAATAGTATAGATATTACTGTTGATAATAAAATTCCTATTATCGCTATATTTAATCTACTTGCATAATTTAATATAGATATTCCCCCAACCATTACTCTTGAAGCAATTGTTTTATCTATAAGATAATTTATTTGTTCTAATGAACCTCCTATAATAGCTGGAACTGATAAATATAATATTCTTTTTATATTATTATCATTGATTTTTAAATAAAATCTATACTTATAGTTATTAGTTTTTAATGGAAAATACAATAATACTAATTGAATTAATATAGCTAATACAGAAAATATAGGCAAGTATTCAATTCCTTTCTTATATGCAATATAAGTCCCTATTATGTATACTAAATTCATTGGAACTGATAAAAATGCTACAACATAGTAACTTCCATTGGCTTGTAAAAAAGCTGAAAATATACTTATTATTACTACTATATATATTCCAACAAAACATATTCTTGTAAAATTTGTTGCCATCTCTAATGTCTCTATAGAAAAACCAGATGCAAATAACTTTACTATTTCAGCTGTAAAAAACATTCCAAATAGATATATAACTGTACACACAACCAATAATAAATTTAAAAAATTAGTTGTAAATTTAATTGCTTCTTCTTCTCCATATCTTTTTTTTATCATACTATATATAGGAATATAACCTGAATTAAAACCTACACCAACAAAATTAAATATTACTGTTGGAATAGTTAATGCTATTATGTAGGCATCTGTAATAGCTGAAGCTCCAAAAAAATATGAAAGTACCAATTCTCTTGCAAAACCTGAAATTTTAGCAATTATTGCTATTAATCCTATTCCAAAAAAAACTTTTTTCATACTTACCTCTATCCTTATGTCACAAATGTAATTAATTCATTTCCTCTAAGAGTCCACATTAATAAGAAAAGTGACACAGAAGAAATTAAAAACTTCCAAAATAACTTTTTATTTTTAGTTTTTTGAGATATAAATATATCCCCTAATATTATTAATCCTATACTGTATATAAAAGGAACTCTTAAAAGAGTATTATTTTTTATAAATAATAATAAAGAAAATATTGAACAATTTAAATAAATAAAACTTTCTTGAAAAAATTTTATATTTTCATATTTTTTATAATTATTTAAAAAATAAAATAAAATCGGCAACAAAAATATCACTTTTCTATAACTTCCTTTTGTATACTCATAATATTCATAATAATAAGTCAATTTACTTGGAAAGATATATCTCATTGCAAAAAATATTCGTCTAAATATATCTATTTCTCCTAAAATAAAACTTAAAATAAGAAAAAAAAATATTTTCTTTTTACTATTTAACATTTTAAATTTCAATAAGAATAATGGAATTAAACCAATCAATGCTAATCTATGAAATAAATATGCTAAGAATATAAAATATAAATATTTTTTAGGTTTTTTTTTCATGTATCCTATCGAATAAAATAGTATTGCTGTTGCAATTCCTGTTCTAATTAAAATAAGTTCATTTATAACATAAATATTTGTTAAATAAATAAAAATACAGAGATATATATTTTTAGTATACTTTCTTATAGCGATTAAATTTATTGTAACAGAAGTAAAAGCAACTATTAGAAATAAAAAATGATAGTTAAAGTTATATGTTTTTAATAACATATTCAAAAACATATATCCTTTTTCAAAAATATTATTTTGATATTCAAAAAAAGAAGTGATACTTGGAATATTTTTATAGTAATCATAGTATGCATGTGCATCTTCTGTTGAATTGAAAGATCTTAATCCAGCATACAACACTAATAACATTCCTGAAAAAATATACAACACTTTTCCTGTTTTTTTTGAAAATATAAAAACAGCTAAAAAAAAGTATATCACTATTAGTATTCCATAATATAAATTCATTTTTTATTCCTTTATTTCTTTTAATATTTCTTTAATTACGATTTCTGGTTTTAAATCAACTAAACATTTAAATATTCCTCTCTCTGTCATTTCTAAGTAGTATTCTTTTGGCATGCCTTCTATTTTCAATATTACTCTTTCATCTGAATAAGGTCCTGTTCTTAATTCTTGTTTTTCATTTGATTGGTTTGGACCAAACACAGAAAATATTTTTTTATTAAAACAAGTAAAAATATGCCCTAATCCTGAATCTGTATTAAAAAAATAACTACATTTTGAAATGAGTGCTATTACATCTGATATTTCCCAATTTTCAACAAATACTGCTTTTGTATTTTCTTTTAAATATTCTTCAATATTTTTATCTTCTGGACCTAAAAAAACTATACATCTTATACCATTTATTCCATCAATTTCTTTAATTACTTCTGCAAAATACTCTTCAGGCCATCTTTTTGCCATATAAGCTTTCTGTGAACCCGGGTGAACTCCCAGTAATTTTATACCTTCTAATTTTTTTTCTTTTAGGAACTTATCAACTTTATCTAAAGAACCTTCATTTAAAATCAAATGTGGCTGTCTATCTATATCTTTTACACTTTCTCCAACCACTAACTTAACTAGGTCTATATTTCTATCTACAAAATGTCTATAATCATCTTTTAATATTACTTTATTAAATGGATACTTATTAAATTTACTATTACTTTCTCCAATCATCACTTTATTTTTTATTAAAAAACTAAATAGTTTTGTTTTCCAAATTTTTCCACCCACTGTAAAAAAACTTAAATCATACTTACCTCTTAATTTAAAACCAATCTTTAATAGATTTTTTATATTTAAATCTGATACAAAAATATTATTAAAAATATTCTGAGTTTCTATAAAAGATTTTATATTTTTATTTGTAATTAAAATATCTAATTTGGCATCCGGGAATGCTTTTTTTAATAAATTTAAAGCTGGTGTAAATGTAACAAAATCTCCCATTCCATTTGGATGGATTATTAATATTTTATTCATGGTAACTATACTCCTTTAATTAATTTTCCACACATTTCTATTTATATAATCAGTATAAGATAAAATTATTCTTAAAACTTTATCAGATACATTTGGCATAGAATAGTCATAAACTTCTCTTAAAGTATCTTTTTCTTGAGTTTCTAATATTTCTAGTCCTTGTAAAATTCTTTCTTTCTTTAATCCTACCATCATAACTGATGTTTCTTCCATTGCTTCTGGTCTTTCATGGGCTTCTCTTAAATTTAATGCTCTAAATTTTAGAATAGAAGATTCTTCTGAAATTGTTCCACTATCACTTAAAACTGCTTTAGATTCTATTTGAAGTTTTACATAATCATTAAATCCTAATGGTTTTAATAGATTTACTAGTGGATTAAACTTTATACCCTTTTCTTCTATCATTTTTCTTGTTCTAGGATGAGTGCTTATAATAACAGGAAAATTATATTTATCAGCTATTGCATTTAAACTTTCAACTAAATTCATAAAGTTTGTTTCTGAGTTAATATTTTCTTCTCTATGTGCTGATACTACAAAATACTTTCCTTTTTCTAAATTTAATTTATTTAACACATCTGAATTATTTATATCATCTAATTTTGATTTTATTACTTCATACATAGGACTTCCTGTTTTTATAACTCTATCAGGTAACAATCCTTCTCTTAATAAATATTCTCTTGCTATGTCACTATATGTTAAATTTATATCTGCAATATGATCTACAATCTTTCTATTTGTTTCTTCTGGTACTCTTTGATCAAAACATCTATTTCCTGCTTCCATATGAAAAATTGGGATATGTCTTCTTTTTGCTACTATTGCAGTAAGACAAGAATTTGTATCTCCTAATATTAAAAAAGCATCTGGTTTTTCCTTATCTATGACCTTTTCTATATTTATTAAAATATTTCCAATTGTTTCTATTGCTGTACCAACAGCTGAATTTAAGAAATAATCTGGTTTTTTTAAGTTAAAATCCTCAAAAAATACTTCATTTAATTCATAATCATAATTTTGTCCTGTATGAACTAAAATATGCTCTATTGCTTCACTTTTATCTAATTTATTTATTACAGCTGAAAGTCTAATTATTTCAGGTCTTGTTCCTACAACAGTCATAACTTTTAATTTTTTCATTATTTTCTCCTAATCTTATTTTTTATATAATTTAATATTGGTCTTTCTAAAAATTTATCAGATAAAATTGCAACTAAAAAAGTTAATGTTATATAATATAACATCCTTTCTTTTGCTCCTATTATTCCAAATTTATGAATAAAAAAATTCAAAAACAACATATGATAAAGATATATTCCATAGGAAATATCTATATCCCCTATTAAAAAATTACTTAATTTTTTAAAACTAAAAGCAAAAGATAGTACTAATATTCCTAATAGTATATTTGAAATGAGAATAGAAAAATCTATATAGTATTCTGGTATTTTTTCATATCTATAAACGTATATATTATAGAGTAACAACCACATTAAAAATTTCCCTTCTATTAATTTCAATAAAAATTTTCTATATTTTGCAAAGTATACTCCTATCATAAAATTATAAAAATAAGGAATAATTGAAACTGAAAATAATTTTACATATACTAAATCTTTTGAGAATTTTGTGTATACAAAGATATTTAAAATAATAGATAATACTGTTAGAAGAATAAATACAATATTTTTTCTTTTTAATAAAAATATAAGCAATATTAAAAAATAAAACTGTAATTCTATAGTTATTGTTGCTAAAGAACCATTAGGGTTTCCAACACCATAGTTTTTTAATATTTCTGGTGTCCAAAACTGAAATATCGTTATTTGAGCAAACCAATATAATAATAATTTGCTATTAAATATCTTACTTATTTTTAAATATCCACTAAAAAACAATAAAAAAAATGATATAATTGTAGAAAACCATAATGCAGGATAAATCCTTCCTAATCTATTATAAATATACTGTTTAATACTCGTACTATTTCTCTCTAAACTTAAATATATGAGATAACCACTTACTGTAAATAATACAATAACTCCTTTATAGGTTGAAAAATAATTTAAAAATGGTATAACTTTTAATTTTAAATGTTCTATTGTGTGAAAAAACATTACTTGCAAAGCTGCTAATAATCTGATTAAATTAAAATTGTTTTCTTTATCCATACAAAGTTTACACCTCTAAAAAATATGTATCTGGATTTTCTTTATCAAATAATTCATTTGCCCATATTACCAATATCATTTCTGAATCACCTGTATTTGTTATATTATGAGTATAACCAACTGGTATATCAACAACTTCAAGTTTTTTATCTGAAACAGGATATTCTATAACCTCATCACTATATATGTGTCTAAATCTTATTATAGCTTCCCCTTTTATCACAAGAAATTTTTCATTTTTTGTATTATGATAATGATTTCCCCTTGTTATTCCAGGTTTTGAAGTAGATATTGAAAATTGTCCACTATCAAGAGTTTTTATTATTTCTACAAAAGCTCCTCTATTATCTTTATGTTCAGTTAATTCATAAGAGAATTTATCTTTTGGTAAATATGATAAATATGTTGAATATAATGCTCTTTCGAAACCAGTTCCAACTTTATTTATAACTAAATCATTTCTATTATTTTTAAAAGAATATAGTAAATCTAAAATTTCTCCTAGTGTCTTTTCATAAATAGTAGGTATTGAATAGTATTCTTTACTTTCTATTTTTTCAGTTAAATGCTTTGAAAAAGTATTAACTACATCATCAATATAAACTAAACTTAGTTTCACTGCTCTATCTGATACAGTTATTTCTAAATCATTAGCTATATTATTACACCAAGTAGCTATTACAGAATTATAGTTTGGTCTACACCATTTCCCAAAGACATTAGGTAATCTATAAATGTAAATTGGAATATTATTTTTAGTTGAGTATTCTCTTAATAAATTTTCACCCTCTAATTTACTTTTACCATAATCATTATCTCTTTCTACTTGAATAGATGAAGTTACTAAAATAGGAATTTTTAGTTCTTTCTTTTCAATTATTGAAATTAAATCTTTTATAGTATCTCTATTTCCTTTATAAAATTCATCTATATTTTGAGGTCTATTTATTCCAGCTAGATGAAATATAAAATCTATTTTATCTATATATTTTTCTATATCTTCTAATTTATCTTCTATATCAAAAGTATGAACTTTTATATTTTCTATTCTTGACAATCTTTCTAATAAGTTTTTTCCTATAAAACCACTAGAACCTGTAACTAATACTTCCATTATTTCACCCCAAATCCTTTTAGATCATCTTGTATTTCATAAAGATTCAAAAGCATTTCTTTTAATTCTTGTTCATTTAATTGATAAGTATTGTCTGAATTATACTCTTCTACTTTTTCTATAGGCTGTCCATTATCAAAATATTGAGAATAGTTTAAATCTCTGCTATCTGCTGGAACTCTAAAATAATTCCCCATATCTATTGCTCTTACTTTCTCTTCTTTCGTCATAAGAACCTCATACAATTTTTCACCATGTCTTATTCCTATATTTTTTATTTCATAATCTGGTTTTCCTACAAGATTTCTTATGGTATTTGCTAATAGTTCAATAGTTGCTGCAGGAGATTTTTGTATAAATAAATCTCCATTATGACCATTTTCAAAAGCAAATAAGACTAAATCTACTGCTTGATCCAAACTCATCATAAATCTTGTCATATTAGGATTTGTTATAGTCATAGGCTTTCCACTTCTTATTTGATCAAAAAACAATGGAATTACTGAACCTCTTGATGCCATAACATTCCCATATCTTGTTAAACAAATCATAGTTTCATTTTCATCAAGATTTCTACCTTTTGCCACTATAACTTTTTCCATAAGTGCTTTTGACATTCCCATTGCATTTATAGGGTATGCTGCCTTATCTGTACTTAAACATACAACTCTTTTTACTTTATTAGCTATTGCCGCATTTAAAACATTTTCAGTACCTAAAATATTAGTATACACAGCCTGAACTGGATAAAATTCACAAGAAGGAACCTGTTTTAATGCTGCAGCATGATATACAAAATCCACTCCTCTCATAGCATCTGATATAGAGTTATAATCTCTAACATCACCTATATAAAACTTTATTTTAGAGTCATTATAGATTTTTCTCATATCATCTTGTTTTTTTTCATCTCTTGAAAAAATTCTGATTTCTTTTATATCTGTTTTCAAAAACCTTCTAAGAACAGCATTTCCAAATGAACCTGTTCCTCCTGTAATTAATAATACTTTGTCTCTAAACATTATATATCTCCTTAGTTATTATTGATATACTTATGTAGTAATTCTACAGATTTCTCCACTTGAAACTCTTTTAAAAATAATTCTCTTGCATTTTTACTAAACTCTTTTCTCATTTCTTTGTTTTCTTTCATTATTTTTATATTTTCTATAAGAGAAGCAATATCATCACTACAAGACCATAATCCTACATTATTATCTTGAATTAAATTTCTTATATCTGTATTTTTATCTGTTGCAGCAATAATTGGGATACCCTTTTCCAAATATGCCAAAGTTCTCGATGGATAATTTGGAATTGTAAATCGTGGATCTAGAAATATGAATCCTGCATCACAACTTAATATTAGCTTTTCGTATTCTTCTCTTGGTAAACTCTTTAAAACTTTTACATTCTCCTGTCCTTTAAAATAATTATTTATTTTGTCCCATTCAGTTCCTCTTCCTACAAAAATAAACTCTATATTTTTATCATTTTTAAAACTGGATATTGCTGGAGCTATATTTAAAACTCCTTGCGGTAATCCCATATTACCGCCATACACAAATTGTAATTTTTCTTTTTCAAATCCAAAATTAATATCTTTATTTCCTGTATCTTTTTTTGTATTAGGAAAATAGTATACTTTCTCTTTTGAAACTTTAGGATTTTGCTCTAAAATATAATCCATATTGCCTTTTGACATACAGCCTATATAATCTGAAATATCATACAGCGACTCTTCCTTTCTTTTAAAATACTTAAAAATAAAACTATCTCTTTTCATAAGTCCTATATCAACTGCATTTTGAGGAAATATATCTTTTAGCATTAAAAAAGTTTTAATTTGAGAAGATCTCTTTATTTTTTTTACTATACCTTCTAAAGTTATTGGAGGTGTTTCATATAAAAGTAAATCAAAATTACTTATATTAATTTTTTTTATAATCCTTTTTAAGAAAAATGAAAGAAAAAGAATTCCAATTCCTTTCATTAAAAAATTTACATTATAAATTGGAAAACACCCACACCGAAAAACTATCGCTCCTCTTTCTTCAGCTACTTTATACTGAAATGGTTTTAATTCTTTTTCTATTGTAACAACGGTTACTTGATCTCCTTTTGTTACTAACTCTTCTACTATATCAGTATATATTGTTGAATTTTCCTCTTTCTTTGGAAAAACTGTTGAAACATACAGTACTTTCATTTTTTTCCTCCATAATAATGATATATATTCATTATACGATTTTCATCAGTTGTAATTTCCTTTATTTTTATAAAATTATTTTTTTGATAAAAATAGTTTGTTTTCTCATTATTTTTAGCATCTGTCTCTAACTCAATAAAATCAAACTTTTTAAAATCTATATTTTCTTTTAAAAAATCTATTAACTCTTTTCCGATACCTTTATTAGAATAATCAGGTTTAACTGCTATAGATTCTACGCGAATTTTTTTTAAAATTATTTTATCATTCTCCTTTTTTGAAAATAATTTTTTTTTAAATATATATATTAATTTAAAAAATGAAATTGGGTTTTTCAAAAATTTTTTAAAAAGTTTTAAGCAAAACGAAAAAAAATGTTTCTTCAAAATATTATAGTAAATTAATGTAGATCTTTCAGTAAAGGCTATAAAGCCAGCTATATTGTCATCTATTTTTGCTATATAAATCCCCGAATTTTTTACTTCTAAAAAACTTCTATATAGTTCAAAAAGTAAATCATCTCCTAGACTTGTTAAAAAAAAATTAGGAAATGCTTCTATATGTATTTTAACTATTGCTTTGACATCTTCACTATTTTTTGCAATATCTATTTTCATATTACCCTCTTATATTATTTTTTTTATATACTCACAAATATACTTTATATCATCTTCTGTCAAAAAATCATGAAGTGGTAAAGATATTTCATTCTTATATTGATTATATGCATTAGGATAATCTTCTATTTTAAATCCTAATTTCTTATAGGCTGTTAAAAGTGGTAATGGTTGAAAATGAACATTTGTTGCTATATCATCTTCTCCTAATTTTGCAATAACTTTATTTCTTTTTTCTTCATCTTGATTCTTTAATCTTATCATATATAAATGTTTACAACTTTCTTTAATATCATTTTTAAAGATAGGCAATTCTATTTTATCTATTAAGTCTCCTAGATACTTTTCATAGTAAGACACTAGCTCTTCTTTTTTCTTTAGAATTTCTCCATCGTATCTTTGAAGTTGGACTAATCCTATTGAAGCTATTATATCTGTCATATTAGATTTATAGCCTGGCATAACTATATCATATTTCCAGGCACCCGCTTTTAACTTGTTAAGAGCATCTTTATTTTGACCATGTAGAGATAACAACATAAAACCTTTATAAATTTCCTCATTATCAAAATTTTCTGGAAGATTCCAAGTTAAAGCTCCTCCTTCTCCTGTTGTTAAATTCTTAACAGCATGAAATGAAAACGAAGTTATATCTGCTACACTTCCAATTTTCTTTTCCTTATAGCTACTTCCAAAAGAATGTGCTGCATCACCAATAATTAATATTCTCCCTAATTCTTCTTGATAAGTTCCTTTTTTAGCATTAAATATATTTTTCTTTTTTTCAACTATATCTAATAATTCTGAGTAATCAGCGGGAAAACCACCTATATCAACTGCTATTATTGCTTTAGTCTTTGGTGTAATTAATTTCTCAACTTGTTTTGGATCTATATTAAACCCATTTTTTTTAGTATCTGCTAAAATTATCTTTGCACCACAATGATATATCACACTAGCAGAAGCTGTATAAGTATAGGCTGATGTTATAACTTCATCTCCTTTACCTATATCAAATAGTCTTAAAGCTAGTTCCATCGCAGCTGTTGCTGAATTAAGAGCTACTGCCTTTTTTGTTCCGCAATATTTTGCTATCTCGTCTTCAAATTTTTTGGTTTTTGGTCCTGTTGTAATCCAACCAGATCTTAATGTATCTACTACTTCAGCTATTTCTCTCTCTGTTATATCAGGTGGAGAAAAAGTAATTTTTCTCTTTTCCATATAGTTCCCATCTCCTTACTTATTTCAATATCTTTTTAATAGTCAATAAAATTATTTTTATATCTGTCATTACTGAAATTTCAGATAAATATTTTTTATTTAATTCTATTTTTCTTGGCATAATTTTTTCTATATAAGCCTTTTCTGGATCAGTCTCATTAACTAGAATATCATTCTCATTTGAAAACTCTATTGAAGCATAGTCTGTTATCCCTGCTCTTACTTTTAATATTTCTCTTTGTTCTTCTGTATATAGTGCTACATATTTTGGAACTTCAGGTCTTGGTCCCACTAAGCTCATATCTCCCAGTAAAACATTTATTAACTGAGGTATTTCATCTAACTTATATCTTCTTAAAAAATCTCCAACTTTAGTTATTCTACTATCTTTTCCTACAGTTATTTGACTGTATTTATCTGAACCTACTCTCATAGTACGATATTTAAAGATTTTAAATTCTCTTCCATTTTTTGTAACTCTTACTTGTTTAAAAAATACCGGTCCTTTTGAATCAATCTTTATTAATATAGCTATTATTATCATAAAAGGTGCTAGTAATATTAGTCCAAATAATGAAGAAATAATATCAAATATCCTTTTCAACACTTTTTACTCCACTCTCCCTTTAAAAGTTCCAATAATATTAGCTAAAGTTTTTCTCATTCCAACATTATCATGGTTCTTTATTAAATCTTGTAAAATTGTATAGTAGTTATCTATATCAACCTGTACTTTTTCATTTTCCATATTAGTTATAAATATTTTATTATTTGTAGTTTTTGTAGATGAATCAACATCATATAGAAGTTCTTCAAAAAGTTTTTCTCCAGGTCTAAGACCTACAATATCTATTCCAACGGAAGAACCTGATAATTTTATCATATTTTTTGCTAAATCATAAATTTTAACCGGCTCACCCATATCAAGTATAAAAATTTCTCCACCTTTTCCTAATGCTCCAGCTTCAATAACAAGCTGTGCTGCTTCCGGTATAGTCATAAAATATCTAATTATATCTTTATGTGTTAAAGTTAAATTCTTTCCTTCTTCTATTAATTTTGAAAATATTGGTATAACTGAGCCATTACTTCCTAAAACATTTCCAAATCTAACTGCCATAAATTTTGTACTACTTGATTTTTCTGAATATTTTTGAAAAATCATTTCACAAACTCTTTTTGTAGCCCCCATAATATTAGTAGGATTAACTGCTTTATCCGTAGAAATTAAAACAACTGATTCCAATTTATATTTAAGGCAACATTCAGCTACATTTCTCGTTCCAAATATATTATTCTTAATTGCTTCCTCTGGATTGTTTTCCATAAGTGGCACATGCTTATGAGCAGCAGCATGGAATAATATATTTGGCTTATATTTATTAAATAGATTTTCTAATTTATCTAAATCTCTCACACTTGCTATTTCTGTCTTATACTCTAAGTACGGATATTTTCTTTTTAACTCTAATTCCATCAAATATGATGAGTTTTCATTGATTTCAACATTAACTATTTTTTCAGGATTATATTTTGCAATCTGATTGATGAGTTCTGAACCTATACTTCCTCCACCACCAGTTACAAATACAGTTTTCCCTTCAATAAATTTTGAAACTTCTTTTGTATTTATTTGTATTTCTTCTCTTCCAAGTAAATCTTCCAATTTTATATTTCTAAGTTGAGAACTTAAATTAGTCTTTTCTATTAAATTGTCAACATTAGATATTATTTTTGCAGATACACTTTCTATTCCATTTATTTTTTCTAAAATTTTTGATATTTCTTTTCTTTTAGCAGAGGGCATAGAAATTATTATTTTTGATATTTCTTGCTTCTCTACAATTTTCTCCAAATCATCAAAGCCTCCAAAGACTTTTAAACCGTATACTTTTCCACCTATTTTATTTATACTATCATCTAAAAAGCCAATAATATTATATGGAAAATTAGGATTTACTCCAGCCTCTTTAACTAAAAGAACTCCAGCTTCTCCGGCACCATATATTAGTACTCTTTCTTTTTCATTATTCCCAACTGTTAGCCCCTTTAATCTTGTTAATATAAATAAAAATCTTGCTAAACATTGTAAAACTAAGAAAAATACAAAGTTTAAAAATACAAATTTTAAAGAATTTGTTCTTTTAAAAATGCATAAATATATAATAAAATTTAATCCAAAATTTACTGCTATTAATTGTATCGTATCCTTTATTCCTGTAAATCTCCAACTATTGTTATATATTTTTTGTAAGATATAATTAATTATAAAAAGAGTGTTATATAATATAATTACATATATGTCTAGGTAAACTTCAATTAAACAAAAGGATAATAATACAGAAAAGTTTAATAAAAAAATATCTATTAACAATTTTATAATTTTTCTTATATTATTCATAGAAAGCTCCTCTATTATCCTTTTTATTTACTCTTCTTATAACTTTTTACAAACTCTCTTCCAAAAGCTCCAACAACACCTAAAGCAAAACTTAAAAATATCCCAATTCCTAAAAATAATAGATTTTTACTTTTTTCTTTTTCTTCTATTATTGAACTATCATATTTTATAAAATTATTCACATCATCTAAATTTAATTCAAACATATTTTGAATAGCTTGATACTCATTTTCATAACGAGTGTAGTCTGGATAATATGAATCTATATTAGATACTTTTATTGGATAAACATATTTCAAATAGTTATCTCCATTTATTGTAGAACTTACGTTAAGTCCTGCCTTATCAACAGCATTCTTTTCTAATTCTTTCTTAAGTATTGGCAACGATTTTTCTAAAAACTTTTTTCGTTCTCCTATAAAATTAAACATTTTTTCTTGATAATATTTTTTTAATACTTCCAAATATGACTCTAGAATACTGTATGCTATTTTCTTATCTTTATCTAAATTCCTTTTAGTTACTACTGTAAGTTTATATGCATTAGCAGAAACTGACTCTTCTTCACCTTTTGGAACCACCTTTTTCATAGAAAGATTTTCTAGTATTTTGTTTTTATTTAAAAATCTTCTTTTCGTAGTAATATTTTCTCTATCTTCTGTCACAGAAGCTTCATATAAAGAGTTTAATTCTTTATTTTCAAATAATTTTTTTAAATATGTATCATCTAAAAGTATATCTGTAGGGCTTTTTTTAGGATAAAAAACTTTCCCATTTAAATAACTTTCTAATTCATCATAATTCAATGTATACTGAATTGATAAAACATTTTTCTTATCTAACAAAACTTTCTTCCCAACAAAAACTGCTGTTGCTATAAGTCCAATAATAAATATTATTACAAAAGTTTTTATATTTCTAACAAATATATCTATCAGCTGATATATATCTATTTCTTCTTCCTTGTACTCATTATCTAGCTCAACAAGATCTCTATCCATTTTTAATTTTCTCCTTTTTCTTTCAAATATCTATCTATTGCATCTTTCCAATGAGGTATTGAAAGAAGTAATGTTTCTCTTATTTTTTTACAGTTAAGCTTACTAAATTTAGGTCTAGGAGCTGGCAAATGAAATTCTTCAGTCTTTGCTCTTTCTAATTTCCCGGTCCAAGCTAACTTTTCCAAAATATATTGAGCTTGATCATATTTAGAAGCTACTCCTTCATTTGTAAAGTGATACAATCCACTTTCAGCACCTTTTTTTATAAGTTCCCAACTGTAATATGCTAAATCTTTTGAATAAGTCGGAGAAGATATTTGATCATCTACTATTCTCAATTCTTCATTGTTTTTTGACCATTCTATAATCTTGTCAACAAAGTTTGTATTTCCTTTTCCAAATACCCAAGAAGTTCTAACAATATATATTTTTGAAGTATTTTCTGGCATATCTATTATTTGTTTAACCAAAATTTCTCCCTCATTTTTAGCTCTTGAATATGTTGAAGTTGGATGTGTTTCATCTTCTTCTGTAAATCCTGTAGTCTCATTATGTAAATAATTAGCTATTTTCCCATTGAAAACAAAATCTGTTGAATAAGTTATATAGTTTGCACCTATTTCTGAAGCTATTTTTGCCAAATTTGCAGGTACTTCAGCATTCATTTTATAGCATAATTCTTTTTCTTCTTCAGCTTTATCAACATCATTATACGCTGCACAATTTATTATAGTATCAACTCCATAATTTTGATTCATAGTTTGTATATATGCTCTTAAAAAATCTCCATTTGTTATATCTAATTCATCCTTATCAGTTGCAAGATATTTCTCTCCCAACGAATCAAATAACTCTTTAAAATCCGTTCCTAATTTTCCATTAGCTCCAAATATTAATTTCATATCTTCTCCTAGTCTATTTTATTTTCTTTTTTATATTCAAAAAATGTTTTATTTTTTTTATCTTTTTCAGAAATTATTAATTCTTTCTCATTTATATTATATTTCTTAAAATTCCACTCTATTTTTAAGTTAGCATCATTCCAAACAAGTCCGTCCTCAGCTTGTGGTGTATAAAAATTATCACATTTATAATAACTTTCTACTTCATCTGTTAAAGCTAAGAAACCATGAGCAAGACCTCTTGGTATAAAAAACATTTTTTTATTTTCTTCACTTAGTTCAATAGCAACATACTTTCCAAAAGTTTGACTATCTTTTCTCAAATCAACTGCCACATCAAGAACTGCCCCTTTTAAAACTCTTACAAGTTTTGCTTGAGCAAACTCTCCTTTTTGAAAGTGCAATCCCCTTAATACTCCTTTTGAAGATTTTGAGTGATTATCCTGAACAAAAATATTATCTATTCCTATTTCTTTAAAATCATTATAGTTGTAGCTTTCTAAAAAAAATCCTCTATTATCTTCAAATACTGTTGGTTCAATTATAACTAAATCTTGTATTTCTGTTTCTATTTTTTTAAATTTCATTTTCTTTTCCTCTTATTCGTTTTTTTTAGCTATTTTATATTATAAAATATATTTTTTTATTATACAATCTTTTTTTCTATGAAAAAGTATAAATTTAAAGAGAAAATTTAGTTTCTGACGCCTATCAAGAGATTTTGTTTGTTGGGAAAGTTAGTCTTCGACGTCCGTATTACTCTGGAGAGCATTTCGGTGAGCTCGGAAGAGTCATACGGCTGTCAGAAGACCTTATTTATTTTATTAAAATTATTAAAATTATAATTCCTAATATTATTCTATATAACCCAAAAGAAGCAAAACTTCTTCTTTTTATAAAATTCATAAACCATTTTATAACAATATAAGCTACAACGAAAGAAATAAATGAACCTAGTCCTAAATAAATCCATTCTTGATTTGTAAATGACAATCCATTTTTTAACAACTTTAAAAATGTTGCACCTAGCATTGTTGGTATAGCTAAATAGAATGAAAATTCTGCTGCTATCGGTCTTGCCAAACCTAAAAGTAAGGCTCCTATTATCGTAGCTCCAGATCTTGATGTTCCTGGTATCATAGCTAAGCATTGAAAAAATCCAATTAAAAATGCTGTTCTATATTTCAATGAAGAAAATTTAGTAACAGTTGTATTTAATTTATTTTTCTTGTTTAGATATTCTATTACAATAAAAATAATTCCATATAGTATCAAAGTTATTGCTATTATCATTACATTATTCATTAAATACTTATCTATAATATCATCTAACATAAGTCCTATAATTGCAGCAGGTAAAGCTCCAACAATTATTTTCAGCCATAATCTAAATCTTTGTATAAATTCTTTTTTGTTGCTTACAAAAGGACTGACATCTTTCCAAAAATAAACTACAACTGAAAGTATTGCTCCAAGTTGAATTATAATTAAAAAACTGTTAATAAAATGTTCAGACAAAACATTATTACCAAAAAATTGATTAACAAGTATCATATGACCTGTACTGCTAACAGGTAAAAATTCTGTAATTCCTTCCACAATAGAAAGAATTACAACTAATATTAATGCTCCCACTTACAACATCTCCTATAGATAAGAATCTTCTTTTGCTAAATAATTTTGAACATAGTCTTTCACACCTTCTTCTAAAGTGTATAATTTTTTAGTGTACCCTATTTTTCTAAGTTTCTCTATTTTGGCTTCAGTAAAATATTGATATTTCCCTTGTAAATCTTCAGGCATAGGTATCAATTCAACAACATCTTCTCTTTTTAAATTTTCATCTCCTGATGCTGCTCTCATTGTTGCCATAGATAAGTCCATAAAGCTTCTTGCTTTTCCTGTACCTATGTTATAGATTCCAGATTCCACATCATTAGTCAACATAAAATACATTATATCAACTACATCTTTTACATACACAAAATCTCTTAATTGTTCTCCATCTTTAAATCCTTCTTTATATGATTTAAAAAGTTTTACATATCCATTTTCTTTAAATTGATTGTATGTATGGAAAATCATAGATGCCATTCTACCTTTATGATATTCTTGAGGTCCATAAACATTAAAGAATTTTAATCCATTCCATTGTTTTGGCTTTGATTCTTGTTTAAAAGCCCAATCGTCAAAAAATTTCTTTGAGTAACCATATTTGTTTAAAGGCATTAGTTTTTGTAGCTCTTCAGGGCTTACATCATCGTTATATCCAAGTTCACCCATACCATAAGTTGCTGCTGAAGATGCATAAATGTATTTTATATTTTTTTCAGCACAAAAATTCCATAAAAATTTAGTGTATCCGAAGTTATTATCCATTAAGAAATCTCCATCAGTTTCTGTTGTTGCTGAGCAAGCTCCCATATGAATAACTGCTTCTATCTTATCTGCATTCTCTTTAGAAGATAACCAATCTTGTAAATTATCTTTATCTATCCAATCGTAATATTCTCTTTTTCTAATATTTAACCATTTATTTTCTTTTCTTAATTTATCCACTATTAAGATATCTTTTCTTCCCATCTCATTTAGCTTCCATACGAAAGCACTTCCTATCATTCCAGCTCCACCAGTAACTATTATCATAACTAGCTCCTCCTTATAACTACATTTTCTTCCTTAACTTTAAAATTATATCATTTTTATCAAATATTTCCAAATTTAGAAATAAAAATTTTTATTATATTTGCATTTGTGATAAAATAAAATTATTAAAATTATTCTGGAGGTAAATTTTGAAAAAATTAATTTTATTCATATATATTATTTTAAATTTAAATTTTCTTTATGCTGAAAATCTGGAATTAAAATTAAATGAAGATGTCAAAATAGAAGAAATTCAAAATCAAATAAAAAATCTAGAAAATAAAATAGACTCACTTAAAAAAGTAAAATCTGAAAAAGAAAAAAATAATTTAAAAGTTGCTCTTGTTTTAAGTGGAGGTGGAGCAAAAGGTTATGCACATCTTGGAGTTTTAAAAATTTTAGAAAAAGAAAATATAAAAATCGATTATATTACTGGAACAAGTGTTGGTGCTTTGATTGGGACTCTTTACTCTATGGGTTATAAAGTTGAAGAAATTGAAGCAATATTAGATAAATTAAATGTCGAAAATTTTTTGGAATCTGGAACAGACATAAGTAATTTAGCTTTAGATAAAAAAGAAAGTTTAAGAAAATATAGTTTTTATATAAATTTTGATAACGAGTTAAATTATTCCTTACCTAAAGGATTAAGAGATACGGAAACAATGTATTTGGAAGTTAAAAATTTAACTAGAAAATTTGAAAATATAAAGAATTTTGATGATTTCCCAATTCCATTAAGAATTATAGCTACAAACCTAAATACAGGTAATACTGAAGCTTTTTCTAAGGGAGATGTTGCTAGAGTGCTAACTGCAAGTATGGCTATACCAACAATTTTAGAGCCTGTTGAAATAAATGGAAATCTCTATGTTGACGGTCTTGTTAGTAGAAACCTGCCCGTTCAAGATGCTTATGATATGGGAGCTGATATTGTTATTGCTTCAGATGTTGGAACTGCTGTTATAAAAAAAGATAACTACAATATACTTAGTGTCTTAAATCAAATGATAGCTATTCAATCATCATATATAACAAAAGAGTCGAGAGAAAAGGCTTCAATTTTAATTAGTCCCAATTTAAAAGATATTTCAGCTATTGACACATCTAAAAAATTGGATTTAATTCATCTTGGAGAACTTGCAACTCTAGAGCAAATAAACAACTTAAATAAATTGCCTAAAAACTTTGAAAAAAGAACTGTTTCTAATATTATTAAAAAAGAAAATAAAGAAAACTTTATTATTAAAAAAATTGTTTTTGATTCTAAGTTTGATGATAATACTAAAGATATTTTAAATAATATCTTTAACTCATTGCTTTATAAAGAAATTACAGAAGAAGATATAGAAAATAAGATGCTTGATGTTTATAATTTAAAATATGTAAACAAGCTTTATTATCATATAACTGACGACGCTTTATATCTTGAAGGAGAAAAAGGTCATTTAAATAGAGTAGGTCTTGGAGTAGACTATCGTACAGGTTATGGAGCAACATTTAATGTTGGAACTGATTTATTCTTTAATGGTAAATTTGGAAACAACGTTAATTTAAATCTGAAAGTTGGAGACTACTTAGGTGCTAATCTAGGAACTTTAAGCTATTATGGTTTAAAAAATAAAGTTGGTATACTAACTAATATCGGTTATGAAGAAAGTCCATTTTTCTTATATGACCAAAAAAGAAAAACTGCTAAATTTTTGAATAGAGACTTATTTTTTAACTTAGGTCTATTCACTCAACTTACAAATAATACTATGTTATCTTATGGAGTTTTATCTAAAGTTTCAACCTTAAAATTAGATACCGGAGAAGAAAATTCTAAGAAGTTAGAATATTCTAACAACACAAACAAAACTTATGTAAGATTAAAATATGATAAATTAGATTCAATTTCTAATCCAATGAAAGGTATAAAAGTTGATGCTATATATAATTTAGCTAACTCTTTTGGAAGTTCAAAATCAAATTTATATGGACCTTCTTATAGTATTAAAGGATATATTCCTACAAGTAAAAGATCAGCTCTTATCTATGGTGTTAACTCTGCTATACTTAGAGGGGATAATATCAAAGCAAATCAATATATCAAACTAGGTGGAATGTACAGTAATATTGATAACAATGAATTTGAATTTTATGGTTTTAATTTCCAAGAAAAACAAGTTAAAGACTTCTTTAGTTTTACATTTGGTTTTAAAAGAAAAGTACTTTACTCACTGTATTTTAGTGCAAAATACAATATTGCAACATTTACAGAAAATAAATCTTTAGATGACAATAAAAATAGAAGCAAACTATGGAAAGATTATTATAACGGACTTGGACTTTCTCTTAATTATGATTCTCCTATTGGTCCTATTGAATTTTCTGTTGCCAGTGATTTAAAAAATAAAAAACCTATTGGAAGCATTTCCATAGGTTATAAATTAGACTAATTCGTTATTTTATAAAATTAAATAGCAAAATTAGTCTCTGACGTCTGTCAGGAGACTTTATTTATGGAGGTTTAAGTTTTATGTTCACAGAATTATTTAATGATTTTAGTATTGAAAAATTTCTTATTCTTGCTTTTTTTTGTTTCTTTGCAGCAGTAGTTGATGCTATTTCTGGAGGGGGAGGTTTAATTTCTCTTCCTGCATACTTTGCTGTAGGTTTTCCTCCACATATAGCCTTAGGAACAAATAAACTTTCAGCTTTTCTTTCAACTTTTGCTAGTGCATTTAAATTTTGGAAAGCTAAAAAAATTAATACTGAAATAGTTTCTAAACTTTTTATTTTTTCACTTGCTGGAGCTGTTCTAGGAGTAAAAACTGCTGTTTCTATAGATTCAAAATATTTTACTCCAATTTCTTTTGGAATTTTAATAATAGTTTTTATCTATGCATTAAAAAATAAAAAACTAGGAGAAGATAATTTTTATAGGGGAACTACTCCGAAAACTATTATTTATGGAAAAATTATGGCTTTTGCTCTAGGTTTTTACGATGGTTTTTTAGGTCCAGGAACTGCTGCTTTTTTGATGTTCTGTTTGATAAAAATCTTTAAACTAGACTTTTCATCGGCTAGTGGAAATACAAAAATTTTAAATTTATCAAGTAATTTTGCAAGTTTAATTGTCTTTGCTTATTTTGGAAAATTAAATTGGACTTATGGAATTTTAATTGCTTTAGTTATGACTGTAGGTGCTATTATAGGTTCTAGATTAGCTATTTATAAGGGAAATAAATTTATAAAGCCTATGTTTTTAATCGTTACAAGTGTTCTTATCATAAAGATGTCTTTTGAAATATTTTTCAAATAATATTAAGCTCCTTGATAACATCATATAATATTACAGACAAATCTTTCTACAAATAGATAAAGTCTCTTGACAGCCGTATGAGTTCTACGAGCTCAATAAACACAGGCTCTTCGAACTAATACGGACGTCAGAGACTATTTTTTATATTCTATAGAAAAAAATGGAATCCTTTTTATCTAATTTAGATTTAAGATTCCATTTTATATTTTTTAATAATTTAAATAGTAAAACTATTTTTTTATTAATTCGTTGATTTCAGATATTATTGCTTCTGCATCTAATCCGTGAGCTTCAATTCCTTCTCCCAAAGTTTCTCCTGAAGCTATCATACATCCTACACATCCAAGACCATGTCTTTGAAATACTTCAACAGCTACTGGATATTTTTCAACTACTTCCATTATATTCATATCTTTAGTTACCATTATTATCCTCCTCAAAATTTTATATTTTCTACTATGCTACTATTATAATAAAACTTACAATTTTTGTCAAGATTTATTAATTCTAATCTTTTCCATTGAAAAAATAACTTGAAAGTGTTACTATTTTACTATAAAAACTATTGAAATATTAAATCAAATAAAATTATATGGGAGGTTCTTATGAAAAATTTAGAATTAAGAAGTTTTTTGGAATACAAATTTTTATCAAATTTAGATTTCAATCCAAATGGAAGAAAAATTGCTTTTTCTGTAAGTGAAAGTGATATTGAAAAAAATTTATATAAGCATTTTATTTACACTTTAGATACAGATACTAATGAAATTAAAAAACTTACTCATAGAGGGAAAGAAAAAAATTCTCTTTGGCTGGATAACAATACTATATTATTTTCTTCAGATAGAAACGAAGAAATAAAAGAAAAAATAAAAAATGGTGAAACTTGGTCTGTGTTTTATGCTCTTGATACAAAAAATGGTGGAGAAGCTTATGAATATATGACTCTTCCCTTTGACGTTACTGAAATTAAAATTATTGATAACGATAACTTTATTTTTACAGCAACTTTTGATAATAATTCTTTAAATATTAATAACTTAACTGGTGAAGAAAAAGAAAAAGCTATTAAACTTTACAATGAAAATAAAGATTATGAAATTTTAGATGAAATTCCTTTTTGGTCTAATGGAGTCGGATTTGTAAACAAAAAAAGAAACAGACTTTATCACTATGATAAATCACAAAATAAAACAACTGAAATTTCAGGAATTTTTTCAAACATTGAATTTTTTAATCTAAAAGATAATAAAGTTGTTTTCGGTGGAAGAACTTATGAGAATAAACAGCCAACAACTGCTGAGCTTTGGAGCTATGACTTAGCCACAAAAAAACTTGAAACTATTATTAAAGATGGTCTATATGATATTAGTTATGCAAACTTTATTGAAGATAAGATAGTATGTGCTTTAAGTGACATGAAAGATTTTGGAATTAATGAAAATCACAAGTTATACCTTATAGATAAGGATAAAAATATTAATCTTCTATTTGAAAATGACACTTGGCTTTCTTGTACTGTTGGAAGTGATTGTAGATTAGGTGGAGGAAAATCATTTAAAATAATTGATAATAAATTATTTTTCCTATCAACAATGGCTGATAGTGTATATTTAAACTCAATAGATACTAAGGGTAAACATCAGGTTTTATGCTCAGAAGATGGAAGTATAGATTTCTTTGATATTGCAAATAATAAAATTTATTATGTTGGTATGAGAAATTATGGTCTACAAGAAATATATATTTTAGAAAATTCTAGCTCTAAAAAAATATCAAGTTTTAACGAAAAAATATTTGAAAACTATGAAATTTCTAGACCAGAAATTTTTGATTTTACTACAAATGGAGATATTACAAAAGGCTTTGTTATTTATCCGATTAATTATGACAAAAACAAAAAATATCCAGCAATATTAGATATCCATGGTGGTCCAAAAACAGCTTATGGAAATATTTTTTACCACGAAATGCAAGTTTGGGCAAATATGGGATACTTCGTTATTTTTACTAATCCTCATGGAAGCGATGGATATGGAAATATATTTGCAGATATAAGAGGAAAATATGGAACTGTTGATTATGAAGACCTTATGAATTTTGTTGATTATGTAGTTGAAAAATATCCTATTGATAAGAATAGACTTGGAGTTACTGGTGGTTCGTATGGTGGTTATATGACAAACTGGATTATAGGCCATACAGATAGATTTAAATGTGCAGTTTCTCAAAGAAGTATTTCAAACTGGATTTCAAAATTTGGAACTACTGATATTGGTTACTATTTTAATGCTGATCAAAATCAAGCTACTCCTTGGATTAATCATGATAAATTATGGTGGCATTCTCCTGTAAAATATGCTGATAAAGCTAAAACTCCAACTTTATTTATACATTCAGAAGAAGACTATAGATGTTGGCTTGCTGAAGGTTTACAAATGTTTACTGCTTTAAAATATCATGGCGTTGATGCTAGACTTTGTATGTTTAGAGGAGAAAATCACGAATTATCAAGAAGTGGTAAGCCAAAACATAGAATTAAAAGATTAGAAGAAATCACAAATTGGTTTGAAAAATATTTAAAATAAAAAATATAATATTGTAAAATAAAGTCTCTTGACAGCCGTATGAGTTCTACAAGCTCAATAAACACAGGCTCTTCAAACTAATACGGACGTCAGAGACTAATTTTTATTTTTATACTTTCCTATAGAGTAAAAATAGCCCCCTATGATATTTAATATTCTATCATAGAAGGCTATTCATTTAAATATTTACAGACTTTTTTCACAGTCTCTTTTTACTATCTATAAGACTTATACCATAGTTCCCAATTTTTCTCCACCAATTAAATGGAAATGAATATGAAATACAGTTTGTCCTCCATGTTCATTACAATTAGATACAACTCTATACCCATCTTTATCTATACCAAATTCTTTTGCAAGTTTTCCTATAACTTGATATATTTTCCCAATTAATAGAGCATCCTCATCTTTTATATCATTAATTGTAGGTATTTCTTTCTTAGGAACAACAAGTACATGTACTGGTGCAACCGGTGCTATATCTTTAAAAGCTATAACATCAGCATCTTCGTATACAATGTTTGCTGGAATTTCTTTATTTATAATTTTTGTAAAAATTGTAGCCATGATATCACCTAAAATCCTTTTTACTAAAATAAATTACAACTTTCTATTGCATCAATTCTCTTTTGATGTCTTCCACCTTCAAATGATGATGCTAAAAATTCATCAACTATATCTAAAGCCAAAACATCTCCAACTATTCTAGCTCCTAAAGCTAAAATATTTGCATCATTATGTTGTCTTGTAAGTTTTGCCATTGTTGTGTTTGTGCAGTTTGCAGCTCTAATTCCTTTTATCTTATTTGCAGCAATAGATATACCTATCCCTGTTCCACAAACTAAAATTCCAAAATCTACTTCTTTTTCTACTACACTTTTAGCAACTAAATGACCATATTTTGGATAATCAACACTTTCAGAACTATTAGTTCCAAAATCTACAACTTCAATATTCCCCTTTTTAGCTAAATGTTCTTTTATTTTTTCTTTTAATTCATATCCACCGTGATCTGCACCTAAAGCTATTTTCATATTATTACTCCTCATCTTCAAACCCATGAAAATGAACATGTCCATGAGCTAGTTCTTCATCTGTTGCTTCTCTTACATCTGCTACTTCAATTTCAAATGATAAATTTCTTCCAGAGAAAGGATGGTTTGAATCTGTGAAAACTTTATCTCCATCAATTTCTGTTATGACAGCAACCATTTCACTTCCATCTTCTAATTCAACTACAAATTCCATTCCTTCATAAATATCATCAAAATCTGCAAAATCTGCTTTAGTCAATTCTTCAACTAATTCTTCATCATAATCTCCGTATGCTTCTTCCATAGGTATATCAACATTTGTTTTAAAACCTTTTGTTTTACCATCTAATGCAAGTTCAACTTTTGGTAAAAATTGTCCCATACCTTGAATATAGAAATAAGGTCCTAATTCTTCTGTACTTTCTAACAATTCTTTTGTATCTGCATCATAAACTTTATACTCCAATGTAACAACTTTATTTTCTCCAATTTTCATTTAATACACCTCTCTATTTTTTATTCGTATTATAAGGATACCATATATTTTTTAAAATTAAAACATATTTTTTATATTTAAATTTAAAAACATATTTCTCTCTACTTCTTTTCTATTTTCTTCACTTGTTATTTTTTCAAGTAATAATAAAGCTAAAGTTAATGAGTTTCCTGGTCCTGAGCAAGTTAAAATATTTCCATCTTCAACTATTTCATTTTCAATAGGGCTAACTTCATACTTTTGTAGTTGATTAAAATATCTTTTATTATCTAGTAAATATGTTGTAACTTTTTTATTCTTTATATAGCCCGTTTCTAATAAATTTATAACTGCACTGCAAATTGCAACTATTATCTTATTTTCTTTTACAAAACGTTCTATTATTTGTTTGAAAATTTCATTATTTTTATCTTCAAAAAAACTGGCTTTTCCAAAACCACCTGGAATAATTAAAATATCATAGTCATATATCTCATTAATATTCTCAAAATTTATTACTTGTTGTGCTTTTAATTCACCACCCCAAGTACAAGTTACACTTTCTTTGTAAGAGATTGTTTTTAATGCTATATCTCTGTATTCTTTTTTTGCTACAACATTATTCCAACCAAATATATCAGTAAAAGTTGCAATTTCAAACAACTCTACTCCCTCGAATAAAAATATTGCAATTTTTTTCATATTTCCTCTTTTCTACACTTTATTTTTATTATAAAGTATTAATTATCTTATTACAATAGATGTAAAAAATATATTTTTTAAAAGATAAAAATATTGTATAATATAAGAAACGAATTTGGGAGGTAATATATGAGATCTGAAGTTAGAGATATTATAAATAACATTAATAGAGTTTTACAAGAAATAAAATATATTGATGTTAGTACAAATAAAGAAGAAAATGCTGTAAGTAGAAATATAAAGGGAAAAGATCCAGATGTTGTGGCAGAAGTATTTGAGCATTTAGGACTTATTTCTAAAGAAATTTCTAAGGTTCACAACAAAGGCTTAGAAAATGAATACACAGAAAAATATATTTACTTAAGTAACAAAGTATACACTGATATTGAGCAATTCAAAAAAGATTTTATGATTTTTTAGAAAACTATAATTTAAATAATTAAATTAGTCTCTGACGTCCGTATTAGTTCGAAGAACCTATTTTTTAGCTTGGAAAAATTATATGGCTGTCAAGAGGCTTTTCTAATCTATTAAAATTTATTAAGTTAATATGAATTTAAATAGTAAAATTAGTCTTGACGTCCGTATTAGTTCGAAGAGCCTGTGTTTTCTGAGCTTGTAGAACTCATACGGCTGTCAAGAGACTTAATTAATTTATTTTATTAATTTATTTATATATATTTCCTAAAAGCCCTACAATTTCTTTAGCTTTTTGAACTTTTTCAATAGCTATTGCTCTTGCTTTTTTAGAACCTTCATTTAATACATCTTTTACATAATCCATATTTTTTTCTAATTCTTCTCTTTTTTCTCTTGCATTTCCAAAATGCTCTAAGATAGAATTTAAAAGTTCTGTTTTAGCATGACCATAGCCAAAATTACCAGCTAAAAACTTTTCTTTTAATTCGTTTTGCTTTTCAATTCCATTAAATAATGCATAAATTTTTGCAATATTATTATCCGGATTCTTTGGTTCTTCTAATGGAGTTGAGTCAGTTACTATACTCATAACTTGTTCTTTTAGTTTCTTTTTTGTTGCAAACATGTTAATAGTATTGTTGTATGACTTACTCATTTTTTGTCCATCAGTTCCTGGAACTATTGCAGAATCATCTAGAATTAAAGGTTCGGGCAATTTAAAAAAGTCCACTTCATATTGTTGATTAAATTTCATAGCTATATCTCTTGTCATTTCCAAATGTTGTTTTTGATCTTTTCCAACTGGAACTACATCTGAATCATAAATTAAAATATCTGCTGCCATTAAAACTGGATAAGTTAAAAGCCCTGTATTAGATGGTATTCCTTTTGCTATTTTATCTTTATATGAATGTCCTCTTTCTAATAATCCAACAGGAGTTATATTTGAAAGCAACCACATAAGTTCAACATGTTCTGGTACATTAGATTGTAAAAATATTGTTGATTTTTTAGGATCTAATCCTAATGCTAAATAATCAAGTACAATATTATATGTATTTTCTCTAAGACTTTCAGGTTTTGTTAAAGATGTTAGAGAGTGATAATCAGCAATAAAATAAAACCCATCATAAGTATCTTGAAAATCTATAAATTGTTTCATTGCTCCAAAATAATTTCCAAGATGTAAAATTCCACTTGGTTGAATTCCAGATAAACTTCTTTTCATTTTTTTCCTCCATTTTTATTTTAAATATTACTTAAAAATTATAACATAGTGATATCTAAAAAACAATTTTAAATCAAAAATTTATGGTATAATGTAAAATAAAACAAAATTTGTAAAGGAATGAATATGAAAATTTTAATCGTTGGAGATATTGTAGGAAGACCTGGAAGAAATATTCTACAATTATTTTTAGAAAAAAATAAAAATAATTATGATTTTATAATAGTTAACGGAGAAAATGCAGCTGGTGGTTTTGGAATTACTCCGAAAATTGCAGACGAATTTTTTGAATGGGGTGTTGATATAATAAGTGGTGGAAATCACAGTTGGGATAAAAAAGAATTTTATGAATATTTAGATAATTCGGATAAAGTCTTAAGACCACATAATTATCCTGATGATATCCCAGGAAAAGGTTACTCTATATTAGAAGATAAAAATGGAAATAAAATTGCTGTTATTTCAGTGCAAGGTAGAACTTTTATGACAAGTGTGAATTGTCCTTTTAGAACTTGTGAAAAATTAATAGAAGAAATTAAGACAACTACTAAAAATATAATTATAGATTTTCATGCTGAAGCTACTTCTGAAAAAATAGCATTAGCTAGATTTTTAGACGGAGAAGTTTCTGTTGTTTATGGAACTCACACTCATGTGCAGACAGCTGATAACAAAATTTTTTCAAAAGGAACAGGGTACATTACTGATGTTGGAATGACAGGTTCACAAGCTGGAGTTATAGGAACAAAAGCTGATATTATAATTAAGAAATTTTTAACTTCTCTTCCTCAAAAATTTGAAATAGCTGAAGGTGAAGAAGAATTAAATGGAATTGAAGTTGAAATAGATAGTCAAAATGGAAAATGTAAAAATATTAAAAGGTTAAATTGGAGTGAAAATGAAGGTTTTAGAAGCTAAAGTTATTTATGAAAGTGATGATTTAGAAAAATATAAAAGAATTATTTCAGATATATTCTACAATTTTGGAGTTACAGGTTTAAAAATAGAAGAACCTATTTTTAGTAAGGATCCTTTGAATTTTTATAAAGATGAAAAGAAATTTTTACTTTCTGAAAATTCTGTTTCAGCTTATTTCCCTTTAAATATGTATTCTGAAAAAAGAAAAGAAGCTCTTAGAGATATTTTTGAAGCCACTTTTTCTGAAAATGATGAAATAGTATATAACTTAGATTTTTATGAATATGATGAGGACGATTACCAAAATAGTTGGAAAAAATATCTGTTTGTTGAAAAAGTAAGTGAAAAATTTGTTGTAAAACCGACTTGGAGAGAGTATGAAGCTAAAGAAGATGAGCTTGTTATCGAACTTGATCCTGGAAGAGCTTTTGGAACTGGTTCACACCCAACTACTTCTTTACTTTTAAAACTTATGGAAGAACAAAATTTCTCAAGTCAGTCTGTTATTGATATTGGAACTGGTTCTGGAATACTTATGATAGCAGCTAAATTACTTGGAGCAAGTGAAGTTTATGGAACAGATATTGATGAATTTTCTATGGAAGTTGCTAAAGAAAATTTAGAGCTAAATAAGATTTCTCTAGATGATATAAAACTTCTAAAAGGAAATTTATTGGAAGTTATTGATGACAAAAAATTCGATATAGTTCTTTGTAACATCTTATCTGATGTACTTGTAAAACTATTAGATGAAATTAAATATATCTTAAAGCCAAATAGTAAAGTTTTATTTTCAGGAATAATTGAAGATAAGCTCCCTATGGTTGTATCTAAAGCAGAAGAAATTGGATTGGAAGTAGTAGAAATTAGGAATGATAAAGAATGGAGAGCTGTATATTTTTTAAATAAATAATAAATTTTATGCTATAATGTATTGTAAAATTACTTTAAATATTAGGGGAGAAAAATGGAAAATTTAATAGTTGCTATAGATGGTCCAGCAGGTAGTGGAAAAAGTACCATTGCTAAATTAATTGCTAAAAAATATAATTTTACATATATTGATACTGGAGCAATGTATAGAATGATAACTCTTTATCTATTACAGGAAAAAATAGATTTTGAGAATTTAAAAGAAATAGAAAATGTTTTAAATAATCATATAAATTTAGATATGAAAGAAAATAAATTTTTCTTAAATAATAAAGATGTTAGTCAAGAAATTAGAGAGCCTATAATAAGTGAAAATGTATCAAAAGTTGCTAGTATAAAAATTGTTAGAGATAATTTAGTAAGTTTACAAAGAAAAATAGCAAGTAATAAAAATGTAATTTTAGATGGAAGAGATATTGGAACAGTAGTTTTTCCAAATGCACAAGTTAAAATATTTTTAATTGCTTCTGTCGAAGAAAGAGCAAATAGAAGATATAAAGAATTTTTGGAAAAAAATATCAGTATTTCTTATGAAGAAGTCTTAAAATCACTAAAAGAAAGAGATTTTATAGATAGTACAAGAAAAGAAAGTCCTTTAGTGAAAGCTAAAGATGCTATCGAACTCGACACAACAAATCTAAATTTACAGGAAGTTGTAGACTTTATTTCTTCTAAAATAGATGTCTAAAATAAAAAGAGGTAGTTGAATGTATAATTTATTAAGGAATGTTGCTCTTGCATTATACAAACCTTTTATGAATGATAAAATGAAAAGTTTTATTGATAAAAGATTAAAACAAAATTTTTCAGATTTAAAAAAAGAAGATTACATTTGGATACACTGTTCTTCTGTTGGAGAGGTCAATCTTTCTGAGGATTTAGTAAATAAATTTTATTCTATTAGCAGAAAAAATATTTTGATTTCTGTTTTTACCGACACTGGTTATGAAAATGCTGTAAAAAAATATTCAGCTAAAAATAAGATTAAAGTTATTTATTTCCCAATAGATGATAAAGATAAAATTCAAGAAATTTTAAAAAAGATAAATTTGCAACTTTTAGTTTTAGTTGAAACAGAACTTTGGCCTAATTTGATAAACGAAGTTAATAAAAATAAATCAAGAATTGTAATAGTAAATGGAAGAATTTCTGATAGAAGTTATCCAAGATACAAAAAAATGAAATTTTTATTAAAATCAATGCTAGGAAAAATAGACTATTTCTATATGCAGTCTGAAATTGATAAAAATAGAATTATAGATTTAGGTGCTTCAAATGAAAAAGTTGAAAATATAGGAAATTTAAAATTTAGCATATCTTTAGAGAAATATTCTGATGAAGAGAAAAAAGAATATAAAGAGTTTTTAAACATACTTGATAGAAAAATCTTTGTTGCTGGTAGTACAAGAACTGGGGAAAATGAAATTATATTAAATGTCTTTGAAAAATTAAAAAATACTGTTCTAATAATAGTGCCTAGGCATTTAGAAAATGTTGATAAAATAATTAATTTAATTGATAAAAGTAACTTATCTTTTATTAAATACAGTGAAATAGAAAAAGGTAATACAAATAAAAAAGATATTATTGTTGTTGATAAGATGGGAGTTCTTAGAAAATTGTACTCTATTTCTGATATAGCTTTTGTTGGAGGAACATTAGTTAATATTGGAGGACATAATTTATTAGAACCATTATTTTATAGAAAAAAGCCTATATTTGGAAAGTATACACAAAATGTTACTGATATCTCTAAAGAAATCTTAAAAAGAAATATAGGTTTCCAAGTACAAAATGAAAGTGAATTTTTAGAAGCTATTAACTCTCTTGAAAAGAACAATAATAATGATGAAATAAATAATTTTTTTGAAGAAAATAAATTTATTAGTTTAAATATAGTGAAAAAGGAAAACTTTATAATGAGAAATGACAATTTAAATGAAAACTTAGAGAATGAAAAGAAAGATTTATGGAAACATTTTTTCCATTCTGAGAAATCTAATTACAACATATATATGTATAAATTATTAGATTATCCGGAATATATTATTTATGATTCTGAGCTTATGAAAGAGAAAAAAGGAAAATGGAATCAATTCTTTAAAAATGATAATCCTATTGCTCTTGAAATTGGAACTGGTAGTGGAAATTTTATGAGACAATTAGCTGAAAGAAATCCAAATAAAAATTTTATTGGTTTGGAATTAAGATTTAAAAGATTGGTATTATCAGCTGAAAAATGTAAAAAAAGAGCTATGAAAAATGTTGCTTTGCTTAGAAAAAGAGGAGAAGAAATTGAAGAGTTTTTAGGTAAAAATGAAATCTCTGAAATGTATATAAACTTCCCTGATCCTTGGGAAGGTACAGAAAAAAATAGAATTATACAAGAAAGTCTTTTTAAAACTTTAGATAATATTATGAAAAAAGATGGTATACTATATTTCAAGACAGACCATGATGTATATTACTCTGATGTGTTAGACTTAGTTAAGACCTTAGAAAATTATGAAGTTATATATCATACTTCTGATTTACACAATTCAGAAAAAGCTGAAAATAATATAAAAACAGAGTTTGAACAATTATTTTTACACAAATATAATAAAAATATAAATTATATCGAAATAAAGAAGATGAATTAAAAATAGGAGGAAAAAATGGCAGGTTATGTAGTTGTAGGTACTCAATGGGGAGATGAAGGAAAAGGGAAAATTATAGATGTTTTAGCTGATAAAGCTGATTATGTTGTAAGATTCCAAGGTGGAAACAATGCTGGACATACAGTTGTTGTAAATGGAGAAAAATTTATTTTAAAATTATTACCTTCTGGTGTTCTTCATGCAGGAACTTGTATCATTGGACCTGGAGTTGTTGTAGATCCTAAAGTTTTTCTTGCTGAATTAGATAGCTTAGAAAAAAGAGGAGCTAAAACTGACCATGTCATTATAAGTGATAGAGCACATGTTATAATGCCTTATCATATTAAAATGGATGAACTTAGAGAAAGTATTGAAGATAGAATAAAAATAGGAACTACAAAAAAAGGAATAGGTCCTTGTTATGCTGATAAAATTTCTAGAGATGGAATAAGAATGTCTGATCTATTAGATCTAGAACAATTTGAAGAAAAATTAAGATATAATCTTAAAGAAAAAAATGAAATGTTTACTAAGATTTATGGTTTAGAACCTTTAGATTTTGATACTATTTTTGAAGAATATAAAGGATATATAGAAAAAATTAAACACAGAATAGTTGACACTATTCCAATAGTAAATAAAGCTCTTAATGAAAATAAATTAGTTTTATTCGAAGGAGCTCAAGCTATGATGCTTGATATAAACTATGGAACTTATCCTTATGTAACTTCATCTTCTCCTACACTTGCCGGGGTTACTACTGGTGCTGGTGTTTCTCCTAGAAAAATTGATAAAGGTATTGGAGTTATGAAAGCATATACTACTAGAGTTGGAGAAGGTCCTTTTGTAACTGAGCTTGACAATGAATTCGGAGAAAACATGAGAAAAATTGGTGGAGAATATGGAGCTGTTACTGGAAGACCAAGAAGATGTGGTTGGCTTGATTTAGTTGTTGGAAAATACGCTACTGAAATAAATGGTTTAACTGATATAGTTATAACAAAAATAGATGTTTTGAGTGGACTTGGAAAATTAAAAATTTGTACTGCTTATGAAATTGATGGAAAAATATATGATTATGTTCCTGCAGATACAAAATCTTTATATAGAGCAAAACCTATTTATGAAGAATTAGATGGTTGGGATGAAGATATTACTCAAATAAAAAAATATGAAGATTTACCAGAAAATTGTAAAAAATATCTAGCTAGAATTGAAGAAATTGTTGGTTGTCCTATATCTGTTGTTTCAGTAGGACCTGATAGAAGCCAAAACATACACATAAGAGAAATATAATAAATAAGGAAACGATATGAAAAAAGAAATTAAAGTTTTGATCAGTGCTTGTCTAACAGGAGATAATGTAAAATATTCCGGTGGAAATAATCTTACTCCAAAACTTTTAGAATTATTAAAAAAATATGATGCAAAAATAGTAAAAATTTGTCCTGAATGTTTTGCAAAATTACCTATTCCAAGAGTTCCATCTGAAATAAGAGAAGATAAAGTTTATAGCAAAGATGGAAGAGATATTACAGAGGAATTTTTTAATGGTGCTGAAAAAACATTACAAGTTGCAATAGAAAATAATGTAGATTTTGCTATCTTAAAAGAAAGAAGTCCATCTTGTGGGAATACCCATATTTATGATGGCAGTTTCTCTGGAAAAGTTATTGAAGGACAAGGTGTTACAGCTAAAACTCTTTCAAAAAATGAGATTAAAATTTTTTCAGAAGAAAATTTAAACGAGATTGAAGAATATTTGAAGTCTCTTGACAGCCGTATGAGTTAAATACAGGGTCTTAAAACTAATATAGACATCAGGGTCTATTTTCATTATTAAATTTATATTTTCTATATAATAAATAAAGTCTCCTGACAGCCGTATGACTCTTCCGAGCTCACTGAAATCCTCTCCAGACTAATACGGACATCGGAGACTAATTTTCATATTAATATTAAATTTATACTTTCCTATAAAATAAAACCCCTTAATAGCTATATGAGTTTTATGCTCAATAAGACTCAAAATAAGCTATCAAGGGGGTTTTCTATTCATTCATATATTTTTCTATTACTTTTTCCCACATTCCATTATTTTTCATTATATATTCTAAGAAATCTCTAACAGCTCCATCTCCACCATTTTTTTCTGACTTATAATTACAAATAGCTTGAACTTCACTGACTGCATTTCTAGGACAAGCAGATAACTTTACTTTTGACATAACTCCCATATCATTTATATCATCACCCATATATGCAACATTATCAAACTGTAATCCTAATTCATCTAATATTTTTTTCAAATCTTCAGTTTTATTTTTTGAACCTTGAATTAAATATTTTATTCCTAACTCTTTAGCTCTTCTTTCAACTATAATAGATTTTTTACCTGTCAATATAAGTATTTCTCCACCTAATTTTAGCCAATTAACTATGGCAAAACCATCTTTCACATCAAAGGACTTCATAGAATTATCCTTATCATCAATGTATAATTTACCATCAGTCATAGTCCCATCTACATCTAAAACTAAAAGTTTTATATTCTTCATATTTTCTCCTATTTTTTTAACATTTTTCTATATTCTTCCAAAGAAAGTTTATTTACATTAGATGGAAGACTTACACTCTTTAATGATTTAGTTGAGACAACTCCAATTTGAGATGTAAGTGTATTTATATGTGTCAAACAAATAGCTAGAGCATCGGCTGCATCATCAGGTTTTGGAATTTCTTTTAATTTTAAAATTCTTTGAACCATTTGTTGAATTTGTTTTTTTTCAGCCCTACCATAGCCTGTTATTCCCATTTTTACTTGTAATGGAGTATAACTTGCCATCTCTATATTATTTTGTTTTCCAGCTAACAATATAACTCCTCTAGCTTGTGCTACAGATATAACAGTTTTATTATTTTTAAAATAAAATAAATCTTCTATTGCCATGCTTTCAGGTTTATATTTTTTTAATATATTATTCATTTCATTATAGACAATTTCTAATCTTTCTTCCATTTCTAGATTTTTATCAGTTAAAATTACTCCGTAATCTATAACTTCATATTTGTTCTTATCGTAATCTATCACACCGTATCCAACAATAGCTGTACCTGGGTCTATTCCTACAACACGCATTTTAAATATCTCTCACATATTCTACATTTTTTATAGCTGAAAGAGAAACTATTACATCTGAAATATTATTTCTCCCTTTCATACTAACTGTAAAAAATACTGTATCTTCCACTTGATACTTATCTATTTGAGTAATTCTTATGGCTTTTTGTCTAAAAACTTCATAAGCTTCAAGTAAACCATTTGCATAATCTTCTTCACTTAAAAATTTAACTTCAAATTTTATAAGTCTAGATTTTCTAACAAGTTTTGATTCAAATTTTTTAAAAGAAACCATAATTATTATCATAAATACAATAGCTACAACAGCTATATTATAGAATCCCCAACCTATTCCAAGTCCAACACAACCAGTTGCCCAAATACCAGCAGCAGTAGTCATACCTCCGATAGTTTCTCCTTTTTCTTTCATTATACTTCCTGCCCCTAAGAAACCTATACCACTAATAACTTGAGCTCCTAATCTTCCTAAATCTGTCTTTATTACAGAAGATAATTGTAAATCACGACTTGCTAATTCTAAAATATTTAATCTCAATTGGTCTTGAATCATTGAAACAATAGCAGCTCCAAAACAAACTAAAATATGGGTTCTAAAACCTGCAGGTCTGTTATTTTTTTCTCTTTCATATCCTACTATTCCCCCGAATATAACTGCTAATAACAATCTAAAAGAAACTACTTCGACTGTTAGTTCTCCTACAAAATTATTTTTTAAAAATTTATCTAATATATCAAAAACATCTACCATCTAACTGCTTCCCCTTTTATTGTATTTTTTTTGTGCTATTTGTATTTTTTACTCTTTATTATAATAACTTATCTATATTATTGCAATAGTTTTTTTCTTTTTTATTTTCTTATTCCATAAAAAATATAAAATTAAATAATGAAAATTAGTCTCTGATGTCAGTATTAGTCTAAAGAGCCTGTATTCATTGAGCTCGTAGAACTAATACACCTATCAAGAGACTTTATTTAGTATATATTTTTATTAGTATAACACTTACTATTGTAATTTAGGGCAGAATAAGAAAATTTAAAAATATATTGACAAAAGATAAAAAATATTATATAAATACATAAAGATAATGATTGTATGGCATCAATCAGGATAATCAAAAGAAATGTCAATCAAGAAGATATGTTCGTATAGTAGCGAACAGGATAATCAAAAGAAATACTAAATAAGAAGATTTAAAAGTCCTATATTTAACTAGGACTTTTTTATTCTATTTATTCTATAGGAAAGTAATAAAATTAAATAATATAAATTAATCTCTGACGTCCGTATTAGTTCAAAGAGCCTGTGTTCATTGAGCTCATAGAACTCATACACCTGTCAAGAGACTTTATTTACATAATTGGAGGTTAGGGAATGAAATTTTGTTTTTTAACTGATGAATTTTTTGAACTTTATAAAGATTGCAAAGAAATAGAAAAGAAAAATAATAGGCCTTATGCTTCTGTTTGTCTATTAAAATATGAAACTTTTTATTTTGCTATACCAATAAGACATAACATAAAACACCAATATGCTATTTTTACAAATAAAGAAAAATCACAAGGATTAGACTTATCTAAAACACTGATAATTAAAGAGTTGAAATTTATAGTACAAAATAAAACTGCTTTTATCTCTCAAGAAGAATATAGCCAACTAATTCAAAAAGAAAAATTTATAATTTCTAAACTTGAGTCATACATAAAAAAATATATAAAAGCACTAAAACATCAGGAAATTACAAAAAATTATTTATTGTGTTCAATGTCTTGTTTAAAGTATTTTCACAATGAATTAAATATTAAATATTAATAAATTTTATCACTATTAAAAGCCTTTTATCATAAAGGCTTTTTTCACTATATAGGAAAGCATAAAATTAAATAATAAAAATCACTCTCTGATGTCAGTATTAGTCCAAAGAGCCTGTATTCATTGAGCTTGTAGAACTAATACGCCTGTCAAGAGACTTTATTTAAAATACTAATTTTTACTGCAAATTTTTTAAAAAAATAATACTAATTTTGAAAATTAGTGCTATAATTAATACAGAGGTGATTTTTTATGATAAGTAAGGAAGATATTAAATTATTAGAAAATATTTTCCCATTCTGGAATGATATAAAACAAAATGATAGAGCCAAAATAATTCTTTCCAGTAGAATTCTCTCATTAAAAAAAGATTCAATTTTTTCCACTCCTAGTGAATTAAATGGATTACTTTTTTTAAAGTCTGGAAAAATAAGGTTTTTTTTATCATCACTTGAAGAGAGAGAGATTCCACTATACTATTTAAATATTTCAGAAATGGAATTTTTTGATTCTTCAGTTAATGAGCCTCTTTCATCTATTGAATTTATAGCTGAAAAAAATAGTGAAATTTTATTAATTCCTTTTTCAGTACTTTCACTATTTAGATTAAAATATAGTTTTTTAGAAAATTTCTTACATGAGCTAACAAAATTAAAATTTTCAAAATCTATTTTAGCAATTCAGACTATTTTATTTGTTCCTTTAAAAAATAGGATAATAGATTTTTTATATTCTTTTGATAAAGTCGAACTTTCTCTAACTCATGAAGAAATAGCTAGAAATTTAGGCAGTTCCAGAGAAGTTATTACAAGAATTTTAAAACAGTTAGAAAAAGAAAAGTTATTAAAAGTTGAAAGAAAAAAAATAATTTTAAAAAAATAATAAATAAGTATTTAAGATGTGGGAGGTTATTATGAAAAGAGCAATAATTGGTATTTCAGGAAGTATGATTTTTGAGGAGAAAAATGAACTGTTCTTAGGAGATAAATATTCTTGTGTTGATCATTCTTTTGTTGATGCTGTTTATAAATCTGGAGGAGTTCCTATTGTTTTACCTATTCTTAAAGATATATCTACCATAAGAGAACAAGTAAAATTACTAGATGGTCTTATTCTTTCAGGTGGTAGAGATGTAGATCCTTTTTACTATGGAGAAGAACCTTTAGAAAAATTACAAGCAATTTTTCCAGAAAGAGATGTTCATGAATTAGCTTTAATAAAATTTGCTGTTGAGTTAAATAAACCTATCTTAGGAATATGTCGTGGACAACAAATATTAAATGTGGCATTTGGAGGTAATCTATATCAAGATATTTCATATATGCCAGGAGAACATATAAAACACAATCAAATAGGTTGCCCTTATCAACCAACTCATTCAATAAAAATAGATAAAAAATCTACTCTATTTAAAATGGCTGATAAACTAGAAGTTGAAAGAGTAAATTCATTTCACCATCAAGCAATAAAAAAATTAGCTGATGATTTCAAAGTAATTGCTACTGCTCCTGATGGAGTTATTGAAGCAATAGAATATTCAGGTAAAGAAGATTTATTCATAATGGCTGTGCAATTTCATCCAGAAATGATGTATGATAAAAATGTTTTTGCAAGAACTATTTTTAAGAAGTTTGTAGATATTTGTATTGAAAGAAAACCAACTGAGGTTTTATTAAAAGAGGAATAAAAAGTAAAATCCCTTGATAAACGTACGAGTCTTATGAGCTCAATAAACTCAAGCTCTTCGAACTAATACGAATGTCAGGGGATTTTTTAATTATTTCTTTATTTTCAAGCCTAAGGCTTTTCTATAATTATCTTTTTTATTAGAAACTTCTTTTTTTTCTGCTATTTTTTCTTCTTTTTCTTCATTAGATTTTATTTTATTTTCATATTCTAAAACTTTTTCTCTAGCCGTTTTTTCATCTAATACAATTTCTTTTGGAGTTTCTTGTTTATAATCTTGGGTATTTATATTTTCCAATTTATTGCTATTATCAATAGAAATTATTGTTTCTTCTTTAATATCCTTTTTATCTTTTATAATTTCATTTTGATTAATAGTTGAAACTTCTTTATTTATATCAATTTTAACATCTTCAACTTTAACAGGTACATTTATACTGTTTTCATTTTCTAAAATTGGAATATATTTTTTTAAATAGGTACTTTCTTCTAAATAATCATCATCTTCTCCGTATATAAAAAGTACTCTTCCATTTCTTATATATTCTATAACTTCTTTGGTAATCGAGTTAGGTAAAACAGGACAACCTAAACTTCTTCCGGCAAATCCATATTTTTTTATGTAACTATCTTCAACTATCTCTCCACCATGAATAACTATTGCTCTATCTTCTGCATTTGAATTTATGTTTTCTTCTAGTCCCTTAAGCCTTAAAGAATGTCCATAAGCTCCGTTATATTCTCCTAAAGTTATGAAAAACCCAAGTGAACTTTCATAAGAGTTTGGATTATCTGAAAATTGAAGTGGTATCTCCAATCCAGAATTTTTAGAATGTGCAACCCTAGTATGATATACAAGTTGCTTTTTATCTAAATTTATAACAAAAAATCTTTCCTCATTTGATGGACGTGAATAATCAATTATTATCAATATACCTGGATTTTTATTAGGTATCTGAATATATCCTAAATAAGCTTTTTTAAATATTTCATAGCTTAGCTTATCCTTTATTTTTAATGAGTTGTATAAACTCATTATATCAGTTACAATTTCTGTAACCGGTTTTTGCACTACACTATAATTAACATCTATTGCTTTTTTTAAAATTTCTTCTTTTTTCTCAATATTAATTTTTTCTTCTGAAAAACTAAGACTAGATATTATCAAAGAAAGAAACACTATTATTTTTACTTTCAAGGAAAAACCTCCATTTTCTACCCATTTATGCCTTTTTGTTTTTTTCTTTTATTTCATCATCAAGAAATTGATAAAACTTTTTTGCATCTTTACTTTTTCTTGTAACTAAATAAGATTTATATAAAACTTTATTTCTACTATCTCCAGAAAATGTATAACATACAGAAGAATTTTTTGCAAGATATAAAATTGACCTAGTCACAAGTGCAAAATCGACTTCATATAAATCAACACTTTGTAATGAGCTAATAACATTATCTTTGTAGGCTGTACTCTCTAACACCTTTTTTTGAGATTTCAAATCAGATAAGAGTGATAATCCAATTTTACCAATATTTGTATCTAATTCTGGCATAGCTAAAGAAAAATTTTCTAATTCTTCTAAATCATTTATTTTCTTTCTTCCTATTATAACAAGTTTATCTTCAAAAAATACTCTTGTTTTTACATTCTTATTTAAAGTCTTTACTTTATTCTCTTCATTAGTAATAATAATATTATAATCTTTAAAGTTATCTAATTTATTTACTTCTACCTTATATTTATCAAAAGTTTTTTCATATCTTTTTGCATATTTTTCTACCAAAAGTTCTATTTCATCTTCAGCATACACATTAATAACAATTTTATCTTTATGTCGACAAGAATTTAAAAGGCCAACGACAATAAACACAAATATTGCAATAATAAATATCATTTTTCTTTTCATATTAACCTCTGTTTAAGCAAATTGTTCTCCAGATATTGAAACAGAAAATTCTTTTCTAATTCTTTCTATATCATAGCCTTTTCCTAAAAGATACATCATTTTAGTTATTCCAGCCTCTGAAGTTATGTCACTTCCGTTTATTATTCCTAATTTAACAAGTTTATCTGTTGATTCATAAAGTGGCATTTTTACACTCCCAGATACACATTGTGTTATGTCTAGTATTGGTATATTTTTATTTGAAATTTCTTTTAACATATCTATAAATTCAACACTAGTTGGAGTATTTCCACTTCCATAAGTTTTTAATATGAGTGCTTTAATCTCAGGATTGTTAATTACAAAATCTCTTATGTAATTTGGATTTAATCCAGGAAACAATTCTATAAGCAACACATTAGGATTTATTATTTTTTCAACATAAAATTTTTCTGTTGGTATTGGTAAAATTCTATCTTTAATAATTTTAATATCTGCCCCAATTTCTGCTAAAGGATTATAATTCGGAGAAGAAAAACCGTAGTAATTATTACTATCTGTTTTTTTACTCCTGTTTGCTCTTAATAAGCAATCTCTAAAACAAATACAAACCTCAGGGACAACTGGAATATCATATAGTTTATTACCAGCAATATAAATAGAATTTATTAAATTTTGTAAACCATCACTTCTTGGAAAAATCATAGGCGTTTGAGCTCCTGTAAGCACAACAGGTTTAGCTAGATTTTTCAATAAAAATGATAAAAGAGAACCTGTATAAGCCATAGTATCTGTTCCATGTAATATGACGAAACCTAAATATTTATCATAATTTTCTTCTATGACTTCAACTAATTTTATCCAAAATTCCGGAGTAGCATCAGATGAATCTATCAAATGCTCAAATTGATAATAATCCGTTGGAAATTTTTCCAGTACAGGATGTTCCTTAGCTATTTCCAACCAATTTGTAGCAGGTCTTAAAGGTTTTCCTACCATTCCAATAGTTCCACCTGTATTTATAATTAAAACTTTATTTTCCATTATTTTCCTCTTTTATATCTTCTAAGAATTTTAAAAGAACCTTACTCATTTTTTCAGTAAATGGTGAATGTCCTGTATTTTCAACTATTTTAAATTCACAATTATTTAACTTATTTGCCAGTTCATAGGCTGCTCCAACTCTTGTATTTACATCAAAACGTCCATGAGCAATTTTTATTGGAATATCTTTTATTTTATCAACTCTATTTAAAATATAGTTCTCATCATTCCAGAACATTTTATTGTAAAAATAATGAGTTTCTAAAATTGATAAAGAAATATCAGCAGGATAAACTTCTCTATCCAATGACATTTTATTTTCAGATTCCATAATTCTTAATTGAAATTCACTCCAAATTTTTGCTGCTTCTTCTATTTTTATTTTGTCATCTGAAGTAAATATTCTATGATATGCTTTTAACAAATCATCTTGCTCTTCTTTCTTTATATAGTCTTTTAACATTTTAAATTCATCTGGATATATTTCAGATAAACCATCTTTAAAATACCAATCTAAATCTTTTTCTCTAGCTAAAAATATTCCTTGCAATATCATTTTTTTTACATTTTGAGGATAGTTTATAGCATAAGTTAAAGCAAGAGTTGTTCCAAAACTTCCGGCAAATATATTAATTTTATCTATCCCTATATGTTTCCTAATACTTTCAATATCTTCCATAGAATAAAATATATTATTTTCTTTTGTTTCAACAAAAGGAATACTTCTTCCACAAGCTCTTTGATCAAAAAGTATAATATGATAATATTCAGGATCAAAAAATCTTCTAGCTTTTTTCCCAACCCCAGAGCCTGGTCCACCATGTAAAAATATTATTGGCTCTCCATTTGGATTTCCACATTCTTCAACATATATTTTATGAATATCTCCAACAGGTAATAAATAACTTTTAAAAGGCTCTATCGGAGGATAAAAATTATATTCTTTCATCTTAATCTCCATCTTTATTAAATAAAGTCTCTTGATACCCCTATGAACTTAGAAGTCATTAAATAAAGTCTCTTGACAGCCGTATGAGTTCTACGAGCTCAATGAACATAGGCTCTTCGAACTAATACGGACGTCAGAGACTAACTTTTATTATTTAAATTTATACTTTCCTATAGAATAAATATAAGCCCTTCAAACTAATATGAACATCAGAGACTAATTTTCTTATTTAATTTTATCCTTTTTTATAAAATAAATAAAAAATAGAAAAAGTAAAAATAGTTTATCTTTAATAGACTCTCTATTTTTACTTTATAAAATATTTTTTTAACTTAATTTTTTCATTAATAACTCATTTACTATTTCAGGATTTGCTTTTCCCTTAGATAATTTCATTACTTGCCCAACTATTCCTTTTAAAACTCTAGGTTTTCTTCCTTCATCAGCTGCATGATAATCATCAACCATTTTTTGGTTATTAGCTAAAACTTCATCTACCATATTTTCTATCTCATTTGTATCTGATAATTGAATCAATCCTTTTTCTTTTACAACTATTTCAGGATCTTTATTGTCTTCTAAAATTATTTCAAAAACTTCTTTTGCAATCTTAGATGAGATAATATTTTTATCTATTAATTTAATTATTTTTGCAAGATTTTCACTTGTTAAAGAAAATTCTTCTATGCTAATATTTTTAGTTTTCAACACTCTTAAAACTTCTGTCAAAATCCAATTCGAAGAAGATCTAGGATTATTAGAATATTTTACTACTTCTTCAAAATAATCTGAAAGTTCTGCTTCTTCAGTTAAAATAAGTGCTTCCTTTTCATCTATTGCATAATCTTTTTTAAATCTTTCAATTTTTGCTAATCTTGTTTCAGGCATATCTTTTTTAATATTTTCTATTTCTTCGTCAGTAATAACAAGTTTTAATAAATCTGCTTCATTGAAATATCTATAATCCATTGCTTCTTCTTTGGATCTCATAACTCTTGTTATTTGATTTTCTTCATCCCAAAGTCTTGTTTCTTGGTCTACTTTTCCACCATTTTGAATAAGCTCAATTTGTCTACCAATTTCATAATCTATTGCTCTTGCAACAGCTTTGAAAGAGTTTAGGTTTTTAACTTCAACTCTTGTCCCAAAAACTTTTGAGCCTTTTTCCATAACAGAAATATTTGCATCACATCTCAAAGAACCTTTTTCCATAGAAACATCACTAACTTTAGTATATTTTATAATATTTTTTAGTGTGTTTAAATATTCATAAGCTTCTTCTGAATTTCTCATATCTGGTTCAGAAATAATTTCTATCAAAGGTATTGAAGCTCTGTTAAAATTTAAATAAGATTCATTTTTACCATGGATAGCTTTTGCAGTATCTTCTTCTATTTGAACTTTAGTAATTCCAACCTTCACTTCTCTACCAGAGTTTAATTTAAATTCTATATATCCTTTTTCAGCATACGATTTTTCAAATTGTGTTATTTGATAATTCTTCGGTGCATCTGGATAAAAATAGTTTTTTCTATCAAATCCACTTTCATTATTTATTTTACAATTAAGAGCTAATGCAGCTTTCAAAGCATAATCTACCACTTTTTTATTTAATTTTGGAAGAGCTCCAGGGTGCCCCAAACATATTGGACATGTATGAGCATTTATTCCATTTTCATCGTAGTCAGATTTGCAACCACACCATACTTTAGTTCCTGTCTTTAATTGTAAATGAACTTCTAGTCCTATAACTGACTCCCATTCTTTTATCATTTTCATACTCCTTATTAATCTAAATTAGGTAAAGTTAATCTTCCGATTTTTCTTTCTAGTGCATCAGCAACTTTAATTAATGTTTCTTCATCAAATGGCTTTGCCATAAATTGAACTCCTACCGGCATTCCTTCAACAAGACCTGCTGGCATAGATAAACCAGGTATACCTGCTAAGTTTGCTGATATTGTAAATATGTCTTCCATATATAATTCAATAGGTGTTTTTACATCTGTTAGTTTAAATGCAACAGTTGGTGCTGTCGGAGTTAGAATTACATCAACATCTTTAAATACTTTTATAAAATCATCTTTTATAAGTGTTCTAACTTTTTGAGCCTTTTTGAAATAAGCATCATAGAAACCAGCACTTAGAACATAAGTTCCCATCATTATTCTTCTTTTTACTTCTGCTCCAAATCCTTCAGTTCTTGTTTTAACATATAACTCTTCTAAGTTAGAATAATCTTTTGCTCTATATCCATATCTTATTCCATCAAATCTAGCTAAGTTAGAACTTGCTTCAGCTGGTGCTAAAACATAGTAAGTTGGTACGGCATACTTTGTATGCGGTAATGAAACTTCTACAATTTCTGCTCCTAACTCTTTTAATTTTTCAACACTCTTATCAATAACTTCTTTTATTTCTTGATTTAATTCTTTTATAAAATATTCTTTAGGCAAGCCTATTCTAAGTCCTTTTATATCTTGTCCTAAAACTTTTGTATAATCAGGAACTTCTTTTTTACTAACTGTTGCATCATAATCATCTTCCCCAGCTATAACATTCATACAAATAGCAAGATCTTCAACAGTTTTTGCTAATGGTCCTACTTGGTCAAAAGATGAACCAAATGCCATAAGTCCATATCTTGAAACTCTTCCATAAGTTGGTTTTAATCCTACTATTCCACAAAAAGAAGCTGGTTGTCTTATACTTCCTCCAGTATCTGAACCTAATGCTAAAGGAACTTCTTGAGCAGAAACTGAAGCTGCTGCTCCTCCACTACTTCCTCCTGGTACTCTTTCTAAATCCCATGGATTAAAAGTTTTATGATAATATGAAGTCTTTGTTGTAGACCCCATAGCAAATTCATCCATGTTAGTTACTCCAATAATTACTGCATCTTGTTCTTTCAATTTTTTTACAACAGTAGAATCATATATACTTGTAAAATTTTCTAAAATTTTAGAGCATGAGCTTGCTTTTTGTCCTTCCATTAAGATGTTATCTTTTATGGCAATAGGAACTCCTGCTAAACTTCCTAATTTTTCTCCATTTTCTCTTTTTAAATCTAATTTTTTAGCTTCTTCAATTGCTAAATCTTTTCTCAGAGAAACAAAACTATTTACTTTACTTTCAACTTTTTCTATTCTATCATAACAAGATTTAACAATATCAACAGCCTTTAATTCACCTGCTAAAAATTTTTCATTAAGCTGTCTAGCTGATAATTCATAAATATTATTTTCCATTTCTCCCCCTATTCTCCAACAACTTTAGGAACTACTATTGCATTTTCAGCACTTTCCGGTGCATTAGCTAGTACTTTTTCTAATGGTAAAGATTCTTTTTCTTCTATTTGTCTAAAATTATTTACAACATCATTAATGTAGATTAGTGGCTCTACTTGAGAAGTATCTACTTCATTTAACATATCAACGTATCCTAGAATATCATTTAATTCTATCTGGAATTTTTCAATTTCTTCTTCTTTAAAACTTAATTTTGATAACTTTGCAATTTTTAAAACTTCTTCTTTTGTTAATGCCATTTTAACCTCCTACACAGAATATAAATACTCTATTTCTTCAATTGTCAATTCTCTATATTTACCTTCTGGTAAATCATTTAAAGATAATTCTCCAATTTTTTCTCTTCTCAACATAAGAACTCTATATCCAAATTTTTCTATCATTCTTCTGACCTGTCTATTTCTACCTTCTCTTATTGAAATATACATAGTAGTCTTATTTTTATCATATTTTATCCCCGAAATTTTTGCTGGAAGTGTTTTACCATCATCTAACAACACTCCTTTTTTTAGTTCTTCAATTTCAGATTTTTTCATTTCACCCCAAATTTTCACATAATATTTTTTATAAATTTCTGATTTAGGATGAACTAATCTATTGAATAAATCTCCATCATTAGTTAATATAATAAGACCTGTTGTCATGTAATCAAGTCTACCTATGGGAAAAATCCTTTTGTCCGTTTTTATTAAATCAACAACTGTTTTCCTTCCCCTATCATCACTAACACTAGACAGAACTTCTAATGGCTTGTGCAACATAAAATAAACTTTTTCTGTTTCGATTTTAGTTTTTATTTTTTCCCCTTTAATAAAAATCTCATCTTTTTCAGATACGTCCATACCCGGTGTAGCTTTTTCTCCATTTACTTCTATCAAACCATCTTCTATGTACTTATCTATACTTCTTCTTGAGGCTATTCCTAAAGTGGATAAAAATTTATTAATTCTCATTATTATCAGACTTCCCTACTCTTTTTATTTTTTCTTGTAGCTCTTCGTAATCAGGCAATTCAGTTATTTTTTTAACTCCCAAATAAGCTAAAAATTTTTCTGTAACTTCATATAAATTAGCTCTTCTTCCATTTTCCTGTCTTCCACAATTTCTAACAAAATTTCTTTCTTCAAGAGTAGCTATAATCCTGTCAACAGAAACTCCCCTTATACTTTCAATTTCACTTTTAGTAACAGGCTGTTTGTATGCTATTATTGATAAAGTTTCTATTGAAGCAGAAGATAATTTTTTAGGTTTGGTTTCCTGTTCAAAATAATTATTTATAACTTCTCCGTACAATGGATTGGTTGCTAAATAAACTAAATCAGCTGATACTTCTATATTTATTCCGCTATCTTTTCTATCATCTTTCAGCTCATTAATAATTTTTAACATATCTTCAACAGAAATCTTAAAAAATTTAGCTAAATCTTTTATCTTATTTTCATCGCCACCTAAAAATATTATAGCTTCTAGCTCATTTTTTATACTCATCTTAACCTACCAACCAATTAATAATCTGTTTCTGTAGATATCAACACTTTGCTATATGTAGAGAAATTATTAAGTAGCACATTTATTCCATTAATTACTGCATTTAATGGCTCTTCTGCAATAGTTACTTTTAAGTTTAAACCAGCTGATATCTTTTTATCTATACCTCTTAAAAGAGCTCCTCCACCTGTAACATATATACCTCTTCTTCTAATATCTGCAGCTAATTCTGGTGGAGTTTTTTCAAATACAACTTTTATTTCTTCTATTATTTCTTGAACTAAAGATGATAAAGTTTCTATAAGCTCACTAGACACTAGAGTAATATCTTTAGGTAAGCCATTTAAAAGGTTTTTACCACTTACTTCTATGCTGCTATCTTCTTCTCCCTCTTCTAAAGCTACAACTCTTCCTATTTGTATTTTTATTTCTTCAGCCGTTTTCTCACCAATTAATAAATTATGTTTTTGTCTAACATAATCTATTATTGCAGTATCGAATCTATCTCCAGCTGTTCTGAAAGAAGACTTATTAACAACTCCTCCCAAAGAAATTATTGCAAGTTCTGATGTTCCACCACCAATATCAACTATCATATTTCCTTCTGGCTCAAATATATTTATTCCAACTCCAATAGCTGCTGCCATAGGTTCTTCTATTAGATAAGCTTCTCTAGCTCCTGCCTCTCTTGTAACTTCCATAACTGCTCTTTTTTCTACTTGAGTTATACCAGCTGGAACACAGATTATAACTCTTGGACTATGAAAAAGCCTATTTGAACTAACTCTTTTATAGAATGCTCTTAACATATCTGCTGTAACTTCATAATCTGCTATAACTCCATTTCTTAAAGGTCTTATTGTTTCAAAATTTGCTGGAGTTCTTCCAAGCATTTTTTTTGCATTTTCCCCCACATCATACATTTTTTTCCCTCTGCTATATACTGTTACAACAGATGGTTCATTTAAAACTACACCTTTATTTTGCATACAAATTAGAGTATTCGAAGTCCCTAAATCTATTCCCAAGTCATCTGAAAATACTCCAAAAAGTTTACTTATAATTTTTTTCATTTATTACACCTCATCAATTATTATAATTTATTTATTTCGTTTATATCTACACCAATTTCTTTTAATTTATTTACAAAACTAGCTACAGGAAATCCCATAATTGAGAAAAAATCTCCATTTATATTCTCAACCAAAAGTCTACCTTTTCCCTGTATTCCATAGGCTCCTGCCTTATCTTTGTATTCTTCTGTTTCTATGTACCAATTTATTGTTTCTTCATCAAGTTTATAAAATTTAACTTTACTAACAGAATAATCACTAAGAAAAATATTTTTTTCTATACTCATAAAAGTATAGGCTGTTATAACTTCATGCTCTCTTCCCGATAATAAAGATAAATATTCTCTTGCTTCTTCAACATTTTTAGGTTTTCCTAAAATTTTATTATCTACAACTACAACTGTATCAGCTGATAATACATACTCATTCGTACATTTTTCTGCAACACTAGTTGCTTTTTTTCTAGAGATATCCAATATCTTTTTTACAGGTTCTTCTTCTTTACTAACTTCTTCTATTTCAGGTACTACTACCTTAAAATTAAATCCAACTTCCTTTAAAATTTCCTGCCTTCTAGGAGAACCGGATGCTAAAATCATACTAATCATCTTCCTTAATTGTAACTGTTTTTCTTAAAGAGACATTAGCCATTTTACTTTCAAATTTCTCTTTAGTACTAACCCCTTTAATCTTTTTTTTCTTATTTTTCTTTTTTTTCTCACTCTTGTACTTTTCTATTTTTTCTTTTATAAGTTGTTCTTCCTTAAGTTTATCTTCTTCAAACTTTATTTTTTCTTTTCTCTCTATTTCTTCTTTTATTCTAATTTGTTCTTCCAATTCCTCTTCAATTCTTTTTCTTTCTTTTCTTTCACGACGATTTCTATTACTATTTTTTATATATAACCTTGTTGGATTAAAAGCTATTAAAAAAAGTAATACTACTTCCGTACCAATTAATAAATAGTAATAGTATGATAAAGGGTATGGAAAATATATATTTGCCTTCATCAATTCATATAAAACATAAGTTGGGAAATACCCTATATAATATTCAAACAAAGATACATCTATCAATCTTTTAAAGAAAGAATTATCTAATTGTAATCCATTTATTGTATTAAAAGATATTCCTAAGGAATAAAGTATAAGTAAATATACTCCTAAAAATATAAATATCAAAGACAAGTATAATTTTATTTCTAAAAATATTTTTTTCTTTTTCTCTTTTATTGAAAAAATAATACCATACAAAACAAAAAATATTAGTACTGGAATTATCATTATCCCCATATATTCCTTTACATTTTCATAAAATCCTATTTTTTTTAAAGGACTGTTTACAAAGTATCCAAAAATTAACAAAAAAAGAATGAAAAAATAAAGAAATATTATTTTTTTTCTTATCAAAATAACACCTCTAATAAATATTTATTACACTTCAAACATCATATTAAATAGTATCATATATGACTTAAGTTTTCAAGAAATTAAGTAATTTTATTATTTTATAGGAAAGTATAAATTTAATATAAAAATTAGTCTCCGACGTCCGTATTACTCTGGAGAGCATTTTAGTGAGCTCGGAAGAGTCATACGGCTGTCAGGAGACTTTTTTTATTCTATAAGAAAGTTTAAAATTAAATAGTAAAATTAGTCTCTGATGTCCATATTAGTTCGTAGAGCCTGTGTTTATTGAGCTCGTAGAACTCATACGGCTATCAAGAGACTTTATTTATTTATTATTTAGTCAAAATTCTATCCTACTTTATGATATAATTAAAATAAAAATTTTAAAAGGAAATATAAGGAAATATTATGAGTAAATATGATTTAAAACTAGGTGCTTATTTAAAAGATAATGTTTGTACTTTTTCTATATATTATTATTCTGAAAAAAAAGACGATATTTTTCTTTATCTTTATGAAAATGTTGAAGATAATTTACCTAAAAAAGTATATAAATTATCTGAAAATGAAAATAAATTTGGAAATATTTGGAGCATTAGCATAGATAATATCAAGGAGGGAACTTTATACAATTGGAATATTGATAATAAAATTGTACTTGACCCTTATGCTTTAGCTTTTACTGGAAATTCAAATATCTTAGACAAAAAAGCTATCGTTATAAAAAGTGAAGAAAATTTTCCTTTGAAAAAAAACTTAAAAAACAAAAAAGATTTAATTATTTATGAAACTCATATAGGACTTTTTACAAAAAATAAAAATTCTAATATCAATAATAGAGGAACTTACTCTGGATTTATAGAAAAAATACCTTATTTAAAAAATCTTGGAGTAAATTGTATTGAATTTTTACCAGTTTTTGAATTTGATGATTTAGTAAAAAATAAAACTCCAAATGGAGATACTTTAAGAAATGTTTGGGGATACAATCCAATCAATTTTTTTGCTTTATCTAAGAAATATTCTTCTGATAAAAATTTGAATTCTTTTAATGAAATTAAAGAATTTAAAAATTTAGTTTCCGAGCTTCATAAAAATGGAATCGAAGTAATTTTAGACCTTGTTTATAACCATACAGCAGAATCTGGTCTTAATATGCCGGAATATAATTTTAAAATTTTAGCCGATGATGTTTTTTACTCTAAAAATGAAAAAGCTGATTATTTAAATTTATCTGGTTGTGGAAATACATTAAATTGTAATCATAAAATTGCAAAAGATATGATTATAGATTCTTTACTTTATTGTTATCTAGATTTAAATGTTGATGGTTTTAGATTTGATTTAGCTTCTATTTTAGGTAGAGATGATAAAGGGCACTGGATTGAAAACTCTATTCTTAAAGAACTTGCTGAACACCCTATATTATCCCAAGCTAGACTAATATCTGAAAGTTGGGATATTGGTGGCTACTTTGTTGGAAAATTTCCAAATTCTTGGAGTGAATGGAATGGTATTTATAGAGATACTATTAGGAAATTTATCAAAGGTGAATTTGGTCAAGTTGAAGATTTAACAAGGAGATTAACTGGAAGTTTAGATGTTTTTAGAAATTCTAAAAGCACTTCTTCAAGTATTAATTTTATAACTTGTCATGATGGTTTCACTATGTGGGATTTACTTAGTTATAATGAAAAACATAATCTTGAAAACGGTGAAAATAATCGAGATGGAGAAAATAATAACAACTCATATAATTATGGTTTTGAAGGTAAAACAAATAATCTTGAAATATTAAGTATAAGAAAACAACAATTAAAAAATATGTTATTGATTCTTTTTATTTCTCAAGGTATACCAATGATACTTATGGGAGATGAAATTGCCAGAACACAAAATGGAAATAATAATGCTTATTGTCAAGATAATATTACAACTTGGTTCGATTGGAATAGAAAAAAAGATTTTGAAGATATTTTCTCTTTTACTAAAAATATGATAAATTTTAGAAAAAAATATTCTACCTTTAGAAAAGATCGACCTTGGGAATTTAATAAGGAATTGTTTTTGCATGGAGTAAACTTAAATCAACCTGATTTAAGCTACTATTCACTTTCTATTGCTTTTCAAATAAAAGATTTAGATGAAGATAAAGAATTTTATATTGCGTTAAACTCTTATACTGATGGCTTAAACTTTGAATTGCCTAAACTTGAAAATAAAAAATGGTTTTTATTGACAGATACTTCAAAGACAAATAAAGATAATTTTTTAGAAAAAGAGTTTAATAACTCTCATTATAATTTAGCTCCTAGGTCTTCTATTATAATGATAGCTAAATAATTAAATTTTTATCTTTTTAAAACTATATTATAAGCCCCTGATAGCCGTATGAGTTCTACGAGCTCAATAAACACAGGCTCTTCGAACTAATACGGACATCGGGGCTATCTTTTGGATAATTTAAAAATAAGTGAGTTATTTTTCCAGATTTTAGATTAAAAATCAAATAGAGTGAGCCGAACAAATCTTGGCGTGTCTGAGCTAACTTGTTAGCGAGTTTTGCCAAATTTGTAGCGAACTCTTGATTTTTAATCGTTAAGAAATCTGGTTATAACGAACTATTTTTAATTAATAAATTAAAATTTTAAACATTATATTTGTCTTGAATTTCATTAAAAAGTTCGTTATCAATAGGAATATCTGCATTATATAAACTTTTTATAACTCTTTCAAATGGAATTATAGCTACTGACATTACTATTCCTTTAGGTAATGCCATTCTAAATGTTTTTAATTTTATCAAAAGCTCATCTAATTTTTTATCTCCTATTGGAAAAGTTATAAGAGCGTCTGAACCAGGCCAAACTTTAGTTTGTTGATGTTTTATATTCTTTTCTATTGCTCTTTTTACATTACTTTCAATTGTATAGTAATAAATATCTATCATAGCAAAAAAATCTTCCAACATTCTTACTTGACTATCATTTATATGTAACATAATCAGCTTATAACTTGTACTTTCTGTATCATTCATATTTCTTACATTATCCATCAATTTTCTCCTTTTCCTTAATTTTTTTCTTATCTTTTTTTCTAAATTTTTCTAATATCTTTTGAGTAAAATCATCAACTACTGAATAAAGTATTGGAATTAATACCAATGTTAATATTGTTGAAAATGACAATCCAAATATAACGGTTATAGCCATACCTCTATAAAATTCTGAACCTTCTCCAAGTCCTAATGCCATAGGTAACATCCCTAACACTGTTGTCATTGTTGTCATAAGTATAGGTCTTAATCTTGTTTCACAAGAGTAAATTACTGAGTACTCTTTATCATAACCTCTTATTCTCATTGTTTTAATGAAATCTATAAGAACAATAGCATTATTTACAACAACTCCTGCAAGTAAAATAACTCCTATCATTACCATTATATCTATTGGTTGTCTCAAAATAACAAGACCCCAAATAACTCCTATTAACGCTAATGGAATAGAACCTATTATTATAAATGGTAGTAAGAAACTTTCAAATTGTGCTGCAAGTAAAGCATATATTAAGAAAATTGAAATTGACAATGCAAACGATAATTGCCCCATTGTTTTTTGCATATTTTCTGTTTGTCCTCCCCAACTATATGAAATACTTGACGAAGGATTCAAACTTTTAAATTCTTCAATTATTTTTGATTGTATAGCTCTTAAACCAACTCCACCATCATTTCCAGAAATAGTAACAGTGTAAATACCATTTTTCTTTCTTATTTCAGAAGTTCCTTCAGCATACTGTAAACTTGCAACATCTGATAATTTAATAAATTTATTATCTCCAATTTTTATATTTAAAGATTCAAGAACATTCACATCTGTTCTTTTTTCTTTAGGTAATCTTATATAAACATCTATCTCTTCACTATCCGTTTTTAAAGTTGCAGGATTAGCTTTATCTCCTCCAAGCATATAGTAACTAATCGTTTGAGCAACTACAGCCGGATTTATTCCATAACTTCTTATTTTATCCCTATCTATATTTATTCTTAATTCAACTATTCCCGGATCAAGAGTTGAAGATATATCAACCATTCCATTATAACTTTGAAGTTTTTGTAAAAGTTCTTTCCCCACTTGTTTAATTTCATCTTGATTTGAACCTTGTAATAAAAATTCAACATCTTTTCTTGATTGTCCTCCAGAAAAACTATTACCTAGAGATATTCTTGCATCTAAAATCTTAGAAGCTTTTTCTCTGACATTATCCATAATTGTAAATACACTATCTTTTCTTGTATTTTTCTTTCCAACATTAGCATTTACAGAAATATTCGATGTACTTACTAACATCATATAACTTTGAGTATGAGGATCATTTTTTACAATTTCTTCTAATTCTTTCCCTATTCTTTGAGCCTTTTCTAAGTCTGTTCCTTTTTGTAATTCAGCTGTTAATGAGTACTTTCCTTCATCTTGTTTAGGCATAAACTCAAATTTTAATAATTTAGGTCCTGTTAAAATACTGAAAAAGAATAAAAATACCATAATAAGTATTGTCTTAGCCTTATGTGCATAAGCCCAATTAATAATTTTCAAATATTTTTCTTTAACTTTTTTTAATATTTTTCCATCTTCAGATTTCATAGATTTTCTATTCAAAAATCTACTTGCCAACATAGGTATCATAGTTATTGCAACTATTATTGCAGCAAGATTTGAAAATATGATTGCATAAGACATATCCCTAAAAAATTCTCTTGCAAGTCCAGGAATAAATAATATCGGAAGAAAAACTACTATAGTCGTTAATGCAGAAGCTATAACAGAAAAAGTAACCTCTTCCGTTCCATTCTCAGCAGCTTCCATAACAGGAGAATTTAATTCTGTTATATGTCGATATATATTATCCACAACAACAACGGAGTTATCAGTAAGCATACCAACACCTATTGAAAGTCCCATAAGTGAAATCAAGTTAAGAGTTGTTCCTCTCATTGCTAAGAAAGCAAATGTAAATACTATTGCAACAGGAAGAGCTAATGATATCAATACAGTTGTTCTAAAACTTTTTAAGAAAATAAAAAGTACTATAGTTGCTAACACTAAACCTTGAAGAGCTGAACTTGAAACATTTGAAATTGAATTATTTATATTTTCAGAAGAATCCATTTCTATACTATATTCTGTCCCAGCTGGCATATATGGTTTCATTTCTTCAATAGCTTTAAAAGCTGCATTATTTAAAGTTATAGTATCTCCATCAGAAGATTTTTGTAACATAACAACAACCGATTCTTTTCCATTAAGATAACCTAAATTATCAGGGTCTTCTGTTGTTAATACTATATTAGCTACATCTTTTAATCTTAAAGTATTTCCATTAGAACTAATCAATATATTTTCATATTGTTCTATATAATCTAAGTCTCCCATAAATCTAATTATCATATTTTTATTTCCAGTTGATAATTTCCCAATAGGATAGGTTGCAACTGATGTCCTTACAACATTATATAATTCCATAGGAGATAAATTATATGAAGCTAATTTATCACTATCTACTTGTATTTGTAGTTGCTTTTCTGGGTTTCCAAAAATATCAACTTGCCCAACCCCAGGTAAACTTTCAAGTCTAGGTTTTAATTGTTCTTTAATAAAAGTTGTAAGAGCTGTCTTACTATTTGCATTAAATGCTATAATTGCTGTCATATTACCACTAGCAGCTTCAACTTTTCTAACCAGTGGTGTATTAGCATCTTTAGGCAAACTGTTTGCTATCTTTGAAACTTCTCTTTGAATTTGAGTAACTTTTTCATCAGTATTAACTCCATAATCAAAATTTACAATAACCGAAGAAACTCCATAAGAAGATACAGTTTGTATCTTATCAACAGCTTCAACATTTGAAAGACTATCTTTTACTTTTTTTGTGATTTGTGTTTCCACATCTTCACTAACTGCTCCAGTCCAAACTGTAGAAATTGTAACAACTGGAACTTTTATATCTGGTATTAACTCTTTTTTCATTGAAAACATCGAAAGTAGACCAATGAAAATAAATGATATCATTACCATTGTTGTTGCAACTGGTCTACGTATCGAAATTCCAGCTAATGACATTATTTTTTCACCTCAACTTCATCATTATCTTGAAGCCCAAATAATCCCTTAACAATTATTTGATCTCCTTCTTTTATTTCAGGAGAAGAAATTTCTGTATATGGTAAATTTGTTGCTCCTACAGTAACTTGTATTAATTTTGCTTTTCCATTTTCTAATTTGTAGACATAATTTAACAAATCTCTTGTAACTACTGCCTCATCTTCTATACTTAACACTTGAGATTGACCTACTGGAATTATAACTTTTCCAAACATACCATCTTTTATTTCTCCATTTGGATTATCAAGACTTAATTTTACACTAAAATTCTTAGTTGTTGCATCTGCAATAGGATTTACTTCTGCAACTTTTGCTACATAATCTTTACCTAGAGCATCTATTCTTACTTTTATTTCATCACCTAGTTTTACTTTAGATATAGCTTCAGGTGTAACTCCAACATAAGATTGCATTTTACTATCATTCAATATTGTAAATAAAGTTTGTTTAGCTCCTATATCGTTTCCTTCTTTTATAAATAGGTTACCAACTACCCCATCAATTTCAGCTCTTGCAACAAGTTTTGAATAATTGTTTTGAGCATTCATATAAGTAGCTTTAGCAACTTCTAAGCTACCTTGTGCACTTGTATAGGAACTTTCATAATTTGCAAACTCTAAGTATGAAATTAATTGCTTGTCATATAAAGTTTTAAATTTTTGATAATTATTTCTAGCTATATTATAATTAGAACTTGCAGCTTGATAATTAGCTTTAGCTTGTAAGAAGTCAGCTTCAGTTTGAGCATCTGATAGTTTTACTATAAGTTCTCCTTTCTTTACTGTTTCACCATTTCTTTTATATATTTTTTCTACTGTTCCACCTTTATTAGTTGAGAAATCTATTTTATTTAAAGGTTCCCATACAGAGCTTGAATCAAAAAGTTTTGACATTTCTCTTGTTTGCACAGTATTCACTTCTACATTTTTTACAATCTTTTTTTCTTCAACAGGATTTTCTTTTTTATCTCCACAACCAACTATAAATATACTCATAGCTAGAATTAGTCCCAATATTTTTTTCATTTTTTCCTTCCTTTCAAATCAATTACATTTATATTAACAACGATCTGTATTTTTCAAAAGCATAATAATAATCCAATAAAGTTTTATTGTAGTTTATACTTGCTTGTCTATATTTATTTTCAGAATCTAAATAATCTATTATTGATAACAATCCTGCATCGTATCTTTCTTGATCTTGTTCAAATGTAAGTTTTGCTGCTGCCAATGCTTTTTCTTGAGAATCTTTTTGTTTTTCAAGACTCAACAAGTCTAAATAAGCACTTTTTACTTCAATCTCAACATTTTCTTTTACTGAGTTTTCATTTAAAGCTTGCTTTTCTGCTTCTAATTTAGCTACTCTATAATTATCAAAATCTTTTCCAAAAGAAAAAACTTTCCAAGATACTTCTACTCCACCTAGCCATTCTCCATCTTTAGAACTTCTATTAAAAGTTGTTCTTTCTGTTGTAGAATATCCAGCAAAAGCACTAACTTGAGGTAACATATCTCCTATAGCAGCATTTTTAGTTGCAAGAGCTACTTTATGTTGTTCTGAAGCTATTTTAGATGTTAAACTTTCTTCAACTGCCTGTTTTAAATCTCTGTCTAAACTTATTTGTGATGTTAATGTTTCAGGTATATCAAAATCTTTTAAGATAAGATTTTCATTTTTATCAATTCCTGTTCTGACATACAATCTTTCTTTATTTGAGTCTATCATATTTTGGTTACTTATTATTTGTGATTGAATTTGTTTTAATGAATAGTCTGTTCTTAATAAGTCAGTTTTTGTTATTAATCTTAATTTTAATTGTTCTTCTTGTTTTTTATATCTTTTTTCTAAAATATTTTCAGATTTTTTTAAAGCTTCCATGTTTTTTTCAGCATTTATTATATTGGAATATATTTTTATCGTATCAAGTCTATTTTGAATTTTGCTTTTTAAATAGGTATAACTAGCTATATTTTCATAAGCTTTAGCTCCTTTAATTGTTGATATTATACTTCCACCAGCAAATAGTGGTTGAGCTATCCTTATACTTTGAGTATAACCCCTTTTTCTATCTAAATACATAGATTCACTCTTAGGTAATATTTTTCTTTCATGCTCACCAATGGAATATCTCCCACTATAATTTAATGATGGTAAGGCATTTTTTAATGCTTTACTTACATTTATATTTGAGATTTCTAAATTTTTCTCCGAAATTTTAACTTCTTTACTATTATTAAGTGATAAATCTATAGCCTGTTCTAAAGTTATTTCTTTAGAAAAAGATATAAAATTTACTAACAACAAACAAGTTACCACTATTTTTTTCATTTTTCCTCCTAATATTTTTTTATTTTTTAATTAAAATTTCTATTATTCTGTTTTTGATAAATTCTATATTATCTTTCATTTCTTTACTTTGATAAGATTTTTTTATCTCTTCCAAACTTTTAACAGAAAATTTATTTTGATTAAAGTCTATATTTTCCATCGCTAGATAAAATTCCATCATACTGAATAATAGCTTTGTACATCTTTCTATATCCTCTCTTTTTATTTTTATTTCATTGATATACTTCAATAAGTTAGCTCTTATATTATCCATTATTGAGTGAACTATTTCTTTCATTTTTTTAAAAGTTTCTTCATTTAAAATTTCATAATTTCTTTTTAAATTTAGCATTACTATTTCTAACTTTAAAGTATTTTCTTCTGCTAGAAATAAAGAACTATAGGAAAGAGAATTTTCAATAAATTCTTGTATAGAGTTAGTTTTCTCATTCACATATTCTATAAATTTTATAGTTTCTCTTTTATACTCTTCTAATATTTCGTTTAACATTTCATCTTTAGAAATAAAATAAGTATAAAAACTTCCTTTTGATATACCAAGCTCCGTTGTTAATTTATTAATTGAAATATTTCCATAACCATCGGAAATTATCATATCTTTTGCTTTTTCTAAAATTAAATGTTTCTTATCAATATTCTTATTTATTGTAATGCAACTCCTTTCTATATATAACATAATGGAGTCTCTTGATAGCCGTATGAGTTTTACAAGCTCAGTAAACACAGGCTCTTCGAACTAATACGGACATCAGAGACTAATTTTCACTACACAACTATGACCAGCCAGTCAATGACCGAGTAGTCACTTATTATAATAGCAGTAGTTTTATTTTTTGTCAATAAAAATAAATTTTTATTTTGTATTTTTATTCTTAATATTGCTAAGAAATCACTATTGTTATATAATTGTTATAAAATAAAGTCTCTTGATAGCCGTATGAGTTCTACGAGCTCAATAAACATCAGAGACTAATTTTTGATATTTAATTTTAGACTTTTCTAATAAAATAAAAAATATGATTGAGGTAAAATATGTTATATATAGTAACAGCATTATATATTGAAGCTAAGCCTTTAATATTATTATTTGATTTAAAAAAAGATAATAAATACACTAAATTTCAAGTTTTTTCAAATGATAAGGTAAAACTTATTATAAGTGGAACTGGGAGAATTAAATCTTCAGTTGCTCTAACTTATTTAGTATCTAATCTAAATATTGAAGAAAAAGATTTTGTAGTTAATATAGGTTTTGTTGCTAGTTGTAGTGAAAAATCTAATCTAGGAGATATTATTCTTGCTAATAAAATTAAAAATGCTTATTCAGAAATAAATTATTATCCTGAAATAGCTTACAAACATAACTTTATAGAGGGAAGTATAAGTACTTTTGATAAAGTTATTGAAAAAAGTATTGAGAATGTAGAATACATAGATATGGAAGCCTATGGTTTTTTCCAAACTGCTTCCATTTTTTTTAAAAAAAATAAAATTCTAACATTAAAAATTGTTTCTGATATATTAAAAGAACTATCAAAAGACAGAAAAATTTTAAATTTTGAAGATGACAATTCACTTAATAAAATTTATAGTAATATTTATAACTTTTTATTAAAAATTTTAAATTATCAACTTGAAAATAAAAATAATTTTTCTAATGATGAACAAGATTTGATAAAAAAAATATTAGAAAATTTGAAATTAAGTGATACAATGACTTATGAACTTTTGAATATTTTAAAATATTTTAAGATAAAATATAATCATATAAATTTTTTAGAAAAATACTCAAAAGTTGAAGTAAAATCAAAAAAAGATGGTAAGTTATTCTTTGAAGAAATTAAAAGTTTAGCTAAAACAAATAATAATATTGAGAAAAAAGAATCAATAACAGAATTAGAAAATAATAAAAATACATTATTTTTACAGGGAAGATTTTCTCATATCTATGTTGAAAGAAAAGTATTGTCACATAAAAATACTAAGGATATACTAAGTAAGTTTGAAAATGCTAAAATAATAGTTATAGAAAATTATAAGGAAGTTTTTTCTAGTAATAATCAAGATTTCTGTTTACAAAAACTAAGTCAAAATTTAATATTAGCCTCAAATAAAGACAATATGATTTATGCCGGAGCTAAGGTCTGTGAAAATTTTGATAATGATAACTTTTATTATACTTCGTCTATTATAAACTGTATTTATGACTGTGAGTATTGCTATTTACAAGGAGTTTACCCATCTGCAAATATAGTTATTTTTGTGGATATAGAAAATGTTTTTGAGCAGGTTACTAGCTTGTATGAAAAATTAGGTTCTCTTTATCTTTGTGTTTCATATGACACAGACTTACTAGCAATAGAAAATATTTGTAATTTTTCTAAAAAATGGTACCATTTCATTAAAGATAAACAAAATTTAAAAATAGAGATGAGAACAAAGTCAGGAAATATTGATAGCTTTTTAGAATTAGAACCTGTTGATAATTTTATACTAGCCTTTACTTTATCACCTAAAGATATTGTTCAACAAAGTGAGAAGAATACTGGTAGTTTAAAAAGTAGAGTTGAAGCTATTAAAAAACTTCAAGGTAAAGGTTGGAGTGTTAGAATTTGTATTGACCCTATTATTTATTACAATGAGTTTGAAAAAAATTATTCGGAATTGATAGAATATTTATTTTATAACATAGATAGAAATAAAATAATTGACATAAGTATTGGAGTCTTTAGAACATCGAAAGATTATCTAAAAAAAATGCGAAGTCAAAATAATGACTCAGAGATTTTATATTATCCTTTTGAATGTGTGAATGGTGTTTACACTTATTCAGATAATCAAAAAAATGATATGCTAAAATTCGTAAAAGATGAACTTTTAAAATATATAGATGAAAATAAAATTTTTATGTAATAAAATCTCTTGAAAATCATATAATTTATAAGTTTAAGAAATATAAATTCTTTGAACTTATATTGACATCAGAAATTAATAGAGTAAAAGATTGGAGTATTATGAATATTGCTTTAGTTACAGGAGCTACATCGGGTATAGGCTATGAAATAGCTAAAAAATTATTAGAAATGAACTATACTGTATATGGCTTTGGTAGAACTTTTATAAAAAATAAAAAAAGAATTTTTGAAAATTATGAAAATTTTATTCCTGTTGAAGTAGATTTAGTAAAGTTAGACCAACTTGAAAAAACTTTACATCAACTTAAAAAAATAAATTTTTCACTTATTGTAAATTCAGCTGGAATTGGATATTTTGGTCTGCACGAAGAAATGAATATATCAAAAATTAAGAATATGATAAGTGTTAATCTACAAGCACCTCTTATTATTTCTCAATATTTTTTAAGAAATTTGAAAGAAGTAAAAGGTACTATCATTAATATTTCCTCTGTTACAGCTGTTAAAGAAAGTCCACTAGCTTCAGTTTATTCTGCAACAAAAGCAGGACTTAGTCAATTTTCTAAAAATTTATTTGAAGAAGTTAGAAAGTATGATGTTAAAGTTATAAATATTCAGCCTGATATAACTAAAACAAACTTTTATGAAAATAATACTTATTTTGAGTACGATGATGATGAAAAATCTTATATTGAGCCTAAAGATATTGCAAACACAGTAGAATTTATACTAAAAAATATTGACAAAATAGTTTTTAGCAATGTTACAATAAAGCCACAAAGACACAAGGTTAAAAAGAAAGGACAAATTTTAAAATGAAAATTTCTGTATTAGGTAGTGGTAGTGCTGGAAATTCAACTTTTATTGAAATTGATGGCTATAAATTATTAATAGATGCTGGATTTAGTTGTAAAAAAACAGAAGAAAAATTAGAACAAATTGGTAAAAAACTTTCAGATATATCTGCTATTTTATTAACTCATGAACACAGTGACCATATAAATGGTGCTGGCATAATAGCTAGAAAATATGATATACCTTTATTTATTACTCCTGAAAGTTATGAAGCTGGACTTTTAAAATTAGGACAGTTAAATAAAAACTTAGTAAACTTTATTGACGGAGATTTTATATTGGATAATAAAGTAAAAATTACTCCTTTTGATGTTATGCACGATGCAGTAAGAACTGTCGGATTTAGGTTAGAAAATCAAAGTAATCAGAAAATAGCAGTTTCTACTGATGTCGGTTATATAGATAATATTGTTAGGGAACACTTTAAAGATGTTGATGCCATGGTTATAGAAAGCAATTATGATTATAATATGCTTATGAATTGTTCTTATCCATGGAATTTAAAAGCAAGAGTAAAAAGTAGAAATGGTCATTTATCTAATAATGATTGTGCTAGATTTATAAAAGAGATGTACACTGATAAATTAAAAAAAGTTTATCTTGCTCATATTAGTAAGGATAGCAATAATCCAAATATCATAAGAGAAACTTTAAATGATGAATTTCTAAAAACAACAAATAGATTTAATTATGAAATAACTAACCAAGATGATGTAACAAAATTATTTGATATTAATGAGTAGGTGAGTTTATGGAAAAATTTGATGAGATTTTAGAGGATATAAGATTTGAAGTAGAACATATAGGAAGAGAGTTAATTCCTGAAAATAAAAGAGAAGTAAAAATTGGAATGGGTAATAAAAATGCCCCTATTCTTTTCATAGGAAATGATCCTAATCTATACGAAGATGAAAATTTTAGAGTTGCTGTTGGTTCAAGTGGTGAATTTTTAGTTAAATTACTTGATATAGCAGAAATTACATCAGATATGTATTATATTACAACTCTTACTAAAAGAGATTTAAAAGTAAAAATCTTTAATGAAGATGATAGAAAAAAATTAATTGATTTACTATTTATGCAAATAGCTCTTATAGATCCAAAAATAGTTGTTTTTCTAGGCTTAGATATTGCTCAAATAGTTGAAAATAGGGAAATTAACTTTGAAGAAGAAAGAGGAAATTTTATTCATTGGAGAGGGAATACAAAAGTTCTTTTAACTTATGAAGTTGAAGAAATTATTAAGGCAAGAGCTGATAGTGGTAAAAAATCTGTTAAAGCAACTAATTTTTGGACTGATATTAAAAATATAAAAGCTGAGTTGATGAAGGATGAATAAAAAAGAAGTTAGAAAAATTATCCGAGAAAGACGAGAAAATCTATCAAAAGAATATATTGAAAAAGCTAGTGATATAATATTTCAAGCTCTATCAGAAGATGAAAATTTTAAAAATGCCAAAATTATTATGAGCTATCTTGATTTTAAAAATGAAGTTATGACTGATAAAATAAATAATTTTATTAAAAATCAAAATAAAATTCTTGTACTACCTAAAGTTATAAGTTCAGATAAAATGATAGTTATTGAAGATAAAGGAAAATATACTCAAAGTAAATTTGGAAATTTTGAGCCAGATGGAGAGGAATATACTGGAAGAATAGATCTTATTATTACTCCGGGTGTTGCTTTTGATAAACTTAAAAATAGAGTGGGATTTGGTAGAGGATACTATGATAGATTTTTTGAAATTCACAAAGAAGCAATAAAAATTGCTATTGCTTTTGATATTCAAATTTTTGAAGATGAGATTGAAACAGATATCTACGATAAAAAAGTAGACAAATTAATTACTGAAACTAAAATATATTAGGAGGTTTATTATGTCAGATAAAGAAATTTTAGATATTGCCAAAAATATCTACGATATTGAAATTAAAAGTTTAGAGGTTAGAATGAACAATCTAGACAAATATTTTGTTGAGGCCACTAGAAAAATATTAGAGTGCAAAGGAAAAGTTGTTGTTACTGGTATAGGAAAAACTGGAATTATTGGTAAAAAAATATCAGCCACTTTAGCTTCTACAGGGACTACGAGCACTTTTATGAACTCTACTGAAGGTTTACATGGAGATTTAGGTACTCTAAATAAAGAAGATATTGTAATTGCAATTTCTAATAGTGGTGAAAGCGACGAAATTATTTCTATTATGCCTGCAATCAAAAATATTGGTGCATATATTATAGCAATGACTGGAAACATAAATTCAAGACTTGCTAAAGCTTCTGATTTATATCTTAATACTCATGTTGAAGAAGAAGGCTGTCCATTAAATTTAGCTCCAATGTCTTCTACAACAAATGCTTTAGTTATGGGAGATGCTCTTGCAGGTTGCTTGATGAAACTTAGAAATTTCACCCCTCAAAATTTTGCAATGTATCATCCCGGTGGTAGTTTGGGAAGAAAACTTCTTACTAAAGTTGGAAATCTTATGCAATCTGGAACAGCTCTTGCTCTTTGTAAAAAAGATTCCAGTATGGAAGAAATTGTTATTCTATTGAGTGAAAAAAAACTTGGTGTTGTATGTGTTATGAATGATGATAATACAATACTTGATGGAATTATTACTGAAGGAGATATCAGAAGAGCATTAAAACATAAAGAAGAATTTTTCAAATTAAAAGCTCAAGATATTATGACAATTAACTATACAAAAGTACAAAAAGACCAAATGGCAACTCAAGCTCTTTCTATTATGGAAGATAGACCTACTCAAATCAATGTTTTGCCCGTTTTTGATGGAGAAAATTTTGTAGGTGTTATAAGAATACATGACTTACTAAAAGTAAGATAAAATAACAAGGTTAGTCTCTGATGTCCGTATTAGTTCGAAGAGCCTATGTTTATTGAGCTCGTAGAACTCATACGGCTGTCAAGAGACTCTTTTTATTATATAGAAAAGTATAAATTTAATATAAAATTAGTCTCCGATGTCCGTATTACTCTGGAGAACATTTTGGTGAGCTCGGAAGAGTCATACAGCTGTCAGGAGACTTTATTATATTATTTCTTTCCTAAATATGCTTTACCCCAATCACAAAGACTATTTAAAATTGGTTCAATGCTTTCTCCTATTTCTGTTAAACTATATTCAACTCTTGGTGGCACTTCTGGAAATACTGTTCTTTTTATAATCTGATTTTCTTCAAGCTCTCTTAATTGACTAGTTAGAGTTTTTGTAGTTATATCTCCTAACATTCTTTGCAATTCATTAAAACGAACAACTTTATTTTTTTGAATATTCCATATAATTTGTAATTTCCATTTTCCTGATAAAATATTTATTCCTAAATTCATTGGACAAGTATTCTTAGAAATTATGATAGATTTTGACATATGAACCCTCCTTTAGCTTAGCATTAGTATCAAAAAAGATACTATATATTTTTTTTGAATGTACTTTTTTTTTATAAAATTTAGTGGTATATTTATATTATAACAAATTAATTAGATTATAAAAAATTTTTTTAAATAATGGAGATGAAGAAAATGGAAAAAAAATATGATTTATTGGTTATCGGATGGGGAAAAGCTGGAAAAACTTTAGCTGCTAAAGTATCAGCAAGTGGAAAAAAAGTTGCTATTATAGAAGAAAATCCTAATATGTATGGTGGAACTTGTATCAATGTAGGATGTTTACCTACTAAATCTCTTGTACATAGTGCTAAAATTTTATCTCAAGTTAAAAAATACGGTATTGATGGAGATTACAATTTTAAAAATGATTACTTTGTTAAATCTATGGAAAAGAAAAATGAAATGACAAAGAAATTAAGAAACAAAAACTACCTATTATTAGAAAATGCAGAAAATGTAGATATTTTTTTAGGTAAAGCTAGCTTTGTATCAAATAATGAAGTAAAAGTAAAAAAAACTGATGGAGAAGTTGTTTTAAAAGCTGAAAAAATAGTTATCAACACTGGTTCTGTTTCAAGAACTTTAAATATAGAAGGTGCAGACAATAAAAATGTTCTTACAAGTGAAGGTATTTTAGATTTAACTGCTCTTCCTAAAAAATTATTAATTATCGGAGCTGGATACATTGGTTTAGAATTTGCTTCTTATTTTGCTAACTTTGGTACAGAAGTAACTGTATTCCAATTTGATGATAGTTTCCTACCAAGAGAAGACGAAGATGAATCTAAAATAGTAAAAGAAACTTTGGAAAAGAAAGGTATAAAATTCTTATTTAATACAGCTACTAAAAAAATTGTTGCAAATGGAGAAGATGAAGTTAAAGTTGTTTATACAAGAGAAGGTAACGATTCTGAAGAAGTTTTCAATAAGGTACTAGTTGCCGTTGGAAGAAGACCTGATATCGATAATCTAGGTCTTGAAAATACAGATGTAAAAGTTGGAAAATTCGGAGAAATAGTTGTTAATGACGAATTAAAAACAGATGCTCAAAATATATGGGCTGCTGGAGATGTAAAAGGTGGACCTCAATTTACATATGTTTCATTAGATGATTTCCGTATAATTTTACCTCAAATCTTAGAAGATAAAGTAAAAAGACATGTATCAGATAGAGTAATGATTCCTACTTCTACTTTTATCGATCCTCCTTATTCAAGAGTTGGATTAAATGAAAAAGAAGCTCAAAGATTACGTATAAAATATACTAAGAAATTTGCTTTAACAATGACTATACCTAAAGCTCATGTTATAGATGAAACTGAAGGATTTACTAAGATTTTAATAAATGAAAATGATGAAATTATAGGTGCTAGTGTATTTAATTATGAATCTCATGAAATAATTAACTTTTTAGCATTAGCTATTAACCAAAAAATTAAAGTAGAAGTTTTAAAGAATTTTATTTATACTCACCCTATTATAACTGAAAGTTTTAATGATATATTAGCTTAATTATACTTAAACTTTCTACAAAGTCTCTTGACAACCGTATGAGTTTTATGAGCTTAATGAAGATAATCTCTTCAAACTAATACGGACGTCAGAGACTATTTTTTATTTAATTTTATGTCTCTTAACAGCCGTATAAGTTCTATGAGCTTAATGAAGATAGTCTCTTCAAACTAATACGGATATCATAGATTATTTTTTATCATTTAAATTGCTTATTTATATCAAATGCTGTTGATAAAAAAGTTTATACTATAACTTAGTATAATTTTCTTTGTCAGCTATGCAGAGTAAAAATTCATTTAAATGCCCGCAAACTCTAAGTTATATTATTTTTTTAGATTTTTAACTATTTTAGCTCAATACGAGACTCTTTTTAACGATTTTTTTTTGTTATTTTGTCCTTCAACAAATCGATTATTTATATTATATTTCTTATTTTTTATTATTTTCTAATATTTTTGATAATTTTATACATTCTTTTATTTCTGGATATCCTAACTTTAAAATCAATCCATCTAATTTATTACTAAAAATTTGATAATTTTTTTCTTAATCCATAATCTATTTTGAGTCTTTTAGCTAGTTTCTTTAATTTGGATAAATTGGCTTTTTTTTATTTGACTTTTTTTTTAAAATATTGTATATTTAAATCTATAACATATTATAACAAAAAATAATATATTATAACAAATTTAAAAAGGTGTGATAAATATGCTGTCAATGGAACGTCATCGGTATATTCTTCGTTACTTAGAAGAAAATGGAAATTCTACTCGTAAGGAATTAGCTAAACTTTTAAATGTAACAATTATGACAATTGGTAGAGATTTTAAAAAGCTCGAAGAAAAAGGTTTGTTAATTCAAACACATGGTGGAGCTACTCTCCCTGGATTTTTAATGGATGAAAAAAAATATGAAAGAAAGAAAGAAGAACACACAGAAATTAAAAGAAAAATTGCTAAAAGTATTTTTCAAAAAATTCAATCTAATATGACTATTATTTTAGATGCTGGTACAACTACTTATGAATTAGCAACTCTTTTAGCTAATTCATCTCTAAAAAATATCTGTGTAATAACTACTGATTTATATATTGCTTTAGAACTATATCAAAAAGAAAACATTAAAGTAATTTTATTAGGAGGAGAAGTTTCTTCTGAAACTGGGTCCACTGCTACCGTATTTTCACTACAACAAATTGAAGAATATAATGCTGACATAGCTTTTTTAGGAGTGTCTTCAATTTCAGAATTATTTGATTTGACTGTTCCAACAGAAATAAAAGCTTTTTTAAAAAGAGCAATGATGAAAATTAGTAAAGAAAGTATCCTATTAGTTGATAGCAGTAAATTTCAAAAGAAAAAATTATACAAATTTGCAAATATAAAAAACTTTGATTATATCGTTACAGATTATAATTTTTCAAAAGAAGAAATAGAAAAATATTATCTCAAAAAAAAGATAATAACTATTAAATAAAAAAAGGTGAGAAAAATGCAAAAATATATTGTAATAGCTGATGATTTAACTGGTTCTAATGCCACTTGCTCATTATTCAAAAAAATTGGACTAAGAGCAGCTAGTATTTTAAAATTACAAAGTGACAGAAATTATGATGTTGATGTTATCTCTTATTCCACTGCTAGTAGAGGTCTTGACAAAGAAGAAGCTTATAAAAAAGTCTCGGAAGCAATTAAAATATTAAAAAGCCAAGATATATTAGTCTACAACAAAAGAATTGATTCAACTTTAAGAGGAAATATAGGTGTAGAAATTAACGCTATGTTAGATAATTTAGAAAATGATAGAATAGCTGTTGTTGTCCCAGCTTACCCTGATTCAGGAAGGATAGTAGTTAATAAAACTATGTTAGTAAATGGAGTTTTGTTAGAAAATTCAGATGCTGGTAAAGATCCTAAAACTCCTATAAAAACATCTTGTGTTGAAAACTTAGTACAGAAAGATATTAAATATTCATCAACATATTTTACACTATCTGATATTGTGCAACCTATTGAAGAAATAGCTAAAAAAATTCAAGAAGCTATAAAAAAATCTAGAATTCTTATTTTTGATGCAGTCAATAATGAGGATATTATAAAGATATCAAAAGCTGTAATTCAAAGTGAAATAAATATTGTAACTGTTGATCCAGGTCCTTTTACTCTATATTATAGTAGAGAACTTCAAAAGAAAAATCATTTGGAGAAAAAAATATTAATGGTAATTGGTAGTGTTACCCCAACTACTAAAAAACAAATTGAATATATTTTACAAGAAGAAGATATTTTTCTTGTAAAAATGAAAATTGAAGATTTTTTTGAAAAAGAAAGTTGCTCAAAAGAAATTGAAAGAGTTATTTCATTTATAAAGAAAGGTATTTCAAATTATAATCTATTTTTAGTTACAACAAGCCCAATTGGTGATGAGGAAAAAGCTGACTTACAAAAACTGGCTAAAAATTTAAATACAACTGTTGAAGAAATTTCTAAAATTATAGCCAATACTTTAACTGAAACTGTTGTAAAAATTTTAAAAGAAACTGAAAAATTTGAAGGTATTTATAGTTCTGGTGGTGATATTACTATAGCTCTTTTAGAAAAATTAAAAGCAATTGGAGTAGAAATTCGTGAAGAAGTCATACCTTTAGCAGCTTATGGAAGAATCATAGGTGGAGATTTTCCTGATTTAAAATTAGTAAGTAAAGGAGGTATGGTAGGTGATGAAAAAACAATAAAATTATGTTTACATAAAATAAAAAACGATATTTAAAAGTTGTAAAATTAGGAGGAATGTATGAAAACAAAAATAGCTATCCCTATGGGAGATCCTGCTGGTGTTGGACCTGAAATCGTTGTAAAAACAGCCGTTTCAAAAGAAATTTTAGATTTATGTGATTTAGTAGTGATTGGAGATAAAAAAGTTCTTGAAAAAGCTACAGAAATTTGTCAAGTTAACTTAAAAATTCACACTATAAAAAATGTTGAAGAAGGAAAATATGAAAAAGGTATTCTAAATGTAATTGATTTAGAAAATGTAGATATTAACACTTTAGAATATGGAAAAATACAAGGAATGTGTGGAAGGGCTGCCTTTGAATATATAAAAAAATGTGTTGAATTAGCAATAGAACATAAAGTTGATGCTATCGCAACAACTCCAATTAATAAAGAATCTTTAAAAGCAGGAAATGTTAACTACATAGGACATACTGAAATATTAGGAGATTTATCAAATTCTAGAGATCCTTTAACAATGTTTGAAGTTGATAATATGAGAGTTTTCTTCTTAACTCGTCATATGTCATTAAGAAGAGCTTGTGATGCTATTACAAAAGAAAGAGTTTTGGAATATATAGAAAGATGTACAAAGGCTTTAAAACAATTAGGAGTAAGTGGAAAAATGGCAGTAGCTGGATTAAATCCACACTCTGGTGAACATGGACTTTTTGGAGATGAAGAAGTTAAAGAAATAACTCCTGCAATAGAGGAAGCTCAAAAATTAGGTTATGATGTAGTTGGACCTGTTGGAGCAGATTCAGTTTTCCATCAAGCTCTACAAGGAAGATACGTTGCTGTTCTATCTCTATATCATGATCAAGGACATATTGCTACAAAAACTTATGATTTTGAAAGAACAATTGCTATAACATTAGATATGCCATTTTTAAGAACTTCAGTTGACCATGGAACTGCTTTTGATATAGCAGGAAAAGGAATTGTAAGTGCTGTTAGTATGATAGAAGCCGTGAAATTAGCTGCAAAATATGCACCAAACTTTAAGAATATAAAATAAAAAGGAAGTGGATACTATGGAACAACAAATTTTAATTGGTTTATTAGTTGGTATTGTTTGTTTAATTTTTATGATTATAAAAACTAAAATTCATACATTTTTAGCTTTAATAGTTGCAACTATCATAGTTGGAATTGTTGGAGGAATGGAATATCCTCAAATTATTGGTAGTATTACAAAAGGTTTTGGTGGAACTTTAGGAAGCATTGGAATCATAATAGGTTTTGGAGTTATGATGGGACAACTTTTTGAAGTTTCTGGAGCTGCAAAAAAAATGGCTCTATGTTTCTTAAAAATTTTTGGAAAAGGTAAAGAAGAACTAGCAATGGCTATAACAGGTTTTTTAGTTTCTATTCCTATATTTTGTGACTCAGGTTTTGTTATTTTAACTCCATTAATAAAAGCTATTTCTAAGGAAACTAAAAAATCAATTGTATCTTTAGGACTAGCTCTTGCATCAGGATTAGTAATCACTCACTCTCTTGTCCCACCTACTCCTGGACCAGTTGGAGTTGCTGGAATATTTGGTGTTAGTGTTTCAAGTATAATTTTATATGGAATTATAATTTCAATTCCAATGGTATTAGCTTGTTTAGTGTTTGCAAAATATGCAGGAAATAGAATTTGGCAAATTCCTACCAGTGATGGAAAATGGACAAGAGATAAAAATTATGTAGATGATTTAAAAACTTCAAGTGTTTATGATGAAACTAATTTACCTTCTGCATTTCTATCTTTTGCTCCAATTATAGTTCCTATTATTTTAATTTTATTAGGAACTGTTACTAGTGCTATGAAACTTGAAGGAAAATTTGTATCTATTATTCAATTTATAGGAACCCCTGTATTAGCAGTAGGAATTGGTTTACTTATTACTATCTATGGTTTAACTAGAAGTTTAGATAAACAAAGAGTTTTAGATGAAGTTGAAATTGGAATAAAGTCAGCTGGAACAATTATTTTAATTACTGGTGCTGGTGGAGCTTTTGGAATGTTAATTAGAGATAGTGGTGTAGGAGATGTTATTGCTAAATCATTAATTGATACAGCATTACCACCTATTTTATTACCTTTTATAATTGCAACTTTAATTCGTTTTATACAAGGAAGTGGTACTGTTGCTATGATTACAGCAGCGTCTATAACTGCTCCAATTATTACTAAATTAAATGTTAATCCTGTTCTTGCTGCACTTGCAGCCTGTGTAGGTTCACTTTTCTTCTCATATTTTAATGATAGTTTCTTTTGGGTTGTCAATCGTTCAATAGGAATTACAGAAGGAAAAGAACAATTAAAACTTTATTCTATCGCAAGTACAATTGCTTGGGCAGTAGGAATTATTGTTTTATTAATACTTAATATTTTTATTAAATAATTTATCATTTAAAAAAAATGCCTATTTGTCAAATAGTGTTGATGAAAAAGTTTAGACTATGAATTAGTATAATTAAGAGAATTTTTGAAAATAAAAACTTGAAAATTCTCTTTTTTTATTATTATATAAATAATCCGTTCCTGAATTAATATATACTTTTGAAATTACTGAATTTTGAATATTTTTCTATCAATACAATCTTTTTTTACTATTTAATTTTATATCTTTCTAATAAGTAAAGTCTCTTGACAACCGTATGAGTTTTATGAGCTCAATAACCATAGGCTCTTAACTAATACGGACGTCAGAGACTATTTTTTATTTATTTTTATACTTCCCTTATAAATGAAAAAATAGTGTATTAGAACTTTTAATAGTTCATCAACACTATTTAATATTATATTATTACATCTTATTTAATACACTAATACCTAACAATGCTAAACCTTCTTTTAAAACTTCTCCTGTTTTCTTTATAAGTAATGCTCTTGTTTTCAAAATATTTTCCTCTTGATTTAAGATAGGGCAATTATTATAGAAAGTATTTAATTTTTTAGATAATTCATACAAATAATCAGCAATTAAATTAGGTTTAAAAGTTTCAGCTGATTTTAATACTGAAATTGGTAAATTTAATAGATGATTAGCTAAATTTCTTTCAAAATTATTTGTTAAATTTAATTCAATATCTTTTAAATCAAAACCTTGTTCTTCCACTTTTCTTAATATAGATTGTATTCTAGCATAAGTATATAGTAGATAAGGTGCTGTATTTCCTTCAAAACTCAATATTTTATCCCATTCAAACATAATATCACTTTGTTTATTTTGAGATAAATCAGCATATTTTACTGAACTTGTTCCAACAATTTCAGCAATATTTTGTTTTTCTTCTTCAGATAAAGAAGAGTTTTTCTCATTAACAATATTATATGCTCTAGTATGAGCTTCATCTAAAAGCTCTTCTAATTTTATAATATTTCCTTTACGAGTAGATAATATAGCGTCTGCAAATCTAATAATTCCAAACCATATATGATGTTTTTCTATATTCCAATCAAGCATATCAGTTATTTTGAAAACTTGTTTAAAGTGATCTTGTTGTCTTGAGTCAGTTAAATATACTAACTTATTAACATCATAAGTATTTTTCCTAAATTTTATTGTTGCTATATCAGATGTTGAATATAAATAAGCTCCATCTTTCTTTTGAACTATACAAGGATAAAGATTATCTTCTTCATTAAAAAATACTACCTTAGCTCCTTGATCATCTTTTGCAATATTTTTATCTATAAGTTCTTTAAGAACATCTCCCATCATATCATTGTAAAAAGATTCACCATAATATGTATCAAAATGTATATCTAATCTTTTATAAAGTTTATTGTATTCTTGAAGAGAAGCTTCTATAAATTCTTTCCAAAGTTTTGTATTTTCTTCTTCTCCATCTTGTAATTTTTTTAACTCAGCTCTTGCCTCATCTTCTAAAGCTGGATTTTCATCAGCTTCATCAGAAAACTTTACATAAACTCTTTCAAGCTCTTCTATCGGATTAGTTTTATAAGCCTCTTGATTCAACCATTTTCTATATCCTACTATAAGTTTTCCAAATTGAGTTCCCCAATCTCCAATATGATTATCTGCTACAACATTATAACCTAAATATTTATAAATTCTACTTATAGACTCCCCTATTATTGTAGATCTTAAGTGTCCTATATGCATTCTCTTTGCAATATTTGGCGAAGAGAAATCTATAACAACATCTCCCTTTGTATTTAAAAAAGAAAAATCATATTTTTCTCCTATTTTATTTATAGTTTCTGATAAAAATTTATTAGATAGGAATATATTTATAAATCCTGGTCCAGCAACTTCTAATTTTTCAACAACAGCTCCATAAGGAAAATTATTCTTAATATTTTCAGCTATATTCCTTGGATTATCTCCAATAATCTTTGAATTAATCATTGCAAAATTACATTGATAATCTCCAAATTTTTCATTTGTTGCAATAGTTATTTCAACAGGTTTTAATTCAACATTTGGATAAAGTTTAGCTACAAGATCTTGAAAAATATCAGTTAATTCTCTACTAACTATTTTCATAAAAAACTCCTTTTCTAATAATTTATTATTGAGTCTCTTGACAGCCGTATGAGTTCTACAAGCTCAATAAACACAGGCTCTTCGAACTAATACGGACGTCAGAGACTATTTTTCATTATTTAATTTTATATTTTCATATAGAATAAATAAAGTCTCTTGACAGCTCTATAAATTCTACAAACTCAATAAAAATAGACTCTTCAAACTAATATTGACATCAGAGACTATTTTTCGCTATTTAAATTATATTTTCATATAATAAAAAAATCCAGCCTATCGCCTCATTATGGTTTTAGTCGCCAAAGTTAATAAGTGAGTAGTCAGATATTAAAAGCATACAGCATCCGTAATATTATAAAATATTCGTGATGTTCCTGATTTACTAAAAACAGAGCCAACCCCATGACGACATTAGACCCAAAACCTCCTGGAAATAGCGGTAAGGCCAGAAATTTATAATTAATTATATCATAATTTCTTTAAAATTCAAATGAAAGTTTAATTATATATTAAAAAAAGTCTCCTGACAGCCGTATGACTCTTCCGAGCTCACCGAAATGCTCTCCAGAGTAATACGGACATCAGAGACTAATTTTTTCCTATTTAATTTTATAATAAAATTAAACTCCTTTAACTATCTTATCAATTTCAATAGCAGTCTTTAACACTTCTTCTAAATCTTTTAAATACAACATATTTGGTCCATCAGATTTAGCTTCCACCGGATTAGGATGAACTTCTGCAAATATTGCATCTACACCAACAGCTAATGCTGCTCTTAACAATGGATAAACATATTCTCTGTCTCCTGAAGTTGCAGTTCCTAGTCCTCCTGGCTTTTGAACTGAATGTGTTGCATCAAAAACTACTGGATAGTTGAATTTTCTCATTTCAAGTAAACCTCTCATATCAACTACCATATTATTGTATCCAAATGTACTTCCTCTTTCACATAACATTATATTTTTGTTTCCAGATTCTTCCATTTTTACAACTATATTTTTCATATCCCAAGGAGCTAAAAATTGTCCTTTTTTTATGTTAATAGCTTTTCCTGTTTCTGCTGCAGCAATTAATAAATCTGTTTGTCTGCATAGAAAAGCTGGTATTTGTAAAACATCTGCAACCTTAGCAACCTCTTTACATTGCCACACTTCATGAATATCTGTAATTACAGGAACATTAAATTTTTCTTTAGTTTTTGCAAGCATTTTCATTCCTTCTTCTAGTCCAGGTCCTCTATATGAATAAATAGAAGATCTATTTGCCTTATCAAAAGAAGCTTTAAAAATATATTCTATTCCTAATCTATCACAAATTTCTTTAATCCCTCCAGCTACTTCGTCCATAATTTCTTGAGACTCCATAACACAAGGTCCAGCAATCAAAACAAATCTTTTCTTTCCACCAATTTCAATATTTCCAACTTTAACTTTATTTACGTCGTTAATTAACATTTTCCACCATCTTTCTTCTAACTATTTCTCTTCTTGCAATTTCTTTATCATCAAAATGCCATTTTTTTGTTCCAACAATATGGTAAGTTTCATGTCCCTTACCTGTTATAAGTATTATATCATTTTTTTCAGCTAAAGTAATAGCTTTTTTTATTGCTTTTTCTCTATCTGGCTCAAACAAATAATCATCTTGTTTTAAGAATCCTTTTTTTACATCATTAAATATTTGCTCAGGATTTTCTGTACGAGGATTATCTTCAGTTAATATTATTACATCACTTAAATCTTCAGCTGCTTTAGCCATTATAGGTCTTTTTGTTCTATCTCTATCTCCACCGCAACCAAAAATTGTTATTATTCTATTTCCACCTTTTATATTTCTTGCTGCAACTATAACATTTACTAAGGCATCTGGTGTGTGAGCATAATCTACAATAACCTTATAATCCTGTCCACAATTCAATGCTTCAAATCTTCCTGGGGCTGCTTTTATATTCTTGATTCTTTTAACAATTTCCTCAAAAGATATTCCTATTTTTAAAGCAATACCAATAGCTCCTAAAGTATTATACAAATTAAAATCTCCTAATAAATGATATTCTACTTTTTCTTCTTTATTTTTATATTTTATAGAAATATAGCCATTATCTAAATATTCTCCTTTCAAATCACCATTTTCTAATCCATAAGAGAGTATTTTTGAACCATCATTTATAAATTCATCGTATAATCTTTTCCCATATTTATCTTCAATATTTATTACAGAATTATTTATATCTTTTAGTTTTAAAAATAATTTTCTTTTTGCTTGAAAATAATTTTCCATATTCAAATGGTAATCTAAATGGTCTTGAGTTAAATTTGTAAATGAAGCAAAGTCAAAATCAATCACTTCTACTCTTCCCATTTCAAGAGAGTGTGAACTAACTTCCATAATTACATACTCTATATTCTTTTTAACTGATTTATAAAATATTTTTATTAAATCTAATGATTCAGGGGTTGTATTCACAGCCTCAAAAACTTCATTTCCAATCTTATATTCAATAGTTCCAATACGAGTAAGAGGAGTATCTCCCATTAATTTTTCTATCATATATGTTGATGAAGTTTTTCCATTAGTTCCTGTAACTCCAACAATTTTTAATTTTCTTTGTGGCCAATCAAAAAAGTTTGATGCTATGTAACCTAATTTTTGTCTTAAATTTTCAACTAAAACATAGCTAACATTATGCTTCAACTCTACTTCTTTACTCACTATAATACAAGTTGCTCCATTTTCTACGGCACTATCAATAAAATTATGTCCATCAACATTTGCACCGTCTAAAGCAACAAAAATATAATCTTTTTTTATTTTTCTTGAATCATATTCTATACCAGAATATTCCCTATTCAAGTCTACTTCTTTTAAAATTCTATGCTCAATTCCTGAAAATATATCCATCGTTCTCTCCTACTCTTAATTATTTTCTATTTGCCAATCTATTTCAGTTTCACTTAAATTTCTTAAAATTTCATTAATTTTACTAAAATGCTTACAACCGAAAAATCCTCTACTTGCTGAAAGGGGACTTGGGTGTACTCCTTTTAATATATAATGCCTACTACTATCTATAAATTTTTCCTTAGCTTTTGCATTATTTCCCCATAATACAAATATTATAGGTTTTTCTCTTTCATTTAATTTCTTTATTACATTATCAGTAAAAGTTTGCCAACCTATTTTAGAATGTGAGTTTGCTTCTCCTTCTCTAACAGTCAAACTTGTATTTAAAAGTAAAACTCCCTGTTTTGCCCATTTTTCTAAAAAGCCATTATTCGGTATGTATAAACCTAAGTCATCTTGTAACTCTTTATACATGTTTAAAAGTGATGGAGGCGTCTTTATTCCATAATTTACTGAAAAAGATAATCCATGAGCTTGACCTTTTTGATGATAGGGGTCTTGACCTAAGATTACAACTTTTGTTTCTGAATAAGATGTCAACAGAAAAGCATTTAATATATCTTTTTTTAAAGGATAGACTGTATATTTATCATATTCTTCTTCAAGAAATTTTTTTATATTTTGAAAATAATCTTTTTTAAATTCTTCTTCTAAAATTTCTTTCCAATCATTATTAATTTTTGACACAAACTTTCCCCTCACTTTCTTTTTTAGTTTATTACTTAATAATATAATATTATTAGCTAAAAAGCAAGTAGATATAATAGAGTCTCCTGACAGCCGTATGACTCTTCCGAGCTCACCGAAATGCTCTACAGAGTAATACGGACGTCGGAGACTAAATTTCATTATTTGATTTTATACCTTCCTATATAATAAAAAAAGAGAATTTTCAAGTTTTTATTCTCAAAAATTCTCTTAATTGTACTAAGTCATAGACACTATTTGATAATAACTTTTTGTTCTTATAGAACTTCTATATTAGTATATTACTCTTAGTCCTACTCCTCCTCTAATATTGCTTCCTTTTGTGTCGTATCCAATATTAGCTGTTATTCCTAATCTTGAGTTATCAAGTCCTAAGTTCAAATCTGTCTTTACATTTCCTCTTCTATCTTCTTTTTCTCCTCTGATATTAAACCAGTCTGCATTTGTTTCTGCTACTCTTGCTTTGTTTCTTCCATTTGCTACTCTTCCTAATTCGTTATCATATGATACGCCTAGTCTTGCTGTAAATGTTTTTCTATTTTCTAGCAAGTGTTTAAATTCTAATTCTGCTCCTATTTCTGGTTTTAATGAAATATAATCATTTGATTTTACTTCTAACTTAATTTCTCCTGATTTTTCTCTTACTTTTGTTATTCTTCCATATTCTGGTTTTATAGATGTATATGGTCTCAATTTGAAGTCTTCACTTAATCTGAATTCTTTTCCTACTTCTGCTTTTGCTGCTATTCCGTAGTCATAATATCTTCCTCTTGCTCCAAATACTTCATCTACTACTAAGTATCTTCTCTTCATTCTGTTGTATCCACCAAAAATTTCTCCTGATACTGTTACATTAAATGAATTATTATCATCAAATGGGATTGATTTGAATACTCCTAATTTTCCTTTAGTCATTCTTTCTCTTGAATTTCCAATATCTCTAAATTTAAATTCATTATGTACCAATCCTGTGTACCAACCTAGAGTTCTTCCCAATTTTACATCTTCATCTTCATGAACATAAGCTACACCTTCTGCATGATTTCTATAATCTATTACTCCTGCAGTATCTGTCTTGTATTCTCCTCTCATTCCAAATACTTTTACTTTATTTGAATCTTTTGAGAATGTTTGCCATTCTTTTCTTAAATAATTAAATTCTTTATCTAAGATAGTTCCTGTTGAATGTACTCTTTGTTGAATATTTGCATATTGATGTCCCATCATTTCATCTGTTGCTTGGTATAATAGAATTTCTTCATTATTTCCAATGCTATTCAATTTATCAAATACTCTTCTTTCTCTTGAATATCTAGATTCAACACCATATCTTTGTTCTAATCCATCTAAGAAATTATATGTATCTTTTTTATCTACTGGTGTATCTTCATTTCCTGCCCATTCTGTGTAAGGGATTTTTGCTAAATATATATGTTTTATAGCTCCAGTATCTTCATCTTGTTTTATAGTTGACATCCAAGTTAAAGATCCTGAGTAAATATTCCATTTTGCAATTTGAGGATTATCAATAATTAAATCATTATATGATTTTGATCCTCCATTTTTCCCTTCATAAATTTTAGGATCTACTTCTATATATTTACTATTAGTATACTTAGCAGCTTCATTTCCAACTATAAAATCTACTTCTGTTAATGTTTCTAAATTTTCAATTCCTTCTATAGGTTTAGTAAAGTTAATATTAGAAGTATCTATATACATTCCAAAAGAGCTTACTGTTTTAGCAGTTGCACTTGGATTTACTACATTTTCTTTTTCTAATTTTTCTATAGTTTTAGGATCTACAGTTACTAAATTAGGTTTTTTAATTGGTTTTTCTTGAGGAAGTCTCTTATCATAGATTCCTTTTTCATCTAGTTTAACTCCTCCTACTTCTTTATCAAGTTGACTCTTATTTTCATCAAAAGCACTTGAACCTTCTCCTTGTACAGATATTTTTGCTCCTGCAAGACTTGCTTCTTTTTTGTCAGCACTTATAACAAAATCTCCGTAGTTTTTAATTATTCCTTTGTTATTTCCTGCTCCTGCTACATATATTCCTTTACTATTTTTAGCACTTAATCTGATTTCAGAACCTGGATGGTTTTCTATAGTTGCTCCATTTTTTACAACTATACCAACTAGATTTTCTAAGCCTTCTCCCTCAGATAAAATTCTTCCATAGTTATGACCTACAGCTTTATTATCAAGATAAATTCCTGTCGTATTGCTTGCTGATAAAATTATATCTCCTCTATTTTCTAAAGTAGAATTTTTTTCAGTTGCAAACATACCTATAGAATGTTCTCCTGTAACTTTTATTGTTCCTTCATTGACAATATGTCCTGTGAATGGAGTTTTTGGACTTCCATCTTCATTTTTATCATCTCTTGCAGGAGTATATCCTCCAGCCATACCTATAGCATACTTGGCGTTTTTAGGTTTCATTTTATCATATACTGAAGCCCCAACTTCTATAGTTGCTCCTAAATGGTTAGTAGCAACTTTAGTTGGATCAGCAGATGTACTATAAATACCAACATTTGCTTTTCCTGCTTTGAAATCCATATTTCCATAGTTATCTACTTTACCAGCACCATAGATTCCATAGTTTTCATCACCTGTTGCTTTTAAATTAGTACGATTTTCTACACTTCCTAATTTATCTTTAGAATATATAAATACTGTGTCACTTCCTAAATCTTTAGTTAATGTTGCTCTTGAAACTATTGTATTATTAGCTTGTTCATTGTTATTGATAAGTCCATATCCACTGTCTCCAATAGAAATGTTTCCTAAAAGATTTATATTTTGTCCACTACCAGCAGCATAAATTCCAACAGCTTTATTTGTTCCTACATTTAAAGTACTTCCAGCTTTTAAAGTCACATCTTTTGAATTAGAGTAAATTCCAACAGCATTATCAGAAGTTTCTATATTAGCTGCTGTTTCTAAAGTAACTTCATGGCCATATATACCAATTGAATTTTTTCCAACTTTTATATTTTTCTTATTTGTTATAGCTGTTGCAGCTTCTTTAGCATAAATTCCTATATTAGGATTAGCATCATTATCTGCAGCAGATACATCTATATCTCCTTCGTTCACAACAGAAGTTAAAGTATCTTTATTTGCTACTATTCCATATCCTTTTACTCCAACAGTTTTTATATTTCCTTTATTAGTAAATGTTCCTGTTCCACTAGCTAAAAGGTTAGTTAATCCAGCTGTCGTATTTGTTGTATTATTAATTTCAACATCAATATTATTAGTTAAATTATTTCCATCAAAAATAACTCCAGTAGCCTTACCTGTATTACTTCCATTATAATTTAATATTAATTTCTTTCCAGACTCTGCAGTAATTTTTGAATTATCTTTCAAGTATATTCCTACACCAGAATCTTTAACATTAACATTTAAATTATCTATAAGTTTAACATCTGAATTTTGAGCATAAGTTCCTATTCCTTCTGCTCCCACTGTTATATTTCCAGCTAATTCTATAGTTGCTCCTTCATTATTAGATGTATTAGTTGATTTAACTGATATTCCAGCTCCATTATCTCCAAGAACTATATCGCCAGTATTTTTAACAAGTACTTTACTTCTATCCTTATCACTGTTATTTTTTACTGATATTCCTATAGAATCTTTTCCTTTAATATCAATTTTACCTGCATTTAGAATATCTACAACATTTCCTGTTGCTCCAGCTTTATCTGTTCCAAATGTTACATTATCACTTGAATTTACTTTTGATGAAGCATTTGCTGCTATTCCTATACCTTTTTCTGCTACAGTAATAGTTCCAGTTGTATCATTTACTAATTTACTTCCATTTGTTCCAAATATTCCAACTCCTGCATTAGTCATTTCAATTTTATTTTTATTTTCTATTTTTCCATAGTTTACTGACATGGCAGCTGTAGAACTACTTGGTGTTAAAATACCATTTTTTACTTTTACAAGTCCACTGTTTACAAATCCAGTTTCATCATTAGAGTTTGCATTTTTATCAGACTGAATACTCAAGCCTTGTGCCTTAAATGTTGTATTACTAGCATCTCTTGTAACAGTAACTCCCTCTTTAATATTAACCAATGTTTTTCTTAATGAAATATGGTTATATCCATCATTTTCATCATTTATACTGATATTTAAAGTTGTTGCTGGAGCTTTAGGTTCTACATTCAAAGTTCCACCTTTTATATACGATTTAGTCCAAAAATATCCTTGTCCATTATCTTTTTTAGCTTCAACCTCTTTAAATAATTGTTTTTCTCCGTTATTATCTGGATTAGCTAATAAACTTTTCACATAATCATCAGTACCATTCCATACCATTGTAGAACCTGTATTATCTATTTGTCCTAGATTGATACCATCTTTTTTAATATTCAATGTTACATGTTCTTTAAATCCTTGATATTTACTATCAGTTTTATTATAGTCATTTACATTAGCTATATCAATAACTCCATCATAAATATTAAAAGCTGTAGTTCCTGTTATTTCAATTTTAGAATCCTTATCTGCGTAAACTGGTGCTACCTTATCATATTTTGTTGGATCATCAAAATTATTTTTAACTTCTATAGTTCCTCCACCAAATTTAATAGTACCACCCTTAGTAGCAACTAATCCACTTCCTTCTCCAGCTTTAATTTCACTATTTTTACCTTGAATTTCTACAACTCCACCTTCACTAGCATAAGCTGCAGTACCATTAATTTTAGCATTTCCTGTTATAACTACTTTAGAATTTTTAACAGCTTCAGCTCCATCTTTTCCAGAACCACCTTTACCTGATGCATAAGCTCCAACATTGTTATATTTTTCAAGTTTAGTAGCTGCATCATCTGCTGCCCATTCATCTACAGCCTCAATATTTCCATCTATATGAATATCTCCATAACTTACAGTAGATTTATCAGGTTCTGCAAGATCTGGATTTGATTTATATTTATGCTCATATTTATTTGCATAAGCTATTAATGAACCGTATCCATAAGCCTTAGTTGTATTTTCTTTTCCTGCTGATAAAGATTCCCCGCTTACTGTTATTTTTCCACCTTCAGCCATATATGCTATCGGTCTTAATTCAACATCTTTACCTCCAACTTTTTCTTTAGCCATTTTTGCTGACATTTCAACTGGTACTCCGAAATTAATTTCAGACGGTTTATCTTTAAGTGCATTTATTGTATCTACACTAATTCCATAATTTGTATGCTTATAATCGTTATTTGTATTTAATCTTCTTTGTTTAGCTTCACCATCTCCCCAAGTTCCTTTAGCTAAAGCTAAAATTGTTCCTGTTGCAGCTTTATTAGCATTATCATCAGTTGAACTTACTAATTTACCACCTGCAAAATCAGTATTTGTAGCCTCACTATTATAATCTTTTATAGATTCTGTTCTTATAGCTATTCCGTTTTCTGCACCAGCAGTTGAACTATTAGTTTTTTTAGCTACATCTATTTGTGTTCCTCTTTCAGAAGCTATCATTATATTTCTCTTAGAGTATTTTCCAAAAGTAACATCTATATCATTTACATATAAAGGATGAATAGCATCTTTATCTACATGTTCAAATTTATTGTCATTTTTCAACAAATCTTTTTTTGGCTCAATTCCTTCTCTTTGTCCAGATTGTGCTAAAATTCCAACATTGTTTTCAACCCATTTATCTGATGTTCCCCCTGTATTACCCTTCTCAGTCTGACTATCTCCACCAGCAATATTTAATTTTTCTCCTATTCTAGCAGCTGCTCTTACTTCTCCTTGGAATATACCTATTTTAGTATTTCTCCATGCATTTTTTAAATTACCCCATGTTGTTGTTGTTTCCGGTTTTTTATTTAGTTTTTCTCCATCTATACCTATTCCTATTGTATCATCTTGAATTAAATCTGCAAATAATAAAACAGTATTTCCATCACCATAAGAGTTTAATGGTTTTTTCATATTTATAAGTGGAGTCATTCCTGTTTTGTAAAAATCTTGGATAGTATCTCCATTTATTAAATTTTTCATATTAGGAGAGTATCCTAACCCTGAATAAAATATGTTGTTTGCACCTTCAAAATTTATATTTGCATTATTAGTATAATTAAATGAACCTGAAGACCCAACAACTGAATATACTATATTTTCATTAGTTTTAGCATCTACATTTACCCCTTTTCCTAAGAAAGCTCCTCTTTGTATAGAAGCATTATATTCTTTCTTTATATCATTCAATAAAAATTCTTCATTTGCTGGAGCAAAATAGAAAATTGTATTTTTATCCCCCAGTAAATTTACTTTTACATCATTAAACACAATTTTAGGAGCATGCCAACTTTCGATAGAAAACATAGCTGCTTTTCCATATAAGTTTCCTTCTACATTTTGTATAGTTCCATTCCATACTGAATGTATTCCTACTTCTCCTTCCCCATTTCCTTTACCATTTCTTTTTCCAGCAGCATCAACATTTCCAGCTAAATGGAATATTTTTTTGTTTGCATCATTATCTGAACCACCATAAAGGTATCCACCAACTCTATTATCTATTTCACTAATTTTTTGATCTTCAGATGCGTCTATTCTTGCACCAGAATTTCCATTCTCAAGAATTTTATTTCCTACTAAATAAGGATTTTTTAAATAAACTAACATTGCTTTTCTCCTAGTACCAGAAATAATATCTTGCTTTTGTCCATTATTGTCTATTTTTCCCGACTCTGCAACATAATTTGTTCCATCATGCCCCGAATATAGAACTTTATTTTTAAAGTTACTATCTGTTTTTTCGTTAGAATTTACATATTTTTTTTCTTTGTATTCAGTATATAAATTACCTCTAGTAGCATCATTAGCTACACCAGTATTAGAATTTAATGCTGAATAAATTCCCGTATTTATTTTTTCATACCCCTCATTAGTATCTGTATAAAAATCCATAAAAGGATCTGTACTCGGTTGAGGAGTTTTTACTGTTACTTTTACTTCATTAGGTATTATTTTATCTGGTGTTGGCACCTCTGGAACATTCAATAAAACATTTACTTCTGCCGGTACTTTTGTTTTTATTTCATCAACACTTACAGGTTTTCTTCCAACTTCTTTTGGTCTTACTGTTGCATCTATATTAAGACTTGCTATAGGTTCTTGTACTTTTGTATTACTTGCTATTCCATAACTATCTGACGATACTCCTCCAGCTTTTCTTATGCTTGATGTTGCTGATCTTGTTGGATCTACCTTTATCCCTTTTTCTGCTCTTTCTTTTTCTTTTAAAGCTGTATATTTAGCATAGCTTGTGCTATCCGGTGATATATTTCTTTCATATGGATCTGTACTTCTTTCAAATATTCCTTCATAAGGATATTTTTGCGCTTTATCTCCTTTTCCCTTATATGTTGATCCCCAATGATCATAGTAGTAATTTGCCCCAAATTGCCATGATGACCATGGTGATTTTACTACTTGATTTCCTTGTTCCATTAGTTTTACTAATTCTAATCTTGCTCCACTTAACGCTTTATCATTTTCTTTTCTTATTTGTCTTGATTTATCTCTTATACTTTCTACTGAACCACCTATTTCTGGTCTTGTAAGTAAACTTTCTTGTGCTGCAGCTTCTGCTTTTATTTCAGATACATCTGCTGAAAATGCTCCTACTCCCATCATTAGAAACATTATCGCTAAGCCTACTGAAAATTTTACACTCTTGTATCTTTTCGCAATATAACGTAAACTTCTTTCAACATCTAACAAATTGTTACTCATCTTTTACTCCTTCTCGTCTTAATTTTCTCTTTGAACTAATTTAAATTCTACTCTTCTGTTTTGGAATCTTCCTTCTGCATCTGCATTACTTGCTACTGGATTTGTTTCTCCTAAGCCCTCTGTTCCTAAAATTCTATCTGCTTCCAATCCTAGTTCTATTAGTTTTGCTTTTACTGATTCTGCTCTTCTTAGTGATAATCCTAAATTATATTTATCACTTCCTACTGAGTCTGTATGTCCTACTATTGTTACATTATAGTTATAATGCTTTATAAATTCTATTAAGTTTGTTAGTATTGGATAATATTGTTCCTTTACGACTGACTTATCAAAATCAAAATTTAATGCTCTTGCATCTAACACTATTGTCATTTCTTTTGGTTGTTCTATATTTGTTATATCTACTTGATTTATTTCCAATGCATTTATTCTTATACTATTTTCTCTCATTGCTGTTGTTGTTAATTTTTGTGCTGAAAATGTTACTGCTGACATTATCATCATTAACATTAATAATACTAGTTTTGTGCTGATTGTTGTAATCTGTCTTTTTGCCATTGTTCAGCCTCCTTTTCTAATGATATATATTGTTTTGTATAGTCTACTTTTCCTTCTTCTTTTAATTTATCTAGATTTTCTGTTGGTTTTACAAATTGATTTTGTCCTAAATAATCTTCTATTACATTTAATCTTTCTTCATTATATTTTACTACTTTATTATTTACGCATGATACTGCTAAAAGTCCTGTCATTGCTACTAATATCATTTTTTTCATCTTATTTTCCCTCCATTAATCTATTTCTCTTTCCTAGATCATTTAATTTTCCTTCTAATTCGTTTAACATTTCATTTGTTTTTGTATAGTTTTCTATCTTATCAGTAATAGCCATCATTTCAGCTTTTATTCTTTTTACTTCTCTATCCATCTTTTCACTATCTGTCATATTCTTTTCTCTTTCTTTTTGAGCTTTCTTTTCTGCTTTTATTCTTTCTTCTTCAGCTTTCTTTTCTGCTTCTGCCTTCTCTTGAGCTTCCTTAGCTTGAGCTTCTGCAACTGCATTTTCAGTTGCTACCCTTTCTTCTTCAACTCTTTTTTCTGCTTCTATTTGCTCATTTTGTACTTTTTCTTGAGCTTCCATTGCTTGTCTTTCTGCCTCAGCTTGTTCTCTTGCTACTCTTTCGGCCTCTTCTTGAGCCTTTTTCTCTGCTTCTGCTTTTTCTTTGGCTAGCCTTGCTTCTTCTTTCGCTCTTTCTTTCATTATTTTGTCATATTCTTTCAATAATCTGGCTTTCGCTTCATCTTCAGCTCCCAATGAAACTTGTCCTATTATTAGTACTCCCAACATTATCCCTAGTATTTTTTTTACTTTCACTTTCATCTCTCCTTACTATTTACCTTCAGTGATTTCTGTGTAGCCTTTTATTTCATTCTCTTCTCTTGCAACACTTCTTACTACTCTTTCATAAAAATCTAGTTTTGTTAATGCTTCTTCTTTTGTCTTTTCTAGTTTTTCAAATGCTGTTTTTGGTTTTACTTTCTTTTCTGCTTTTCTTTTTTCTGCTATTGTTTTATTTATTCTTTCTATTCTTTGTTCCTCTGTTTCAGGTTTTATTTCTTCTATTACTACTTTTTCTTCTACCGGAGTTGCAATGACTACTTCGCTTGTTTCTGCCGCTTTAACTTGTTCCTCAACAACTTTTTCTTGAGCTTCTTCCATTACTTTTTGTGCTTGCGCTTGAGCTTCCATTGCTTGTCTTTCTGCTTCTGCTTGTTCTCTTGCTAATCTTTCGGCCTCTTCTTGAGCCTTTTTCTCTGCTTCTGCTTTTTCTTTTGCAAGTCTTGCTTCTTCTTTCGCTCTTTCTTTTTCTGCTTTCTCTATCTTGTCTCTCATTCTTTCTAAGATTTTCATTGCTTCTTTTTTATCAGCTTCATTCATTTCAGTTGGTACAGTTTCTGCTTGTGCTATTACACTTATTCCTAGTAAAAACAATAAAACTTTTAATGTCTTTTTCATTTTTCCCCCTACCTATTTTTTATTAATATTTTTTTATTGTAATGCTTCTAACAATCCTGTCAATTCAGATATTTTTTGTTCTTTTTCTAATATTGTTTTTTCTAATTTATCATAGTATACATCATATTTCTTTAATAACTTTTTGTATTGATCTCTATGCCATCTTATTTCAGAATCTTTCTTTAATTTTGCATAAAGTTCTTCTTTCCCTATTTGTTTTTCTTTTAAAGTTGCTACTTCTTTTTCTAGTTCTGATTTTTCCACCATAAACTCTTGTTTCTTTTCTGCTTCTTTTTGTAGCAACTCTTGATATTCTGCTTCTATACTATTTACTGTGTTTGCTATTTCTTGTTCCACTGTCATATTCCCTTCTTCTCCATATGCCAATGTTCCAATTAACAACATTCCAACTATAAAAAATTTGTTAGCTTTCATTAAGCAACCTCCCTTAAACGATATTACTTAAATTTTATCATATTTTTTTATAAATTCAATTATTTTATTTAAAAATTTTCTATTTTATTTGTATATTTTATTTTTTTAATTGTAAAAAAAAACACTAAAATATAAAATCATATTTTAGTGTTTTTATTTTTACTCATCATCTAATTTTTGAAAAATTTTCATTTTTTCATCTACAACTTTATTGTGATGTTTTAAACATAAATTTGCTAGTTCAAAATTAATATTTTTTATTTTTTTAAAAGCTACTTCAGAATGTTTTTCTAATTTTTTATCTCCAATTAAAACTTTTTTTATTCTTCTAAAAAGTCCAATTCTTCCTTTTCCACTATCATGTAAAAGAGCCAATTTTAGATATATTTTTTCTTTTGATAAAATTTCATTTTTTTCTACTTTTTTTAACAATTTATAGGAATGAATTTTGTCATATTCTCCCATTTTAGAGAATATCTCAAATTCTTCAAGAGATAGAATTTCTCTTATCTCCTTATTCCACTCATTATTAAAATTGGAAAAAAGATATAAACAAACCTGCTTTATTCTAGCAACAAACATATTAATTCCAGCTTTCACTCAACAATCTACCATTGTCATATTTAATAACTGTATCTATACTTCCATCTTCTCTATATTTATACCAAGTTCCATCTTTTCTACCATTTCTATACTTACCTTCTTCTGAAACTTGTCCATTACTCCAATAAAATTTCCAATCTCCATTCCCATCTTTAAAAAGACTTTTATGTAGCAATTTTCCATTTTTATCGTAGGCTTCTATTCCATTTACTCTATCATTTACATAATAGACAATAGATTTTAACTTTCCGTTATTATAATACGATCTTTGTTTTCCATTAAGTTTACCTTTTGTGTACATTTCAGATAATAATTTTATTCCTTTATCTTTAGAGAAATATGCAGTTTCTCCATTTAAAAGTCCATTCTCATATTGCTCTATGTATTCTATATTATCTTCTATAATAACTCCAAAAGTTCCTGTAAATGGAGTTGATTCTGAACCTTTTTTATAAGCAATCTTGTCTATAACTTTCTTATCATAGATATCAACTATTGATGCTTTATCAATTTTTTGCTCTGGTTCATCTTCAACATATACTTCTTCTTCAACTTTTTTATTTTCTTTTTCAGTATTAATATTTGCAATCTCAACTTTTTTATCTTTTTTTTCTATTTTTTCATCAACTTTTTTATTAATTTTATTTTCTTTATTTGGACTAGTTTTTTTTGCCTGTACTTTTTCTCCGATAATTTCTCTAGATATATCATCAAGTGACATAACTTCTTGAATTTCTTCAGCATTAACTATTGAAAAATTTAATAAAATTGCAATTGATAACAAAAATTTATTTATATTTTTCATTATTTCTCCCGATTCTATTTTGAATAATTAGGTGCTTCTTTAGTTATTGTAATATCATGAGGATGGCTTTCTATCAAACCTGCTCCTGTTATTTTTACAAACTTACCATTTTCTTGTAAATCTTTTATTGTCTTAGTTCCACAGTATCCCATTCCTGCTCTTATTCCCCCAGCAAGTTGGAATACAACATCTTTTACAGATCCTTTGTAAGCTATACGACCTTCTATTCCTTCTGGAACTAATTTAGAGTTATCACTTTCTCCAGCTTGGAAATATCTATCTTTTGACCCTCTTTTCATTGCAGCAATCGATCCCATTCCAACATATATTTTAAATCTTCTTCCTTCAAGTATAATTTCTTCTCCTGGAGCTTCTTTTGTCCCAGCAAGTAAACCACCTAACATAACACAGTCACCACCTGCTGCTAAAGCCTTAACTATATCCCCAGAAAGTTTTATTCCTCCATCTGCTATGACTCCAATTCCTTTATCTTTACAATATTCATATACATCGTTAACTGCTGTAAGTTGAGGGACTCCAACACCTGCCACAACTCTTGTAGTACAAATAGAACCTGGTCCTATTCCTACTTTTACAGCTGATACTCCTGCTTCAATTAATTCTTTTGCAGCTTCTGCTGTAACTATATTTCCTCCAACTACATCTAATTCTGGGAAATTTCTTTTAATTTCTTTTATCATATTTATTACACCTTGTGAGTGTCCATGAGCAGAATCAACTGTTATTATATCTACTCCAGCTTTTACTAAAGCTCTAACTCTATCTATTGTATCTGGTGCAATACCAACAGCTGCTCCACATCTTAATTTTCCTAAATCATCTTTACAAGCGTTTGGATATTGTATTAAATTATCTATATCTTTTATAGTTATTAATCCTTTTAGATATCCATTTTCATCTGTAATAGGTAACTTTTCAATTCTATTTGCTAATAAAATTTCTTTTGCTTGTTCTAATGTTGTTCCAACTGGAGCTGTAATAAGTCCTTCCTTTGTCATTATATCTCCAACTGGTTGATCTAAATCTTTACGGTATTTTATATCTCTATTAGTTATTATTCCAATTAATTTTCCATCTTTTTCTATAACAGGAAGTCCAGATATTTTATATCTTTTCATTAATTCTTCAGCTTGATAAACTCTACTTTCCTCACTTAAAGTTATAGGATCTGTTATCATTCCACTTTCAGATCTCTTTACTCTATCTACTTCAGCAGCTTGTTCTTCAATAGACATATTTTTATGAACAAAACCTATTCCACCTTGTCTAGCTAATGCAATAGCAAGTTTCGATTCTGTTACAGTGTCCATAGCTGCACTTAATATTGGTAAATTTAATGTTATTTTTTTTGTAAGTCTTGTTTTTAAACTAACTTCATGTGGAAGCACATCCGATTTAGCTGGTATTAATAAAACGTCATCAAAGGTTATTCCTTCTTTTACAATTTTTCCTTTCATTTTTCCTCCTGATTTAAAATATAGATATTATAATTCCTAATAAATTTAAATAATTTTTGATATTATAGCACACAATTTAAAGTCTATCAACAAATTACAAAAAAGAATAAACTAACTTCTGTTAAATAAAGTCTCTGACGTCCGTATTAGTTCGAAGAGCCTATGTTCATTGAGCTCGTAGAACTCATACGGCTGTCAAGAGACTAATTTTTTTATTTAATTTTACACTTTCCTATAGAAATATAAAATAATTTTTAATGATTTTTAATAATTTTTAATACTTCATTCATAACTGTAGCAAAATTTTCTCTAAAAGCAATTTTAGCTCTGTTATCATATTGAGTTTCTTCATTATTAATAATTATCAAATTATCCCCATGAAAATAATTAATGTAGTATGCTGCCGGATAAACTGTTAAGCTAGTTCCTGCTATAACCAAAGTATCTGCTTTTTCAATTTCTTTTATTGCCTTTTCAACAACTATCTCATCTAAATTTTCACCATATAAAGTCACTTCTGGTCTAACTATTCCTCCACAATTACAAGAAAAATTATGACTATCTTTTTTATTACAAGATAAACAATACCATCTTTTTAAACTACCATGTAATTCTAATACATTTTTATTTCCAGCCATTTGGTGTAAATCATCTATATTTTGAGTTATTACAGCCTTTAATATACCCTTTTTTTCTAATTCTGCTAAAGCTAAATGACCTTTATTAGGTTTTATTCCATTAATATTTAATTCATTTTCAATATATTCCATAAAAATATTTCTATTTGAATAAAAGAAATTTGAACTCAATATTTCTTCAGGTCTATACTTTCCTTTATACAAAGTGCTATATAAGCCATCTTTTCCTCTAAAACTTTTTAATCCACTGTCAGTTGAAGCACCTGCCCCTGTAAAAAATACTAAATGTCTTGATTTTTTTATTATTTCTACAAATTCTTCTATTTTTTTGTCCACAGCATAAGCCTCCTTATTTATTAATTAGCTATTTTTTAATTATATAACATTTTTTATTATATAGGAATGTATAAAATTAAATAGAAAATTTTAGTTTCTGACGTCCGTATTAGTTCGTAGAGCCTGTGTTTATTGAGCTCGTAGAACTCATACGGTGGTCAAGAGACTTCATTTATTATACTAAGAAAGTATAAAGTTAAATAGTAAAATTAGTCTCTGATGTCCGTATTAGTTCGTAGAGCCTGTGTTTATTGAGCTCGTAGAACTCATATGGCTATCAAGAGACTTCATTTATTTTATAGGAATGTGTAAAATTTTATTAATTTCATTTATTACTTACTTGATTTTTTGATAAATATAGGTTATCATAATAAAAATATAATTTTAAGTGATATAAACAATATTTTATTTATATTAAATCCCTGGCATCTGTATTAGTTGAAGGGCCTGTGTTTATTGAGCCCATAAAACTTATACAATTGTCTAGGGATTTTATTTATTATTTTTTAGGAGTGATCGGAATGATTAATACAAAGAAAGTTTGGATGAATGGTAAATTAGTAAATCACGATGAAGCAAACATACATGTGCTATCTCATGTTGTTCATTATGGGAGCTCATTTTTTGAAGGTATAAGACTTTATAAAACTGAAAATGGTCCAGCTATTTTTAGATTAAAGGAACATGTTAAAAGATTGTTCGATTCTGCAAAAATTTATAGAACAGAAATTCCTTATACACATGAAGAAGTTGAACAAGCTATTATTGATACTGTAAAAGCTAATAATTTGGAACAAGGTTATATAAGACCTATTGCTTATCGTGGATATTTTGAGCTTGGAGTTAACCCTACTAGATGTCCTGTTGACCTTGCTATTGCTGCATGGAGTTGGGGTGCATATCTAGGAGAAGAAGCTCTTGAAAAAGGTATAAAAGTTCAAGTATCTTCTTGGAGAAGACCTGCTCTTAATACTTTACCATCTTTAGCTAAAGCTGGTGGAAACTACTTAAGTTCTCAACTTATAAAAATGGAAGCCCTTGCTAATGGTTTTGAAGAAGGAATTGCTTTAGATTATTTAGGAAATATCAGTGAAGGTAGTGGTGAAAATCTTTTTGTTGTTATCAATAATCAATTAATAACTCCAAACCTTTCTTCATCTGCTTTAGGTGGAATTACAAAAGATACTGTAATTACTCTTGCTAAAGAACTTGGATATGAAGTTATTGAAAAATCTATACCTAGAGAACTTCTTTATACTTGTGATGAATTATTTTTAACAGGTACAGCTGCAGAAATTACACCTGTTTATTCTGTTGACCATATAAATGTTGGAAATGGAGCAAAAACTGTTACTAAAGCTATACAAAAAGAATTTTTCAAGTTAGTTCAAGGAACTCATGAATTATCTAAAAAATATTTAACTTATGTAAAATAAAAAATAAAGTCTCTTGACAGCCGTATAAGTTTACGAGCTTAGTAAGTATAGGCTCTTCTAACTAATACTGACGTTGGAGATTATTTATAGATTATTAAATTTATACTTTTTCTATATGAAAATAAAATCCCTAATTATCCATATGAGTTTTTATATAAAAACTTTTTATCTAATATGGATATCAGGGATTATTTTTTACTTATTTTTCAACAATTTCCCCTCACTAGAAGCAAATATATCTTCTATTGTCATCTGAAAATCAAGTTCTCTCTTTTCTTTTTCTGCTCTTGCTTTTAATTTTTCTAAGTGAATATTTTTTATTTCATTATCAAAGGGTAAATTTCCTATATCAAGATATCTTATCATACCCTCTAAATCTCTAGCTGGCATAACTTTCCCCAAATTATATTTTGATGGAGCAAAAGGAATATCTATTATCCCCTCCTCAAACGCTCTTGAAATTCCATCTTCCAATGATGAATTTTCAGATAATGAAAATATTTTTTCAATTATACTCTTTGTTTCTTTTTTTATTAATTCCTTTTCAAAAAGTATTTCTTCATTAAATTTTATATCCTGACATTCTTCAATTTCCAAAATAGCTCTTGTTAAGAACAAAGAATTTATCATGGTATTTGATAGAGAATTTTTATTATATTCTTCTGGATTTTTTACAAATATTCTATCTGCTTTTGAAAAAGCTCCAACTGTAGCTCCATAAGAAATCAACGAATATGATTTCATTTCATCGTTTGGAAAGCCTCCTATCCATTGATTAAAAATAGTATTAATTTCTATATCTTTAAAGGAAAATTTTTCTAAATACTCCGCTACTTGTTCTCTAAGTGCTTGTAAACTAGCTATATCTTGAATAATATTTCCATATTGAGCAACTCCTATGCTTATATTCTTTACTCCTTGCTCAACAGCAAGTAAAGTTTCTAATATTTGTATTGAATTAGATATAGAAGGTGGAATTAAAGTGGCTGTAAGTGGAGAATATATTTCTCTATTAATATGAACTCCTCTTTCCTCATAATAACCTACTAATCTATCAACATATCTCCATTTTTCAATACTACTTTTTACTTGAACCGACTTACTGAAAGGAATATTATGGCTTATTCCTCCCCCATCTAAAGATGAAAATCCACTCAAAAAAGACATTTCAGCTAAAAGCCTTGCATCTTGTGAACTATGTTTTATCTGTATAGGAACCTCTGTATCATTCACTATTTTTCTACATAATTTTACTCCATAAGTTATAAGTGGAAAACCATTTAAAAGACTTTTATTTGCTTTCATAGAGTCTTCTAATCCTCTTTTAGCATTTTCATAATTATTCTCTCTTGTATGGGAATCAATAATTATTGAAAGAATATCTGCTTGTCCTACTTTACTTAAATTTTCCAAATTCTCTATTATATCTTCTAATAATGTTTCTTTAGTATAGGCCTGTATTAATTTTTTACCTATTTTCTTCATCTTTTTTATTTTCTGAGAAAAATTTTTTGTTTCTGATAAAGACTTATGAAATCTTATAGCTGTTTCTAAATCAAAATTATCAAAATTTTTATGCTTATCTAAAAATTTTTCTCTATTTTCTAAAAATATGTCTTCTTCAATCTGCTTGAATACAATAGACATTAAAATCCCCCTACACTTCAATCAAATATTTTTTCATAATTTCATATGCTACATCTCTATAGTCATTTCCCAATAATCCCATAGATGACATAATATATTTTTTATCTACTAAAAATTTAGGATACTTTGGTTTTAGCATTAGTGTATCCTCTTCAAAAAGAGATTGTTCCAATATTTTTATTGGATTTCTACTATTAATTATTGCTCCTCCTGTACCTACAACATATTTTGCATTTCTAAGATCTTTACCACTCTGAGCAAATATAGTTCCCATAGGTGAGTATACACATTCTAAAATTCCTACATGTCTGTTAATTGCTATCTCCACACAAATCTTTGCCATCATCTCATCAAATTCAACATCTTCTTGAATTTCTGAAACAAATTGAGGATTGTTTTGCCTATATATAAAATTTTCTCTTATATCTACTTTAGAATCCTTAGTTCCTAAATGTGTTCTTATTTTATTTAAAGTTGTTGCTTCATAGAGTGCCATAGCTGAATATCTCATGCCAAGGTCTCCTTCAACGGTTCTTTTAGAATACGGCTCTTCCATACCCTTTATCTGAACACTATTATTATCAGGTAAGCCTTTTCCAATAGAATGAACATCAGTAGTGGCTCCTCCAATATCTACAACCAATAGAGAACTTTTGTCCTTATCTTCATTTTGAAATTCAAAAAATACTTCTGCTGCTTTCAATACTGCAGTAGGTGTTGGCATTATTATATTACCAACTATTTTTTGAACATTTTCCATTCCTTTGGCTTTTACAATATTTTTCATAAAAACCATTCTAATTATTTCTCTAACGGGCTCAACGTTTATCTTATTTACAACAGGCATAACATTTTCAGTTAAATAGTATTCAATTCCATTTTTTTCAAAAATATCTACTATTTCCCCTTTTGCTTCTTCGTTTCCAGCCACAACGATAGGTTTATTTAAATTACTTTTAGCTAAAATTGAAGCATTTTCTAAAATATATTCTCTATTCCCACCGTTAGTTCCACCTGTTAATAAAATAATATCATAGTCTGTTTTTCTTAACTCTTCAATCTTGTTTTCGTCTAGAAAAAAACCATAAGTTTTCATAACTCTGGCCCCAGAACTTAAGGCAGCTTTTTTTGCTGCTTCTGTCGTTAACTCTGGAACTAAACCTATTGCCACTATTTTTAATCCTCCTGCTGCTGAGGAACAGGCTACTCTTTTTATAATTTCATAATTATTTTTTCCAATTTTCTTATCTAAGTCATTAAAAATAATCTTTTCTGCTTCTTTATAACCCAATGTAACATCTGTTTTTATTGTTGTCATGGCTCTAGATGTGGCTAGTATTTCTTTTTCATCTATATCTATTGCTGTGAGTTTAGTATAGGTACTTCCAAAATCAATAGTCATATATATTTTTTTCATATATATCTACTCCACTTCAAGATCTTTTTTTAAATCTTCAATAGTTTTTTCTATTGGTGTTCCTGGTTTATATGCTCTATCAAATCCCATTTCTTTAAATCTTTTTTCGGTTTTTTCCCATTCTTCATTATTTGAACCGATATTTCCACCAATATACAGTAAAATATCTCCTAAACCATACTCTTTACATTTTTCTCTAATTCCTTGACAATCTAATTCTCCATATCCATATATTGAGGAAACGATTATTGCATCTGAATTTGTTTCTAATGCGGCATTTATAAAGTCTATTTGTGGAGATAAAGCTCCTATATTTACAACATCAAAATCATTTTCTTCCAATTTTGAATGTATAATTTTATTTCCAATAGTATGACAATCTGAGCCAATTACTCCTATAACTACTTTTTTCTTAGGCATTTTTTAAAATCCTCCAATTCTAAAACTTTTCATCTCCTTATTATACCCCATTATGTATAAAATTAAATAGATAAATTTTCCATTAAGTTAGTTACTTTCAAATTTTTCTTTTCAATATCTTTATAATACCTATATGTCGCTACTTTCAATTCAGAACATGCTTCTTCATCAGCAACAATTATAGCTTTTTCATGTAGTTGAAGAGCTGATATAGTCCACAAATGATTTACTCCACATTCAACTCCTTGATACAAAGCTCTTGCTTTATTATATCCATTTACCATAATCAATACTTCTCTTGCATCCATAATTGTTCCTACTCCAACTGTCAAAGCAAGTTTTGGAACTTTTGTCATATCATTATCAAAAAATCTTGAATTGCTAAGTATTGTATCCTCTGTTAATTCTTTATCTCTTGTTCTTGATTTTAAAGATGAACCTGGTTCATTAAAAGCAATATGACCATCAACTCCAACTCCACCTAAAAATAAATCAATTCCTCCGGCTTCTACAATTTTTCTTTCATAATTTTTACATTCTTCAACATAGTTTTCAGCCATTCCATCAAGTATATTAACATTTTCCTTTTTTATATCTATATGATTAAAGAAATTGTTAAACATATAATAATGGTAACTTTGAGGGTGATTCGCTTCTAATCCAACATATTCATCCATGTTAAAAGTTACTACATGTTCAAAACTTACTAATCCTTTTTCATAAAATTCTATTAACCTTTTGTACATTTGTAAGGGAGTGCTACCTGTTGGAAGTCCCAACACAAACTTCCTATCTTTAGTTGGATTAAATTCCCTTATTTTTTTCATAACATATACTGCTGCCCAATCTCCTACATTATCTTCTGTTATTATTACTCTCATTTATCCTCCTTTTAAACCTATATTTTTTTATTTAAAGAGCATTTTTATACATTTTTCCTTGATAACTATTTCTTTCTTTCAATAATTTTTGTATCGAATTTAGTACATCTACTTTTTTTAAACTCCACAAAGGAGCTATTAATGTATCTCTATTTCCATCTCCTGTCATTCTATGGATAATTATATCGGGAGAAATATTTTCTAATATATTTACTATTTTTTCAATATATTCTTCTTTTGTATTAACTTTTAATTTCCCACTGTTATACAAACTTTCTAATCCCGTTCCTTTTTCAACATACATAAGGTGTAACTTTATCCCCCAAGTTCCACATTTTTGAGCAAACATTGTAGTTTTAAAATAATCTTCTTTTTCTTCTTTAGGTAATCCTATTATTATATGAGTTACAAATTTTATATTTAATTTTTTTAATTTTTCTGTGCTTTTTTGATAAATTTCTGTCTTGTATGCTCTATTAAAAAAATGAGCAACTTCATCATTTATAGTTTGTAAACCTAACTCAATCCATAAAAAAGTTTTTTTATTAATTTCTGATAATAATTCCAAGATATCATTTTCTAAGCAATCCGGTCTTGTAGCTATTGCTAAACCCACTATATCAGGATGTGACAAAGCTTCTTCATAAATTTTTCTTAAATAATCAACATCTGCATAAGTGTTTGTAAAATTCTGAAAATATGCTATATATTTATTACCATTATATTTTTTTGAAATCAATTTTATTTGGTCTTCTATTTGATTATATATACTTTTATTTCTCCCTGAAGTAAAGTCTCCACTTCCACTTTCACCACAAAAAATACAGCCCCCTTTAGATAATTTACCATCTCTATTAGGACAAGTGAAACCTCCATCCAAAGAAACTTTATATATTTTTTCTCCAAATTTATTTTTCAAATAGTTATTTATCGTATTTATTTTTTCCGACATAAGTATTTTCACATCACTTTTATTTTTGTTTATATTTTAACATAAAATTATACTTTTGATAAGAAATAAAATAAATAAACTATCTTCGAACTAATACGGACGTCAGAGACTAATAAGTATTTAAACTTATACTTTCCTATACAATAAAAAAAAGATAAGACTATTACATACGTAACAGTCTTACCTTATTTGTATTTTAAATTTTATTAGTAATTAAAGAATGTAACTTTAATTAGATGATTAGAACCATCCTCTAACTTTCATAGCTTCTGCTATTCTCTTTATAGATTTCATATAAGTAGCTTGTCTGAAAGAAATAGGTTGTCCTTTTTGATCAAATTCTTTCTTTAATGCCCAAATAGGTGTGAAAGCATCTACCATAGCTCTTTCTTCTTTTTCTTCAACTTCTTTTTCTGTCCAATAATATCCATAGATATTTTGTACCCATTCGAAGTAAGATACTGTAACTCCTCCAGCATTTGTTAAAACGTCAGGAGTAACTACTACACCTTTTTTATAAAGAACTTCATCAGCTTCTGGAGTTATTGGTCCGTTTGCTCCTTCACAAATAATTCCAGCTTTTATTAATTCAGCTTCGTGTTCTTTAATAGCATTTTCTAGTGCACATGGAGCTATAGCTTCAACGTTTAAAGCCCAGAATTCATCCATAGTTAATTCTTTTGCACCAGCAACTTTTGTTAAACTTCCAGCAGCTTTAGCAGCTTCTAATTCTTCAAAAGTAAATCCTGATTCTTTATATATAGCAAATGCTCCTTTTGCTTTTTCAAATTCAGCAACTGCTACAACTTTTCCACCTAATTTCATTATATTTTTAACAGAGTATTTTCCAACATTTCCAAAACCTTGAACAGCAACTGTTGCTCCTTTAAGGTCTTTTCCTAATGCTTTAAATGCTTCTCTCATAGTAACTGCAACACCAAATCCAGTTGCTTCATTTCTTCCTTGAGATCCACCATAAGTTAATGGTTTTCCTGTGAAAACTCCTATAGTTTGTTCTCCAGTTAATTTATTATATTCATCTTGCATCCAAGCCATTATTTGTCCATTTGTATTTACATCTGGAGCAGGAACGTCAACTTTTTCTCCTAAGTATTTCCACATTCCTCTTACCCAACCTCTTGAAAGTTGTTCTAATTCTCTTTGAGATAATTCAGAAGGATCTACAGTAATTCCACCTTTTCCTCCTCCATAAGGGATTCCAGTTACTTGACATTTAATACTCATCCATAGAGAAAGAGCTTTTACTTCATCAGCATTAACGTTTTGATGGAATCTGATTCCTCCTTTGAAAGGTCCTACTGCATCGTTATGAGCTGATCTGTATCCTTTAAATGTTTTTATTGAACCATCATCCATTTTTACAGGTATAGTGATTTCAATTATTCTTTGAGGTTCCTTTAATAATTCATACACAGCTGGATCTAGTCCTAAAGCTTCACATGCCTTCTTTACTTGTTTTTGTCCGCTTTCTAGTGGATTTAAAGTTTCTTTACTCATTGATAATTCCTCCTTAAAAAAATAAAATTAAAATAAACAGACTTAACAAAAATCTTTTAAATTCATTTACTATCTATTTATATTTTATATTCTATCATATTTTTTTTATATGTCAATATAAAAAAATCATATTTTTTTAAGTTCAAAGTGTTTAATTTTAGTAATATTTTATTTGAATTATTTTTTTATATATTTTTTAATTCTTATATTTATTGTATATATAATTTTGACCTTTTAATATAGATTTTTAATTGTTATCTATTTTAATATAATATTTTTATATTTTTGATTAAGATTTGCCCTTTCAATTTATTTTTTTTATGTTATAATTTACTAAATGACTAATAAATTTAGTAAATTAATTAAAAAATTTTAGGAGGTTTTAAATGAAAGTTTTATTTTATGGTGTAAGAGATGTAGAAGTTCCTTTATTTCATGAATTAAACAAAAAATTTGGTTATGAAATAGAATTAATTCCAGACTACTTAAACAGTAAAGAAACTGCAGAAAAAGCAAAAGGATTTGAATGTGTTGTTTTACGTGGAAACTGTTTTGCAACTAAAGAAGTTTTAGATATGTATAAAAGCTATGGAGTAAAGTATTTATTTACTAGAACTGTTGGAACTAACCATATCGATGTAAAATATGCAAAAGAAATTGGTTTAAAATTAGCATATGTTCCTTTCTATTCTCCTAATGCAATAGCTGAATTAGCTGTATCATTAGCAATGTCTTTATTAAGATCTTTACCTTACACTGCTGAAAAATTCAAAAATAGAGATTTTACAGTTGATGCTCAAATGTTCTCAAAAGAAATCAGAAACTGTACTGTTGGGGTTGTAGGACTTGGAAGAATAGGTTTTACAGCTGCTAAATTATTTAAAGGATTAGGAGCTAATGTTTTAGGATATGATATGTTCCCAAAAACTGGTGTTGAAGATATCGTTACTCAAGTTTCTATGGATGAATTAATAGCAAATAGTGATATCATAACATTACATGCACCATTTATAAAAGAAAACGGAAAAATAGTTACTAAAGAATTCTTAGCTAAAATGAAAAAAGGTTCTATATTAGTAAATACTGCAAGAGGAGAATTAATGGATTTAACTGCTGTTATAGAAGCTCTTGAAAGTGGTCACTTAGCTGGTGCTGGTATAGATACTATCGAAGGAGAAGTTAATTATTTCTTTAAAAACTTCTCAGATAAAGAAGCTAAATTCAAACTAGACTTCCCTGAATTTAACAGATTACTTGATTTATATCCAAGAGTTCTTGTAACTCCACACGTTGGTTCTTACACTGATGAAGCTGCATCAAATATGATAGAAACTTCTTTTGATAACTTAAAAGAATATTTAGATACTGGTGCTTGTAAAAACGATATAAAATAAGAAATCTTTAAACAGAAAAAGTAATATTTAATTTAAAAAATAAAGTCTCTTGACAGTTATATAAGTTCTACGAGCTCAATAAATACAGTCTCTTTAACTAATATGGATGTCAGAGACTATTTTTATTTAATTTTATACTTTACTATACAAGAAAAAGAAATCATAATCAGCATTGTAATAAACTTCTTAACATGATAAATTATATTTTCTTAAGATATTTACATAATAAAAAGCAGGATTAATTTCCTGCTTTTTACATTATAATTTTTTACTAATTTTACACACTTATTTCTATTTTAAGTCCAAATTAGTACCAAAGACAAAATATTAAAATAGACTTTCTTTTAAAATTAATATTAATAGAATATTATATATACTTGTATTATTCCCACTCAATAGTAGCAGGCGGTTTAGAAGAAATATCATAAGTCAATCTATTAACCCCCTTAACCTCATTCAAAATTCTATTAGAAACTTTTTCTAAAAATTCATAAGGTAAGTGAGACCAAGTAGCAGTCATAAAGTCTATTGTATTAGCAGATCTTAAAACAGCTGTATATTCATAAGTTCTTTCATCTCCCATAACTCCAACAGATTTTACAGGAAGTAAAACAACAAAAGCTTGACTAACTTTATTATATAAATCAGCCTTTCTCAATTCTTCTATAAATATTGCATCAGCTTCTCTTAAAATATCAGCTTTCTCTTTAGTAACTTCTCCTAAAATTCTAATTCCTAAACCAGGTCCTGGGAATGGATGTCTATCGACCATATAATCAGGAATACCTAATTCTCTACCAACTTTTCTAACTTCATCTTTAAATAATTCTCTTAAAGGTTCAAGTAATTCAAATTTTAAATCTTCTGGTAAACCTCCAACATTGTGATGAGATTTTATAGTAACAGATGGTCCTTTAACAGAAACAGATTCAATTACATCTGGATAAATAGTTCCTTGTGCTAAAAATTCAGCCCCTTCAATCTTCTTAGCTTCTTCATTGAATACTTCAACAAATTCTTTTCCTATAATTTTTCTCTTAGTTTCAGGATCAGTTACTCCTGCAAGTTTTGTTAAAAATCTTTCTTCTGCATTTACACATTTTATATTCATATCAAAATTTTTAGCGTAAACTTCCATAACTTGTTTAGCTTCATCTTTTCTAAGTAAACCTGTATCAACAAAGATACAAGTTAATTGTCTCCCTATTGCCTTATTAATAAGAGCAGCTGCAACAGATGAATCAACTCCACCAGATAGACCTAGTATTACTTGTTTATTTCCAACTCTTTCTTTTATTTGTTTTATAGTTGCTTCAATATAGTTTTCCATTGACCAATTTTTTTCTGCTTTTGCTATTTCAAAAACAAAGTTTTTAAGCATGTCAAAACCATGTTGAGAGTGTGTAACTTCTGGATGATATTGAAATGCATAGATATTTTTATCACTATTTTCAATAGCAGCTATTGAAGAATCTGTATGAGCTATAATTTTAAAATCTGGAGCCATTTCTGTAACATGATCTCCGTGACTCATCCAGACAGTAGTTTTATTTGGAATATTTTTATATAGTATATGATTTTTATCATCAAGTTCTAATTCAGCTTTACCAAACTCTTGTTTATCTGCTCTTGCAACTTTTCCTCCATGTAAATGAGTAATTAATTGCATTCCGTAGCAAAGTCCAAGAATTGGAATATTTTTTTGAAATAACTTTATATCTAAACTTGGAGCACCTTCAGCATAGACAGAAGCTGGACCTCCTGAAAGAATAATTCCTTTCGGATTTCTATCCAAAATCTTCTCAATATCTTCATGAAAAGGAACTACTTCAGCATATACTCCCATTTCTCTAACTCTTCTTGCTATAAGTTGATTATATTGAGAACCGAAGTCAAGTATTACAATTCCATTTTTTTTCATTATAAAACCTCCACTTTTTAAATTAAAGTATTATATCATATTTTAAGAGTTTTTTAAATATTTAATTTTTATAGCTAATATAATTTAAACAAAAAAACACATCTAAAAGATGTGTTAAAATTCATAAATGGCGCTTCTTGATGGACTCGAACCAACGACACTGCGGTTAACAGCCGCATGCTCTACCGACTGAGCTAAAGAAGCATAATGCTTGGCAAATCCATACTCTCCCAGGCCGCTTCCAGCCAAGTACCATCAGCGTATATGGGCTTAACTTCTAGGTTCGGAATGTTACTAGGTATACCCCCATAGCTATTCTCACCAAGCAATTTAATT